>DUEZ01000082.1 GCA_011174825.1 Anaerolineae bacterium | reverse complement strand
GATCCTCTTCTCGCGGGTGACCTTTTTTCAGGGAAGTTAAAAAATAAATAGGACACCTGTCCAATAAGAGAATTCCCCAGATGCCTGATGTCGCTGGGGCTTTTTTGATTCATACTGGTCAATAAATGAGACTCTGAAATCGATACACAAGGTGGTATGAATGCGGATAGTACTGGCGGATGGTCGATCAAAGGTGCGTTATGCGCTGCGTGTTTTATTGGAGGGACAGCAAGGTTTGGATGTGGTAGCAGAGGCGGTGAATGCGGAGGATCTAGTCATCAAGGCGAATGAATCATGCCCTGATGTGTTGCTAATCGATTGGGATTTGCCAGGTCTGAATAGATCCAAGACGCTGCAAACCCTGCGGGATGATCACCCAGAATTATGCGTGATCGTGATGAGTGGTAGGCCCGAAGCGAACCAAGAAGCGTTGAATGCTGGGATCAAAAACTTTGTACACAAGACAAGCTCACCTGACCTTTTACTTGCAGTCATAAGAAATTGTGGGCGGGTTTGAAGGCGATCACATTGAAAGAGAAGGAGATACGTTGATGCAGATGCCTCCCGAGCAGGTGAAACGACTAGCTGATGAATACATCAAAGACGCGTTGACCAAAGTCGAGGAAGCACGATTTATCGAGGAAGCTGAAACCAGCATGGAGACGGGAGAATCGTTATTAAAATTTGCCGTTATTCTCAGCGCACTTACGGCTTCCGTTGTTTTGATAAAAAATTCAGCGGTTATGTCTCGTCTCGAATACAAAACTTATGAGGGTGAGAATTCAGCACCTTCATTCGTAGAGGGATGAAGAATCTCGAAGAAGACAGAAATCCTAATTTCGGAAAGTGGGGGGACCGTTTTTAAGAGTCGTGTCTTTCTCTGTGGTTCGCAACATGTTATCGACACACAGAGGCATGTTGAGGTGAACCGATGGAGGAAAAGATGTGGTTATTAACTTTGGGTCCAGGAAAAGCTCGCCAAGACGAATTCCTGAGGGAAGCCGAGAGATGGCGTCGATATGTTGAGGCAAAATCTTATCTGTCATCCCGAAGCAAGCCAAAACCGAACAAGTCTCACAATCTGCAGGTCAACCCCGATTTAAAACTGGGAAGCGCGGTCTGTTTGAACCTTGAATCCTACAAAGAATCCCTCTCAGTTCCTCATCAGTTCGAGGAGGTGGGCGTCACTTCGGATGATTGAAGCCCTTAGGTACGGTTACACACCTATTTGCTTATAAAAGATGACCAATAGGTGCGTTCCACTCAGTTTCACATTGTTATTTTTTGATCGAGATTTGGGAATGATACTCATTGCGACCGTTGAGAAGAATATAGCTGATATCCCATTGGTAGCCCCCTTTGAGCGGGAGGGCTCCTCCTCTTTACGGGGATGAGGGGGCGCTGTTCCACCCCGCCCCCTCATCCACAAACCTCCTTCATCACATGGACCCCAAATGTAAACATAAGGAGAGCTCATCGAACCGCTCAAGGTTCTAAATCGATTGTAGAGGTTTAGCTTTATTGGTTACAGTGTCAGCTTATGAAGGCATATAAGGGAAGTCATCTCCCTGTTGTCAGGGATTTGGTAGGAAATCGATCTTGGATCGGGCGATGATGGAGCCGGGTGTTCAACAACCGAATTGGAGATTGGCAAGTTATTGTTTATCTTCAGGTCTAGTCCTAGATTGACTCTGGACCACTTCGAGCTAAGAAAATGGAGCGAACTGTGATTTATAATTGCTTCCGTTTAGACATGAAACGGAGGGTAGCTTCACCCATATAGAATGTGTATCGAGGAGAAGTGACTGCAAATAGATCATATGCTTCACTTGAGCGGAAAGAAAGGGTTACGAAATGAATCCAATTGAAGTCTCACACGTCGCGAAATCTTTTGGCGCCACGCAAGCTGTTGCCGATGTATCTTTTGAAGTCCATCGGGGCGAGATCTTCGGTTTGCTCGGCCCTAACGGGGCGGGTAAGACCACCACCATCCGCCTCATTTTGGACATCTTCAAGCCTGAAAAAGGGACAGTGTCTATCCTGGATGGTCCGATGACGGAGGCGAAGAAAGACCGCATCGGCTATATGCCTGAGGATCGCGGGCTGTATCAGGACATTGCACTGGATCGTTGTCTAATTTACCTGGGCACGCTGAAAGGTTTGTCTAAGGTCGAAGCACTTAAACGATTAGAAGGGTATCTCGAACGCTTTGATCTGGCTGATCACCGGAAGAAGAAGGTTGAAGAACTCAGTAAAGGCATGCAACAAAAAGCACAGATCATCAATACCGTCCTTCATCACCCGGAGTTGATCATCATTGATGAGCCTTTCACCGCCCTCGATCCGATTAACACTCAATTGGTGAAGGATTTAATGCAGGAATTACGCAATCAGGGCACAACCATCATCATGTCCACCCATCAGATGCACCAGGTCGAAGAGCTGTGCGATCGTATCGTGCTGATCGATGAGGGGAGAGATGTGCTCTACGGAAACCTAGAAACGATCCGCCGCCAGTATTCCGGGAACGCTGTTTTGGTGCGAACCGCGGGAGAATTGCCAAGCGTTGCAGGAGCCGAGATTGTTCGCCAACATAACGGCACATTCAAGCTGATGTTGGCGGAAGGCACCAGCCCGCAGGATGTCCTCAGTGGATTAATGGCTCAGGAAGTCCTTCTGGAAAAATTTGAAATAGCTATTCCATCCGTGAGCGAGATCTTTATCCGCGTGGTGGAAGAGGGAGACAAGTGATGTCCAAGCTCTGGCTTGTAGCCCTGAATGAATATAAACGAAACGTCTTCAAGAAGAGCTTCATCCTCGCCCTGCTGAGTGTTCCACTCATGGTCGGCTTTACTGTGGGGTTGGGCCTCATCATGACCTCCTTGGAGGAGAACGACGCGCCGGTGGGGTATGTTGACTATGCTGGTTTTTTAGAGAACCCCTTGCCCGCTCCTGTAGACCGATCGGACAAACCTATTGAATTCATACCCTATAAGACGGAGAGTGAAGCTCGTCAGGCACTTGAGGCCGAAGAGATTCAAGCTTACTACGTATTGGCCTCTGATTTTGGTGAAACCAGCCAGGTTGAACTTTTGTACCTCAAGGAACCGGGCAGGAATGCGACACAACAATTCTACGATTTCATACAGATCAACCTCCTACGGGATCAGCCGCCAGAAATAGCAAGACGCGTCACAGTCAGAAGCGAGGTGACGATCCGGTCACCAGACGGCAGTCTAGAATTTCCCGCCGGTGGACCGGCGCTCGGAAATTTCCTGCCAATGCTCATCGGTGTGGCCTTCGTCTTCCTTCTCATGATGAGTTCTGGTTACCTGATGGCTGGAGTAGTTGAGGAGAAAGAGAACCGAGTAATGGAGGTCTTGGTTACCTCCATTTCGCCCCCTCAGCTTATCGCCGGTAAGGTGTTGGGCATCGTCGCTATCAGTTTGACTCAGTTAGCTGCCTGGATCCTGGTGGGTATCTTAGCCGTCATCGTCGGTGGCGATGTGCTGGGCATTGAATGGTTCCAGAATCCAAGCATTAACTGGGGGGCGGTATTTTATATGATCGCGATCGCCGTCCCCGCCTATGTGTTGGCATCTGCCCTGATGTTTGCACTGGGCGCAACCGTAGCAGAAGCACAAGAGGGTCAATCGTTGGGCGCAGTCTTTTTCATGCTCCACATGATCCCACTCTATATGCTTGTGATCCTTATCGAGAATCCCAATGGCACCATATCCATCATGCTTAGCCTTTTGCCCTTTACATCGATCTTGACTGTTGGTTTTCGTAGCATGTTCGCAGTGATACCGATGTGGCAGATCGCCCTGAGTGTGGTTATCCAGACGCTGTGCGCTTTAGGAGCCCTGTGGCTGGCCGCCTCCGTGTTCAGATTAGGCATGCTTCGCTACGGGCAGCGTTTAAGGCTAGCTGAGATAATCCGCAACAGAAGTACGGCGATCACGAAAGCGAGTCTGTCATGAGTAAGACCGTGCATGTCCTTCGTCACGAATTGATCACAACTCTCAGTCGTCGGTCGTTCCTGTTGTTTTCCTTTGGCATTCCGCTCGCAGCGATTCTTATCTTCGCCATCTTATCAATCCTGAGAAGTGACACCTCAAGCAGCGTCGATGTTTCGACGAGCATGGAGGAGAGCTCCGAGCTCGAAATTGAAGGGTATGTCGATCTAGCGGGGCTTATCGATGACATTCCGGAACAGATTCCAACCGACCACCTGTTACCTTACCTCAATGAGGAGCAAGCTCAACAGGCGTTGGAAGCAGGCGAGATTGGAGCCTATTACGTCATCCCTGAAGATTATATTGAACGGGGTGAATTTATTTATGTTCACCCGACGTACTCTCCGACCTCATCGGATGGCCAAGAGTGGATAATGCGCCAGACCCTGTTGGTAAACCTGCTTGAAGGTGACACCGAGCTCGCGAACAAGGTCTGGAATCCGATGAATTTACAGGTAACCAATCTGGCCCCAGAGCCGCAGTACGATCGTTACACTGAGGAGGATTGCTCTACACCCGGACCGGCCTGCGAGTCCAGCACACTGGTCCGTTATATACCTTTCATCATGGCGGTCCTCTTTTATTTATTCATCTCGATGGGATCCAGCCTTCTGATCAGGAATGTAAGTGGTGAAAAAGAAAACAGGGTGATGGAGATCTTGATGCAGTCCATTCATCCACGTCAGCTGCTGACTGGTAAACTCATAGGGTTAGGGATCGCCAGTCTGCTCCCAACGATAGCTTGGTTAGGTGCAAGTTACGCCATCCTTCGTCTGGGTGGGGGGGTGCTCAATCTCCCTGCTGAGCTCACCATTCCACCTTCGCTCTTGGCATGGGGGATAGTTTTTTTCATCCTTGGATATGTTGTGTATGCAAGCCTGATGGCCGGTGCTGGGGCGTTAGTCCCGAACATGAAGGAGATCACCCAAGCGACCTGGGTGGTCATGATACCGCTGATGGCCGGTTATATCATTGCGTTAATGGCATCGGGTGAGGCTCCACATGCAGCTCTTCCGACAGCGTTAAGCCTTTTCCCGCTGACCGCACCGGTTGTAATGATCATGCGTCTAACCATTGGTGGTGTGCCTTTCTGGCAACCTTTACTTGCCGCGGGACTAATGGCGCTCACTGCCGTTTTTGTTGTCAGATCTGTGGCGAATATGTTCCGCGCCCAAACGCTGCTCTCAGGACAGCCATTCAGCGCGAGACGATTTTACAAAGCATTGCTGGGTCGGGTGTAGATCAAGATCCGTCAAGGGTGGTTGCTCGATGGATATTCAGGAGGGAGAGAGGATGTATTGCCCTAACTGCCGATGTGAATTTGAGGGATGGATTGGTAACTGTCCTAATTGTCGAACCCCATTGCTAGATGAATCCCCCCATGTTCAAGAGGTCTCAAACAATCCCATTTCCTATGAGGCATTGGTGGATCTTGTTAGAGAGAATGGTGGGCTATTGAGCATTGATCTATCGACGACTGATGTGGGTATGCAGAAGAAGTGGAGTTTTCCATATTTTGGGTATAGATATGCGTGGGCGAAAAGAATGCAGGGCGTCAATAATGGGATTGCTGTTGATTTATTGACCACGGATGTTGGCACGGAGAAAAGAATGAGGTTCCCGTACTTAGGTTACGGATACGCATGGGGGAAAAGGATGGAGGGAAATATCGGTGGCAATATGCTTAACTTGATGGCGACCAAAGTTCGTAAGGAGAGTAAATGGAGTTTCCCTTATTCAGGATATGGGTATGCATGGACCGAAGAAATGTCCGGTGAATGTGGCGCGAAATTAAACGTATCGCTAATTACCACGGATGTTGGTAGAAAAAAGGGGTGGGGGTTCCCATACTTGGGATACGGATCTGCATGGGCGAAGAAGGGTGTACTTACACTTAAATTGATGGAATGATTCGGGGCTCCTTTCTATAACACCCAAGCGACAAGAAATTTGAGATCGAAAGTTTATCGGAATAAATTGGTCACCTGACCAATATCAAACCCCCCCAGTTGTCGGATGAAACTGGGGGGTGATTGTTTTATGGTATTTTCAAGCGAAAACCGATCAGCAGTTTTGAGGATCATTAACCTAAGTCCATGGAAGGAGTATTGTAAGGTGCATAAGTTCTGCATCTACGACAAGCTATCTGTTGTGGACGATGTTATTGCGAAATCAAGGTGAAATGAATATGGAGACACCAAACAAATGGGTTATCAATACTCAAGGATTGAGCAAATCTTACAAGGATGTTGAAGCTCTCAAGTCGCTTGATTTAAAGGTCGCCAAGAATTCCATTTTCGGCTTTCTGGGGCCAAACGGTGCTGGGAAAACTACAACGATCAAGCTCTTATTGGGGTTAACAAGACCCACCAGCGGAGGCGGGACTGTTTTTGGTCACGACATTCTGCGTGACAACGTAGAGATCCGTAAACGTATTGGATACTTGGCACAGAACCCGAGCTATTACGAGTATATGACAGCTCGCGAGACCCTCCGCTTTCGAGCGCGTTTCTTTTACACAGGACTAAAGGATGCATTGGAGAATCGGATCGCCGAAACACTGGAAATGGCTGGGTTGACGAACAAAGCAGATCGACCAATCAAAGGCTTCTCGGGAGGCGAACTCCAACGCCTAGGAATTGCCCAGGCTCAAGTTAACTATCCCGATCTGCTCATTTTGGATGAACCTGCGGCTAACCTCGATCCGGGAGGGCGTAGGGACGTGCTTGAGGTGATGGAGCGACTGCGGAAATACACCACTATTTTTTACTCCACACATATCCTGGACGATGTCCAGCAGGTTAGTGACACGGTTGCTATTCTCAATCATGGCGAGCTCGTCGCTCAAGCGCCCATGGAAGAGTTGCTAGCTGGGAGCGATGGGACGATCTACACCGTGGTCATGGAAGGTGATCCCAGTGGAGCACAGGCTCGAGTCACTCGAAGGGAATGGGTGTCGGGTATCGATACCACTTCGATGAATGGTCGGATCACCTGGCGAGTTCATGTATCGGATGAGCAAGCTGCCAAAGCGGAATTGCTGCGCTTGATCCTATCAGATGAAGAAACTACGGTGATCGAATTCGGACGCAAGAAGTACGAACTCGAAGAAGTGTTTTTAAGCATTGTGGAAGGGAAGGAAAATGTCCAGCCTTAGCTCGCTTCAAATGGTCAGAGAACCTCCCTGGCGCAGCGGCTTTATAAACATGCTGCGCAAGGAGAACGGCTTTTGGTGGGGTACACGAAAATGGTGGGTTCAGTGTTTGATTTGGTTCCTGCTCTTGAATGGATTTGTCATCCTCCTTCTCTGGATCGTGCCTGCTGTAGATAAGGGAGGCGCACCGAGTGCTGCAGAGGTTCTGGATGTATTTTTTCAGTTTCTTGCGGTTTTTGCTGTCTTTGGGGTGATGATCCTCATGCAAGGTGTGATTGTTGGCGAGAAGAAATCAGGGACCGCGGCATGGATCATGTCTAACCCCATCTCTCGTAATGCGTTTATCTTGGCCAAGCTTGTCGCCAATGGGTTCGCCATTCTAACCATCATCGTCGTGCTACAAGGTTTCATTGCCTATTTTCAGTTTTTCTTACAAGGGGACCTTGTTATACGACCGACTTCTTTTGTGGCAGCTTTAGGCCTAGAAGCTCTTCACATGGTGTTTTACATTACTCTGGCATTGATGCTTGGAACTCTCTTCTACAGTAGAGGTCCGGTGATTGGAATTTCGATCGCCGTCCTCATCGGACAGGATCTAATAGGACAGTTCATCGCGATGAAATTTCCGTGGTTTCCTACACTGATGCCCATGCGATTGGTAGATATGGCGTTGCCTGTAGCTCAAGGTGGAGCGCTGTCATCATATACCCCTGTGATCACCACCGTACTGATGTCGATGTCGTTCATTTTGCTGGCGATATGGCGTTTCAGTCGGGAGGAGTTCTAGGTTCTGATTATCAAAGTAAAAGAGAGGGAACCGTAGCGAGGTACAGTCATGAGTGTAAGAAAAGGGCATTTAAAGGGTGTTCCTAAGAATATGCTAAGGGTACGCCTGAGGATCAAAGGAATAAAGGGAGCCTCATACGCTGGACGTGAACTGAGTGATAAAGTGCGACCCGTTGAACCGATCGATAGCATGGTTCAACGTCTGCGCCTTAACTACAATTGATCGCTGGTGGGTTTACTGAGGAACGTACGCACGATGTGATCGACTTTGATACGAGAACAAATGACATCTTCTTGTCAGAATGATTAATTGTGAACAACTGCTAGGGAGTAGAACATGAGAAACAAAGGGAATCATCCGGTTGTGGGGCTCGCACTGAGCGGGGGTGGTGCACGTGGGCTAGCGCACATCGGCGTGCTCAAAGTGCTGGAACGCGAGGGTATCCCGGTGGACTGCCTCGCTGGTTCGAGCATGGGCGGCATCATCGCCGCAGCATACGCCGCGGGCGTTACAGTAGCGGAGCTGGAAAAGGAAGCTCTGCGAATGGCCAAACTCCGCGAGCTCGTAAAACTGGTGGATCCTCTCCCACCTCGTCGCGGTCTGCTGGCTGGAAAACGCCTGCGTACATTTCTCTCGAGATTCGTCGATCCCGATCTTACCTTTCGTGATCTCCATTTGCCGCTGGCTCTAACAGCGGTTGATCTCCTGAGTGGGGAGGAGATCCGTCTTGACCAAGGACCCGTGATCGACGCGCTCCTTGCCACATGTGCTTTCCCTGGCGTTTTGCCACCTGTGGCATCGAACGGTCATTGGTTGGTGGATGGTGGATTGTTGAACAATCTGCCGGTGGATGTAGTCCGTAATCTTGGTGCTGAGATCGTGATTGCCAGCAATGTCACACCGGATTCGGTGCAAGAAAATCCTCTAGAGGCTCCAGAAACACTGCGCTTACTGCCGGATTTCTTATGGGATTCCTATCGAGCCATCACGCTGCTTGGCAGAGCACTGACCCGGATAAGGATTGTCGACGCAAGGCCGGAGGTTCTCATACAGCCACCTCTTCCATCGGATATCGGGATCTTTTCCAGCTTCCCACGGGCGACCGAGATCATCGCAGTAGGCGAGCGAGAAGCTGATAGATGTTTGCCCCAGCTACACAAAGCCTTACAACCTGAGGTGGTTTCGATGGCTTCGATCACCATCGGTGGAAGTTGATTCCCATATCATACGCTGAATGACCCGATTTGCCCCATGGGTTAGGCTCGTATCTTCATCCACATATCCAGTAGGTTGGGTGGTATTTCCTGTCTGAGATAGGTTGAAAGGAGTTGAAACGTATGAACACGAATCAAGACAACAACGTCAGTCTACCGCTCAGGGGAAACCTCAAGCTGATGTACGCTCTCTCTTTCATCATCGCCATCCTGATGGCGGCTGCGTCCATCGCCGGCCTCCTGTACCAGACGATCACCTATCCGTCGGACGAACTGCTTCAGTCGTTCCTGCCCAGTGACGTGTCCAATCTCTTTATCGGACTGCCGATCTTGCTTGGTTCAATGTGGCTCACGCGGCGCGGTAACTTACTCGGGCTGCTCTTTTGGCCGGGCGCACTCTTCTTCACTCTGTACAATTACCTCGTATACATCTTTGCCATGCCGCTCAACGTGGCATTTCTTCTGCATCTCGCACTGGTGATGCTAAGTGTGTACACCCTCATCGCCTTGCTTGCCAACATTGATGCAAAAGCAGTTCAAAAGGCACTTACCGGTGTTGTACCCAATCGCCTCGCCGGGGGTATCCTGGCTGGACTAGGGCTCCTCTTCTTCTTCCGGGTCATCGCCGTCATGGTCAACGGGCTCACCAGTCAGGCACCCATTGCCGAAACAGAATTCGCGCTCAACATATCAGATTGTTTGACGTCTCCAGCTTGGGTAGTCTGTGGGGTACTGCTTTGGCAGCGTAAAGCGTTTGGGTATGTGACCGGTCTAGGGCTGCTTTTCCAGGCAAGCATGTTATTCATCGGGTTGATCATCGTTTTGTTGTTACAGCCATTCTTTACTACTGCGCCATTCGCTTTGGTCGATGTTGTGGTGATCTTTTGCATGGGTCTGATCTGCTTCATCCCCACCGGGCTCTTTGTGCGCGGCGTGGTGTCAGGTCGCAACTCGTGGCGCAGGGGGCTCGCAGGGCAGAGCGAAATTAGGAGTATGTTTTGAATCTTGTGCGGTAGGATCTTGTCATTCAACAGGTCGCCAAACATCTCGCTGCATCGGGTTCTCCGCATAACTGATTTGGATTCCTCTGGCGTCATGGCGAGCCTATGAGTTCGTAGCTATTTGGCGTTGACTAAAAATTAATTGATTACGCTTCCTACAAACATCCGAAGGGGGGTAATTAAATGAAACAACAAGGCGTTGCCAAGCCCATGAGACTTTGGCAGTCCTTTCTTTTCTTTATGATCCCCGGACTTTATGGCCTTTTTGCGCAGTACGTTCTCATGCCTTCTATAGTGCAACTTGGGATGTCAGAGGAGTACGCATACAATGCGGTGCACCTCACGGTATTCATTGGTTTGTTCGTTGCGACAATCCTTGCCTTGAGAGTGGAAGGTTGGCCTCTTAGTTGGATCTCGATTAAGGAACGCCTTCGTATTAAACGGATGGATTCCACTGCATGGAAGTGGACGCTCCCCTTCATGGTTCTCTACCTCGTTCTGGGGTTTCTCCTCAATACATTTGCCCAGTTCGTGTACGAGCAGCTGGGTTTCTGGCCTCCGGGTGCGGACATCCCACTTACAAATATCCCCTATCTCTTGATCGTGTTCACATTTAATATCTTCAGCGAAGAGCTCTGGTGGCGCGGTTACATTCTCCCTCGTCAGGAGCTGGAGCACGGAAGATATGCCTGGCTAGTGAATGGGGTGCTTTGGTCGTTGTTTCACCTATTCAAGTGGTGGGCAGTGCCTTTTATGCTCCTCAAACACTGGATGTTGCCCTTCGTTGTCCAACGTACAAAGAACACCACGCCTTCAATCGTGATTCATTTTGTTTCAAACGGATTAGGTATCTTGTTCAGCATCTTACCCATGCTTACTTCGTAAGTATAGGTAATTGTGTGGCCATTATTGAAGGGATCCTATCGAATAAAGATGAATTCTTCGAGGGAATTCGAACCTCTCGTTATAGTGAACGCACCTCAGCCCCAGGAATTATTATGGGTTGCCGAGCTACATAACTCGGTTTAGAACCGATATCAAGATTTCGTAAGAATTGAAAAATGATATATCTTTCTTTACATTGATAGATAAAGGAAGAGCATACCATCGCGGAGAATCAGAAGATCCAATCTGTCAAGAGAATGATCAACAAAGCCAAACGTCTTCACCCCATTGATGCGCTACGCGGTTTGATGATGGTCATCATGGCGCTTGATCATACGAGTTACTTTGTCGCTCAAAATCATCCTCCAGGTGAGCAATGGGGAGGTGAATTTCCTGTTTATCATGATGCGTTTGCCTTCCTGACCCGCTTGGTGACCCATCCCGCTGCACCAGGTTTTGCCTTTTTGATGGGTGTGGGGATGTATTTATTCGCTCATTCCCGCCGGGAGCAGGGCTGGAGTGAGTGGGGCATTATCCGCCACTTCCTGATTCGTGGAGGGTTTCTGATCGCTATTCAGTTGTTGATCATCAATCGTGCCTGGCAGTTAGGTCTTGATGCCTTCCCCAAGTTTTACATCGGAGTTCTGACCGCTCTGGGTGGAGGCATGATCTTGGGAAGCTTCCTGCTTCGACTCAAATCAACCTATCTGCTTGTTTTGACTTGTGTACTGTTCATTGGAACGGAATTATCTCACCCAGACCCGAGTCAGTGGGGTCTCATCTTTGACCAACCACTCGGTCTACTATTCGGTTACAGTGGTGGAGATCTCGTCTTATGGTCGAATTATCCGATCTTAAGTTGGTTGGAGTTGGTCACATTTGGGATCTTCTTTGGTCATTGGGTTGTAGAAGATTCAGGAAGATCTTTCAAGCGAGCGATCTGGCTTGGTGGGGTATTTCTCTTTGCCTTTGTGATAATTCGATATCTGGACGGATTTGGAAACATCCGACCAAGGATGGGCGATAGTTGGATCGATTTCCTCAACGTGGTCAAATATCCCCCCAGCATGACCTTCACTCTTATGACAATGGGGGTCAACCTGATTGTTTTGGGACTGTTTGCCCGGGCAACGGAGACAGCACAACGCATCCTCCAACCGCTGGTCGTATTCGGACGTACGCCCCTGTTCTTCTACATCCTTCACCTATTCATATACTTATGGATGGGTCGATGGTTGGCTCCGTACGGCACGAGCATTCCTGCGATGTACACGTATTGGCTGTTGGGTTTGCTCATCGTATTCCCTCTCACGCTGTGGTATGGCGTTTTCAAGCAGGGTCAACCAGCCAATTCGTTATTGCGGTTTCTTTAGCGTTGGGTGAGGAGATCCTAGACACAGTGTTTTGGTTTAGCATCAAGGGTAGATATGATGATCTTTGAGATGAGATCAAGAGTTTACAAGTATTTGTTGCTCCTATTTATTGCTATCGGACTGACGGCATGTGGGATCATGCCGCAAAGGGCTCAGACTTTTGACTTTGAGAAACTGATCGTTGATGTATTTGCACCTCAGCCAGGGGAAAAGATCCTGGTTATGATCGATTTGCCCCATGGCGAGTTGGTCAACAACACGGAATGGTCGCGACGTCGTCTGATGGCTAAGGAGTGGCATGAAGGTTTGATTCAACTGGGCACAAGGTTAAATTTCGATGTGCACCCTCTCTATAGCTATCTTGCAACTGGGCAGCATAGTGGACCCTTGCCGGAGGACGGCAAACTAGGAGGTCAGTCTATCCGATTGGAAGATGTAATAGCTGACACCAACATCGTTATTGCGCTCACGGAATACTCGGCGACGGCTCCGTTGATCGAGTTTGTCCAGAGATACCCTCATCTTCGGGCAGCCAGTATGCCAACCGTAACGAAGGCGATGGAACAGACGGCCTTGGCAGCGGATTATGGTGAAGTTGCTCGAAAGTGTTCCATTCTGGTGGAAAGACTGGACCGAGCTATAAGTGCAGAGGTGGAATTTACGACTGGCCATCGGATGTACTTCGATCTCCGTTATCGTACGGCCGAGGTTGATGACGGGCAACTGCACGCTGATGGTGAGGGAATGCGGGTCATCAATTTGCCCAGCGGTGAAGCCTATATCGTTCCATACGAGGGTGAAATGGAAGGGCATCCCAGCCAAACAGAAGGCACTATTCCCATGATGTGTAGGAATGAGTTGGTGTCTCTCGTGGTGGAAGAAAACCGGATCCTCGAAGTGCTAGGTCCAGGGGGATGTGCGGCAGGATTACGGGAATACATTTTTCAGGATGAAGCGAGACGCAATATCGCAGAGTTAGGCTTGGGAGTTAATGACGCGGCAGTCGTCACGGGAAATGTCCTTGAAGACGAAAAGGTACCGGGGATGCATTGGGCTTTTGGTCTCAGTGAAGCTTTGGGTGGAACTGTGGGTGTTGATGATTTCAGCGACCCCAGCCATGTCGTGCATCGGGATATCGTGTATCCCAAAGGCGGGTTGATTGAGGTCGTTAGTCTTGTCTTAAATTATAAGGATGGGACCAGTGAAGAGATCATTCGATATGGTGAGTACAGGATCTTCAAATCGAAATTGCCGTTTTCTTTTGATCATCTCTTGGTGACATGGCTCCTCCTCACAGCAGGATCTATGAGTTTTGTGGCCATCGATCTCGAGCGTGACAAGCACGCGACCTGGGGGGTCAAATTTGCCTGGGTCTGGATTTCTGTGATCTTCGGTCTACTAGGGCTGGTGGTTTATTTCCTCTCCTATCAGAAGCCCCAACGCTCACGAGATCCTAAGGTCCAATCGGCGGGCTGGAGGCGTGCCCTCAGTGCGACAGTTTATACAACGGCAGGAATCGCCTTGGGGATGATCCTGGTGCAGGTGATCTTTAACACTGCTCCATTTATGGATGAAGCCAGTCCGGTGATTCGTTTCTTGATCATCTATCTTATACCACTTCTCACTGGATGGCTTATCTTCCGCACCCCAGCTATAAGCTCAGCTTTACAAATGCGATACTGGAATGCTATCCGGCGGACACTTCTTGCTGAGGTCATCTCGGTGAACTTCGTGCTGTCGGGCGCGATTCCCACCATCCTCATCCCCTCAAACTGGTATCCGGATTTCTTTGGTCCAGCTAGTCCACCCACTTATTTGCTCATCTCGCTGGCTGCGACAGCTGGTGCGCTGTTCACCTATCCCTTCCATGCATGGATGATTCGACGAGGGTTCCATGTATGGCCAATCCAAACCTCAATCGATCGATCGTTAATGTGGGAAGATGGTTCAGTCGCGATCCCGACGATACGAAATGCCTGGTTTGCTCTTCTGTTAAGCACCGTTATCTTTCTCACCTCATTTGTGCTGACGATCCAAATACTGATCTAGGAAAGGATATTGGGAGGTGCAGTGAAAGATAAAATGCTGGATTGGATTAGCCCGAATAGATTTGTGTGTTCGAATCTCAACTATAGTCGTCGTGCCCGTGAGTTTCTCTGTAATTTCTTGTTCGATCGGGGTGTGGGTGTTTAAAATGAAATCCGTACTTGATCCCACACTGAGTAGATAAGCTTATCGTGGTAGGAGATAAGACATGGTTAAGTCAACTCGTCAAACTGGAGGATATCTCCTGGCAGCTGCCCTCGGCGCTTTCGTGGGTGGTGCCGTTGTGCTTGTAGTTAGCAGAGCGCTTCCTAAGATGATGTCACAAATGATGTCTGGTATGATGCGCAACATGATGGAGCAAATGAGCGATGGTGCCTGTAGCCCGCAGGACATATGACGCCAGATGATGGAAGGCTTCGGGGAAGCCACAAGAGTGGGTTCGTAATCTTTAAATTAAGAATGAACAATTTTTACTAGGAATGCAGAAATGGCGAAACTTCATAAATTCAGTGTGATCTTCCTCAACGCAATCCTTCTGGACCAGCCTTCTCCATAAAAGGGAGAGGACCGAATCCCCTCTCCCCTGTGGGGAGAGGGTAAAGGTGAGGGGCAATTAACTTCCTAAGTACATCCTCACCCCAGCCCTCTCCCTAAAAGGGAGAGGGAGAAAGATCCCCATTAAGTATAAGGAGCTGTCTCGATTTTTTGACAGCTCCTTTCGTCCTGAGAAACCCAATCGATTATTTCAAAATGGCTTACATTAGCTCATGGAGGGTTATGTACCTCATCCCCGTCTGACGATCCCCTGCTGCCAAGCGTAGACGGCAGCCTGAGTGCGATCAGCAAGCTGCAATTTACTTAAGATATTGCTCACATGGCCTTTGACCGTATTTTCACTGATCACTAACCGCTCAGCGATGGAGCTGTTGTTCAGGCCATTTGCAATTAATTTAAGGACCTCTATTTCGCGCAAGGTCAATTCGGTATAAGGATTCAAACCCCTGTTGTTCGAACCGTGGACTTCCTGGATCACACGTGCGGCTACCCGCGGATGTAATGTGGCTTCCCCTCTGGCTGCTCTACGCGCAGCATCGGCGAGTTCTTGCATATTAACGTCTTTGAGCAGGTAAGAGATCGCACCGGCTTGTAGGGCTGGGAAGATGTGTTCATCTTGGTGGTAGGAGGTTAAGACCACGATTTGAGTACGCGGGCTCGCGTCTTTCACCCGTCTGGTTGCTTCGACACCGTCCATACCTGACATGACGAGGTCCATTAAAACCACATCGGGTACATATTCTAACGCTAGCTCAACAGATTCTTTTCCACAACCAGCTTCAGCGACCACGGTGATATCGGGCTGCGCATCCAAGAAGGCCTTAACACCTTGCCGTACAACCTCATGATCATCTACGATGAGTACAGTTATTTGTCCGCTCATGCTGCCACTCTGATCCGACGGGATTCTTTATCGTTGCGGTAGGTCCTCTTTACTTTGACCTTAGTTCCTCTTCCAAGTGCACTTTCGACAAGGAGTTCCCCATTGATCATCTCTGCCCGTTCGTACATCGAACGTAAACCTAATCCGTGATGTTGTTTGGTGGAGTCAAACCCCCGTCCGTTATCGGAAATCGTGAGCGAGAGTTCCTCTATACCAAATACCAACCGCACCTCGGCTCGATCTGCCTGACTGTGTCTGGCGACATTAGCCAGTGCACCTTGAACGATGCGGAACAATGCTTGTTCAATCTCCAATGGGAGTGGCCGTTCATTATGGATACGGACATCGATTTCGATACCGGTTTGATTAGAGCAATCGAGCGCATACTCTTGCACTGCCGTAGCCAATCCCCTACCTTGCAGGGCGAACGGACGTAATTCTCGAATCAGGTCAGTCAACTCTTGTCGTACTTCGTAGAGCAGCTTCTCAGCCTCTACAAGATGCTCCTCGGCTTCCTCTGGATCAGGGTGAAAGTGTGCCCGAGCGGCGCCAAGTTGGGCTGAAGCAGCAAATGTCTGTTGTTTGACGCTATCGTGAAGATCGCGAGCTAGGCGGTTGCGCTCCTCCATCACGGACATTTGTTGGCGCTCTTCGAGCAAGTTTTCCAATTGAGCTGCCATATGGTTTAGACCCTGGGCAAGGCGTCCCAGCTCATCGCCCGACGGGTCATCGACGAAGACAGTGAAGTTGCCCTGACTCCAAGCATCGGCGGATACAAATAATTTTTTCAAGCGCCACACAAGTCCCCTTGCGGTTAGTGAGCCAATAATGGTTCCCAACGCAGCAGCGAAGATAGTGATGAACAAAAGACTTATGCCAACTTGTCTTGCGATTTCAGAGAATGTCCAAACCTCGCCGATCCCCATCTTACGCATGAACGCCACCGCACCTAAAACCTGGTCCTGATCACCTTCGCTGAGAATCGGTACCGCCTCATTAACTACTCGATACTTCTCCCTCATCACAGGTACCGCGCCGACCATTCTATTCTTTACGCCGTAGGAGTACAGATTGTTGTGATCCGTCTCGCCCGAGAGCGCACGCTGTAATGGTCCTTCCAAGCCGGGTATCTCACTGACATTGAAAGTTTCTCCGACGCGTGTGTTTTCGAGGAAGCCATGAGGTAAGGTATCGATCAATTCCCCATCCGTGTTGAGGAAAATCACGTAGGTGATGTTGGTCGTAAAGGCTCCGAGGGTGAAATTCCCCAACATTATAGGCTCAGTATCCGTTGAGTCCGCCTTATATTGTCCAAGATGCTCGCGTAATCCCTCAATATCCGGGGGGACCCTTGAGAGATAAGAGCTGACTGCTGGGGTGTATTCTGAATACAGGTCCTCAAATACCAACTCCGGCTTGACTCTAATTTGTATTGCCAGATTGACGGCCAGCCCTATGATGAAGGCAATTTCTAGAATCAGCAAAGCTGCGACGGTGACCAGGGTATAACTCAGAGTCAACTTCCATCGAAGTTGACGAAGACGGCTGCTCAAGAGAGTTATTGTTCTTTGCATCGCTTCAAGTTTAGTGGTCAAACCTTCTCCCGCGTTCCACGCTACCCGACTACATATTTAACGATTGTGCAGGAGTTTTAGTTCAACCGGATTCAGTGAGTATGTATGACTGAACTAAACAAATATCCTCGAGGAGTAGGAAGGGGTCTATGAGGGGGGTGCGGGCTGCGCCCGCACCCCCCACGAATACCGGTCCTCTTCTCGCGGCTGAACTTTTTTCAGTGGAGACATTACTGTATCAATCATAAAACTGGCTTTGAGGAGAGACATGGGCACAGAGGATGGTTCTCTACCACACTGGGGAGGGGTATGAAACTGTCCTGCGGGCTCGTGTGTTTGGATGCGGCATACTTTATGATGTAACGGCTGGGAATTGACTGAGGTCCTAGATTCTAAATCGAAGTCAGTTTTTATTTCATGCTTTAAGCATATCGATATGGTTTGAGTTGTCTGGAACTAGATTCGATTTTGAACTTGGTTTGTAAGTAGAGGAAAAAAGATGACGCCCCGGTTGCCGCCGAGGCGTCGGTTGGAAAGCCAAATTAGCCCTTAGAGAACTATTAAAGACTTTCCTATGTTTAAAGATACTCGATTTTCCTTCAGATCTCAACCCAACAAAATGATTCTAACAAGAAAGACATCGAACAACCCAGGCATGAAAGTTGATTTGATTGGCCACCACTCAAGCCCCATTACACACATTGGTGAACGTACGTTCCAGATAGGGGGAGCAATAGGTGTTTAAAAGGTCACTCATCGTAGAGTGACAAAGGATGATGTTTCTTCCGTTTTTTCTTATCGATTTGAGGAGGCACATCGGTGCACGTAACAAAACCGTATCTTTATCACAAGGCAATACGAGAGTGCCTTTGGTCTTTAAAAGAACCTGATGACCCCGCATTACCTAGGGCGTTGGAATTGTATTGGAAAGCCCGTATTCGAGGTCGGCTAATGAAGGCGTGGTCTTCCTTTACCGGTGGCGATCGGGGATTGATTGATTTGAATTCGATCAAGATCAAGAAATTTGTATATAGCTGGCGGTATGTAGGAGTGCGAGATGTGCAGATTAATAAAATCGTGGGCAGTGAAGGGCTATGTGGTACCTTCGATCGAGCTTTCTATCCGCTGCGAGCTCAAGATGAGGCTCGCTGGTTGAGCGTCGCACTTTCCAAGTTGAACGGTTCTCACACACCTCCGATCGATCTAGTTCAAATTGCTTCGAGATACTTTGCTCAAAATGGTCAGTATCACATTTCGGTAGCCCGTGCGATGGGACAGAAGGTGATCAAAGCCTACGTGACTCGATGGGATGTCTCAGAGAGATCGGTCGGAAAACGTTGGAAGGTCACTATTGCTAGATCACCCGAATACATTTCTGATGACTCTCATCGCCGACGTAAGGTTCAGCTTACGGTTAAATCACAACTTCTAGAAAAGGCAAGAGAAGGAGTGGAACACGTTGCCGAAATTTGATGTCTTGGAAGCGCTTATCGATCGGATTGGTCGGGAGATACATGGCTTCGATGAGACAACGGACAGTTGGGATGGATACCTACAAATCGTATTAAAGGATTATGCATCCCAGTTTGAACCTCCCCCAGGTATGTGGGCGGAGATTAAGGCGAAAGTACAGCGAGAGTTGGTCCTAAATCAAGTCCATTCATGTGTGCCATAGAAAAATCTGTGAAAAGGAGGTGATGTTTTCAAGCAAAAGGATCGAAATGGTCCGATCATTTCGTAAAAGACTAATGCAGAACGAGGAGAAGATAATGAAGTGCAGAAAGATTTTTACGCTGATCAGCTGGGGGATGGTGGTGTTGATGCTGTGTGCCTCCTGCCAAGCCGCAAAAGAGACAGAGGTCGCTCCTGTTGAAGCTCCAGTAGAGGAAAGCAAAGCGGAAGAGCCAACAGCCGTTGAACCGGCGGAGGAACCGGCAGCGGAAGCGCCTGTGGAGGAAGCAGTGGTCCTTGACGCGTATCGCATCGCTATCCTGGCTGACATAACGAGTTCCAATGTGTGGAATCTCTTCGGCCCAGGCGCATCGGCTTACAACTACGTGGTGCAGAATGGTTACTGGCCTGGCTTATTCACCTTATCTGACCACCGATTTGACTTTGTGCCTCAGGTGGCTGCTGATTTTGCTACGGCTTTGGAGCAGGAGGGTGACCTATGGTTTTCTACGGTCCCTCTTAAGCAAGGATTCCTGTGGAGTGATGGATCGGAAATCAACGCTGAGGACATCGTTTTCACTGCTGAAGTTGTGATGGATTTTGAGCTCAGCGGCAACTGGGATTACGCCACGAGCAACATTGATCATATTGAAGCCATCGATCCCAGAACGGTTAAGATCTACTACACTGAAAAACCCGGACTGGCGGTGCACGAATACGGCGTTCTCCAAAATCCCATCGTCCAGAAAGCCTTCTGGGAGCCAAAGCTGTCGGAAGCATATGCGGCCCTGGAAGGCATTGCCGAGCTCGACCCGGAGAGCGAGGAGTACCTTGCAGGACTTGCTGAGGCGCAGCAAGTTTTGTACGGAGTCGAAGCTGAAGGTGAACCGATCTATGGGGCTTATAAATTTGATAAGTGGGAAGTGGGGGCCTTTGTGGAAAATGACGCCAACGCATTGCACTTCTACAATGGGATGACCATTGAAGAGTTCGCAAGCGGGGGATACCGCGAAAAACTGGAGGGGATCTACGACTTCGAGGCTTATGGTGAGGTCTCGGGCGAACCTGAGCTGTCTTTCGTCAATGGTCCGCATGCCAATTCCGTGGTCTACAGCATCTACAGCCAAGATGCCGCTGTGTTGGCTTTGCTGAATGGCGATGTGGATTACATCTACAACCCAAGTGGCTACGGACCGGGACTCCAAGCTCAACTTGAAGGGAACCCCGATGTGACGATCGCAGAAAATCCTCGCAATGGCTGGCGTTTCTTGGCCTTTAATTTCAGGGTCCCACCGTTGGATGACATCGCTGTGAGGCAAGCGATCACCTGCATGATCGACAAGGAATTCTTGACCAGTAATATCTTGCAGGGCGCGGCCTTCCCCGCGTACACCCCCGTTCCCGAGGGGCTCTCCTTCTGGTACAACCCTGACGTGACCCGCATTTGCTACGGTCTGTCTGAGCAAGAGCGCATGGTCTGGGCCGTAGAGCGGCTGCGTGAGGCCGGCTACAGTTGGGAGGTCGAGCCCAGTTGGAATGAGGATCGAGGTGGTTCCGTTGATTGGGGTGAAGGGCTGAAGATGCCCGACGGCACAGAAGTACCAGAATTGTTGCTTCTTGCTCCAAGCCCAGGATACGATCCCTTGAGAGCGACCAGTGGGGTTCTGATCGAGCAGTGGGCTGGCATGTTAGGTTTCCCCGTTAGGGCACAGTTGACCAATTTCAACAACATCCTCAACGAGACGTTGGGAGGCGGTGGAAATTGGGACATGGTGGTCGTGGGATGGAATTTGACGACCTTCCCCGATCACATGTGTGATTTCTTCCTCGAAGAATACGGCGGACCATTTGCCTTCACAGGTTATGCCGGGGAACAACTCGTCCAGATGTGCTTGGAATTCAAAGCTAGCACGAACCTAGACGAAGCTCGTCTAATTGGTTTTAAGATGCAGGAGCTTTTGGCCACCGAATTGCCCTACACCTATCTCTTTGCCAATCCGGTGAAGGATGCATACAACCTCACCTCCGTCAACTATCCGTTTACCCAGGTTCTTGACGGCATAGAAGGTCTTTATGGTCAACAAAATCTCGTCGTTGCACCCGAGTGAGAGCGCATAGAACCCTCGCTCCTCCTGCGGAGGGGGGTGGCGCTATTTCCACCCCCCTCTCCTACTTACATTTCTTCGATGAGGTTGTAGACCATGGGCAATTACATCCTGCGACGTTTGTTCCAAATCATCATTACGCTGGTTATCTTTCAGACCTTATTATTTTTGATCCTCGATGCCCAGCCAGGTGATATCACGCTTCAATACCTTACCGATCCTAGGGTCACACCAGAGATACGCGACCAGATGCGGATCGCTCTCGGGTTAAATAAGCCACCCATCGAACGCTACTTACAGTGGTTGAGAAATTTTATAACAGGAAATCTTGGGATTTCTTTCAGCCACTATCCCCGTCCTGTGTTGGACATCATCCTCGAGCGTGCTCCGCGGACGATTGTGCTCTTCCTGACCTCAACGCTAGTTTCGTTTTTTGTTGGATTTGTCTTGGGCAAGCAATTGGCTTGGCGTAGAGGTGGCGGGTTTGAATATTCGATGACGATGGTGGGTGTGGTCTTGTATACCATTTTCACGCCTTGGTTCGGATTGATGTTGATTTATCTACTGGGCTTGCGTTTAGGGTGGTTGCCGGTGGGCAAGTTCTTAGACCCGATCTTGTGGCGGGACGTCCCTGTTGATGCCAACTATGTCTTTGCCCGTCTAGGGTTTACCGGCCTTATCTTGAGCTTGTTGATTGCTGTATTGTGGCTAAGTTCAACACGTTTGAGCCCTGTGAAGCGAAGAAGCTTAAGACTCATTGGAGTCCTGATGATCGTTGGGATATCTCTTGGCGGATGGGCGCTTTCCGAGGTGGGGTATTTAGCGGCGGATATGCTTGAACACATGATTTTGCCGGTCACAGTCGCCACCTTGGTCTCCTTCGCAGGAACCATGCTCATGATGCGCAACACGATGCTCGAAACCCTTAAAGAAGATTTCGTCATGGCAACTCGAGCTAAAGGTTTATCGGAAGCAGAGGTGCGCGATAAACATGCCGCACGTAATGCTTTTCTCCCGGTATTTACCAACCTGATTATCAGCATTCCCTTTGTGCTCAGTGGTGGAATCATCACGGAGACCATCTTTTCGTGGCCTGGTATGGGTCTCACGTTGTTACAAGCGGTGCAGAACGAAGATGTTCCGTTAGCGATGGGAGCAATGACCTGCGTCGGTATCTTTGCATTATTCGCTCACCTTTTCGCTGATGTGACGTACGCGTTCCTCGATCCGCGTATTCGCTACCAATAGAAGGTGACGATGGTAGAAATTACAAAAACACAATTCTCCGAACTTACAGAACCGATGTGGCGTATTCGTTCGCGTTTAATATGGCGCAGCTTCATTGAGAATTGGAAGCTGTTCATGGAATACCCGATCGGAATGATCGGATTGGGGATCATTATAATCTTCGGTTTAATGGCGTTGGCTCATCCGATTTTGATGAAGTATGTTTGGGAACCCCGCGTCTATGACCCAGTGATCGGCTACGACATCTCCATTCTCGCTCATCCATCACCCCCGTCTTCGACGCACCTGTTGGGGACAGATCCGTTGGGTCGTGATGTGCTCAGCCAACTGCTTTACGGTACACGTTTTGGTTTCAGTCTGGGTATTTCAGCGGCGCTTGTGTCGGTCATTGTTTCGACGACCGTTGGAGCGTTATCCGCCTACTACGGCGGCATCGTTGATGTCCTTTTTATGCGTCTGGCTGACGTGGTGATTATGCTGCCCTTCATTGCCATCTTAATCGTCTTAAGTGCTTTGATCGAGTTCAATGGCTTCTCCTTGGCGATAGTGTATGGCCTGCTTGTTGGCTTTGGGGGACAAACGATTGTTATCAAATCGCAAGCTCTTAGCATTAAAGTGAAACCCTACATCGAGGCGGCGCGTGCAGCTGGTGGTAGCGACTGGCATATCATCTTTACCCATTTGATTCCTAATCTGATGCCACTTTCCTTTCTTTATATGATGTTCACGGTAACCGGTGCGGTCTTCGCTGAAGCGGCATTGTCCTTCTTTGGCCTGCTAAACATCCGCATGAGTTGGGGCATCATGATCAATACCGCTCAAGCAGCAGGATACCTATTGGCGGGCCCAGAGTATCTGCATTTGATGCTACCCGCCGGATTAGCGATCACTCTGCTTTGTTCATCTTTCTACATGGTCGGTCGGGCTCTTGACGAGGTCGTCAATCCCCGCTTACGACAACGCTAAAGGAACGAGCCGCGCATGAACGATAAACCCATTCTCTCCGTTCGCAACCTGACCATGCATTATTACACTCGAAAGGGAGACGTATCAGCGGTGGACGACGTCTCGTTCGATCTTGCGCGAGGTCAATCGCTCGGGCTAGTTGGCGAGTCGGGCTGTGGTAAAACGTCGGTGGCATTTTCGCTTCTACGGTTACTTCCAGAGAACGCTCAACTGCTTGCTGGGAACGTGTATCTTGATGGTTGTGATGTCCTCGCGCTGGACGAGAAGGAGGTTCGTAAGATTCGCTGGCGAGGTATCTCGATGGTCTTTCAAGCTGCTATGAACGCCCTCGATCCGGTGTATCGGGTCGGGGACCAGATCATAGAAGCACTTCAGACCCACTTCAGAGGCCTTAGTGAGGCCGAAGCGCGTGACCGTGTGATCGAGTTGTTCCCGATGGTGGGATTGGATCCCAGTCTGATGGAGCGCTACCCACACGAATTCAGTGGCGGCATGCGTCAACGTGCTGTTATCGCCATGGCGCTCTCCTGTGATCCGAGAGTGATTATCGCCGATGAACCGACAACCGCGCTTGATGTGATCGTCCAAGATCGTATTCTGAATGAACTGCGAGCGATTCAGCGAAAGATGGGCATGAGCATGATCTACATCACGCATGATATCGCTGTCATCGCTGAGGTAAGCGACCGTATAGGTGTAATGTACGCAGGGCGGATGGCAGAATTAGCCTCTGCGGTAGACATCTTTGAGAACCCCTTTCACCCCTACACCCATGCTCTTATGAATGCTTTCCCTAGTATTGAAGGTGAGAAACAGGAGTTAAAAGCTTTGCCTGGCGAGCCGCCAGATTTGTTATCGCCACCGAGTGGGTGTCGCTTCCATCCCCGTTGTTCTCGAAAGATTGAAAGCTGTAACAGACTTCAGCCTCCTTTCGAAGATATGGGAGACGATCATTTCGTGGCCTGTTGGAACCCGCGCGAGGTGGGTAATGGATGAGAACGGTGCGTTGGTGAATGTGATTGAATTGGAGAAGCGGTTCGCAGTTTCTGCAGGGGTATTCGGTCGTGTGAAGGGACACATTCATGCTGTGGACGATATCAGCTTTGATATCCCGTCAGGTCGATCATTAGGGCTGGTGGGTGAGTCTGGCTGTGGAAAAACGACCACCGGAAAGCTCCTTGCTCGCTTGATGGACCCAACCGATGGGCACATTTATCTCAACGATGATCTGATGGGAAGAATCGACCTAGCAGAAATTCGAGGGCGGGAACTTAAAACGTTTCGCCAACGGGTGCAGATCATCTTTCAGGACCCATATGAATCACTTAACCCCCGCCGCACGATCTATGACACGGTGGAAGAACCTTTACGGGTTCAAGGGGCAGGCATATTGGTTGAAAGAGAGGCGAGGGTCGTAAAATTGCTCGAATTGGTAGGGTTAACCCCGGCATCAAGCTTTTTATTCCGGTTTCCACATGAACTCTCGGGCGGTCAGCGGCAGCGGGTGGCGATCGCACGTGCCTTGGTGGTCAACCCCGTTTTCGTGATTGCGGATGAGCCGACCTCGATGTTGGACGTTTCAATTCGTATTGGTGTGATGCAACTGATGACTGAGCTGGCGGAACGACTAAACGTCAGTTACCTGTATATCACACACGATCTGGCTATCGCACGCTACATGTGTCATGAGATCGCTGTGATGTATCTCGGAAAGATCGTTGAGCAGGGTGAGACGGAAGAAATGATCAAAAATCCGCTCCACCCATACACCCAAGCGCTTTTTTCAGCGGTTCCAATTCCCAACCCCCGGAGAAACCGGGTTGCGATAGGGATCAAAGGAGGTGTCTCTGCTCCTATTGACCCGCCACAACGCTGTCGCTTCTATGATCGTTGCCTGGTAGGGGATGAATTCTGCCACGACAATGATCACCCGCCTCTTGAGGATAGGGGAGCGGGCCATCGAGTGGCGTGTTATAAGGTGTAGCTCATAATCAAAAATTCTTTTTCGAAGGCAAGAATGTAGGGGCAATTCACCGTTCGTGCCGCGACACCGGCGGCAAGCCGGTGCGAGACGGCCGGAATTGCCCCTACATGCTTTCGCCCCAACAATGCTTTTTGTATGGGAGGCAATTTTGGAGTACAGCAGCTCTGCTGCTGCCGTATCCTGAGCCTGTCGAAGGGGGCGCAAGCAAAGCTTGCGCACTCCAAATCCTTACTTTTGGATGAGGGGGGTAATAAATACCTGTAAATGATCTTGGGACAATTCAGAAATCTCCCCTACGCGAGGTAGACGATCAGCCCCACAGGTCGAGACAGTCAGTGTGCTGCCGAAACCGCAGAACGAACGGCGAACCGCCCCTATACATCTGACAAGAGTATGCACAATGAAAGGATCGTAACCGTCTCGTCTGAGCGTAGAGGATTGAATCTGAAACCTCCACGGAAGTTTTTAAGTTCCAGATCTTGCTTAATTCGAAGCTTGAGAAGAGAATCATCTTAGCCGACAGATGGAGAATGTAATGAGTGATTTGGAACCTATCATCACCAAGGTCGAGGACATCGGTTGGGATGCGAGATTAGCGAAGCGAACGCAGGGGATGAAAAGCTCCGTTATCCGAGATTTACTAAAGGTGACCATGCAGCCGGACATGATCTCCTTCGCTGGCGGTTTACCGGCGCCAGATTTTTTCCCTCTCCGCGAGTTCGAAGAAGCATGTCAATATGTCCTTCAGCATGAAGGTCATGTGGCATTACAGTATGGTCCGTCCGAAGGCTATGCACCTCTGAAGCAGTTTCTTGCTGAGAAAATGTCCAAATACGGCATCCTGGTCGAATTGGAAAACATCCTGATCACCAACGGCTCACAACAAGGGCTGGATTTGATCGGTAAGATCTTCGTTGACCCAGACGCCTGCGTTATCTGCAGTCGTCCAACTTATCTGGGTGCGTTACAGGCTTGGGATGCTTATCAGGCCCAATATTGCACAGTACCGCTTGACGATGAAGGTATGTGCGTCGATGAGCTACCAGCCATTCTCGATGTTGACCATCGTCATCGCTTTATCTATGTCCTGCCGAACTTTCACAACCCGGCCGGGACCACCCTTCCATTGGAGCGACGCAAGCGGTTAGTTGAGATTGCGCGCCAGTATGACCTCGTGATCATCGAAGATGACCCTTACGGTGAACTTCGCTACGAGGGCGAGGATGTCACTCCCATCTTTCGTTTGGCTCCGGAGAGAACGCTGTACTTAAGCACATTCTCGAAGACGTTAGCCCCAGGAATTCGGCTCGCCTGGATCGTGGCACCGAAACCGATCATCGCCAAGCTGGTACGGGCGAAGCAGGCGGCCGATCTGCACACTGGCACCTTTGTTCAGATGGTGGCCAATGATATCTGTCAGCGCGGTTTTCTCCGTCAGCATGTGAAACGATTATGTGAAGTCTATCATCAACGACGCGACGCGATGTTGGATGCTCTAGCGGAGCACATGCCCGAAGAGGTATCTTGGACGCGTCCCCAGGGAGGTTTGTTCCTTTGGGCACGTACATCTGATCGCATCAAAACGCGCGATTTTCTCGAGAAGGCGACCGCGGCCAAGGTTGCCTATGTCCCAGGTTTCGCGTTCTACCCAGGTGAGAGCGGTGGTTTCCATTCTATGAGATTAAATTTTTCCTATTGCAAGGAAGATGTCATCAATGAGGGCATCTACCGTCTGGCAGTAGCGATGAAGGAAGAATTGGCTTGAAATCAAGATTTATTTGACCCAACAATTTTGCGGTTAAAAAACACAAGAAGATTCAAAGTCAAGCACTATCTGAGTTGTGTGAGGGTGATGTGGATGATCAGGTGTTTACCCCACCTGGTCAATGTTTATCGCTAGTCTCAGCGCCGTCTGTAATAAAGTGTTGGCTCCATGGATGCAGTTCTCCCAAGTGGTGAATTCTCTTGGCGAGTGACTCGCCCCATCCACTGAAGGGACAAAAATCATCCCAACGGGACACAGTCCTGCCAAGGATTGTGCATCATGCCCAGCCATGGAAGTAAGTGGGATATGGTTTAGACTCAGCGTATCCGCAGCATTAGTAATTGCGGAACGGACCTCATCATGCATTAGAGATGGTGGGTATTCCCCAAGATCCTCTACTTCCAGACCTAGACCGAAACGGTTTGCTTCGAAACGAGCCCCTTCCAGTAGAGCTTGTCCCAATATACGGAGGGTGTGGGCTTCTGGTGCCCGATACTCCAGCCTTAGTATCGCTTCTGCCGGGACGATGTTAAATGCTCCTGGCATAAGATCTATCTTCCCAACGTTAGCGACGCAGTGTGGGAAACTCTCGTGCAAGATATCTCGTATAACCAAGATAAATGCGCTCGCGCCTTGGGCTGCATCAAGTCGGTCCTCCATGGAGGTCGTCCCTGCATGGTCCGATCTACCGATGAACGTCAATATAGATGAACCAATACCAACAATACTGGTCACGACACCTATCTCAGCGTTAGCGTCGATCAACCTCATACCTTGCTCGATGTGCACTTCTACAAATCCGGCTAACGATCCTTGATGGCGAGCCGCGTTGAGCAAACCGTCTTTGGTAAGACCTGCACGATTTAGTCCTTCAATAAACGCGACCTTGCCCCCTCTTGGATGCTCTAGATCGGAGTGACTCAGCTTCCCGGCAAGGGCTGAACTTCCCAATAAACCGATATGTGTACCCTCCTCATCCGTGAAGTCGATGGCTTCTAAGTTGATAGGGAGACTAATGCCGGCTTCTTTTACAACAACCAGGACCTCGAGCGCAGACAGTACCCCAAGTGCGCCATCGAACCGGCCTCCATAGGGGACAGAATCAAGGTGTGAGCCAAGAAGTAGTGTCGGTCCATCTTCAGGTCCGCAAGGGAGATATGCCGAATGGTTTCCCGCCTCGTCGACGCGGAATTCTAACCCGCTCTCTCGGATTAGGTCTCGAAACCAAGCGCGCGCAGCTAAGTGTGCCTCGCTAAATGTTGGGCGGTGTATACCACCATCGTCCGTCGCTCCAATCTCAGATAAAGCATCGAAGTTGGCTTGAAACCTCGCGGGATTGATACGTAGGTGTTCTGAGTGAGTATCCATTCCATCAGACCTCCGTCCCAATCTATATGACGAGATGTGAAAATGCTTTCCGCATATATATTAAATCGAGTGACTCTACCTAATTCCCATCAATCGATTTCACAAAGACGATGAAGTTATAAGATTAAAGTGGATTAGTGCGTTATCACCTTCATTTCTTGACATTAAAAGGATGCCTAAAGAAAAGGCAAGCGGGTGACATTGTTGCTGATTGTGCATGACTACGAATAGAAATTGGTTTGATACTTTTCATCGAGATTTTAACAGCTAGATGTGTGGAACCTTTGGGCAGCTCTGTGGAGTGCGGTGGGCTCCTATGTTAGAATCCTCACTTGATACCTGTTGTATGTAAATTGAGCTAGTATATCTGTTTATTGGGAGTGCTTAACTTAGCGATGTCGATTGAGCCAAGGACGACTACATTTATCCTCGCTTCCGCTTCACCTCGCCGGAACGAGCTTATCAGGCTTACAGGGTGGAGCGCGCTTGTGTGCCCGGTTGAAGTGGATGAACTTCCCCTGCAGGATGAAACAGCAGAGGAGTTAGTAAGGAGGTTAGCCTTGACGAAAGCGAGAACCGCGATCCTGAGCTGTGATGAATCCGGTGTCTTCCTTGCCGCAGATACGGTGGTTGTGGATGGGCAGCGTCTCTTGGGAAAACCATTGGATCAAACTGAGGCAAGGGAGATGCTGTGGGAATTACGTGGTCGAGAACATCGCGTTCTAACCACACTCGTTATCATCGATCAGCAAGATCAGCGCGAGATCTTTATGATGTGCGAGTCTTCCGTTCCGATGCGCAGATACACCATGGACGAGGTGGATGCTTACATCAATTCAGGGAGTCCGCTGGATAAGGCAGGAGCTTATGGCATTCAAGACTCCTTCAACCCTGTAGCAATGGAGTGTTTTCATGATTGTTATGCTAATGTAATGGGATTACCTCTGTGTCACCTTGTTAACGCTATGCGTCGTCTTGGTCATTCTCCGTTCATCGATGTTCCTGTGGAATGCCAAGCATATCTCGATTATGATTGCTCCATTTACAAAGAGATCCTGGGAGATCGAGCGTGAAGCGACGATCGATTTTGATCATTCTCAGCTTACTCGTGTCTGCATGTTCTTTGTTTGATACGAGTTCACCCGTCTCTGATGTAACGCCTACTTTACCAGACCCCGGGGTGACCACCATCCCGGCACCTGATCCAGACACAACCGCCCGGGGTTTCTTAGACGCATGGAAGAGAAACGACTACCCCTCGATGTATGGGATGCTTACCGCATTGGCCCAGGATGGGCTTAGCCTTGACGCGTTTACCAATCGGTATGAAGAGATCCATCGCACTGCCGCAGTAACCGGTATTGACACTCAGATCATTTCCTCGCTGGTGATGAGTCCAGAACAAGCCGAGGTTCGCTTCCGCACGGTTCTCCATAGTGCAGTTGTTGGTGACATCAGCCGTGAGAACCGGATGGATCTCAGACGTGAAGATGGTGATTGGCAAGTGGCATGGACGGAGGCCATGATTTTACCCGAGTTGACGGAGGGGAATGGCTTGCGCATGTACCAATACACCCCCACGCGTGCGAACATCTATGATCGCAATGGCCTGGCATTAGCGGCTCAAACCGATGCTGTAGCTTTGTGGATCGTTCCCAACCAGATCGGTGACGAAGATGCAGAGGAGGCCATGCTCAGCACACTTCGTAGATTGCTCGATGTCCCCACGAATGATGAGATCCGTTTTCTGTACGAATCTTTCCGCGACACGGATTACTACACCGCGCTGGGCGAGGTGGCGTTGGAAGATTTCCAATTGGTCCAAGGCACGCTTAACTCGTTAGGTGGTGTGCAGTGGGAGAGATACAATACCCGTTTTTATACTGGGGGAGGTCTGACCCCTTACAGCGGAGGACTGGCACCTCATGCTGTGGGTTATGTCAGTTGGATCCCCAAGGAGGTCGTGGAGGATTATCTGATATTGGGTTACCAAGGTGATGAGTTTGTCGGTCATATGGGTCTTGAATTCGCTTATGAACCGGAACTGAGGGGGCGGCCGGGTGGCGATCTATACCTGATCGACTCCAATGGTACGGAGATCGAAATTCTGGCCTCTCATGAATCGGAACCTCCCTACGCCGTCTACACGACCCTCGATCGTGAGCTACAGCGCCACGCACAACAGGCGATTGAGAATTTCAATGGCGCGGTGGTCGTCCTCGAACGCGATACGGGTGCGGTTCTGGCGATTGCCTCTTCTCCTGGGTTCGACTCGAATCTCTTTGATACCGACAATCGCAATTCCAGTTACGGTCTTTCCAAGTTGTTCGAAGATCCCAATCAAGCCTTGCTCAATCGGGCTACGTTTGGTATCTACCCTCTAGGATCGGTCTTCAAAATCATCACCATGGCGGCGGCGCTCGAATCTGAGTACTACGAACCGGATACGATATACAACTGCGGTCATTATTTTACTGAACTGGCCGGTTGGGAAGGGCATGATTGGCGCTTAGATAGGGAGTTACCCGCTGCCGGAGAGATCACCCTGATGCAGGGTTTAGAAAAATCATGTAATCCGTATTTTTGGCACATTGGCTTGGACCTCTATAACAAGGGCCTCGAAACGGCTCTCCCCGATATGGCCAGGGGATTCGGATTAGGTCAGTTGACCGGGATTGAGATCGACGAGGACGCAGGTTCTGTCCCGGATCCCGAGAGTAAAGTGGAGTTGTTTGACGAGGAGTGGATGGCCAGTGATGCAGTGCAGTTAGCGATCGGCCAGAGCTTCTTGCAGGTCACACCATTACAGGTGGCGCGCTTTATTGCCGCCGTTGGTAACGGGGGAACGATCTATCGCCCTCAGATCGTCCAGAGTGTTGAGAATGCCGTCGGTGAGATCTTGCATGAATTCCAGCCCGAGGTTCAAGGTCAGCTCCCCGTGAGCCCTGAGAACCTAGAGGCCATCCGCCAAGCTATGGTAAATGTGATACGGGACCCCTATGCGACAGCCTATCGGCGGTTTATCAATTTTTCGATTAATGTCGCCGGGAAGACGGGGACCGCCACCTCCGGTGAGTACACGGATCCGCATGCCTGGTTCGCTGGGTACACCTATGAGAACCGCGAGGATCTCCCGGATATCGCAATCGTTGTTCTCGTGGAATATCAGGGTGAGGGTTCGGATTGGGCGGCGCCGATTTTTCGCCGCATCGTGGAGGCCTACTTCAAGGGTCGCCCCCAATCTCTCTACCCCTGGGAAGCTCGCATTCGCGTCGACAAGACCCCAACCCCCACACCGGGCCCTGAGGACCTCGAAACCGAGGAAACGCCCTCACCCTAAATGATGACAGAGTTGATTCTTATCCCCGGCCTTATCGTGCGAGCTCAATCTGGATTTTTTGACGTACAGACGGATGAAGGCCTCGTGGTGGCTCAGCTGCGCGGGATTCACACTCGAGGGCCTCAAGAAACCGATGTTGCCGCTTTGGGGGATAGGGTGAAGATCATGTTGCTGGAGGACGGGACAGGCGTTATTGAGGAAATAGAGGAGCGGGATCGTGTCCTCTCCCGTCGAGCGCCTGGTCGTCAAGAGATCGAGCAGGTGCTCGTGGCCAACCCCGATCAGGTGGTTTTCGTTTTCGCTTGCGCAGATCCGGACCCCAACTTTCGCATGCTTGATCGTCTCCTTGTAGGTGCTGAGCGAGAGGAAATCCCGGCCATGATCTGCGCGAACAAGATCGATCTTGTGGTGCCACGTAGCGCTAAAGCGGAGTTTGGCGAGTATGCCCGACTTGGGTATAGAGTAATCTTCACCTCAGCGAAGACAGGCAAAGGTGTACGGACACTACGCAAAGCATTGCAGGATAAGATTTCAGTGTTCGCTGGTCCCTCCGGCACGGGCAAATCGAGCTTATTAAACCAAGTTCAGCCGGGATTGGGATTACGAGTAAAAGAGGTAAGTAGGGCGACTCGAAAAGGTCAACACGTGACTGTGGTTCCTGAACTAATACCCTTGGATGTGGGAGGCTACGTCGCCGATACACCTGGTCTGAAGGCTTTTGCACTTTGGGACATTGAGCCTGAGGAGCTGGATGCCTATTTTCCGGAAATGCGCGACTTGGTGGCCGATTGTGAGTTCAGCGATTGTTCTCACCTGCATGAACCTGGCTGTGCCGTGATCGCAGCCGTTGAAAGCGGGAAGGTCAGCCCTGAGCGATATGAGTCTTATCAGCGTATGCGTCTCGGTGATACCGATTGAACGATTAATACTCCGTTTGTAGGGGCGCACGGTCGAAGATGCAGGGTGAACTTTCCTGCCCGTGCGCCCCTACAGATCTTGATCGATTTTGGTTCACCCCTAGTCGATGATCAGAAGCATAGGTAGGGGCAATTCACCGTTCGTGCCGCGACACCGGCGGTACGTCAGAGCGAGAAAGCATGAATTGTTCCAGACCATGCTTGGGCGTTTATTCCAACACACCTGAAGAGAATTTGGAGTCCATCGGCTCTGTGAGCAGCAGAGCTGCTGGACTCCAAAATACCTTACATGTAATAAGCATCTGTTGGGAGAATGGAATCGCGCCCCAATGTTTGTGTATTGAACGCTAGATACTCCGATTCTAGGAGCGACCAGCCGGTCGCCCATACCGCATTCTTCTGGCACAATAAAATAAGGATGATGAGTGAGTGACCTGGGTTATATTTCAATGCCGTAGGGACGGTTCGCGAACCGCCCCTACCTTTATTATTTTTATTCAGAATGGGATCGTTATTCAGTTGAGAGAATGATTGTTAGTCGCTATAACGGTCGCAGGATCCGATCTTCCCTCAAGCGTTTGAAAAACAGTGTAGAGCCGCGCGGCATAGACTCGACGGCAGCTTCTTGCCAGGCTCGAACTCCCAAACTTTGAACTGTTTGAGGCCGATAGCCGACATCCCGCCATGCGAGTGTGTGTTTTGCTAGATAAGGCGGCAGGAACAGCAATGAAGCCTCACTTTGCAGTTCCATGGAGGCGGTTTCTACAGCGTCCATCAGGGCAGGAATAGCCTGCTCAAGTGATAGATCCTTTTCGAAATAGAGCTCATCGATGCGGGTGACCAGATTCTCCACCTGCCAGCCGGCTATCCCGGCAACTTTGCCGTCGCGTTCGATCATAAAGAAAGCTTTCTCGCCGAAAGCGGCCATGACATCATGACGATCCATCCGGCGTTTGCCCTGGGTAATGCGAGTAATGAATTGACCAATTACCTCGGCATCTCGAGGTGTGCCACGTCGCACTCTGAGCTCGCCTGGGCGTAAAGCGGGGGGTGCAGGCAGGAGGGGTTCCTCTGGCTTGGGTAATTTTGCCCACGCATCTTGCACCTGCTCCCAGGTGTTTTCGAAGGAGGCATTGTTCTTGACGACCACATTGGCGGCACGGAGTTTTAACGCTTGGGGGGATTGAGCCTCAATACGTTGTCGCGCTGCAGCCTCGGTCATCTCGCGTTTGTGCATCAAGCGTGAGATTTGAAGTTCGTTTGGAGAGTCGACCACCCAAAAGGAGTCACACCCTGCGGCGAGTTCCGATTCGAGAAGGTTGATGGCTTCGATCACAACCAGATTCTGTTTCGCCCTTCGGATGAGAAGATCAACTGCGTGGGTCACCAACGGGTATATGATGGCCTCAAGACGTTCTAACGCTTCAGGATCCGAGAAGACGATCTTCGCCAGCTTTGTGCGGTTAATCTGGTCTTCCTCGTCAAGAATCCAATCGCCGAAGGTTTTCATCACCAATGAGTAGCCAGGCGCACCCTTGGCCATCGCACGGTGTGAAAGTGCATCAGCGTCGATGCCATACGCTCCCAAGTGCTCCAGCATCTTACGCACAACGCTTTTGCCCGTGGCGATATTTCCTGTTAGTCCGATGACATACTTCCCCGGCCAGCGACTCACGTACTCGACTCCTTGTCCGATTGCGCGTTTTCGATTCTAACCTCTGCGACCGGATGATGTCAAAGGGTGGAATTCAAGAAACGATGCAGTTCTGAACGATGCGGGAGAACTTGTCGTCCTGGAGAATCGGAAGTGATCCCACATAAATTCCTCCCTATTCCTGAGCGGAGGTTCTTCAGTGCACTCATGAAAACCATCCTGTCTAAGACAACCTCAGCGCTGGGGCTGAGCGTGATAGACATGATCACCAACAGCTAAGAATAGATCGTTCGGGGGACCAAGTCCTAAAGCTGTGATCTCCCCTTCAAAGGCTTCCACAGGAAAATACTGTCCCTGGTAAACCAATCGCATACTGTAATGGAATACGCTGTTGCTAAGAGAGTCAAGGAAGAAGAGCGAGGGTTCGGGTGGAGCTGAATAAGCCATTTCAATCGGTACCGCTCCCGGAATGTATGTCGTTGCCTCATAACCGGGACGCTCGTCTTCGAAGTACAGTTCCGCGTCGCATTCTACCCGGATACTGGACTTTCCGTCCAAATCGGTTTCGAATTTCCGGCGACAACGGTCAAGTTTCCCGTCAGCGTAGAGGATGATTAACTCATCTCCGGCCATGGCTAGATCGATCGCGCCACTCAAATCGCGAACCTCCTCCACGAAGAAAAGCTCGGGGTTTCCGCTAAATAAGCCTCCAGCGGCATCATATATATAGACCGCGTTCGCCCCCGAATCCATTACGTATAGACTTTCGCTGAAGACATCGATGGCTTGAATAAGATGCCAACCAATGTCAGGCGGTGTGAGACGAGCGAGTGCAGGTTGGCGGTCCGGAGCACAGTAGAGCAATGTGCCATCTTGATCGACCGCAACCAAACCTTCTACCCCGAGAGCACCGGGTTGTGTCTGGATCACAATATCCACCGGCGTACTCATTTCGGGAAAACTATCAGGTCCATTGAGGCAATCAAAATTCTTGTCGATCTCATACCCTCGTTCGGGGGCCCCCCACGCATGTCGAATGATTTGGTGAGTTGCATCTAGGACATAGAGATCTGTTGCAGATGCAGCCAAGGCGGTAATATGAGCATCGGGTCCGAATCCACCACTGACCACGGTTTGGAAATCAAGACGGAACACCAAGTCAATCGTGTCGAGGGCGCTTTGAACGAGCTCGCGCAGATCATCGGCATCCTTACTATGACCGTATGTCTCCGCCATGTTGAGTAGGCGTAACGCTTCTGCCCAATTTTCACGCGATTGATCAGGGTCCGGCTTGGTTTGTGCGGTTAACACTTCGGTGTAGGCCTGGCTGTAGTAGTCCTGAAACTGCTCACTCCGTCCTCGACCGAAATACGCCACCGCGGCGATCGTGACGACGAGTAGAGGAACAGCTACCGCTGTTGCAGCCATGAGCCCGGGTGTAAATGCTCCTACCTGAGGGGGTTCAGCCAAACCTGGAGCAAGGCGCGCAAGCATGGCCATTACAGCATTGGATAAAGCAGTGAGCCATTCTCCAAATAAACGCTTAACGGATGCAAAAACTTGGTTCGTCGATTCGAATGTGCGTCGGGTGATTCCTCCCGCAGGCACTCGCCTCATTGTGGAAACTGCTTGAGGAGCCCTTTCCGTTTCAGCCCTTGATGGACGACGGATGGGAGGTCGTTGAACTCCTTCGATCGCTTTCCCAAAGGGAACAATGCGCGCAAGCACGCCAGTTAAATCATGGCCGCTGGCTGCGACGAGACGGTCAACCGCTTGTGCTGGATCAAGCGTAGAAAGGCCCGAGAGTGTGGCGTCAGACCAGATGGACGGCGGAGAGGTGGTCAGGATGAGAAGATCTCCCGCATTGACTTCGAGATGTGAATAACGGACATAGGGTGCTAGGGTGGAACCGAGCGATCGATTCGCGGCTTCTTCGGAACTCAAGCGTGTGACCTGGCCAGGTCGTACGATGATCGCTTGACCGTTGCCGCATTGAGCGATATACAAGTCCCTCCCTCGGAGCACACCTGCCACCATGTGCCCTTGGAGTTGCATGATTTCGTCTTCACCCTCGTTTGCATCCAGGATGTGGTCGTTAAATATCGCAGCCGCCTCTCGTAGTGCAAAGGTGACTGAACCCGGCGTGCCGAAGTATGCCTGCGCCGTTAAACGAGCTAGATGATCAATCAACCCTGGGGGAGTCGACCTCGGAGAGATCAGACCCAGGGTGATGAACAACATGTCCTCTCGTCGACCTCGGGCGGCTCGACGGGGTGCCGTCTGAGCAAGCGTGCCAGGCGGAGGAGTGACACGTGCGCCTCCGCCTGCAATGTGGAGCAGAGCGACATCAGCTTCAAGAGTATGTGCCATAATGGCTATTTTACAGAAAGGTCTAAACGTCTGCAATTGAGGATGCAAGAAACTTGCCTAGACTGGTAGAATGAGCGAGGTAAAGGTAAAGGGTGCGATATGCAGATCACATTCATTCGAAACGCAGCCGAACTGGATGCCTTAGCAGAAGACTGGAATCATTTACTTGCTCGTGCGGTGACTGATGTCCCCTTTCTGAGGCACGAGTTCCAAAGCACCTGGTGGTCCACACTCGGTGGTGGGGAGTGGGAGAATGGGGAGTTGTGGATCGGGGTTGGTCACGACGAACGCGGCGAACTGACTGGTTTGGCACCTCTTTTCTTGACGCAGACTCGAGAAGAGCGAAAGGGCTTAATGTTCGTGGGAAGTATTGAGATCGCAGATTATCTCGATTTCATTGTGCCCTTTGAGATCGTCGATCCTTTCGTGGAGGCGCTTCTGGTTGCGTTGGAGGAGAAGGGTCCACCTGAATGGGAGGTGCTGGATCTTTACAATATTCCCCAGGAGTCACCCAGTTTACAAGTATTGAAAGACGCAGCCAGCCGAAGGTCATGGGTTGTAACCCAAGAGCGGTTACAACCTTGTCCGGTAATAACATTTGATGGAACTTGGGAGGATTACCTCACGAGCTTAGATAAGAAACAGCGACAAGAGCTGAAACGCAAAATGCGGCGGGTTGAACGCGATCCATCCGGTGTAGTGTGGAAACTTGTAAGCCCTGAGGACGATGCTGCTGCTGCGGCGAAGGATTTCTTGGAACTAATGGCGACCGACTTGAGAAAGGTTGAATTTCTAACACCCAAGATGCGCGTTCAGTTCCAACATCTGATTCAAGCAGCTCATGCAAACGGGTGGCTTCACTTATCTTTTCTCGATGTGGGCAGCAGGCGTGCTGCAGGATATCTAAGCTTCGATTATGGTGATCGTCTTTGGGTCTACAACTCTGGTGTGAATGCTGCATACTTGTCACTCTCACCTGGCTGGGTGCTGCTTGGTCACATGATCCGTTGGGCGGTTGAGAACGGTAGACGTGAGTTTGACTTTCTTCGTGGGGATGAGAAATACAAATACCAGCTCGGGGGGCAAGAGAGGTACATCTACCGCTTAAGAATCTCGAGAGGATGATTTCCTTCTTTGTGAGCTGTGCTTCAACATGATGGAGCACTCAGGGACTAACCCTTCTCAGCGCCTGATTTTCGTCGACAGAACCATTTCTTGAGCCCTTCGAAAACTCCTTCACAAACTCCAGACATCTGGAGTAGGGATCAGGACAATGCCTAGCGAAAGATGATGAGGGCGTACTGGCTGAAAGACTCAGGTTTAGGTGGATGGCAGGTTGAAAAGATTTAAATCCTATTATGCGGTAACAATGGCCGTAATATTTTGGGGTTCCTCTTTTGTTGCCACGAAGATCGTGTTGCGGGAACTCAATCCCACGACAATTATCCCGATCCGCTTTGGTATGGGCTTGTTGATCCTCACAGTAGCCAATCGTAGGGGGAACTTCCGACCAATAGATCTTAAAGCCATGCCCATGTTGGCTCTCCTTGGATTTCTAGGCATTACATTACACGCTTGGCTCCAAGCCACAGGATTGAAGACAGTAGCTGCTACGGTCACCGCGTGGGTTATCGCTACCATCCCCGTGTTTGTTGCGCTTCTAGGTTGGGCCTTCCTCGGCGAGCGGTTAAGTCTCTTGCGACTCGGCGGCATTGTCCTCGCCGCATCAGGTGCTGTAACCGTGGTCAGTGGCGGGGATCTCAGGGCATTGTTAGCAGGCCGTGTGGGAACGGTCGGGGATATCCTTATTGGAATCAGCGCATTAAATTGGGCACTCTTCACTGTGTTGAGCAAGCGTGTTCTTAGAAGCGATGCGCATCGTCCCACGGGAGGAGGGACCGGCCAGGGGCACGCCATACAGATGATGCTTTATGTTATGGCATTTGGATGGATATTTAGTCTGCCCGGGATGATCCTGGATAAAGGGTGGCTGGCATTACAAACCCTTAGTTCACAGGGATGGTGGGCATTGGTTTTCCTAGGGATTGCTTGTTCCGGTTTGGCTTACCTCTTCTGGTATGAAGCGTTGGATCGTATCGCGGCAACACAAGCCGGTGTTTTTCTCTATTTCGAACCTTTGGTGACTGCAGTTGTTGCGTGGCCAACCCTTGGGGAGGCCATCACTGGGGTAATCGCCTTGGGTGGAGCGGCAATATTACTCGGCGTGTGGTTGGTCAACCAGCGCTAAGGACTCGAAGTATTGGATGGCGCTACGGTTGGAAGTGGGAATGCTGTGGCTGTGTCGCGGGGCGTTGGGGTAACGGTTGGGGTTGAGATTCCCACTTGAGTTGGTAATCCTGTGGGAGTCGTTACGTCAAATGGCAGGCTCGTTGAAGTGAATTCGATGATAGGAGCAACGGGTTCCATCGAGGTACTGCTAGGTGAGGGAGTTCTTGAAATCCAGGGGAAAATCCCAAGCCACCAGCTTGCCGCCAATGCGATTAATGTGATCGAGATCAGCAGTATGCCACCGCCAAGGGTTGCCAAGAGCCAGGTTGTACGGCGACCGAGTGCCCTGCGACGCGGCAATTTCGGAACGACCAACAGAACAACCGTGATGTTGTCATGTCCACCACGCTCTCTCGCTAGATCAACGAGCGAGATCACCGCCTCCCTTGGTGATTGACTTCGTAACGCTTCATGAATTTCGCTGTCTTCTACCAGATCTGTTAAACCGTCCGAACATAGCAGGATCTGATCGTCCTGTTGAAGACGCAAGCCCTGGTTCGCTTCTGATTGAGCCTCGCTTTCGTCATCCTCTAAACGAAGACGCATATCCGGTTTCGGAAGTTCACGACTCCCAACATATCGTCGCAGAACGTGAGCCTGTGGATGGTCTTTTGCTTCATCTGGAGTGATGATCTCATAATCGATCGCTTCCTGAACCCAGGTATGATCGATGCTGATCTGCCGAAAGTGATCACCCCTCAACAAATAGATGCGGCTGTCTCCAGCGGATGTGGTGTACAGCTGAGAACCAATGATCCAAGCCGCGGCTACGGTGGATCCCATCCCCTCTCGCTCAGGCTCCTCCTCAACTGCCTGCATAACAGCCCGACCAGCATCTACAACGGCTTTCTTGAGTTGAGCGACCGGATCGCTGACTTTCTTTGAGGTTAGGTTTTTTACGATCGTATCGACTGTGATTTGGGCGGCTACTTCACCAGCACGGTGACCGCCGATGCCATCGGCAACCACGGCCAACATCGCAGGCCTATTTTCAACCTCCGTGCGGTAATTGATTACTGTATATCGATCCTCATTCGCGGAGCGCTTCTCGCCCGGGTGACTCAACTCTGCTACGATCGTGTGGGTTAATTCGCTTTCTTTCACGTAGAAGTCTCCTGGTTATCTCCTCGTTCTGGCGAGGAGTCCTTCGCAGGGTGGATGCGAACCTCAGGAGGTGGCGGTGGGGTGGGCAGACGGAAACGAAAGACCTGTCGTCCGATATGGATGATGTCCCCATGCTTTAGCAAATACCCCTCATCTGAGACCAACTCATAGTTGATCCAGGTTCCTGCGATGGAGCCCTGATCTCTCAGTAAATAATCGCCAGCGGCTTGGCGCGTTAGACGAGCGTGAATCCCCGCTACGGATGGATCTAGTAGCGGAGCCGAAGTCATGGAAGGGTCGGAACCAAAGATAAATTCAACCCCTGTGAGCGGAATGAGCTCGCCCTCATGACCTTCGGTATTGATAGGTATCAAGTACGCTTCGATGGGGAGGCTTGTTTGTTTACTCCTCAAACCTGCACGCCTGAGCGAGCTGCTTCCCCATAAGGATGTTCCCTTGGCAGAGGACGAGGTATCAAGCCGACTCCTTCCCATGTTTATCAAGCCGACTGCCAGTACTACTCCAGCGATGAGTACTGCTATTGCAGCTACTATGGATCCAAGTGCAGGTCTTATTGCAGCTAATCCGCTTGGCGGGGTTTCGACCACGATTTCAATTGGTTGGCTGACGGACGTCCCCTGTACTCCCAGCGCGTCTACTACGATAACCTGGAGTGTATGCGTATTTGTCTCTAAGTAATTTGACAGTTCCCATTCGAAGCTATCGAAGGGTGCCTCATTATTCTGAGAGATCAACTCGCCATCTACGAACAATTGGCTAGAGACAATCGAACGCGGATGTTGATCAGGAAAGGTGATAAGGAATTGGAGGTTTTGGGAGATTGGCGAGAATGCGTCTGATGTGGAGGCGGAATCGTCCATTTGACGATGGATCATATCTGGGGGCTGGACGAAAGTCACTTCTGGAGGACGAACATCAATTTCAAAGATTTGTGGATCGGAAAGGGTATCCCGCCCATCTTCTGTGAATTGGATTTGTACCTGATGTAAGCCTGCGGTTGCTGCGAGCGAGTTGTAGGTCAACAGATATTGTGTACGTTGAAGGAGTATTTTCTCCGCCAGTTCGTTCAATCCCAGCGAGGGATCAAACGTAATCAGCTGCCCCCCGGTTTCCACTGCCAATAGGCGTAGGGGCTCGGCTTCTATTTGTTCATTCGCTTCATCGGGTCCAATGAGAACAGGATAGATGGTCGTGCCTGTATCATTAGCCCGAGCAATGATGTTCGCTATCGGTAGATCGCGTGGCGTTCTGAGGAGCGAGGTAAAAAAAATTAGGTGGGAAGGCATTCCCGGCATGGGGGTTGGATCAGAAGTGAAGTCAAGCGCTTGTAGTAATAAGTCATATCCCGAGATATCGTCCTCAAAGGATGGCTCCAGGTTGTTGAGTGTCGAAGCTAGATCTGCTGTCGATTTGCTGTGACTTACTAGTGCTCCCTCAGCAGTCACAAGACTTAAGTCATCGATGCCATATAGAGTGGCTTCGGGCAATTGCCACCAATCAAGCAACGCTAGTCGCACCAGATCAAAACGACTATTTCCAAGTGGATCGCGGAGTTTTAGCCCTGAGGAGGTATTGAGGACAAAAATCTGCCGGGTTCCAACCTGCGTTTCTTGGATGGTCACATCAGGGATCGGATTGTTGTCTTCGATCACGGTGAAGCCTGATGCAAGCAGGCTCGGAATATAACGACCTGTGCCATCAACGACAGCGATAAACATGGTGATCTGAGGGAATTGATCGGTAATCGGTAGAGACGCGCGAACTGTTACAGCTGACTGAGCCGTCACTGGAATGGCCAATAGACAGAGCATCGCACACAGGCTTATGCTGATAGACCACCTTGATCGCAAATCGCTGCCCATGCGCAAATTGTAGCATGCTGGGGGGAGAAGCGTATTGCCAGTTTGCAGTTGGTTTACAAAACACCCACAGATCATTGATCAAGTTGTAAGATTTATTTGACGGATGATCCATGATGAGTGCACTGAAAAAACCACTCGCGAGGAGCCTCCTCTCGCAGTTGCCTTTTTTCAGGGGATTCATTAGATATTAGAGTGGGGTTTCCGATGAAACCGGAAAAAGCTCGTCTCCCTGGGGAAGTTGTTCCGACAACAGAGCTGTGGCAACCTACGATTGATCTCGGTGAGCGTTTGATCCGTATTGTGCTTGTGACGGGATTTGTGATCGTAATCGCAGTCGAGATTTGGTTGCTCTTTGAGGCTTTTCGGCTCTGGATGTGATGCAACATCCACCAAAAGATTAACCCGAGGGCAGGGTATTCCACGTTCTCGCCTCGATTTGCTCACGTATGCTTGATTGACTATTACAAAAGAGAAGAATCAGCCTTTAGAGGGCGAAAGTGCTCCTTAATGACTCGCCCTGACTTCTCTGTAGGGGCTCAGAAGCAGCGCTTCTGAAAGCCAAAGCGATTCATCTGGGACTTCGTTGTGATAAGAGAGTTATGGGTTAGGATGTTTATTCCCACTCAATGGTAGCCGGTGGTTTGCTTGTGATGTCATACACCACGCGGTTAACGTCAGGTACTTCATTTACGATGCGATTGCTGATACGGGCAAGCACCGAATATGGTAAGCGAGCCCAATCAGCCGTCATGAAATCCTCCGTGGTCACGGCTCGGAGTGCCAAAGTCTCCGCGTATGTGCGTTGGTCACCCATTACGCCAACCGACCGAATGGGAAGCAGCACGGCAAAAGCTTGAGCCGTTTCGTCGCGCATCAAACCCGCCTCTTGGAGCTCCTCAAGCAGAATCCTATCGGCTGCGCGAAGACGCGCTAGTCTCTCGAAAGTGATCTCTCCCAGGCAGCGAACCGCAAGACCAGGTCCTGGAAAAGGATGTCGCCACACTTGTTTTTCCGGTAGACCTAAGGCAAGGCCGACGGCCCGAACCTCATCCTTGAACATGTACCGAAGCGGCTCGACCAGCTCAAAGTTGAGGTCAGCCGGCAATCCTCCTACATTATGGTGGGTCTTGATCCGAGCCGCTCTCTGTCTGTCGGGCGCGCTCGACTCAACAACGTCCGGATAGATGGTTCCTTGAACCAGGTATCTTACCTGACCGATTTGTTGAGCTTGTTCTTCAAATTTGCGAATGAACAACTCGCCGATGATCTTACGTTTGATCTCCGGGTCGCTCACCCCATGCAAAGCTTCGAGAAAGGCTTCAGTGGCATCCACAGCGATTAACCGAGCCCCCAGGTGCTTGTTGAAAGTCTCCGCCACCGCTTCGGGTTCGCCATGGCGTAGCAAACCGTTGTTGATGAAGATACATGTCAGTTGATCCCCAATCGCCCGATGCACCAAAGCGGCCGCGACGGAGGAATCTACGCCACCACTTACACCGGCGATCACCTGCTGCTTTCCAACTTGAGATCGAACTTGCATGGTGACGGTTTCAATGATCGACGTGGGAATCCACTGCGGTTTGACTTTACAGATATCGACAACGAATGTCCGCAGGATTTCGTTTCCCTCTGGCGTATGGCGAACCTCAGGATGGAACTGTAACCCATATCTATTTGTCCCTTTGTCGCCGATGGCAGCGATGGGTGAGTTCTCGGATGCGGCCAGGATTTCGAAGTCGGGAGGAGGGACCTCGATGCGGTCCCCATGCGACATCCAAACCTGATAATTGCCGAGGGGGAGTAGGGGATTCTCGACTGAACTTTCTACCTTTGCCATCCCGTACTCACGCTGGGTCGCTGCTGCCACACATCCACCCAAGCTGTGGGTGAGGGCTTGCATGCCATAACAGATGCCGAGAATAGGGAGTTTGGATTCAAGTATATATTCGGGAATCTGAGGGGCTTCATCCTCGTATACAGAAGCCGGACCGCCGGAGAGGATGAATCCTTTTGGTTCCAGGGCCAAAACTCGCTCGCGGGACGCATCGTATGGAAAGAGCTCGCAGTACACGCATGCCTCGCGTACGCGTCGAGCGATCAACTGTGAGGTTTGAGAACCGAAATCAAGGATCGCGATTGCGTCCACGCTACCTCAATCGGCGAAGACGATTTTGCCACTGCTCATGTCAGTGATCACTGCCAGGGCCTCAATGGGGACATCTAGACTGGAAAGCAGATCACGGCCTCCCTCAAACCGCTTCTCGATCACCGCGCCGATGCCTACAATGCTCGCACCAGCAGCCTGAGCTAAACGGACCAAACCCATGATGGTCTGACCTGTGGCCAGGAAGTCATCGATGATCAGCACCATTTCACCACTGGAAAGGTATTCAGGGGAGACAATCAACTCGACCATCCTTCCTTTGGTGTGAGAGGGTGTCAACGTGAGGAAGATTTGATCAGGCATGGTGATGGGTTTATGTTTACGGGCATAGACTACCGGAACGCCTAGGTGCAGCGACGTCGTCAACGCTGGAGCGATACCAGAGATTTCGGCGGTAAGGACTTTCGTTGCGCCGACACGCGCGAAGCGACTGGCCAACTCGCGCCCACAAGCCTGCATTAAAACTGGATCCACCTGATGGTTTATGAAACCATCGACCTTGAGGATGCCTCCCCCAAGGTTCTTACCGTCGGTCAAGATACGTAGTTTTAGTTCGTCCATGGTGTATTTCCTGTTGGGTCAATGAAGGGTTGAACCATTGTACATCGGTGGGGCATCGGGGCCAACTATCATCTCAAAATCGAGTGGCTCACTGGTACTCTTCTCGCGGCTGCTTTTTCCAGTGGAGCCAATTTCTGTTGCTGTGAATGGACTTTGTTTTCGAATAGCACTTGACATAGAACGTATGTTCCGTTAGAATACGAACAAGTGTGCGCCATATTAATCATCCTGTGGTTCCCGTTGTGGGATACGTGGGAGGGTAAGGAGGCAACAATGGCGAAAGGCAAACTATCTGAACGTCAGCGACGAATGCTTGATTTCATAGAGAAATTCAGCAATGATAGCGGTTACCCACCGTCAATCCGCGAGATCGGCAAAGCGGTTGGTATCTCCTCGACCTCTGTGGTGAACTACAATCTCAACCGTCTCGTCGATGAGGGATATCTCGACCGTGATCAGAATGTATCGCGTGGCATTCGCCTCACGGAGAAGTTGCTCAAATCCGCCGGTAAGCTGAGTGATGTGATCCGAGTGCGGAAAGTAGGACGCATTTTTGCCAGCGAGCCGGTGCCTTTACCAAGCACGGATTCGCCGATCTTCGGCGCCGATGAGGCGATCGAGATCACGCGCGACTTATTGAGCACAACGGATGGTTTGTTCGCCTTGGAAGTCAAGGGTGACTCGATGATCGATGCCATGGTCAATGACGGTGACGTTGTCGTCATGAAGCTCGCTCCTGAATGGCATAATGGTGATATGGTGGCAGTATGGTTGAAGGATAAAGAAGAGACCACCTTGAAACACATCTACCGTGAAGGAGCAAAGGTTCGCCTCCAGCCAGCAAATCCGACGATGGGGCCGATCATCATTGATGACCCGGAAAATCTTGAGGTGCAGGGCAAGGTCGTGTTGGTCGTACGTCAGTTGAATTAATTCCATTGATCTACGATTGAATCCTCAGGGAAAGCAAATCACAAACCGGCTTCCTGTAGAGTACAGGTCGCCGGTTGTTATTTTAATCTTTCATGGGTTATCAACGAACAAAGTTTATCCGAGAGCTTCGCCGAGATGACGCATGATAGATGTATTGGAACTTTAATTTCACCAGAACGAAGTTAATAGCTCGCGGGAGAAGTTATCCCGTTCTTCTCTTTGATCGAGACTCTCTCCTGATTCGCGTTTCGTGGGCGGTTATTCTTCCTGGAAACGAAGCGTTTGGAGGCCTCCAAGTGAGCAGGTGCGGTCCACAAATTGGGAAGTTCGTGCCGTTCAGCAGCCGCAGCTTCGGTGGGTGATAACATCAGTCCGGCGCGTAGAATACGCTTAATGGCTTTTACGGTAGACGGGTCCTGTTGGGTGAATGAGGCCGCCATTTCCAGGGCTCCTTCTAGGGCTTTACCATCGGGTGTAAGAAGGTTGGACAGTCGATAGGCGAGGGTTTCGGCCGCGGAGAGGACTCGACCAGCAGCGAGCCATGCGAGGGCTCGTGCATATCCAACGAGCCGCAACAAACGCTGACCGCCGCCCCAGGCGGGGCTGATGGCCAAACGAACGTGCATGAGACCTAGGCGGGCACTCTCAGCCATGACGCGCAGATCACAGGCTAGCGCGATCTCTGCTCCACCTCCCATGGCTGGACCTTCAATGGCAGCCACGGTCGGGCAAGGAAGTTCTTCGAGACGGTCAAGTGCATCTCCCATGATCGTGGTTAATCGCACACCATCTTGGTGGGTAGGATAATCGTCCAGTTCGAGTAAATCGCCTCCTGCGCAGAAAACACCCTCGCTTCCAGTGACAATGAGCGTTCTTAAATCTGGAACTTTGTGCGCGGCTTCAACTGTCTCAGCAAAGGCGTACATCGCCTCCCAGTTGAGCGCGTTGCGGACATGTGGGCGGTTGATGGTCAGGGTGCCGATTCCGTTGTTAAGTATCTCGAATTGTATTGGAGTCATAGCGGGATACCCTCCTTGACCTCGTCAAAATCGGCCATTATACTCAGACAAGTACGGGGTGTAGCGCAGACCGGTAGCGCACCGCGTTTGGGACGCGGGGGTCGGCGGTTCAAGTCCGCCCACCCCGACTTCTTTTATCTAATAACACTCAAAAAGAGAAAGGTTACGATGCGGGGCAAACGCGTTTCACGTGCATCTCGTAAGTTGGATGTTGTTCTGGTGGCAGCTCGCTATGGCGAGGATGGTGATCGCCTTAATCTCGTTCAAGGCTATGAGCGTCGGGGCTTCGTTTGGGGGGACTTGGTGCTCTTCGATCGCCAAGCCCTCATCGAGCGGTTGAATGCCAAGAAACGTGTGGTGACCGGCAACCCGGCAGAGTTGCCAGGTGATTTCGAAGTCACCGCCGAGGTCCACCTATCCCAGGAGAGTGGAATAGAATCCATCGTGGCTGATGGGCATCAGACCATGAGGGATGATCTGGGATTGCCTTTGTTTTAAGTTGCTTGATTGTGGGGGACGAAGGTCGAGCGTGATTCAAGTATTCGCTTGACCGGTACTTGTCCGAAGGGTAGAATGCCAACGCGCGGGCGTCGCCAAGTGGTAAGGCATCAGCCTTCCAAGCTGACATCCACGGGTTCGAATCCCGTCGCCCGCTTTAAACCGCCGTGGAGGCGGTTTTTTTTATAAGAAAAATAGGGGTATTGACATTTTATAAATAAATTGTAATATGCGCTCATTCGATAACCTTGGAGGCTATGATGGCCAAGAAGACAACTACCAAAACGAAGAAAAAGCCCGCAAAGAAGAAGACTACAAAGAAGTAGATCATCTCATCTGTTGAGTTGTGGTTGAAAGCCCAGTTGTTTCTTCCAACTGGGTTTTCTACTTAACCGTCCGTGAAGATGATCGCYCTTGAATAGCYTTGGTGATATGTTGTTCATCTTGAARGTTATCARACGTGAANGSTATMTTCMACTATCTYAAAMANTTAATGAACTCGTTTTTAGTYCGAATACTTTGCGTCTGACTTGTCGTCTGTTAAAATGGTATTAAGCATGGGCCCGTAGCTCAGCGGTCAGAGCGGCCGGCTCATAACCGGTTGGTCGCAGGTTCGAATCCTGCCGGGCCCATRTTTTTRTYMWWTTSTKWTGTGCAACTCRTGGNTTTTNCRTCAATAYKKGTMGTMYAAATWYGGGACCCATWYAAAKWTTGRCSTYCRAWSTYGATAMMAGYACCTACCCCCWWYAWTYGARATARAWCGTSCAWARTGCRKAAWYKWTCTTGATAATSCYGCACTTCACNYTGSCSCCCTCARKWTGRKGGTGCCKWTTGATTGAATAGCMWATCAATCTGATGTATTCTTTTCTTACAGAYTGAAGCCTCGGCRAGTTGGGSKGCCAGGCACTYTCATCGRWACCAGAAACCCGACTTCGTRTGAGGTCGGGTTNYTTMTATCTGGAAWYANYTAATCTGGTATTCAACTCGAACGAATAATTTTAGATACAGCTATGTGGTGAGGCGACGAAATCCACACCAATCACACCTCTTGAGCCAGTTAGGGATTGATAACGATGCCGGTCCCTACCATATCTCTTCATCTCTCAATAGCCCCCCACTCCCCTCACCCAACCACGAAGCTGGCTCCAGTTTCTTCATACGAATAAAAGACGGTGAAGTGGTATATCCAATGAAAGAGGAACCCAAAAATTGCAGATCGGAGATTCATACTGACGAGGAGGTGCCGACATGAACAGCCTCCAGGTATCCCTCTTAGGACGTTTCGCCGTCGAATTGGACGGGAGAGCAATTGAGATCCGCGCACGCGCCTCCCAATCACTCTTTGCTTATCTGATTCTCAATCGCGAGGTCACCCACCGGCGAGAGATGATCGCCGGGAAGTTTTGGCCGGATTCCGACGAGACCAACGCCCGCAACAATCTGCGCCATGCTCTGTGGCAGATCCGCAGCGCGCTGGGTCAGGACATTTTTGTGACCGACAAGGTCACCGTGGCCGTCGACCCGAAGATCGAATGCCGTGTGGATGTGGAATTGCTCAGCACGGACACATCTGCTTCCCTGGACGAGATGCTGGCAGCGGTGGGCCAATACCATGGCGATCTCCTTCCCGGCTTCTATGATGATTGGGTGATCCTGGAGCGAGAGCGACTTCGAGCAGCATACGCGCAGCTCATGGAGAGGCTCATAGAGGAGCTGATCGAGGCCAAGCGCTGGGGGGAGCTCTCCGAATGGGCTGAGCGCTGGATTGCGATGGGGCACGTCCCCGAGCCGGCATTTCGGGCGCTGATGATCGCTCACGCCGCCCGTGGAGATCAGGCGGGTGTGGCGGCGGTATACATACGCTGCGTGGAGACGCTGGAACGCGAACTGGGCGTGGAACCGTCGACGCAGACCCGTTTGCTCCACGAGCAGCTGTTGGAGGAAGGCCTCGCAGCGGTCCTGGAAGCCGAGCCGGCGCGGGAGCGGTACGTGCTGCAGGAGAAAATCGGACGCGGCGGGATGGGAGAGGTCTACCGGGCGATCGACACCTGGCTGGAACGGGACGTAGCGATCAAGGTACTCTCAAGTGAAGCTCTGGGTCCGGAGGGACGTGAGCGATTGTTGGCCGAAGCCCAGGCCGCAGCACGCCTCAACCACCCCAACGTGGTGTCGGTGTATGACATAGGAGAGATGGACGGTCAGCCCTTCATTGTGATGGAGCTGGTGGAAGGGGAGACACTTCATGACCACAGACCGGAGAGCCAAGCCGAGATGCTGGCGATCGTCTTGGAGATCTGTGCCGCGCTGGAGCATGCCCATGCTCAGGGTATCGTGCATCGTGATCTCAAGCCGGAGAACGTGATGCTGGCACCGGACGGGATGGCACGCTTGATGGACTTCGGGCTGGCCAGTCGAACCATTGCGGCGCCAGGAGCCCCGGAGGGCACAGCAGGTACGGTCTACTATCTAGCACCGGAAGTGCTGCAGGGAGCGTCTGCCAGCCCCCAGTCAGATCTGTACGCCCTGGGTGTGCTGCTGTATGAGATCTTGACGGGTGAGCTGCCGTTCACAGGCGAGGATCCATTAACGGTGATCCGTCAACATCTAGAGGTGGAACCGGTGCCACCGAGCGAACTCAATCAAGAGATCCGACCGGCCCTGGAAGCTTTGATCTTGCGGCTCTTGAGCAAGAAGCCCGCCGACCGACCGCTGAATGCGGCTTCTGTGGCGGAGGTACTTGAAGCGGTGGCGCCGGACGAAGTGAAGCTTGCGGAACCGGCTCCGGGCGAGCCGCCTTTCAAGGGCTTGGAATACTACGACGTGGATGATGCCGAGATCTTCTTCGGCCGCGAGGCCTTGGTCGAGCGGCTGATCGACCGACTGCGGGGAGAACGCTTCCTGGCAGTGATTGTAGGAGCTTCCGGCAGCGGGAAGTCTTCCATCGCACGAGCAGGACTGGTCCCGGCGCTGCGCGACGGGGAGTGGATCTTCCGTTTGATGACCCCTACCGAACAGCCGTTGGATGCCCTGTCTGAGGTGCTGGTCCCGCAGAAGGAAGACGAAGCCGAAACGGCGCCGACCCCCGATGATCTTGCCCGCGATCCCACCACCCTGCACCAGGCGGTGGAGTGGCTGGTCGAAACCGAGGGGGCCGAGCGGCTCTTGCTGGTCGTTGACCAACTGGAAGAGCTCTTCACGCTTTGTGATGAGGAAGCGCAGCGAACGGCCTTCATCGACAACTTACTTACTGCTGTAGATCCAGAGGTTGCCGGACCGACTGTGGTTGTGATCACCTTGCGGGCTGACTTCTACCCTCATTGCGCGGCCTACCCCGCCCTGCGGGAGGCACTGGCGCGCAACCAGGAGTACATCGGTCCGATGAACACCAGCGAGTTGCGGCGAGCGATCGAGGAGCCGGCACTCCGAGGCGGCTGGAAGTTCCAGTCCGGGTTGGTGGATCTCATGCTCCGCGACGTGCGCGGGGAGCCTGGTGCATTACCGCTGCTCTCGCATGCACTACTTGAGACCTGGAAACGGCGCAGCCGCCGCACGCTCACGCTCAGAGGCTATGCTGAAGCAGGTGGCGTACGCCGAGCCATCGCGAGAAGTGCGGAACAGGTCTACCACCAGGAGCTCAGCGAGGAGCAGCGTGGCATCGCTCGCAACGTCTTCCTGCGTCTCACCGAACTTGGTGAGGGTACGGAAGATACGCGCAGGCGTGTAACGCGCACCGAGTTGATTCCGGATCTAGGACAGAACGGTAGGACCGAGGGGGTGCTGGCTACGCTCGCGGAGGCGCGGCTCATCACCCTCTCCGAAGAGCATGTCGAGGTGGCCCACGAAGCGCTAATCCGCGAGTGGCCTCGGTTACGAGAGTGGCTTGATGAAGATCGCGAAGGTCTACGGATCCACCGCCATCTCACCGAAGCCGCTCAGGCATGGGAAGCCCTTGGTCGGGATCCTGGTGAGCTCTATCGCGGAAGCCGTTTAGCTCAAGTCTCGGAATGGGCTGAAAAGCAGAAAGAAGAACTAAATCCACTCGAGAGATCCTTTCTAGATGCATCCAAAGACGAATCAGATAGGAGGGAGAAAGAACGAGAAGCGCGTAGGCGCCGCACGATTGCAGGGCTGGCAGCTGGGATGGTGATTGCCCTAGTATTAGCCCTACTAGCAGGCCTGCAATGGCAGCGGGCTGAGGTTGAGGAGCATGAGGCATCCCAGCAGGCGAGCATCCTGCTGGCCGCGCAAGCGGAAACCGAGCTTGAGAATGGGTATACAGATCGCGCAGTGCTCCTAGCATTGGAGGCTTTGGAGAATTACCCCTATACACCACAAGCTGAAAAGGCACTTGGTCAAGCTGTTTCCTATAACCGGGCTCTTCAACACTACTCCGGTCATGAAAGTGCAGTAACCAGTGTTGCTTGGTCACCAGATGGTACGCGCATCGCATCTTCAAGTACGGATAACACCGTTCACATATGGGACGCATCTACTGGCGAAGATTTGCTTGTAATCGACCTACCGCAAGGGATCACGGGTAATATCTTCGACATGGCATTAACAGTTAAATGGTCACCAGACGGCGAAAATCTGCTTATTGTAACGGGGGATCGTTTCACACTGGGCAGTCAGGACTTTGACATCATGTTATGGGATGCAACAAGCGGTGAACAGATCATGTCATTCGAAATTGCCAATCGAGCTGAGCCCGAAGCTGGAGAAGGAATACCCACCTGGTTCGGTCACTTTACAACAGCTGCTGCGGCAGATTTTGCACCCCTTAGCGGACGTCTGGCTACGCTTGGAGGAGATAATTCGACCATTGTTTGGGATGCTTCCTTGCAGAAACAAGAGTTGGTACTCGTAGGTCATGAGAATGATGTCAATGGTGTCGACTGGTCCCCTGATGAGCAACGACTTGCTACTGCCAGCGAGGATGGAACTGTCCGTATCTGGGATTCACAAACCGGAGTGGAACTCACGCTGTTGACAGGGCATGAGGGGGCGGTGAACGCTGTGGTCTGGTCGCCGGATGGCACTCAGCTAGGAACGGGCGGTGATGATGGAACCGTTCTGTTCTGGGATGCTGAGACGGGAAAGCTCTTGCAAAATATTGAATCCACCGGAGGCATTGTATGGAGTTTGGCGTGGTCGATGGACGGTTCTCATCTTGCCATTGGAACTGACGACGCCTTTATACGCATCTGGGATGTCGCATCCGGAATGGTCGTTACTGAGTTTCGTGGACATAGTGCCTTTGTATCGCATGTTGCCTGGTCGCCGATCGGTGACAAACTGGCGAGTGCGGGTGCGGATGGCATTGCCCGTATCTGGAACACTGCAATGGGCACAGCCGCGACTACCCTACCATATCATTTTCTTAGTGACTTCTCGTGGTCATCCGATGGACGTTACCTAGCGTTGCCGATAGGAGACTGGATTTTTGGCACTGATCCAGGAAAACTAGTCGTTTGGGATGTAAATAACATGCATCTCGAGGCAGAAGAACTCGTCACCGAATTTATATATTACTGGGCGGAAGTCAAGTTCTCACCGGATGATCGGTTTATTCTGGCTCGAGGAGGACCAGGCACCGGGATGGATGTTTCGGGTTTGGAGACGATCCATGCTATTGATGTCCTGACCGGAGAGACAGTTGCATCGTTTACAGCAACGGATGGCAGTTGGATACGCGATCATGACTGGTCTCCAGATGGCAGGCTGGTTGCAGGAGCCACAATCATTGGAACGATCTACATCTGGGATTTCCAAACGGGAGATCTTCTTAACACCATGATCCATGGGGATCAGGCATTCGTGAATGAGGTGGAGTGGTCGCCGGATGGCACGAAACTCGCCTCCGCTGCAGCTGACAGTATCATATGGGTTTGGGATGCTGCCACAGGAGAAGAGTTGTTTTCCTTGGTTGGACACGAACCTCCAGCAGAGATAATGTCCGTCACTTGGTCTCCGGATGGCAACCAAATACTGACAACCAGTGGAAATCCAGATCTTGGGGCGAAAGATAACACGGTTCGTATTTGGGATGGGAATTCAGGAGAAGAGTTGCTGGTCATTGATGGTCATTCCGGATATGTAGCTTGGGGAGACTGGTCGCCAAATAGTGGGCGAATTGTGACCATTAGTAAAGACAATACGACACGTATCTGGGATGCGACATCTGGTGCTGAACTATTAGTATTATCAACGCCCATCCTCTATGTTGGGTATTTAGAGTGGTCTCCGGATGGGAACTTTCTAGCGGTCGGTGGTGACACCGGCGCCCCTATGGAGATTTGGCGTGTCTGGCAGTCCACAGAGGAACTGATCGCCTATGCCAAAGAATGTTGTGTAATCCGTGAGCTGACGGACACTGAGCGCGAGATGTTTGGTCTGCCATGATGATAAACTGATCAAATGGTTAGAGATCCCGCTGTCTGTGGATGATCTCATGGCAGCAGAGCCCAGGCTAGATTAACACGATCATTCACAGCGACCGAGCGCGAAACCTATCAAAATGATCCGTACCCGACACTCGAAGAGATCATGGAGCGGTAATTTACAGCTTCAAGGTTGAAGGTCTAGAACGTAAAACGTGATGCGTAATTCGTAATAACAGTAATCAGTCTATAGTTTTCAGTTTTCAGTGATCAGAACTCTAAACAACTGAGATATTAAGTTGTTAGCAAACGATCTATCTCTTTAAGTATCTTCCATTCGTTAAGCAAACGCTAGGCAAACGGTCGCGTGATATAGAAGGTTAAAGCGGTGCGATGATATAACTAGCACTGTCGCATCGGGGGAGGTTGAATGATGACCACCATCCAAGTCTCCTTGCTTGGTCGTTTTGCCATAGAAGTAAACGGCGAGACGGTCGAGATCCGAGCGCGTGCCTCGCAGTCGCTGTTCGCATACCTTGCCCTGCATCGCGACACGCCCCTGCGGCGCGAGCTACTAGCGGGTCAATTCTGGCCCAACACCGACGAGACCAACGCGCGCAACAACCTGCGTTATGCGTTGTGGCAGATTCGGGCGGCGCTGGGCCAGGACGTGTTCGTGTCCGATCGGGTCACGGTCATGATCGATCCGGAGATGGGCTGGTGGGTGGACGCTGACCAGCTCAGTGGCGATCCATATGCTTCACTCGACGGTATGTTGGAGGCAGCCGCTTTCTATCGAGGCGATCTGCTGCCCGGCTTCTACGACGACTGGGTCATCCTGGCGCGCGAGCAGCTGCGGAGCGCCTACACCCAGCTGATGGAGCGTCTACTGGAGGGATTGATCGAGGCCAAGCGCTGGCCGGAAGTCTCCGAGTGGGCCGAGCGCTGGATCGCCCTGGGACACGTCTCCGAGCCGGCCTTCCGGGCACTGATGACCTCCCACGCGGCAAGGGGTGACAAAGCGGGCGTGGCGAGCGTCTACCAGCGCTGCATCGACACGCTGGCACGCGAGCTGGGCGTGGAACCATCCTCCCAGACCCGGCTACTCCATGAGCAGCTGAAAGAAGGGCGCTTCCCTGTCGTACCAACGAGAGAAAGATACGAATTGGGGGACGAGATCGGTCGCGGAGGGATGGGAGAGGTCTACCGGGCGGTCGACACCTGGCTGGAGCGAGATGTGGCCGTGAAAGTGCTTTCGAGCGACGCGTTGGGTGCGGACGCCCGCGAGCGTCTGCTGGCGGAAGCCCAGTCCGCGGCGAGGCTCAACCACCCTAACGTGGTGTCGGTGTACGACATCGGCGAGATGGACGGCCAGCCCTTCATCGTGATGGAGCTGGTGGAGGGTAAAACGCTGCACGAGAAGCGACCCGAGAGCCTGACTGAGCAGCTGGCAATCGTGTTGGAGATCTGTGCCGCGCTGGAACACGCCCATGCGCAGGGCATCGTGCACCGCGACATCAAACCGGAGAACGTGATGTTGGCGCCGGATGGCATGGCGCGCCTGATGGACTTCGGGCTGGCCAGCCGCACTATCGAAGCGCCTGGTGCTTCGGAAGGAGGCACGGCAGGCACGGTGTATTACATGGCTCCTGAGGTTCTCCAGGGAGGATCTGCAACCCCGCAATCCGACCTTTATGCATTAGGAGTACTCATCTACGAGCTCCTGGCCGGGCAACTGCCATTTATGGGTGATGACCCCATGGCGGTCATCAAGCAGCACCTGGAAGCTGAACCCCAGCCGCCGAGTAGACTCAATCCCGATATACGACCGGCGCTGGAGGCTTTGATCTTACGGTTGCTGAGCAAGCAACCTGCGGATCGACCGCTGAATGCCGCGGCGGTGGCGGAGGTGCTGGAGGCGGTGGCACCGGAGGAAGTGCATTTAGGGGAACCCACTCCGGGCGAGGCGCCCTTCAAGGGCTTGGAATACTACGATGTTGATGACGCCGAGATCTTCTTTGGGCGAGAGGCTTTGGTTGAACGGCTGATCGACCGGCTGCGGGACGAGCGCTTCCTGGCGGTGATTGTGGGGGCTTCCGGAAGTGGGAAGTCCTCGATCGCACGCGCAGGGTTGGTCCCGGCACTGCGCGACGGGGAGTGGATCTTCCGCTTGATGACCCCAACCGAGCATCCGCTGGATGCGCTTGCGGAAACACTGATACCAGATAAGGAGGGAGAGTCAAAGACCACGCCGACACCAGATGATTTAGCGCGCGACCCGACAAATCTGCACCAGGCAGCGGAGTGGCTGGTCGAAACCGAGGGAGCCGAGAGACTCTTACTGGTCGTGGATCAGCTAGAAGAGGTTTTTACACTTTGTGACGACGAAGAACAACGAGCAGCCTTTATTGATAATCTTTTGACCGCAGCTGACCCGGAGGTGGCCGGACCAACCGTGGTCGTGATCACGCTACGGGCTGACTTCTACCCTCACTGCGCGGCGTACCCCGCCCTGCGGGAAGCATTGGCGCGCAACCAGGAGTATATCGGTCCGATGAACACCAGCGAGCTGCGGCGGGCGATCGAGGAACCGGCGCTTCGAGGCGGCTGGAAGTTCCAGTCCGGGCTTGTGGACTTAATGCTCCGCGACGTGCGTGGAGAGCCAGGAGCATTGCCGCTGCTCTCGCATGCCTTGCTTGAGACCTGGAAGCGGCGCAGCCGCCGCACACTCACGCTCCGAGGATACGCCGAAGCGGGCGGCGTACGGCGAGCCATCGCGAGATCTGCGGAGCAGGTCTACCACCAGGAGCTCAGCGAGGAGCAGCGGGGCATCGCTCGCAACGTCTTCCTGCGTCTCACCGAACTGGGAGAGGGCACGGAAGACACCCGTAGACGGGTGGCGCGAACCGAGCTGGTCCCCGATCCGGGACAGAACGGTAGAACCGAGAAGGTGATTGCCACGCTCGCCAAGGCGCGCCTCATCACCCTCTCCGAAGAACATGTCGAGGTAGCTCACGAGGCGCTGATCCGCGAGTGGCCAAGGTTGCGGGCGTGGCTGGACGAGGATCGCGAAGGCCTAAGGATCCACCGCCATCTCACCGAAGCCGCACAAGCATGGGAAGCTCTCGAACGCGATCCGGGTGAGCTCTACCGCAGCGGTCGACTGATCCAAGCCATGGAGTGGAATGAAGAGCAGAGGCCGGAGTTGAATCCGCTGGAGCGAGAATTCCTCAACGCCTCCCAAGCGCTAGCAGAGCAGCGGGAGGCGGAGCGGGAGGCGCAAGTCAAGCGGCTGCGTCGCCGGGCGATCTACCTAGCTGGGGCACTCATTGCTGCAGTGGTCCTTGCCTTTGCAGCGCTATCCTTCGGTCGACAAGCCAGCGACAGCGCCGCACGAGCGGACCTCAGCTTAAGCACCGCACAGGCTGCGAACACACAAGTAGCGGCTGAGGTTATCACCCGTGCGACGGCTGAGGCTGTAGCAATTGAAGAGCGTAAGATCGCCGAAGCAGAACGCCAGACTGCACTAGAAGAGCGGCAGATCGCCTACTCCCGTGAACTGGCAGCATTCGCAATTAATAGTTTGGATATCGACCCAGAACGAAGTATTCTGATAGCCCTGGAAGCGATTTCGACAGCCCACACAATTGAAGCTGAGACTGCCCTTCACCATTCCATCTTAGCCTTCCGACTGAAACAGTCACTGGGGCAAGCAGGAACAACCGGACAGGCATGGTGTGTTGATTTCCACCCAGATGGTCGACTGCTTGCATCAGGTGATATTAAGGGAAATATCGCTCTTTGGGACACTGTGCTTGGTCGCGAACTCTTAACACTTAAGGGACACGAAGAATGGATCAATGACATAAGCTTCAGCCCGGATGGGAAACTTTTATTTTCCGCTAGCGATGATGGCACTGCAAAAGTGTGGGATGTCATTGTAACCTCATCTCCTGATATGGAAACATTACAAATCGAGCTAAATGAGAAAGAAGGCTTAACCCTACATCATGATGGATGGGTTATCAATGTCGATTTCAATCAGGATAATATGCTTATCGCAACCACAAGTGTAGACGGGATTGCGAGGGTGTGGGATGCGAATACAGGTCAGGAGTTGATTTCCCTGGCATACGATAATGAAAAATTTTACAGAGTTGAATTCAGCCCCATTGGGATGTACCTAGCAACAGGGAGCAATAATGGGAATATCAGGATCTGGAATGTTGAGACAAGTAGAGAGGAGTACTCACTGCTGAGCTACAGCTATGTTCTTGAAATTGAGTTCAGCCCCGATGGTAGTCTCCTTGCTTCAGCCCACCCAGATTTTGTGAAGATCTGGGATTTATCTCCCTTGAGAAGTCAAGATTTATTAGCTGCAAAAACAACTGAGTTTGACAAGGCTTTATTTACTTTAACGAACCACAGACTCGCAGTTTATACAATCGGTTTCAGTCCTGATGGTACGCGTCTGGCAACTGGGGGAGAAGATGGAACGGCAAAGATCTGGGACCCCAAAACCGGTGTGGAACTCTTTTCCTTAACCGGGGTAGCCGGGGCCGTGTTGGGACTGGATATCAGCCCGAAGTGTGTCGGTCTTCCTGAATATCCTTTCGAATGGTGTGGACCTCAACTAGCCACCGCTCATATGAATGGCACACTTAGTTTGTGGGATATCTCACCCACGGGTAGCAGTGAACTGCTAACCGTACCAGGTTACTATACTTGGTTTAATGAGGATGGCACGCAGTTGAGCACATTGAACCATTTTTATGAGGGAACACCTGTAATTCAAACTTGGCAGGTTCCGATAGTAACAAAAGATGGTGAAATCCTAAGCCCAGATGGTGAGGATGGAAGACCCGGTATTGAGCTCAACAATGTCAAATTTCCGATCTTTGAAGAATACATCGTAAATGGCAATACGAACCATGATGACACACTTACAGCCGTCATCTATTCAGACAACACTATCAGGATCTTTGAAAACTCAACCGGTGAAATACTACAGACTATCTCTGTTGAAAGCCACACTGGACAAATTACGTGGGTTGCTTTTAGCCCCGATGGAGCTCAGTTGGCCACTTGTAGCGAGGACGGGACATCGAAGATTATTGAATTAGATACTGAGAGTGAACTTTATACCCTAGAACCCAATACAGGTGCGTTGAACTTAATCGATTACAGCAACGATGGGTCACGTTTTATTACCGGTGGTTATGAGGGGACTGTCAAGTTATGGGATACGACAACCTGGGAAGTGGTATGGTCTGTTCATGCGCATGATAGCATGGTGTGGGCTGGAAGATTCAGTCCCGATGATTCGATGATTGCCACTGCTGGCACAGATCCAAGGGTGAAATTATGGGATGTCCTAACAGGACAATTGTTACTCACCCTAACCGGTCACACCGCACAAAGTGTATGGATAAGTTTTAGCCCGGATGGCAAGATCGTGTCCACATCGAGTTTTGATGGGACTGCCAAGCTATGGGAGGTGTCCACAGGTCAGGAGCTCTTGACACTCCCCGGTGATGCCTTAAACAATGTGCAATTTAGTCCCGATGGAACTCGTTTGGCTGTGAGTGATTACGGGGAGAGGGTGGTGCGAGTATATGTTTTACCCATTGATGAATTGGTTGCTTTAGCAAAAGCCCGAGTAACACGTTCGCTAACGATCGATGAGTGTAAGGTGTACTTGCACATGGAGGAGTGTCCGGCGGAATAGTGATTTCGGATTTAAGTCAATAGCGATCGATATGGATCCCAAACTAAATACTTATCGATCGCAGGGGTATCAAGCAACGAGATGCGGATTGGCCTGACCAAGACAGGGGGCAAGAAAATCTAACGATTTGAGACTACAAGTATTATCCCACGAGGAATAAAACTCATAACCGATTGGTCGCAAGCCGCCGCTCGCACCGGATGGTCTCACCGGTGTTCGCCCCGGCGGTAGGATGCCCGCGAGGGCGTCGGCCCGAACGGGGTTCGAATCCTGCCGGGCCCATATTTTTGTTCAATTCTTTTACACAACTTACATGTCGCATAACAATATTGACTTTACACGTACGGGACCCATAACCAAATAGGTATTCCAAATCAAATAAGTTACCTACCCCCCCCCATAATCGAAATTAAATATGGATTGTGCGAGCACTTTCATTTATTTGAGCCCTCGGCCTCCGATAATTGTAGGGGGAGAGATCTCTCAACCTTGCATCATCAAACCAAACAATGTAATCTGTTTCTATGAATCATCCTCGGCAGGGATGGAAGCAAGGCACGCTCATCGAAGCATCAGAGCCCGACTTCATTCGAGGTCGGCTTTAGTTTTTCACGTATCAATCCTGCTTGATATTCACCTGCTCAGTTGGCTTGAGGTTCGGCCTGGTGGTAAGCCTGTAGAAATCACGTCCCGCACTCAGAATCACACTTAGCCCATCTGATTCTGAGCCCTGAAGTTCAGCATCGTTGTAAGATGTTGGTTAGATTACCTTGGTTGGTTTCGGAGGAGTCAAACACATTCCGACACTAGCATCAAGCACTGTGATGCTGTAGAAAATAATCCGCGAGGCTAATTCCATCGTGTATGGTCTCCATTTGTATATTGACAACATCTGAGACGCTCTTAACTTAAGGGGTTTTATACATAAAGGGAAACGGTATGGCGAGAAAAATTTTCGTCGCCCGCGAGCGCGAGCTAGAGTTACTCAACGGGTTTCTCGAGCGCGCACTAGCTGGAGAGGGCCAGGTATGCTTCGTGACCGGCGAGGCCGGCAGTGGTAAAACGGCCTTGGTCACCGAGTTCGCTCGTCGTGTCCAGGAACGACACGAGGATCTTATCGTAGCTGTCGGGCAGAGCGACACCACGACGGGTGTTGGTGATGCCTACCTGCCCTTCCGCGAGGTACTGAGTCAGCTCACGGGGGACGTGGAAGCCGAACTGGCCCGGGGTGCCATCACACAGGAGAACGCCGGTCGGTTACGAGGACTCTTAGGCCTTTCGGGTCAGGCGTTGGTGGAGGTTGGGCCCGATCTGGTTGGTATTTTCGTACCGGGGGCAGGGCTGGCGATGCGGATGGGAGGGTTTGTAGCAGAGAAGGTGGGGTGGTTGGAGAAGCTGGAGCGGCTGACGGAACGGCAGCGTGAGGGACCGGCTGAAAGTAGCATCATGCAGAGCCACATATTCGAGCAGTACACCAATGTGCTGAAGACGTTGGCGGTGAAACAGTCGCTTATGCTGGTACTGGATGACCTCCAATGGGCCGATGGGGCGTCTATTGACCTGCTGTTCCGGTTGGGTCGGCGGATTGGTGAGAGTCGCATCTTGATTGTAGGCACCTATCGACCGGATGAGGTGGCGTTGGGGCGTGTCGGTGAGCGGCACCCGCTGGAGAAAGTGCTGGCCGAGTTCAAACGATACTTCGGGGATGTGAGAGTCGACCTTGGGGAAGCTCAGGAAGCCGAAGGGGAACACTTTGTTGATGCCTTTGTGGACACCGAGCTTAACCAGTTGGGCGAAGGATTCCGACAGGCGCTGTACCATCATACTGGAGGGCATCCCTTGTTCACCATCGAGCTACTCCGGGATATGCAGGAGCGGGGAGACCTGGTGCGAGATGAACAGGGGCGGTGGGTGGAGGGGGCGGTTCTGGACTGGGAGGCACTGCCAGCGCGTGTGGAGGGGGTAATCAAGGAACGCATCGGCCGGTTGGAGCAGGAACTGCGGGAAGCGCTGAACGTGGGCAGTGTGGAGGGAGAAGATTTCACAGCTGAGGTCGTGGCCGGAGTACAGGCAACGGATGCCAAGGTGCTGATTAGGCAGTTGAGCGGAGAGTTGGAGAAGCAGCATCGTCTCGTCAGTGCTCGAGGTATTCGGAGGGTGGACGGTCAACGCTTTTCCCTGTACCGCTTTCAACACAACCTATTCCAGACATACCTTTATAGCGAGCTAGACGAGGTCGAACGAGGGGTTCTCCACGAGGGCGTGGGGAACGTGCTGGAACGAATGTATGGTGAAAGGGTGGACGAGATCGCCGTCCAGTTAGTCCGCCACTTTGTCGAAGCGAAACTCCCGGAGAAAGCCGTAACTTATTTACAACTCGCTGGTCAACAGGCGATCTCACAATACGCCTACCAAGAAGCGTCAGTCTACCTGACCCAGGCCCTGGAGATGCTGCCGGTGATTGACGGATTCACCAATCAATCCGAGCGGGAACTTATGCAGCGTTACGATATACATCTGGCGCGCGCAGACGTGTACGCCACATTGGGGCAGCGGGAATCCTGGCAGAAGGAATTGGTGACACTGTGCCAATTGGCGGAGACGTTAGACGACGACCTCCTCCGGGCAAAAGTGTCGCTTCGCGAAGCCCGCTATGCTGAGACGACCGGGGATTATCCCGGGGCAATTCAGGCGCTGGAAGCAACCATCGACGCCGCCTGCTCGGTGAACGATGTCAAGCTGGAAGCCCAGGCAGTTCGGGGCATCGGTTACATCCTCTGGCGTAAGGGAGATTTCAAAGAAGCACACATCCATCTCGATAAGGCGCTTAAACTTTCCCGTACGGCAGGTTTGTCTAAAGTAGAGGCGAGCACCTTGCACAGTCTGGCGGTGGTCCATTGGCGCCTAGGTGAATATGACGAAGCCAAAACCTATGCCCGTGAGGCAGTGGAATTAGGACGTGAGATCGGTGATCGGCTGTTGGTGGGTATGGCGCTCAATGTGGTGGGCAACATCCATTACAACCAGGGAAACTATGAAGCCGCCAAGCGCTACTATGAAGAAGACCTGCGAAACAACCGCGAGATCGGGAACTTACGTGGTGAGGCGATGTCCCGGGGCAATTTGGGGATCATCGCCGAAATCAAGGGGGATTTCGCTGGGGCAATGGCACATTTCGAGCAGGTCCGAGCGATTTTCCAGGATATCGGCGACCGAGAGAGCGAAGCCCGAGCGTGGGCCCACATGGGAAAGACCGCAGTTGTCCAAGGTGTCTATGACAAAGGTCAGGTTTATTACCATCAGGCATTGGACATCTACCTGGAGATCGACAACCAACAGGGAGAGGGATGGGTAAAATTGATCTTGGCTTCCCTGCTGAACAAGGTGGGCGATTACAAAGGGGCGATCGCGTACAGCCGGGAGGCGCTTAAGATCACCCAGGAGTCAGGCGCCCGCAGCATGGAGGGGGGCGTTTGGACGGTTTTGGCTTCCGGGCTCGCCAATCAAGGCAAACTAGAGGAGGCAGCCGACGCCTACCGAGTAGGTTTAGACATCCGTAGCGAGCTTGAAGAACAGAACGCGGTGATGGAATCCCTCTCTGGTCTGGCGCAAGTTACGTTGGAACAAGGTGAAAGATTGCGTGCCAAGGAGCTGGTGGAGGAGGTGCTGCAGTATATCGAGGACACTCCCATCGAGGGCACTGACGAACCGTTAGAGATCTATTTGACCTGCTATTACGTGCTGCGCGCCAATCAGGACCCTCGAGCTGACAAGGTCCTGGCCACAGCCTATGAACTTCTGCATGAGCGCGCCGCCAGGATCAGCGACGAAGACATGCGGCGTTCCTTCCTAGAGAACATCGCCCCCCATCGTGAAATCGTACTCGAGTTCGCAAGAAGCAGATAGATCCAGTTGTATAGTTCAGCACAAAGCACTCCTTTAAACTGATCTCTGTAAAACCACGACCATCCGTTTCAGCACCCGCGCTATGTTTTCAACCGAGTTGGCGTAAGAGAGACGTAAATACCCTTCGCTATGTCTACCAAACGCAGAACCAATCAGCAGAGCGACCTTGCACTTTCAACCAAACTGGTAGCTACCTCGTTCGAGGATTTCCATTGGGCTTTGATATTGGGGAAGATGTAAAATGCCCCCTGCGGCTGCTGGCAGGTCACGCCTGGCAAAGTATTTAAGCCTTCCATGATCACATCCGGGCGGCAGGACGCCCGCCTGGGCGTCGACCTCGCGTAGCATACCCAAAGGGTGCGGCCAGGGTTCTAATCCTGCCGGGCCCATATCCTCGCATGCTTACATTACGCAACTTAAGATCAGACGTTTCTATCCCCCTAAGACGTGGCTCAGAACATTGTGATCAGGCTCATTCCTGAGGCACATTGAGTGAAAGATATCATTTGGACGTTTTCGTTAAAATTATTGAATATATCGGTTAAATAATGCTATGATGAACGTGTTCCCAATATATAAAAATGAGGGGGAATCTCATCGTCGACAAGGAGCTTTTATATGATCCATATTGCAACGGCTTGTGGGGTAGGTATGGGTAGCAGCTTAGTGCTCCGGATGTATACCGAAGATGTACTGAAGGAACTTGGTGTCGAAGCTAGGGTCGAAGCCATGGATGTGCCTCAGGCGAAAGGGGCAAAGGTCGACCTGATTCTCACATCACCAGCCTTGGTGGAAGTGGTCTCCGGCGGAAGGGGGGTTGTTAAAGCGATATCCAATTATGTCGACAAGTCCTTGATCAGGAACGCGTTGATTGAATATTTTGAGGAGAACGACATACCCTTTAATTTATAAACTCATGGATCGTTGGGTTCAGTCACGGCGCGGAGAGGAGGTGATGAAAAGCCGTAATTGCAGGACACTTTTGTACAGCAGTGTCTACATCCAAACCTTAGTTTGCCACATGAGAGTGCTTCGGCAACCTAAGGCCGTATGTTCTGGAGTGTCAAGAAATACTTCCAGGATAGATACTTAGAGGAGGAAACGCGGCAATGGATGTTCTAAGTAGTATCACGCAATGGATTGCAGATAACATTTTCAGCCAGCCAGCATTCCTAATTGGGTTGATCGCGCTTATTGGTTTAATTGCTCAACGGGCTTCGTTTAGCAACACCGTGCTCGGAACGTTGAAGACTGCGGTAGGATTTCTCATTCTTTCTCAGGGGGCTGATCTTGTCGTGGGCGCTCTTCTGGGGCTTGTCCCTATGCTTGAAGGAGCCTTCGGGTTTGAAGCAGCCGCACTGGGCGGCGCGAGGCTAGACGAATTCGTCGCTACCTACGGGGGATACGCTACCCTTATCATGACCTTTGGCTTCTTGATCAACGTCTTGATAGCCAGGCTAACACCCCTTAAGTACATCTATTTGACTGGACACTTGATGTGGTGGATCTCCCTCGTCATCCTCGCAGCCATGGTAGAGATCACACCTGATGCCTCTGCCACGGGATATGTTGTGATCGGATCGATCATCGCGGGGGTCTACTGGACCCTACAGCCAGCATATATCCAACCACTTATGCGCAAGCTGACGGGGCACAACGAGCTCGCCTACGGACATACCTCCTCATCAAATGTTTGGTTAGCGGCAAAGCTCGGACGTTTTGTTGGTAAACCCGAGCAAAGCACGGAGGAGGTGAAACTGCCCGCCTGGATGGGCTTCTTCCGAGATATCACTGCAGGGACGGCCATGGTCATCGGTGTCATGTTGGTGATCGCGACCCTCATCGGTGGTGTCAGGGGCGCTGAAGGTCAAGGTTTGGAGGGCATCGTTCCGGCGATCATGTTGGGTTTGAGATTCGCCATGGGCATCACTGTGCTGCTCTTCGGTGTGCGCATGCTGATTGCTGAGATCGTACCCGCATTCCGTGGTATCGCAATGAAGATCGTTCCGGATGCCAAACCGGCTCTGGATTGCCCTATCGTCTTCGACTACGCACCCACTGCGGTCATCATCGGCTTCCTCTCGGCCACGGTTGTCTTCTTCATCTTCATGGTGATTTTCGGAGTAACCGGGCTTGCGGTGATTGTGCCTCCATTCATCATGTTGTTCTTCCCTGGCGGCGCCGGAGGTGTTTTTGGCAACATGGTCGGCGGTGTCAAAGGTGCGATCCTAGGAGGCGCGATCCTGGGCTTGTTCCTGGCCGTTGGGCAGGCGCTCATTACACCTATGCTTGGCAATTCTGCACCCGAGCTGGCGCAGCTAGCCGACCCAGACTGGTATATCATTTTCTTGATCTTTAGGGCCGTTCTGGCGCCTATCATGCCGCTGTTCGGTGGCTAAGCGTTTCTACCACCGAGCTTCAACTTGATATATCGTCTTCGGGTAAGAGTTTCTCTGATGTTCTAGCCACACTGGCTCAACTTGAGGATGGCAGCCTTCATGCGAAGAAAATGTGAAGGCTGCCATTCTCCTGTATTTATGGAGGCGAGTGAATATGCTCACAGCAGCAAATACTTTTTATCAAAAAGTGATCGAGACGATCGAGGATGTTAGCCAAACGCAATCTGACCAAATCGAGACAGCTTCCCAATGGATCACCGAATCGATTAAGGCAGGCGGTGTGCTTCACGTCTTTGGCTCTGGTCACAGTCACATTGTTGGGGTGGACCTCTTCTACCGTGCTGGTGGTTTGTCACCCGTTAACGCCATGTTGGATTACAACCTCACACAGCTCGGTGGCGGCCGACCGACACGAAGCACACAGCTGGAAAGACTTGAGGGGTATGCCAAGATCATCTTCGACAACTACGATCTCAGGTCGGGCGAAATTCTGGTTGTTGTTTCCCAGTCGGGTATAAATCCCGCGGTTGTTGAGGCAGCACTAGAAGGCAAAGCCTTGGGCCTGAAGGTGATCGCCCTCACTTCTCTCGAGCAGTCTTCCAATGCCGAGTCACGTCACTCCAGCGGCAAGCGGTTGTTCGAACTCGCGGATCTTGTCATTGACAATCGAATACCGCCAGGTGATGCGGTCATCGAGGTCGGAGAGGGACTTCCCAAGGCCGCTCCCATTTCAACCATCATTCACTGTCTGATCATGCAGGCGATTGTTGCTGAAGTCGCGACACGACTCTACGATGCAGGTGTGAAACCTCCCATTTGGATGAGTGCCAATGTGCCGGGAGGGGACGCGTGGGCAGAGGAAATGATGAAGCAATTCGGCGGTGCGCGATTACGGACACAATAACATCGTCAGAGTGCTGAGATGGCGTGGATTTCTGAAGAAAATGTTGCCCTGCGGGTGAGGGTTGATGGATGGGAAGATGCTGTACGCGCGGCGGGTCGAATGCTGCACCAGTGCGGCGCGGTGGAAGAGCGCTACATCGAAGCTATGGTGGAGACGGCGAAAGAACTGGGTCCCTACATCGTAATTGCACCGGGTATTGCTATTCCCCATGCACGGCCTGAAGATGGTGCAAAGGATGTGTGTTTTGTTGCCCTCCAATTGGAACCCCCAGTTAACTTCGGCAACCCTGATAACGATCCTGTCCAATTGGTGATTGCCTTCTCAAGTCCGGATGCCACTGCACATGTCCAAATGTTGGCTACACTGGCAAGGGCTATCGGCCAAGAGGATTTTATTGAGCGCGTGTCCAAGATCCAAACACCTAAGGATTTGACTTCGATCCTGGTCCTTCCATCCCAAGGAGAATGAGCGGTCTCTGTATTTCTACTTGCGCGGCAGCGCTTGTCGTTCTTCCTTATTAGCCACTGAATGGCGATCATTATGAAAGGAGAACCTGGGAGGGTTCTCCTTTTCGGAACAGCCGGGTGTAGGTGACGTTTCTGGGGCAAGGATATGACTGCCTTACTTACAATGGGTGCGTTTGTTGAGCTTGATGACGGTGTTGGGTTTCCGCTCGATCTAAAGCCTGTCGTATCCTCTTTACCTTATCCTCAAGCACTATGCCATCCGGAGCTTCTGGCTCCCGGGCGCAAGAGCCCACATGGACGTTCGTCAGTCCCGTCTCAGTAATTAATTTTTCTACATTCCCAGCGTTTACACCTCCAGCCAGGAATAGATCAATGCGATCTTGGGCATGTGCAGCGTAGTATCGAATCTTTTTAATATTCTGTTCAGCTTTCCCCGATAATCCACCTCCTCCTGTTGTGCGTAAGCTCTTAACCCCCAACTCCATTAATGTATCTAAGGTCTGTAATGGGTTAGGGGTGAGTTCCCAGGCTAGGTGGCAATGCAGCGAACCATTCTTGGCCGCTTCTAGGAAGGCTTTGAAGGCATCGACATCGATTTCCCCCGACTCATCCAGGCAGCCCAATAGAAAATGCTCAGCTCCAAACTTTCGAGCGATGCGAATGTCTGAGCACATGATCGTGATGTCGTCATGTGTCATCGTCCAATAACGAGCATGAGGGCGGATGATCACCATCACCGGAATGCGAACGGAGCCGCAAACCTTCTCAATCATCCCCGCGGAGGGCGTTATTCCGCCCTTTGGAAAATCCGCTTTCAGATCTAATTGTGTCGCGCCTCCTGCTTCAGCCGCCAGGGCGTCTTGCAGGGTATCAACGATGATTTCAAGTCTGGCCATGTTCATCATTCTCCATAGTTGCCTTCCTAATGAAGTGTATCAGAGATAGAGCTTATTCTAGTGAGAGATAAAACATAACACCAGGATTGATTTTTGCAGAAGATGTGATCCTAAATATAGTTGGTTTGTAAGGGGACATATATCCCGTGGGTCGCAAGCTGTTTGCCCTTGCGAAACAATCCCTTAGGGTATAAACAAGGTTCGAATCCTGCCGGGCTGATTTTTATGTGTGTTACCCCCTACCTGATGACTTCTTGCAACCGATGAGCCGGTGTGCTATCATCGTTCGTGAGGAGGAGGCACTCACCTGGGTTCGAACCCATGTAATGCATTTGCCTAATAACTCCACCTTATTTTTTTAAATGCCAAATCTCTCGTCCCGGATCCCTCAAGGCACTCTTCGCTTCATCGGTAGCCGCCTTTTCAGGTCGCTGATCAGCCTGCTCCTGTTCCAGGTCATCCTCTTTAGCTTAATTCAAGCGCTTCCTACAAATATCGTTGAATTAGGGGACGTTGTTGCAGCCCACGGAGAAGGTCTGGAAGATTTTCAGATGTCGGGTTCGGCAGAGCCAGCATGGCAGCAGTTCATTACCTGGGTAAAGGATTTTTACCAAGGGGATCTTGGGAAGTCCACAAGCTTAGGAATGCCTGTGGTGGACATCTTAAAGGAAAGACTCCCTAGGACACTCCTGTTATTACTGCCAGGAACGTTCGCTGGCTTTCTGCTTGGAATCTGGTTGGGCAAACGCGTCGCCTGGCAGAAGCGAGGCTGGTTGGAACTCGCGGCCACCCTTGGCGGAACGGCTTTCTATACCTCATTCCCGCCATGGCTGGCTTTTGTCATGGTCAACGCTTTTGGTTTGTCCTTAGGCTGGTTTCCTCCTGAGAAAATCATCGATCCCATGAAGTGGTTCAGACACGATGTCACCATAAATGAGGTGATCTTGAAACTGTTCCTAACATTGGGAGCGGCAGGACTGACCTATCTATTGTTCACCTGGATGACACGCAAGTATTTTTGGTTCCGCTCTTGGTTACGGGCAGTAGGTGGAGTTGTGATCATCATCTTGGCGATTATCCCCTGGATAACTTCCTACTATGGACCATTGGCTGCAGATATCCTTTATCACCTCGCCCTCCCTTTGATTACGCTGACTTTACTCTCCTTCGGTGAGACCATGTTGGTCATGAGGGCTACAATGGTTGAAGCCATGGAGGCAGACCATGTGCCTACTGCGCGAGCGAAAGGTCTGCATGATTCCCAGGTACGCGACCGGCATGTAGCGCGCATGGCCATCCTGCCTGTGTTGGCTCGTTTCATCCTGCATCTCCCCTTAGTGTTTATCGGAAGTTTTATCCTCGAGCGTGTTTTCTATTGGGACGGTATGGGTGAAATTCTTATCCAGGCGGCGATAGATAATGACCTTCCCGTGCTGCTTGGGGTGCTTTCGGTGGTCGGCGTGGGAATCCTTCTGGCCTATATCATCTTTGACCTTCTGAACCTATGGTTTGATCCACGCCAGCGGATCATCGAGGGGGCAGAAGTGTTAATTCAAGGTGAGATATAACATGCGAGAAGGATCGATCGGTCCACGATACCGGTACGAATTGGGCTGGCGAGGTTTTTTCCTCATTCATCTGCATCGTATCCAGCGAAGTTTGAGAAGGTTGATCGGACAATCGCGACTCATCCTGGAAAAGCCAATCGGGGTAATTGGTCTTGTCATCATCGCCTTCTTTGCTCTGATGGGACTTATCCAGCCGCTACTCATGTCAACGGTATGGGACAAGGCGACCTATGATCCTTTCCTGGGATTTGATGCTGCCATCGAGTCTCATCCATCGCTACCCTCCAGGACCCACTTGCTTGGGACCGATTACAAGGGACGCGATGTTCTGAGTCAGCTAGCCTTCGCTACCCGTACGTCTTTCGTCGTAGGTGTAGTGGCTGCCCTTATCGGGTCAATCGTGGCAACCTTTGTAGGAGTCGTATCGGCCTATTATGAAGGCGCGGTCGACACAGTTTTGATGACTCTCGCTGGCGCGTTCCTGCTGTTGCCCCCCCCAGTTGTGTTGCTGACGGTTGGCTTAATCATCGACATGAATGGACTTCAGGTGGGATTGCTCTATGGTATTTTCGCCGGCCTGGGCTCACTTGCGATCATGGTCAAGTCGCACACGTTGTCCATCAAATCGAAGCAATACATTCAAGCTGGCCGAATAGCTGGTGGAAGGAACTGGCGGATTATTCGCGTCCATATCCTCCCCAATCTTCTCCCGCTATTGGCCGTGAACATGATGTTCATTGTGACAGGCTCGGTGATGATCGAGGCGTTGATGTCGTATGTGGCGGATACACTGACTCGCTTCAGTTGGGGGAGGATGATCTGGCTGATCCAGGATCAGTTTCGAGGCGGTATCGTTGGCTTACAATGGCATGTCATCATCCCCCCAGCGTTGGCGATCATGCTGTTCTGTGGAGCGTTTTATATGGTGGGGCATGCCCTTGATGAGCTGGTCAATCCGAGATTGAGATCTGAGTAGAGATAGTGAGATATTTCCTCAATCTTTCTTTCTGCTTACTTTTCCGAGTGCAACGAAGACAAGCGAATGAGAAAATGAGAACGTCAAGTTACCCAAGCAGGGTGTTGGCCTTATATAGCACGCCCAATCTGTGCCAGCAGAATTCAGATTCTGGCGGAGTACGGCGACCTAAGCCTGTTTAACTGTTGGGAGTCTTATCCTGCTTGCCCTTCAGTGTAGGCGAATGTAGAATTTGACCAGACGACGCCAATATTTGGTTATAACTCTCCTAAGTGAGTCGGCGGCAATATGGATATCATCCGGCGAATTTTTGGTCGAAAACGGATCCCATCCCCTGAACATGCACAAACGGCTCCACTTGATGAACACGAATTCATTAGTGTTTTATCGCCTGAAAGTAGACGCCATGTCTGGGTAGGATCTGCTCATTCAATGGGACTCGAACGCAGTCAGGATGATGATTCATCGCTCATCCTCACCGGTGGCTCGAATGGTGACAAAGGCCTCCCTGACTTTGGCCTCTTCTGTGTTGCGGATGGACTGGGGGGCTATGAACACGGTCATCTCGCTAGCACCATTGCCATTCGAACGGTTGCACGAATCCTGATGGAGGGGGTATTTCTTCGTTTGCTTGAGATTGAGCCCCGGGATGAAGCCCCGCCTCTTGATGAACTGGTCAGTAACGCGTTTGAGTCGGCTAATCATGCCGTTTTTGAACTTGCGGAAGGGGGTGCGACGACTCTCACTGCGGCGTTAATGCTTGACGACAAAATCGTGATCGGTCATGTGGGTGACACGAGAGCTTATTTCATTAATAGAGAGAAGATTGAAGTTCTCACACATGACCATTCCCTGGTCCAACGATTGGTTGAGAGTGGAACGCTCAGTGAAGAGGAGGCTCAGGAAAGCCCTCACCGAAGCGTCTTATGGAATGCCATGGGGAAAACAGAAGATCCCAGGGTGGACGTTTCCTACCATGCCATTATTCCAAACACATATCTTATGCTCTGCTCAGATGGTTTATGGGATGTCGTTGAGGAGGAGGAAATCATTCAAACGGTAACGAAAACGAGCAATCCTCAAGTAGCGTGTGACATGTTGGTGCGTACCGCAAATGACGCTGGGGGACCAGACAATGTCACAGTGATCTTAATCCGTTTCCCCGCTGCGTAGCTTTTCCAGATTTGATCGTACTTCTATTGATGAAATTACTTCGCCTTCGACGGGCTTTCTTTCGACGCAGGCGAATCCATGATTCTCATTTTGGGATCTGAAGTATGTTCTCAACGCATGTTTAACACGAACTGCCGGATGTGGGGGGTGCATCCGGCAGTCCAAAAAATCTCGGGGGACCTACCGCCAGTGCATGAGGTGCACTTTTGGAGTAGGGTGTTTCCCCCAGGCAAACCCGAAAACCGACACAGGGAAAAAAAGTCGGGTTTGCCTGTCCTAATATTACCACTAAATAGGTCCATATAATATTAATAATGTATAAATATCGCTGATCGTTCTTCACCACTTCTCTGTTTGAAAAACATCTTCCTTTTATTGGATGCAATGAAAAAAGCATTCGCTAGGATCAAGGAGAGGAATCTGTGGGGTAGTGGGCACAGCCACAATCCTGCAGATGCCGGCTATCCTCTCACAGGTACCTTTCTCATTGGATTTATTTTATGATTTCTTCTTCACTTCGTTGTGTATCCGATTTTTCCGATACCGTGGGAGGGATTGGGTCAATTTCCCTTTTCTCATACATGTGATATTATGCGCGCAAATGGGAAGCGTACGCCGTAGCACTCGAAAGGAATATCTGATCTACCTCGGCTTGAATGTTGTGGTCTCAGCGATCACGATACTCGTGGTGCTTAATGTATGGGATCGGACGAGGGCTAAACCCGCACCGGTAGCAACGGCGACCATCGACGTCGTGGCTCATGTCGCCAGCGCGGTGCCGACGCTAACACCAACTGTGCCTCCATCACCCACACTGGTCACGTATACGGTTCAATTCGGTGATACTTTATATGGGATCTCCCTCGAACATGGCATCCCGGTTGAAGCGCTGATGGCTGCGAATGGCATCACGGATCCCAATTCTCTTTCCGTCGGTCAGGTGTTAATCATCCCCTCCCTCGACAGTGATATCTTTAGCCAGCCGACACCTCTTATCAGGCAGAGCACCGTAGTCCCTACTGTGACTCCCGAGTCGGGCGATCAAACTCCGGGGGTGGTCATCTTCGGCGTTGAGGGGGTTGGTACACTGGATGAAGAATATGTGCGTCTGCTAAATCGAGGCGGTGAGGTCTTACTGACGGGTTGGACGATAGATGATGGTGAAGGACGGGAATACACCTTCCCCTATTTCCGTTTCTATTCCACTGGCGCAGTTCATGTCCATACACAGGCTGGTGACAATACAACGATCGACTTATATTGGGGGTTAGATGAAGCGGTGTGGGCAGCGGGCAAAGTGATCACTTTACGCGATGCCACAGGCGCGGTACAGTCTACATTCCAGATACCTGAGAGTTGAAATGAAAATACAACTTAAGCAAGCGATCGTGCCCTTCGCTCTTTTTGCATTGATCCTCAGTGGTTGTTCGGTACTGGACAGCTCAAGAGCTTACCGGCATCAGACTCCTTCCGAGTACTACCTCTACCAACCGGAGAATTATATTCCTGATGGGAAATGGTCGCTGTTCATTGGATTGCATGGCGAGGGGGAAACGAGTCGGGATTGTTATAAACAATGGCAGCGCTACGCTGAAGAGTATGAATTTGTTCTCCTTTGTCCGACACTGATCGAAGAAGAGGGCGTATTCAGTAGAGCGGAAGGAGAGCGGACGATCTCCCTTGTTTTATCTGAGGTGTACAAGCAGGTGGTGGTTGATGATCGCTTCTTTGTAGCCGGTTACTCGGCTGGGGGGGAGTTTGCACTGGCCTATGCTTATCGCTATCCACATGCAATCGTCGGTGTGGCGGTCATTTCGGCTGAAAACTTCCCCCAACCTTCAGCCCAAGCCCTCAATTTACCCGTGCTGATTACGGTAGGCGAGAGAGACGAGGAGCGTGCCAAAGCGGCTCAGGAATTTTCTGAAGCGCTGGAGGCGAAGGGCTTTGCAGCGAGGGTTGTTGTATTTACTGGGGTTGATCATCAACTCTCTGGTGATGCGACTCGACTGACGCTGGATTTCTATGAGCAGGTAACGCAAAGATCGGCCTTGGATTATTAGGTGGACTAAAAAACCCCCGCATGGAGCAGGGAGGGCCACATTTTGGGAGTGAGGACGAAGCTCACACTCCCAATATAGTAATCCTCCTCTTGCAGTTCCCCATTTTTCAGTGGATCCTTTATTCGAATTCTTATTGCTGAGCCGCTTCCGATGGCACTACGCAACTTGAGAGTAGACTTAACCAGTTATCCTTTCCATCCACTCCTCTTTGCGACCTATCCTATCCTTGCTTTGCTTGCCGCAAATATCACTGAAGTCGAGGTCCTGGTATCGATACGAGCCCTCGGTATTTCCCTATTTGGAATCGTTTCAATCTTCTTCTTGTTGCGGGTAATTTGTGGTTCCTGGCGAAAAGCTGCATTGATCGCCTCCTTTGTTGCACTGTGGTTCTTTTCCTACGGGCACTTGTATCAATTCATGAGAAAGGTGCCTGTCGTTGGCATGTGTCTTGGCAGACACAGATATATGATCATCTTTTATGGCCTTCTGTTTGTAGTAGGGTTGTGGTTGATCTTCAAGCGGTCAATAAACCTCATAGCTTCGACAAAATTCATGAATCTCATAGGTCTCGTACTCGTTGCATACCCCGTTTTCAGGATCGTGAATCATTCATTCAACATATCCGCTGGGGAGGAGATTGCAGAAGAATTGGCTGTGACCACATTGAAATCACACGCGATCTCGGGAGAGGGGGATTTGCCGGATATTTATTACATCATCTTGGATACGTACACACGCGCAGATGCGTTGACGAATGATTTTGGCTTTGATAATTCTCCATTCCTGGAGGAGCTTCGTGAGACGGGCTTTTACATTGCTGATTGCAGCCGAAGCAACTATAGCTTTACTCAAGCCTCGTTGTCGACGTCTTTAAACATGGTGTACCTTTCTGAACTTGATCAGGTGCTGGATGAGTTTGGTTTAGACACGGATGATGTCTGGCTTCTCCTCAAGCAGAGTCTTGTGAGTAGACAACTGAAAACGATCGGCTATCAGACCGTGGCTTTTGATACCGGTTATGAATGGAGCCGAATCGAGAATGCGGATATCTATCTTAGTCTCGCGCAAGATCCTTTTCAGTTGCAGCTTATTGAACCATTTGAGGCGATGCTCATAAAGAGCACATTGGCTTTAGTTCTAACGGATCTACAGAACAAGGCATTCCTAACTCAAACCAATCGCCTCCTGGAAGGTATAAATGAAATCAACTTTCCCTATCGTAGTTTTGTGGAAAGGCAATTGTTCATTCTTGACCAGTTACCTCAAATTCCTTCCTACCCAGGGCCGAAGTTTGTGTTTGTACATCTATTGATTCCGCATGTTCCCCATGTCTTCAGTCCAAGGGGTGAAATCATAACGGATACCAGATATTATGGCGGTGGTTTGGATGATGCCATTAATGATGATTTTTTTCGCAGAGGGTATGTTAATGAGATCAGATTTATCAATAGCAGGATGCTTGCTATTGTAAAGACCCTCATACGTGATTCTGAAACCCCACCGATCATCGTTATTCAGGGTGATTCTGGTGTGACCAAAGGGAACTGGCTTCAAATCTTCAATGCTTATTACCTGCGAGGCGAGCAGAATCCAAAGCTTTACTCGACCATCAGTCCCGTTAATACCTTTAGGCTCATTTTTGATTCTTATTTTGGGACAGACTATGGTTTATTATCGGATGAAAGTTTTTTTGGAAACGATTTCATCCATAGCGTTCCAGAGACTTCTCCTCAATGTCGTACAGAGTAAGTCGAACATCGCCGGGACTGGAATGTGGGTATTGTCGGTACCGTGAGGGAGCGCGCGAAAGTGGGTGGTAGTTTATAGGGATCAGGGATCTGGGATTAGGGATCAGGAAACAACCTGGAAACTCCCGAGTTCCTGATCCCTGATCCCCAATCCCTTCTCCCTATTCCCCAAAATTATTTGGACAACCCATCAAGAAAAAACTGACCCCCCATTACCGGGATCCACATCTTGGCAGTTAAACATCGGTAGCGTTAGTTGTCGAGCAGCAAGAGGGTATGTGTCGATAGGATTAATTTCTTATGCCCTGGAGCAGGAAAAATGGTGCCCGCTCTTGCGCCACCGTGGAGCGTCTGATACACTCGCTCATTGCAGAGTCTAGTGTCAAAACTGATGATGGTGCAGCAGGTGATTTCACGACGGTTCACTCCCTTATCTATCTCCATATGGCGTTAAGTCAATCGAGGTTTCATCTATGGGACAAGCGCTGTACCGAAAATGGCGCCCGCAGACGTGGGATGAAGTGGTCGGACAAGATCACATTATCCAGACACTACGCAACGCCGTAAGAGGGGAGCGCGTGGCTCATGCCTACCTTTTTGCTGGCCCGCGCGGTACCGGCAAGACGACCACTGCACGGCTACTAGCAAAGGCGGTAAATTGCTTGGCGGAGTCACTCGAGGATCGTCCATGTAATGCCTGTGCTCATTGCCAAGCGATTAGTGAAGGTCGCTTTCTAGATCTGATTGAGATAGACGCAGCGTCGAATACAAGTGTAGAGGATGTGCGAGATTTACGGGACAAGATAAATTTCTCCCCCAATGAGGGACGCTTTAAAGTTTATATTATCGACGAAGTTCACATGCTCTCGACCGCGGCCTTCAACGCGTTATTAAAAACCCTCGAGGAACCCCCAGCACACGCCATTTTTGTACTTGCCACAACTGAGGTGCATAAGATTCCGGCGACTGTGCTCTCCCGTTGTCAGCGTCATGAATTTCGACGACTGCCGATCGTGGTCATGATCGACTACCTACGACCAATGATCGAAACAGAAGGCTTGCAGGTTGAGGGTGAAGCACTAGAGATGATCACCCGTCAGGCAACAGGAAGTCTGCGTGACGCGATCTCATTGGTAGATCAATTGGCATCAACGGGTGAGCTGGTGAATTTGGAGCTCGCCCAGGTTGTTTTAGGAACAGCAACCTCCGAAGCTGTGCGCGCTGTAGTAAAAGCGATGATCGAACAGGATCATGCTGAAGGATTGACCGTGATTAACCGCGCGCTCGATGGCGGTGCTGACCCTAGGCAATTCTCCCGTCAGGTCGTTGATTATCTGAGAGGTTTACTGTTGGTCCGGATGGGCAATCAACACCTCGTGGAAGCCCCGGTTGAGATTCGAGAGGAGATGGAGAGGCTGGCGGGAAAAATCACACTTTCCCATCTGCTTACCGCGATCCGCGCATTCAACAAGGCGGCGGTTGAAGGTCGGACAACTTGGCAGTCTGCATTACCCCTTGAGCTAGCTTTCGTCGAGGCAGCTGAGTTAGACGAAGACAAAGCAGGATCAGCGGGGGATACACCGAGTCGAGCGCCAAGAGAGACAGAGACCGAAGAGTCTGCTACTGCGCGAAATCCCGGTGGCGAGGGTGTGACAAAAACTGGGCCGAAGCGACCAGGGACCCAGAAAGTGGGGGGAAACTTCCAAAAGGTCTTAGACCAGTGGCGAGAGATCTTACAGGTCGCGCGTCGTCATGACCCTCGCACACAAGCCCTCCTGAATTCATGCAGACCGTTGGGGATAGAATCCGGGGAGTTGATCATCGGCTTTGGAAGCGATTTGTTGCGAGAGAAAATGGAGAAGGGCCATAATCTCTCGATCGCGAGTAAAGCTCTTGAAGAGGTGCTGGGATTAGCGTTAGGGTTCCATTGTGTGCTGACAGACACCTGGGAGCCGACAAAGACCGGTACCAGTCAATCACTTCCGATTGAGGATGGTGGTATGGTCGCAACGGCTGTGAGGGATCTTGGGGCGCATGTTGTCGATGTGCAAAACTTACCACCAGAGGGTGGAAGGTGAGACGGTCGTTAGGGGAGAGGCGATTGTTGTGAAGGGGTTTTGTCGATGAGTGTCGCAGTACCACGACCAGTGGAGCGCCTGATCGAGGCCTTTGCAAGATTGCCGGGCATTGGACCAAAGACTGCGTCACGATTGACCTATTATTTGTTACGGGCGCCGGAGAGTGAGAGTCGTGAATTGGCTGCGGCGCTGGAGGAAATGCGGACGAGCACGAGTTTTTGTACGCTCTGCTTTAATATCACCGTAAGCGACATCACCCCATGTGCTGTGTGCAAAGATGATAGCCGCGACATGAAACTTGTGTGTGTGGTTGAAGAACCCTTAGATGTGTTGGCGATCGAGCGAACCGGGCTATTTCGTGGCCGTTACCATGTCTTACATGGTGCCATTTCTCCAGTGGAGGGGATCGGCCCAGAAGATCTTCGTATCGAAGAATTGGTGAGGCGGGTGAGTGAGGAGGGGATCGAGGAGCTGATCCTGGCGACCAACCCTACATTAGAGGGGGAAGCGACCGCGATGTATCTCAAGCAACGCTTGGAAGGTCAGGCTGTTCGCTTGACGCGACTGGCGCGTGGATTGCCTTCTGGCGGTGATCTTGAGTACGCCGATGTAACCACACTCTCCCAAGCATTGGAGGGGCGACAGGCGTTATAAAGGAAAGGGATCAGGGATTGGGGATCAGTAAGTGGTGAAATACTCGTTTTTCCTGATCCCCAATCCCCAATCCCTAACTAATAACTCTCTCGCTATCAGCTACGTTTACGCTAAAAAGTCCTGAAACTAGAATTCTTACCTCTTTTCACGACTTGACACTTTTTCCATTCACTTAGTATAATAGGCGTGAAGGAAAGATCGCGGTCTAGCCCGATTCATCAACTCGGGAAGACCTGGACAATTGAAGATGTCAGAGACCGGGGCCTGAGCACGATAAGGCCGGTTAGGTCTGCCATCGAGGCCGATGTTTGCACGAGGGACATCGGCAATTATGTTCTTACCTCTTGACATCTGCAGGAGCGGATGATAGGATAGCGTCCGCTTTATCGACGGCACCTTAACAATTGAAAAGTGATAGGAAGCAAAATCCTTGAATCCGGTCAATTCGTGAACTGATCCGTGTCTTCGGACATGGTGAAGTATCTACGGAGAGTTTGATCCTGGCTCAGGATGAACGCTGGCGGCGTGCCTAATACATGCAAGTCGAACGAGGCCCTTTGTATTCGTACAAAGGTGTCCTAGTGGCGAACGGGTGAGTAACACGTAGGTGACCTGCCCCGAAGAGGGGGACAACCCCGGGAAACTGGGGCTAATACCCCATAACCTCCAGGGAGTTAGAGGGCCCTGGAGAAAAGGAGCAATCCGCT
>DUEZ01000081.1 GCA_011174825.1 Anaerolineae bacterium | reverse complement strand
TAAAAATCGGACGAAGTTTATCCATTCTATGAGTGACATCTCTCACTGGAGCATGTACAGGCGTGGTCCTATCATAAAACAGATCATTTCGAGCGCTTGAGAAGCAGGCGATTCGTCTGCCGGGGGCTCTCAAGCCACGGGAGGGGCGTACCTTGTCAGAACATGGTGCGCGGGCAGACACCCTCGACCGGGCCCCCAAAGCCAATATAACCGCTCCTGTCGGAGCGGTTATGGTCGTCGGTGGCGGTATTGCCGGGATGCAGGCCAGCCTTGATTTAGCAGATCAAGGCTATCGTGTCTATCTGGTTGAGAACCAATCCGCCATCGGTGGACACATGGCGCAGTTGGATAAAACCTTCCCCACCAACGACTGTGCCATGTGCACCATCAGCCCGAAATTGGTGGACACCGGTCACCATCTCAATATTAATCTGATGGTCGACACCGAGGTGATGGCAGTTGAGGGCCAGCCTGGTGATTTCACCGTCAGCTTGCGCCACAAGCCCCGCTATATCGATATCACCAAGTGCGTTGGCTGCAATGATTGCGTTGACGTATGCCCGGTGATCCGGCCGGACAGCTTTGATGAGGCCCTCGGCCAGCGCCGAGCGGTTTACAAACTTTACCCCCAAGGCGTACCTAACGCCTATGCGATCGAGAAGCTTGGCATCGCGCCATGCCGCGACGCATGCCCATCTGGTCAACGAGCACAAGGCTACATCGCCCTCATAAGCGAGGGCCGGTACCAAGACGCCTTGCGCGTCATCAAAGAGGACAATCCCTTCCCCGCGATCTGTGGTCGCATTTGTAACCACCTTTGTGAAGACGCCTGCAATCGTGCCCTGATCGATGAAGCGGTTAACATTCGCGCCTTGAAACGCTTTGTCACCGATAAAGTCTACCAAGAGCCCCGAGAGCCCGTCATTCCTGCGGATCGTATCCACTCCCAACAAGTAGCCATTATTGGCGCCGGACCATGTGGACTAACTGCTGCGCAGGACCTCGTCAAGCTTGGTTATGGCGTGACGGTGTTCGAAGCCCTTCCCGTCGCAGGTGGCATGTTGCGCGTCGGTGTGCCCGAATACCGACTACACGCAGAGATCATCGAACGCGAAATCGCGGACATCATCGAACTTGGCATCGATCTGCGGCTCAACACCAAGATTGACGACCTCGATCAACTTTTCGAGGAGGGCTTTGACGCCGTTCTTGTTGCGGTCGGCGCCCACAAAGGGATTCGTCTGCCCATCCCGGGCGCCGACCTCAACGGCGTGCTGATCAATACAGACTTTCTGCGTGATGTGCGGCTGGGTCGTTATCAACGCAACGAAGACGGCACTGTCGACACCCCTGAAGGTGTGGAATTCGGTAAACGCGTTCTTGTTCTTGGTGGTGGCAATGTCGCCGTTGATTGTGCCCGTACGGCGGTCCGCTTAGGTGCAGAAGTACACATGGCCTGCCTCGAACCTCGTGATTGTATGCCCTGCCACGCATGGGAAGCTGAGGAGGCCGCGGCTGAGGGTGTCATCATCCATACAGATCGCACATTCCTCCGCATCGTCGATGACGAAAACCAACGCGTGAAAGGTGTCGAGTGCGCCAAGGTGACTCATTTTGAGTTCGATAATGAAGGACGCTTGACCCTCGAGACTGAGCCTGACTCAGAACATATAATTGAGGCTGACACGGTGATCTTCTCCGTTGGTCAGCGTGTAGGTCTCGATTTCATCCCCGATGTAGATGTCACCCCACAACGCACTGTGGCGATCAATCCCAATACCATGGCCACCTCCCGATTGGGTGTATTCGCAGCTGGCGATAGTGTCACTGGAACCGCATTTGCGATCGAGGCGGTCGACGCCGGACATAAAGCAGCAGAGAGCATTCATCGATACCTACAGGGGGAGGAGCTCGAACCGCTCCAAAAACCAGAGCTACCGGTCGTGAAATTCAGCCACGACGAACTCCAAGAGCGTGTGATGCGCGGTGAAATCCGACCGCAGGATCGTATCCCGATGCCGGAACTTCCTATCGAGGAGCGTCTGAGCAGTTTCGAAGAGATTGAGTTGGGTTACACCGACGAGCTCGCTCAAGCTGAGGCCGCTCGTTGCCTGGGTTGCGCGATCTGCTCCGAATGTCTTTCCTGTCAATACGTTTGCGGTCGCGATGCCGTTGATCACAATATGGTGGAACAGATCGAGCAGGTACAAGTAGGGGCCGTAATCTTAGCCCCGGGTTATCAGATTTATCAAGCCGAACTCTCTCAAGAATACGGCTTGGGGCGATACCCGAACGTGATCACCGCCTTGCAGTTAGAACGTCTGTTGTCCGCCTCGGGGCCCACCGCAGGTCACGTACAGCGTCCATCGGATGATGAGCCGGCGAAAAAGATCGCCTTCCTGCAATGTGTCGGCTCGCGTGACCAAAGCCACGATTACTGCTCAGCCGTGTGCTGCATGTACGCCACCAAGGAAGCGGTGATGATCAAGGAGCACGATCCCGAGGCGCAGGCACATGTCTTCATGATCGACATGCGGGCCTTCAGCAAGGGTTACCAGTCCTACTACCAGCGCGCACAGGATCAGTATGGGATCGAGTACACCCGCTGCCGGATCTCGGAACTCCAGGAGAATCCGGAAACGAAGAACCTTATCCTACGTTACGCAAGGGATCAGGGATTGGGGATTGGGGATCAGGAGGGTAACGGATCCCCAATCCCTGATCCCCAATCCCTGTTCGTTGAAGAGGAATTCGACCTCGTTGTCCTTTCCGTGGGCATGGAAATATCTCAATCGGTCAAAGATCTGGGACGGAAATTGGGCATCGAGCTGGATGACTACGGTTTCTGCCACACGACCTCCTTCAACCCGCTAGAGACCTCCCGTCCCGGAATTTACGCCGTTGGCCCATTCCGAGAACCAAAAGACATCCCCGAATCCGTGATCGATGCCAGTGGGGCTGCCGCCCACGCTGCCGGTTTACTTGCCAACTCGCGGCATACACTGACCCGTAGGCGGGAATACCCACCCGAACGCGATGTCCTCGGGGAGGAACCCCGCATCGGTGTATTTATCTGCCACTGCGGATCCAACATCGGTGGCTTCCTGGATGTACCCGGGGTAGCCGAATATGCAAAAACCCTCCCCGGCGTCATCCACGCTGAGGACAACCTCTATACCTGCTCACAAGACACCGTGGTTCACATCACCGAGACCGTGGAAGAATTGGGGCTCAATCGTGTGGTCGTCTCTTCTTGCACACCCCACACCCATGCGCCCCTCTTTCAGGACAGCATCCGCGCTGCCGGGTTAAACCCCGCGCTCTTCGAAATGGCTAACATCCGCAACCAATGCTCCTGGGTCCACTCGCACGATCGACAGGCGGCCACGGTAAAAGCGAAAGAGCTGACACGTATGGCCATTGCTCGCGCTTCCACACTTCAGCCTCTCGTTACAACTGAGGTGGAGATCGAGCATAGTGCACTGGTTGTCGGTGGAGGTGTGGCAGGGATGATGTCCGCCCTTTCCCTGGCACAGGGCGGCTTTGATGTACACCTGGTCGAACGTCAAGATGCACTGGGGGGAAACCTGCGGCAAATCTACACGACCATCACTGGAGATGATCCGCAGTCACTCCTACAGGACTTGATCGGACGTGTCGAGGGTGATCCTCGAATTCACGTCTATCGGGGTCATCAAGTGGTGAAAACCGATGGGTTCATGGGCAAGTTCACCACGTGGTTGCAGAACGGCTCTGAGGATCAAACCAAGGTCAATCACGGCGTGACCATACTCGCCACAGGTGGTCGCGAGTATCGCGGTCAAGAGTACCAATATGGGTCCAATCCTCGGATCGTAACCGGACTGGAATTCGAAGGACTACTTGCTATGGCAGGTGGGCATAGCCAGAACGGTCGAGTCGAAACCGCATGGGAGGCACTCGGGAAACAGTTGCCGAACGATGTGGCGATGATCCTCTGCGTCGGCCCCGCTGACCGGTTCTGCGCACGTATTTGCTGCACAACGGCGATCAAGAACGCTTTGACCCTGAAGCGCATGAACCCTGATGCTCGTGTGACCATACTTTACAAAGACATACGTACCTACGGCTTCAAAGAGCGTCTTTACACAGAAGCTCGCCGCGCCGGTGTGCTGTTCGTACGCTATGATGATGATTCCAAGCCAGAGGTACACTTACAAGATGGTGCGTTGCAGATTCGCGTGCGCGATCACACGCTAGGTGAAGAAATTGTCCTTCGCCCCGATCTGCTTATGTTGAGCAACCCGGTCATTCCCGCTGAGGGGGCCGACGAATTGGCCTCCCGTTTTAAGTGCTCTCTTGATGCGAACGGCTTCTTCCTAGAAGCTCACATCAAGCTTCGCCCGGTGGATTTCTCCTCCGACGGTTATTTTATGGCCGGTATGGCTCATTATCCTAAATTCCTTGACGAGACCATTGTGCAGGCTCAAGCAGCGGCATCTCGAGCCGCCCGTATTCTCTCTCAACCTACCTTGACGTCAGGAGGCGTGATCGCCCAAGTCGACCCAGAGAAATGTGTTGGCTGCCTGACTTGTGTTCGTGTTTGCCCGTTCGATGTGCCTCAGATCTTTGAGGATCGTCTAGGTATTGGAGAGATCCTGGGAGCGGCCTATATTGAACCAACCATCTGCCATGGCTGTGGCACTTGTGCTGCCGAATGCCCGGCCAAGGCTATCACCGTAGCTCACCAGAAGGACGACCAAATTATGGTCAAACTTGACGCCCTCATGAAGGAAGACTGGAATTGATGATGGAGGAATTCGAGCCGCAAGTCGTCGCGTTTTGTTGCAGTCATTGTGCATATAATGCCGCTGATCTCGCCGGCAGCTTGCGGATTCAATACCCAACAGCGATCAAGATCATCGAGGTCATGTGCAGCGGTCGGGTGGATGTGATTCACATATTGCGCGCCTTCGAAGATGGGGCCGACGGCGTGCTGGTCGCCGGTTGACTGCCCGGCGACTGTCATTACCTGGAAGGTAATGTTAACGCCCGACGCAGGATAGAATACACCCGAGGTCTGCTGGAAAGCATCGGCCTTGAAGGCCAGCGACTTCAGATGATCAATGTCTCAGCCGCCATGGCTGGTGAGTTTACCTTCTCCGCGGCAGAGATCACGGCTGAGATTCGTCAAATGGGGCCCAATCCACTCCGCACAAACGGAGCGCGCGCTCAACAAAGGAACCATGAGCAGGCTGAACACATTCTAGGTGGCGAAGATGTCGACAACGACTGACATTCTTGAACGATTTGATCTGTTCGCCGATCTTTCAAATGAAACGTTAGCTCAAATTGCACGCTTAACAAGCGAAGAGGTACATCCAGAAGGGACAACGCTTTTCTCTGAGGACGCCTCAGCCGAGAAACTCTATTTAATTCTCAACGGGAAAGTTTCGCTTGAAAAGATCGTTCAATTAGGTCGCACAGGTACACCACGCCGAGCCGTGATTAGTGCCGTCGGACCGGGATTCACCGTTGGATGGTCAAGTTTGGTGCCACCCTATGAGTACACCTCTTCCGGAATCTGTCTCGAGGAGACGAAGATCCTCTCCATTCCCGGCACAAAACTGCGCGCACTTATGACCGAACAACCCGAGATTGGTTCCATCATCTCTCAGCGTGTAGCTTCCATCATCCGCCAAAGAATGACCAACGCTACTGGTACCCTTACCTACTTCCTCTCCATCGTCTCCCATGAATTAAAACGACCGCTCGCCGCCGTTGAAAATTACCTTCAGATCTTGATCGGTGGATATGCGGGTGAGCTTTCCCCGAAACAGCAGCGATTGCTCGAACGGAGCACATTGCGACTGAGTGATCTACGAAACCTGATTAGCGATATTCTCGACTTCGCCCGAATACAGCCTGAACAGATCCGGGCAGACTTTGAATGGGTTGAACCCAACGAAATCGGTTCTGAGGCCATCGAGGAAGTACGACTGGCGGCTTCTCAAAACAATATCCACCTCAAAGCGGTTGCACCAACTGAATTCAAACAGATCGTTTCCGCACGTCGACGTTTGAAGCAGGTCATCTCCAACCTGCTGGCCAACGCCGTGAAGTTCTCTCCCGAAGGGAGCACCGTGACACTATCGGCCCACGATGAGCCAGATGCGCTGGTGATCGAGGTGCTTGATGAAGGGATCGGAATCCCACCCGAGGATCAGGAACACATATTCGATGATTTCTTTCGGGCCAGTAACGTTGCAGAATATGGCGGGGCGGGACTTGGCTTGTCGATCGCCAAGAAGATCATGGACGCTCACGAGGGAAAAATCGAGGTCGAAAGCCCCTACCAATCAGGAAAAGATGGATGTAAATTTACCATTACGATCCCTCGAACACTGCGTATACCGGGCGGATCAACACTTAAAGCCGAGGAACATCAAAGACAGTCGAATCAATCCAATCCCTCATCGGCTGTCAGAAGGGGGGAGCAATGAAGCAGCAACCCTACGTCATGATCGTGGATGACGACCCAGATATCGTTGAAGGTATCACAGCAATCCTGGAAACGCGAGACTACCGATTAGCCACCGCCCGTGATGGGTTGCAATGCATGGAACTTATCCAACAAGAAACCCCTGATCTTCTCATCTTGGACATGATGATGCCCCGCATGGACGGCTTCGCGGTGATCCAGGAATTGCGAGGTGATCCAAAATACGTTGGCTTACCCATCATCATCTTGACCACCGTAATTGAGGACGCTGCTTACCGGCGTTACGAGCTGGAAACCGGTCTGGCTATGGATGTTCAAGCTTACATCGAAAAACCCGCGCCACCGGACGAAATCATCCGCCAGGTGAGCGCGATTGTTGAGCAGCCTTTTATCATCGTGGCAGACGACGACCCGGATATTCTCGAAGCCATCACAACCGTGCTAGAGAGCCATCCTTATCAGGTGGCCTCAGCGAATGACGGTCAACAATGTCTGGAAATGGTTCGCAAGCGAACCCCCGATCTCCTGATTTTGGACCTCTTGATGCCTAGAATGGATGGGTTCGCTGTGATCCGTGAACTACGTAGTGAACCTTCGTTCGCCGGCTTGCCGATTCTCGTTCTAACAACGGTAGTCGAAGACGCAAGTCGTCGACGCTATGAGCTTGAAACGGGCCGCGACATGAGCGTCGAGGCGTATTTACAGAAACCAGTTCCACCCGAAGAATTGCTACGTAAGGTCAGCGACGCGCTGGAGAAAGTAGCGACATGAGTGCACAACGCGATACCGATACTGTTACTGGTGCGGTGCTTGTGGTTGGGGGCGGCATCGCCGGTATGCAGGCCAGCCTGGACTTGGCTGAGCAAGGCTATCGCGTCTATCTCGTTGAAAGTAACTCCGCCATCGGTGGACACATGGCGCAGCTTGATAAGACATTCCCCACCAATGATTGCGCCATGTGCATCATCAGCCCAAAGTTGGTCGAGACCGGTCGACATCTCAATATCGATCTGATGGTCGATTCTGAGGTGACGGGTATCGAGGGCCAACCAGGACATTTCACCGTCACGCTGCGTCATAAACCACGTTACATCGATCTGGAAAAATGTGTCGGTTGCGGAGATTGCGCCGAGGTCTGCCCCGTCACCCTCCCAGACTTGTTCAATCAAGGTCTCTCAGATCGAAGAGCTGCCTTTAAACTCTATCCTCAAGCCGTGCCCAACGCGTATGCGATCGAGAAACTCGGCACCGCGCCTTGCCGTAATGCCTGCCCTGTCAATCAGCGTGCTCAGGGTTATATCGCGTTGATCGCTGAAGGCCGCTACCGCGAGGCTTTGCGCGTTATCAAAGAAGATAATCCCTTCCCAAGCGTTTGTGGTCGAACCTGCCATCACCCTTGCGAGGGTTACTGCACTCGAGCCCTAGTGGACGAGTCAGTAGGCATCATGTCACTCAAGCGTTTCGTCGTCGATTACGCTCTCGCTTATGGTCGCGAAAAAGTAGAACCAGTTCCCCGAACCCGGCCTGAATGGGTGGCTGTGGTCGGAGCTGGGCCTGCAGGATTGACAGCGGCTCATGACTTAGTAAAGCAGGGTTACGGTGTGACCGTCTATGAGGCGCTACCGGTAGCCGGTGGAATGATGCGGGTCGGTATCCCTGCCCATCGTCTCCCTAAAGGCGTGTTGCAGCAAGACATCGACGATATCCTGGCCCTCGGTGTTGTGTTGAAGACTGACTCACCCGTCCGCGATCCGGTTCGATTACTCGAGGAAGGTTACAACGCCGTCTGCCTGGCAACCGGGATTTCCACCCGCGATCACTCCCTCGGTGTTGAGGGCGAAGATGCGGATGGTGTCATCTCGGCCGCTACTTTCCTTCGTAAGATCAATCTTGGTGAACCGATCTCAATTGGAAACCAGGTGGCTGTGGTAGGAGGCGGCATAACCGCTCTCGACGCCGCCGCTGTCGCTCGACGTCTGGGCGCGGAAGAAGTCTACATGGCTCTTGATCGACCGAGAGGTGAACTACCTGCCTACCATTGGGAGGTCGCAGCCATCGAGGCCGAAGGCATTCGTCTGCTTGAGCATACAACACTCACGCGCATATTGACGGAAGATGGAATGGTCAGCGGCGTTGAATTCGCACGAACGGGCAAGGGAATGACGGTTGATGAAAGTGGTCGGCGCCGTCCCAAGATCGAGCCCGGTACCGAATACACCCTAGAAGTTGAGACCGTGATCGGAACCGTTGGACAGCAGTCGGACCTCAGCTTCCTCGATCCGCAATTTGAAGACCTAAAGGTCGACCGTAATACACTGGCCAGCGATGTTCCCGGCGTTTTCATCGTCGGTGGCCGGAAAACCGGCGCCAGCTACATCATCGAAGCCATCGCGCTTGGACATCGAGTTGCTGATTCAATCCACCGCTACCTGCAAGGCGAAACCTTGGAGAAGGGCGAGGTCGAAGCCCCTCCAGTCGTTAAGTTAAGTCGTGAGGAGGTTGCCCAAAAGGTAGCTTCTGGGGAGGTCAACCTGCAAGCGCGCATAGAACCGGCTTTATTATCCATGGAAGAGCGCGTGACAAGCTTCCGTGAGGTCGTGCTCGGACTGACAGAGCACCAGGCCCGAGCGGAAGCTCAACGCTGCCTGCAGTGCGGTCTGTGCTCGGAGTGTCTTGCGTGTGAGTACGTTTGCGGCACCGATGCCATCGACCACGATATGGTCGAACGAACAGAGCAAATCGAAGTAGGTGCGCTCATCCTTGCACCCGGATTCGAAGTCTACCAAGCGGAACAGGCAGGGGAATTCGGGCTAGGCCGATATCCTAATGTCATCACCTCCCTCCAGCTTGAACGCCTGCTCTCTGCCTCTGGACCTACAACAGGGCATGTGAAACGTCCATCGGATGGACGCCCAGCCCAACGAATCGCTTTCCTGCAGTGCGTCGGCTCGCGAGATCAAAGTCACGATTATTGTTCTTCAGTTTGCTGCACCTACGCCACCAAAGAAGCCATCTTGATTAGAGATCATGACCCCGAAGCCGAAGTTAACATCCTGATGATGGACGTGCGCGCATTCAGTAAGGGATATGAGGCTTATTACCAACGCGCTCAAGAACAATATGGAGTCAAGTACACAAGATGTCGTGTATCGGAGATCAAGGAAGATCCAGAAACCAGCAATCTCATCGTACGCTATGCAAGGGATCAGGTATCAGGGATCAGGAATCAGGATTCAGACCAATCCCCGATCCCTGATACCCGATCCCTGATTATTGAAGAAGCCTACGACCTCGTTGTCCTCTCCGTAGGAATGGAAATATCTGAGTCGGTTCAGCACTTAGCCAACACCTTGGGCATCGAGCTCGACGAATACGGCTTCTGCCAAACCCAAGCCTTCCAACCTATCGAGACTTCACGATCTGGTATCTACGCAATCGGACCCTTCCGGGAACCGAAGGACATCCCCGAGTCTGTTGTTGACGCCAGCGGTGCCGCTGGTCGCGCAGCGGCCCTCTTGGCACCCGGCCGAGGCACATTAACGCGCCAGGAGACATACCCTCCCGAACAAGATGTTGCTGACGAGACCCCGCGCGTCGGCGTCTTCGTCTGTCACTGCGGTTCAAATATCGCAGGTTACCTTGATGTAGAAGCTGTACGGACGTATGCCTCTGAGCTGCCTTACGTTGTCCACGCTGATCGCTTACTGTACGCATGTTCTCAGGACAGCACGAATGCCATCCAGGAAAGCATCAAGGAACACAACCTCAATCGGGTTGTCGTTGCCTCCTGCACACCCGTCACCCATGGCCCGTTGTTCCAGGATTGCCTACGGCAGGCCGGATTAAACGAGCATCTCTTTGCCATGGCCAACATCCGCAACCACTGTTCCTGGGTCCACTCAGATGAACCTGAGGTCGCTACCGCTAAGGCGGAAGACTTGGTGCGCATGGCCGTGACCCGAGTTGTAACCCAAGAGCCTCTCCAAAAAACGCCCGTCCCTGTGACCCAATCCGCTCTGGTGATCGGAGGCGGACCTGCGGGAATGAACGCCGCCTTGACATTAGCAGATCAGGGTTATCCCGTGCATTTGGTGGAGCGCGAACCCAACCTAGGCGGGAACCTGCGTTCCATGCAATTCGATATCCATCTCTCCGACACGGATGAACAGCTTGACCCTCAGACATACCTGGTCGATTTAACGGCGCGCGTAACCAATCACCCCATGCTCACAGTCCATACCGCGAGTGAAGTCATAGATACGAAAGGGTTTGTCGGTGACTTCACCTCACGGATCCGACAAGAAGACAAGGACATTGAGGAAATAACACACGGCGTGACGATTGTAGCCACAGGTGGTGAGGAATATCGAGGTGCGGATTATGGATATGGCTCTCATCAACGCATCCTCACCCAAGGTCAATTTGAAGCACTTCTTGCCCACGAGATGGGCCTTACTGAACCACCCTCTAAGCCACCGCTTGAGCTTCAGCGTGTAAATCAAGTGGTCATGATCCAATGCGTTGGCCCAGCGGAGGATTATTGCGCCCGGATATGTTGCTCGGTCGCTTTAAAGAACGCTCTCCAATTCAAGGTGCGTTACCCGTCCGCTCAAGTGGTGATCTTACATCGCGACATCCGCACCTATGGATTTAAAGAGCGGCTCTATCGACAAGCGCTTGAGCAGGGAATCATTTTCGCCCGATACGATCCTGCGCATCGACCCGAGGTCGACTTCTCTGGTGAGCAGGGTCCAATCCATGTGCACACTGTAGATACGGCACTTGGCACCACGCTGTCTCTAAACCCGGACCTTCTTGTCTTGTCGATGCCCATGGTTCCGGCACAAGGCAGCCGTGAATTAGGCACGACCCTAAAAGTCCCAGTGGATCTAGATGGCTGGTTCCTTGAGGCACACGTCAAACTCAGACCGGTTGATTTCGCCAGCGACGGAATTTTCTTGGCCGGAACTGCGCATTATCCCAAGCTCCTCGACGAAACGATCGTACAGGCACAAGCAGCCGCATCTCGTGCAGCCACCATCCTGTCTCGTGATACATTATCGGCTGGTGGAGCGATAGCATACGTCGATCCGGATGCCTGCGTTGGCTGTCTTACCTGTGTACGCATCTGCCCATATGGCGTACCAAAGATCGATCCTGAGACGATCGGTGTAGGAGGTGTGATTGGAACGGCGTATATCGAACCTGCTATCTGTCAAGGGTGCGGCTGTTGTATCGGCGAATGTCCTGCACATGCCATCGAATTGCTTCATTACCGACACCGCCAAGTGGAGAGCGAGGTCTTATCAATACTTGATGCAACAACAATAGGGGAGCAGAAGCGAGGCGGTAAATGAGTGAAACACCCTTTAAGATCATCGCCTACTGCTGTCGATATTGCTCTTACGCAGCCGCAGACCTTGCAGGAGTGCTTAGGCTAAGCTACCCGGCCGAGACCCGAATTGTGCAGATCCCATGCACCGGCCGATTGGACATGCTCGAGGTCTTACATGCATTTGAACACGGCGCCGATGGTGTCATGGTTGCAGGTTGCCTTGAAGGAGATTGTCACTTTCAAGAAGGCAACCTGAACGCCCGCCGCCGTGTAGAACATATTAAGCAAATCATGCTTCAGATTGGTCTTGAACCCGAACGGATCGAGATGTTTAATCTTTCTTCAGCTATGGCCCGGCAATTCGCAGATGCTGCGACATCAATGACTCAGCAAGTTATCGATCTGGGCCCAAATCCACTGCGAGTTGAAGATCACAATCAGGTGGATCAAAAGATAGTTAATACAGTTGGTTGAGAACTAGGGAGGCTGGCGCCGGTAAGGCCGCCGTTCAGGCGAACGCAGCGCTCCGGGAGAGAATAAGATGATTGTCGCTGAACAGAAACCCTTGGAGGAGATCAGAGATCTGATCGATGAGGCCAATAATGTCCTCGTCGTCGGTTGTGGTACCTGTGTAACGGTCTGCTTCGCAGGTGGCGAGAAGGAGGCCGGTATCTTGGCCACCAGCCTTCGAATGAAAACGAAACTCGATGGTAAGCCAAAAGATGTGACGCATACAACTGTTCAACGTCAGTGTGAGTGGGAGTATATCGATCCCCTTAAGGATCAGATTGGGGAAGTAGATGCAGTCATCTCGCTTGGATGTGGTATTGGTGTACAGGCTTTGGCAGAACGATATCCTGATGCCGTCGTCGTTCCAGGATTGAACACGAGTTTCTTAGGCCTCCCGACCGAGCAAGGTGTTTGGGAAGAGCGCTGTGCTGCCTGTGGTGAGTGCATCCTCGGTTTGACCGGAGGCATCTGCCCGATCGCACGCTGCGCCAAGCAACTCCTTAACGGACCTTGTGGTGGTTCCCAAGAAGGTCTATGCGAGATCAACCCTGAAACGCCGTGCGCTTGGCAGCTCATCTACGAGAAATTGGCTGCGCAAGATCGTTTGCACCTCTTGATGGAGATTCAGCCGCCCAAAGACTGGTCTACCAGCCGTGATGGAGGTCCACGAAAGATCACTCGCGAAGACTTGCGCTTAGTGGCGGAAGAAACTGAGTAAACCGGAGAGGAACGAAGTCATGACCGAAAATATGACCAATGGGTATAAATCTGGATCGAGGCTTGAGCGCATTCTCCGCGCCGGTCACTTTGCTGTGACCGGTGAACTCGGCCCGCCTCAAGGTGCCGATGGCGATGTGATCCGTGAGAAAGCGCACCTCCTAAAAGGTTTCGTCGACGCAGCCAATATCACAGATAATCAGACCGCCATCGTTCGCATGTCGAGCATTGGGGCCGGTACGATCGTGGTACAAGAAGGCTTAGAACCCGTCATCCAGATGACCTGCCGCGATCGAAATCGCCTCGCGATTCAATCCGACCTCATGGGGGCTTATGCCTGCGGGATGCGCAATGTGCTCTGCCTCACCGGTGACCATCAGTCTTTTGGAAACCACCCCACCGCCAAGAACGTTCATGACCTGGATTCCCTGCAATTAACCCAGATGGTGGTCAAGATGCGCGATGAAAAGCAATTCCAGTGTGGTGATGAGATGGAAGGCATCGAGCCACGCTTCTTTGTCGGCGCAGCCGCAAATCCATTCGGCGATCCCTTTGAATGGCGTCCATACCGATTGGCAAAGAAAGTTAAAGCGGGCGCAGATTTCATACAAACACAACTGATTTTCAACACCGAGCGTTTTGCGGAGTATATGGAAAAGGTCCGCGAACTTGGTTTGCACAAACAGACTTACATCCTGGCTGGGATTGGGCCCCTTAAATCTCCTGGTATGGCGAGGTATATGCGAGATCAGGTTCCGGGATTGGACGTCCCCAATATCTGGGTGGATCGCATGACAGAAGCTACGGTGGGCATCGACAAAGATGACAAGAAGGCTCGCCGAGATGCCTGGCGACGGGAGGGGATCCAGATCGCCATCGATCTGATTAAGGAGTTGAAGCAGATCGAAGGAGTAGCCGGTGTCCATATTATGGCCATCGAATGGGAGGAAGCGGTGAAACCGATCGTTGAGGGCGCAGAACTGCTCCCTCGACCCGAACCCGCTCCCCTTCCGAAATCCGATACGGCTTAGCGAGGCCCCTATGGAAACAAAGATCAGCACCGATTTGGCCGACCGTATTCGTAGAGAAACCGGGGAAAATGTTTACCTCTGCTACCAATGCGTCAAGTGCACCTCCGGATGCCCTCTGACGGAGCACTTCGACCTCGCTCCGAACCAAGTGATGCGAGCCGCCCAACTGGGCATGGAAGAGCTCATTTTCCAGAGCCGTACACCGTGGCTTTGCGCCTCCTGCCAGACCTGCACCACACGCTGTCCCCAAGGGATCGATATCGCTCGGGTGATGGATTTCATCGTCAGTGAGGCCATGGCCGAAGGGATCGAGCCAAAGGTGCCTGAAATCGCCCTCTTTAACAAGGTTTTTCTGCGCGATGTCAATATCTTGGGTCGGTCCTACGAACTCGGTTTGATCGCCGAGATGGGCTTACGCACCAGACAACCTTTCAAGGATCTCGATCTCGGTTTGGAAATGTTCAAGCACCGTAAGATCAATCTCCTGCCGGAATGGGTACGCCGACGTAGACATAAGCCAACACACGAACCCGTCTCACGCTCGTCAAATGAGATCGGGTACTATCCAGGTTGTTCACTCCACGGGCTTGCCAAGGAATTTGATCATTCTGCCCGAGCTGTTCTCAAGACACTCGATCTGCAACCTGTTGCCCCCCAGGGCTGGATTTGTTGTGGCTCATCCCCTGCCCATCGAGTGGATCACCGCCAATCGATCCAGATGCCCCTTGAGAGTATGGTCCTTTACGAGCAGGAGGGCCTAAAAGAGGTGACCCTGCCATGTGCCATGTGCTTCAATCGCTTCCGAGCTGCGGCTCGCGAACTGCGCCTCGATCCTGAACTGAAGCAGGATCTCGACCAAGAGCTCGGTTTCGAATACCAGGACAGTGTTGCTATCTCGTCCTTGCTGGACTTTGTCGTCGATCGGGTAGGTTTGGAGTCGATCTCGGATAAGGTACAAAAGCCACTCAAAGGTCTCAAGGTCGTCTGCTATTACGGTTGTCTACTCACCCGCCCTCCCGAGGTCACCGGTTCAGTGGAACCCGAGTATCCGATGACCATGGATCGGCTAATGAAGACCTTGGGTGCTACCGTAATTGATTGGGACCGCAAGGTCGCATGTTGTGGAGCCTCCCTTTCCCTCACCAAAACGGAACTTGTGTTTGAGATGAGCGGAAACATCCTTGAAAACGCCCAAGCCCGAGGGGCGGATGCCGTCGTCGTGGCTTGCCCGATGTGCCACATCAACCTGGATGGCCGACAAACACAGATGGATATCCAACACATCCCCGTACTGTATTTCACCCAACTCATGGCCCTTGCCTTTGGAATGCCAGACGACGCGGCTCTCAAATACAACATGATCGATCCACGACCGCTCTTGAAGGAACGTGGATTGCTGTAACATCGGAAAAGGTGAAATAATCCCCTCTCCCCTGTGGGGAGAGGATTAGGGTGAGGGGAGGTTGACCGGTGCGTACACCTTCACCCCCGCCCTCTCCCTAAAAGGGAGAGGGTGAAACGCAAATCTTCAAGGTGTATCATCTCGCCCTCAACACCAAAGAGTTATGAGATAAGGACTGAGCATGAAAATAGCGATCACGGGGAAGGGTGGGGTCGGTAAGACGACACTTACCAGCCTGCTCGCCTATACCTATGCGGACCGAGACTACGGAGTGCTAGCCATCGATGCTGATCCATCACCATGCTTGGGTGCCGCCCTAGGCTTCCCAGAGGAATTGTTGGTGAAGCTTGTGCCGATCTCCCAGATGGATGAATTGATCTACGAGCGAACAGGTGCTCAACCGGGCACGGTGGGAGGCTTCTTCAAGCTCAACCCTCGAGTCGACGACCTTCCAGATCGATTTTCGGTCCTACACAATGGCATTCGATTGCTCGAACTTGGTGCCGTCGAACTGGGCGGAGCGGGCTGCATCTGCCCAGAAAGCGCGATTCTACGTGCGCTGACGACCCACATCCTGCTGCGCAGGGATGAGGTGGTGCTGATGGATATGTACGCCGGGGTCGAGCACCTGGGACGAGCTACAGCCGATGCGGTCGATGCGATGCTGATTGTGGTTGAACCGACAGCTCGCAGCATCGCTACTGCAGGTCAGATCAAGTCCCTGGCCAAGGATCTTAAACTTGCGCGTTTATACATCGTCGGGAGCAAGGTGCGGGATGAGGAAGACGCGAAATTCATCGAGTCCAATTCACCAGATCTACCTGTCATTGGCCATCTGGACGATGATCCCCGCGTACGCCAAGCCGATCGAGAGGGCGTAGCCGTCTTCCATTTGTCACCAGAATTGGCAGAATCCGCTCGATCCATCGTGGATGCGCTCGGCTGAGGTGATTGGCTCATTTCACGTTTTAAATAAAATGTAGGGGCGCAATTAATTGCGCCCCTACACCTCTTGTAATGATCGATGTTAATCAAGTAGGGACGCACGGTCGCAGATGCAGGGTGATCTTCCCTACCCGTGCGCCCCTACGTATCTCGTCATGATCTATGTTAAACAGCAAGGACGATCTTTTTGGTCGCCCATATGCGATAACAGATCGCTCTCTGCTCACCCCTCGATTAATTTCACCACATCCGGAAAATCAATCCCCAGCTTTTTCACCATCTCCATTGTAGGAATCCCGTTCTCGTCCCAACCGCGTCGAGCATAAACCGCGTCAACCAACTGTTCATAACGTGCCCCACGGTGCTTGCGAAGATGGGCCATCTTCTCCTGTGTCGACAAGTTCTCCAGGTCGATCCCCAACTCCCTCAATTGATCATCATATCGCTCAGCACGTGACTCGTACTCCTCTATAGTGACCGGTCCCGCGGCACGATAAGGTGGGTAGTCATGCTCACGGGTACCGAAACCCATCTTCAGATTAAATACCCTTTGAAAGTTGTAGACCCGCTCGGATTGCAGGACCAGGTCGTCCACTGTAACGGGTTGGCCGGTGAGCCCTTCATAGAGCCAAGTGTAGTTCTCGACATGCTCAGGGACTTTCGCCGGTTCATCCGTCTGATCATTACCCTCAGGGATGATGTCGTTCCAAGGCAGTTTGCACAGACCATGGAGACTGAACCAGGTGCGCCACATGGGGAAGTAATGCAGCGCTTCTGCTTTGTCCTCAAAGGTGGGAAGCTGGTTGTTCACTTGATCCATGAAGATCAACCATGCCTCGTCATGCTGCGCACCCTTCAGCGTCATCGCGTACCCGCCCTGCTGAGCCAATGACTCCTTGGTGACGTATTCAGAGAATTCCAACCCCTTGCTCTCCATGCCAATGTCGTGGAGAAAGTCGGGATCTGCCCCATACTCCTCAGCGAAATACTTCTTCATGCGGCGAACACCTTGGCCGACGATCGCCCCAAATCCCTCTCCCCGAGCCATCTGATGAAGCAACTCCAACGCTGCATCGGCGTTGCCCCAGGTCAATTCCAAACCACCCGTGTGCTCTTTGGTCAAGATCCCCTCTTGGTAACACTCCATCGTGAAAGCGATCGAGTTGGCAAGGCTGATGGTATCGATTCCATAGGTGTCACAATAAAAGTTCAATTCGATGATCGCCAATGGATCGAAAATCCCAATGTTGGATCCCAAACCAGCAACGGTCTCATATTCAGGACCATCGACCATCACGGCTTGATTTGCGTACGGTCCTGTCCGCAGATGAAAATGTTCCACCGCATGCGAACAGGACATCGTGCATCCCGCCCAACAGCCATCAAACATCCCCTGGGTAAATTTGTTTTTCCAGACGCTCGAATCGATCTTGGGTGATTCGGGATGGGCACCATAGCGAAAATTATGGACCGGGAGGAGATCGAAGTGGTCCATGATCTCAACCAGGTATGGTGTGCCGATCTTGCGCATCTGGTTTTGGGAGTCGTCAAAGTCCGAGATTTCCTTGTTAATGCGTTTCCCTGCCTTGCGAATCAAAGCCATATCCGCCGGGTTATTGCTTTCTCCTTTCAGGTTGCTGTAGCGGACCACGATCGCTTTGAGGCGTTTCTCACGGAAGACGCGCCCTGTGCCCCCACGGCCTGCCTGTTTGACCCGCACCGCTTCACGGCGGGGATCGTACCAACTAAAATTCAGACACGAGAACAACACATGGTCAGCCCCCTGCCCAGCAGAGACCACAGAGATACTCCGCTTGCTGCGTCCGTCTGTGGCGTACATCTCCGTCAACTGTTCGCTCAACAGATGCGTATTCAGTTCTTCCAAGGGTGCTTCTTCGATCGTCACACTACCTTGGTCACCATCGATCACCACGATCACATCTCTCTCCGCTTTCCCTTGGATCTCGATCGCGTCCCAACCGGCGAATTTGAGGTAGGGCCCGAAGTAGCCTCCAGCGTTGCTATCGAACACCGAGTGCGTAAGCGGTGAGATCGTGACCACTGTCGATTTACCAGAGCCGGGGTACGCGGTGATACCACCGATGGGGCCGCCAGCGATGACGAGTTCGTTTTGAGGGTCGTCCCAGCGTGTGTCTCCATCGACTGCGTTCCAGAGTAGCCACAGTGCAAATCCCCGACCACCGGTGAAGATCTCCTTCATCTGAGAAGTGACCGCTTTCTCCCGGATCTCGTTCTCCGAGAGATTGACATAGAGCGTGCGATTCGCATAGCCGCGCTCCACCGGTTGAAGTGTGTAGCTAAATTCTGTCAACAGTTTGTGCGCGGTCTTCAATTCCTCGATAGATTTTACTGTCGTCATCCTGCCCTCCATCCATGCATCCGATTGGACGTCCATACCTTGTTTCATTGTACCTTGCGTTTCATATCAGAAAAGTCGTTATCCTACGTGATCTTCGTCCACATTTTCCGCTTCATGCATGAAAATGTAGCGATCATTCACCAAGTCCATTCGATAATCTATCACCCATTCGTTACCGCTTTGTTACCAACTTTGTTACTTCAGTCAATCATACTAAGCTAAGCGGCGTCTTCCAGCACTCACAAATAAATGCAAAGGTTGTGTCACACGACCTTTGATCATCAATGTCGTGCAGCCGAGCCAGATATCGCTCGGTGCATACCGTCCGATCTGGTTTTCGATGATCCTATCCTTCCTGATGCTAACAATATTGGGAGAGTTAAGACCATCATGCCCGAATCTAACGATCTAAAGACACACGAAGATCTAAATAATGTTTTCAGGATTGCACCTCATTTCGTAGAGCCTGACAACAGAGACATCGTTGCGTTACCAGAGAAAACCTGGCTAAAAGAAGCAAGAACCGATTTTCGGTTCCTGCTGTACGCCCCACCAAGCCAATTAATACAGATCCACGATTATGCTCAGGCATTAACAGAATTGATGCGAGCTCATGTAGACAGTTTTGACCCAGCGAAAGAAAATTGCTCAATTCGTGATTTTATTGAGAAGGAGAATGGGCAACCTTACGATCTGCTGATCGTTGGAGTTGATAAACATTCGTTCCCAAAATCTTTATGGCTAAACCCAGTAAGCAGGAGGCTTTTAGCTTGGTTGCCCTCATCTCTCTTAATTGTCCGAGAGCCAAAATGGCCACTAAAGCGAATCTTGTTGATTCTTCTACACAATAAATGGGACGGCAAGGCCGTGGATTGGTTGGTACACCTGTCAAAGAGAAGCGAAGCCGTCGCAACGGTATTAACAATCGTACCCTCAACCCCAACAATGTACCAAGATGTGGGTAGGTTCGCAGTGGGGCTGCCCGAAATATTGGCGAATGATTGTGCTCTTGGGCAACGTATTCGCCGGGTTGCAGAGCGATTGGTTGTGGAGGGAATTGAAGCCACATGTCAACTTCGCCAGGGATCACCCGAATTTCATATTCAGCAGGAATTGATAGGGGGCAACTACGATCTATGTATCATCGGCGCTGAACCACGTAACAGTCTCAAACGTTTTTTCTTGGGCGAGATGGTGACTCCAATCCTAAATTGGACTAGAAGACCTGTATTGGTGGCACAAGGATTGTGATGGTCTTGAGCGTTCACAATGGAAATTAGACTCATCCTTCCTCTCATTCCCTTGGCATTTATATGCGAGACCGTGGATTCTTCCCTCGGGATGGGATACGGCACAACGTTAACACCACTGCTTCTCCTGCTCGGGTATGAACCTGTTGAAATCGTCCCGGCTGTACTGTTCTCAGAATTTGTAACGGGCATCTTAGCAGGTTTCTTCCATCATGAGTTCGGCAATGTCAACCTAAAACCAGGGACACGTGACTTCAAGGTTACAGCAATATTAACTGCACTCAGTGTAGTAGGTGTTGTAATCGCTGTCATAACAACGATAGCTTTGCCCTCATGGGTGATCAAGGCCTACATTGGGGTTCTCGTACTTGGGATAGGCTTGGCGATTCTCTTCTACCGACACAAGCATTTTACACTCTCTTGGAAGCGGATCGCAGGTTTAGGTCTGCTCGCTGCATTTAATAAAGGAGTGAGCGGTGGGGGATACGGACCCGTGATAACAGGTGGACAAGTACTCTCTGGGGTAAACATACGAAGTGCGGTTGGGATCGCATCATTGGCTGAAGGTGTCACAAGCGCAGTTGGTATAGGAATCTACCTGCTCAGTGGTGTTCCTTTCCCCATGAAACTGGGTCCCTCTCTTCTCTTAGGCGCTGTTCTCTCTGTGCCCTTGGCCAGTTTCATGGTTAGCCGGTTTTCGGCTAGGCGCATGGCCCTCGCCATGGGTGGATTAACCACATTGCTGGGCAGCTACACGCTCGTACGCGTTCTCTTCTAAGATCTAAGTGAATAAGAGCTTCTGGAGTGATACCGAACCATATAAGAAGGACAATATCAAATACTTTACAAGTAAAGGTTAACACGCCCGATCAGCCAGGTTTGAAGACACAGCCAATGGGCCTTGGGGACAACACGCTATGATACATCCACAACGTAGAACACTTCACTTACTCTTCGTTGCCAACCTCATCAGCCTCCTGACAGGATGCGCCAGTCAAAGCACCAATGCCCAGTTCACCGTAAGGGTATCAGGAAACAGCAACGGTCTACCATTTGACGGTCAATGTACTGCTCAGAAAGCAGGATTTTGGTCAGGAGAAAGCGTCGCCCAGGATCTCGATGTCGAGGGCACGGTTACTTCCGTTAGCCAGCCACAAGATTTTGAGACAAGTGGGTATTTCATCTACTGTACAGTGGCGAATCAATCAGCTACTGGCACAATCACGGTCGAACTGTTGCAGGACGGCAATTTAGTTGCTCGTGCGCAATCCCCTTCACCTGATAAACCCGCAGTCATCGAATTCGGACAGAAACCATAAGGCTAGGCAACCGATGGAAGCCCGACTTGGGATGAAACCTTGGATGCGACTGGACTGCTTGTAGAGCAAGGTTTGCTATGCAAATCGCGCAACATGGAACGATGCTGGCACTCAGCGGGACGGGCTAACCAGCGCATGTATGCGACGCTGTTTTGCTGTGCTGCGCGGCGCGGCTAATGCGCGCCGTTCACACGAATTGAGCCCCGAACCAAGAAGAAATCTTTGATTCGGGGCTTCTCTGTCATTCGTTCCCGTATTGTTCAAATCGTTGGCAAATGCGTTCTGCCCCTTTGTGCAACGACCCTGGCCTGTTTAGCTACAAGGGGTTAGATGGTATCCAATGTTATCCAACATTACCCCTGACTCATATCCCGGAGCGCCCTCCACACCCGCTCCGGAGTGAGGGGGAGCTCTCGAATCCAGACCCCGGTAGCATTATGAATCGCGCTCACCAACGCTGGCGCGACGCCGTCCATGGGGATCTCAGCCACCGACTTGGCACCAAATGGGCCGGTGGGTTCATCGGTCTGCACAAAAATCACGTCGATCGCGGGCATTTCGTTGGCTTTATAAACCCGGTAGGGCCCAAGGCGTGCGTTGACCAGATGGCCATCTTCATCGTAGACCATCTCTTCACAATGTGCGAAGCCCAACGCCTGAGCTAATCCACCCTCAACTTGCCCCGCAGCCGTGATGGGGTTCATCACTCGCCCACAATCCACCACCATCAGAAGCCGCTCTACCGTTAGCTGCCCCGTTTCCGTATCCACGAGCACCTCGACAAACTGTGCTGCCACAGGTGGTGGGCTGACATAGCTCATATGCGAGGCCGTGGCCATGATCTGGTGCTGGTTCTGCTGATGGAGACTGTTCAGCGCGACTTCAGATAGCGACAGTGAATGACCATCCGTCGTGAAGACCTTTCGATCCTTCAGCATGAGCGTCGCCGGGTCATCTATTTCGAGCATGATCGCGGCGTGCTCTCGAATCTGATCCCTGATCTTCAATGCCGCCTTGCGAACCGCGCCACCTGAAATGTAAGTGGTACTGCTGGCATACGCGCCTTTGTCAAAGGGGGTGAAATCGGTGTCAGAAGAGTAGACAATGAGATCTTCGACCGGAATGCCCAACACCTCGGCGGCAATCTGCGCCAAAATCGTATCCGATCCCGTGCCGATGTCGGTTGCGCCGATGAGTAAATTAAAAGAACCGTCATCGTTCATCTTCAAAGTCGCTGCCGCCATGTCAAGGCCTGCGATTCCACTTCCATGCATCATCACCGCCATACCAATCCCGCGCCGCAGTGGATCATCGCCCTGTCCCCGGTAGGCTTCCCGTTTGGCATAGAATTCGGTCGCTTCGAGACCCACAGCAACACATTGCTCCAATCCGCTGGTTTCCATCACCTGGTCAAATCCTTCCCGACCTTCGCCTAGTTGCTTAGCCAGATGCATCGGTTCCCCAATTTTGATCCAATTGTCTCGCTTGAAATTCACCACATCCATTCCAAGCTGGTCAGCGATTTCCTCCATCAGCACCTCTATCCCGAATTGGCACTGCATCGCGCCATAGCCGCGAAAAGCACCACAAGGAGGTTTATTGGTATAGACAACATCACAGACAAAGCGTGCGTTGGGTGGGTTATAGAGTGTCAATCCTTTAAATCCCCCCACCATCTGCACCGTCAGGCCATGTGTGCCGTAGGCCCCTGTATCACCAATAAGATAAAGATCGGCTGCCTCGATCTTGCCATCCTTCACGGCAACCTTATAACGCATGATCTGAGGGTGACGACTGCGCGAGCTTGTAAATTCCTGCTCCCGGGTGTACTCCATCCGGACCGGGCGACCTGTTGATAGCGTCAGGTGAGCGCAGAGGTCCTCTAAAATCATCTCCTGTTTATTGCCGAATCCTCCACCGACACGAGGCTTGACCACCCGAATCATCTTGACAGGGAGGTTGATGAGGGGGGCAACCATGCGGCGGATGTGGAACGGCACTTGGGTGCTGGTTCGAATCACCAATCGATCATCCTCGTCCCAATAGGTAATACAAACGTGGGGTTCTAGATGGGCATGTTGCTGCTTGGGCGTTCGATACTCGCCCTCAAATATGTGGTCTGCATTGGTAAAGGCAGCTTCCACATCGCCCGCTTCAGCTTCGATATGATGAACGATGTTGTGCTCGGTATCATAAATGTCTTCCGTGTCGGGCTCGTCATGGATCACTGGCGCGCCTTCTTTCATCGCTTCTTCAGGGTCAAGGACTGCGGGTAGCACTTCGTACTTAACCTCAATCAAGCGCAATGCTCTCCGCGCCAACTCAGGTGTCTCAGCCGCCACCACCGCGACACGATCCCCTTCGTGACGCACCTTGTTATCCAGGCAGACCTGATCATAGGGTGGAGGCTGAGGGTAGCTTTGTCCCCCAGAAGCATGCTTTACACGTGGCAGATCCTCATACGTAAGCACCGCACGGACACCCTCCAATTCACGCGCTCGACTCGCATCGATGTTGATGATACGGGCATGGGCATGTGGACTGGTAAGAAGCTCGCCATAAAGCATTCCGTCCACTTTGAAATCATCGGTGAAGGCAGGTCGTCCTTGGACTAACTTCGCTCCGTCCACCTTCACCTGCGCTTGGCCAACAACATGGGTTTGAACCATGCCCCTTGGTGTGAGAACAAGAGGCGGTAGAGGCGTTCTGTCTCCCTCACGGCGATAGAAATCTTGTGGTAATTCGATCTCGTCTGTGTTTGCAGACATGATTTGTGCGATGAATTTTGATCGATTCAGGGTATCACCACGCAATTCCGCCGCTGCTTGCTGCACAGCATCGACCGCTCGCACGTACCCCGTACAGCGACAGAGCACGCCACTTAAGGCTTCTCGTATCTCCTCCTCAGACGGATTCAGATTCCTGTCTAAAAGTGCCTTCGTCGTCATGATCAACCCAGGTGTGCAGAAACCACATTGAGCACCACCGACCGACATGAAAGCTCGTTGGATAGGGTGTAGCTGACCATGTTGGCTCAAACCTTCAAGCGTTGTAACCGCATGTCCTTCGGCGTCGATTGCTCGGACCATGCAACTTCTTACGGGCTGCCCGTCGAACAAAACTGTACAGATACCACAGTCCCCAACATCACAACCGCGCTTCACACTCACATAACCCGCATCTCGTAAGGCATCCAGAAGAGTGGCCTTGGCATAGATTTTAATTTTCTTCTCCTCGTCATTGAGGATGAATGTGATCGAAGGCTGTTTCTTCATTGTGCCGTCGCCCCCTTCCTGCAAGCCTCAAGTGCGCGTCGGGCTAGTAATCCTGCCATCTCACGACGGTAAGTTTCACTTCCCAGATAATCACCCTTGGGGCGTACCTCCGCCTTAACCGCTTTGATGACTTTGCCAATGTTCTCCTCCGTCAAGGGGTCACCAATCAACAGTTCAGCGGCCTCCGCCAAACGAGCAGTTTCACGCCATGTGCCGATCAGCCCAAGCCGAGACCGGACGACATGATCACTTTCCAAATCAACGACCGCGATCGCAGCAACAATAGGCTTATCGTTGGGTGTACGTGAGACATGAGCTTCTCCCCAGAGACGACCTGGCACCTCGATCGGTAAACGAACCGCTCCTAATTTACCGCGTTTCTTGCCCACTCGAGACATATACTCAGCCAATGGTGGCCCTCCCATCTCCTCTTCAAAGAACACAACATGTGCACCCAAGGCAAGGAGTGTTGCGTTAAACATCGGCGCCTGGATCGGTGAACGAATTGCTCGTTCTACAGTGATTTCAGTACGCTCCTGCCACGTGATCCTATCACGCAAAGCATAGCCTACCGGCTCCGGTAGGTTTAGAGCTTGGTAAGTTGCTTGAAGGGTGAGTTGCACTCCCAAGCTCAGGCATCGTTTCGATCCATCCATGCCAAAATCTAGAATTTCAATCGAGTCAGGCTTAAATTTGCTCATGGGTTGTTTCCCCTTTTGTCCTCGAGCTCTAATGAATTCGCGATCGCCAATCACCCTTTATATGTTGATGCAGAATCTAGACTCCACTGCAAATAGGTCAACCGCTAGAAGAGGATCGTTTTCTTCAGTGCACTCATGTTAGATTTCCAGAAATCTATCGTTTCTGAGAATTCCTCACAAGCAAAAACAGGAACGGGTATCGTTTATCCCATTTAGATTCAATGGCATCTTTTTATGCATGCATCATCCCGGCTAACAAACCTGCATGATGCTCTACGTATGGTCGCAGTTGATATCATGACTCAATGAGGATCACCTTACCAACGCCTGCGGCGATGAAGTCATTACCATAAGCCTCTGCGAACATCCGAATGGCCTGATCACCCGTACAATGACAAGGCGCTACCTTCTCCACCTCAAGCCGACGGAAATCATCCACAATTCTCTCCAACTCTTGGATGCTTTTTCCACCAAGGTGAAAACCGCCTATGACCAAATGAACATTCCCGCCAAATAGGTCCTGCGCTTGTTCAACCATCTGAACCACGCCTGGATGCGCACAGCCAGTGATAACAACCAATCCTCGATCGGTCTTGATTACAAGCGCCTGCTCGGGAGGGCTCCTTCCCATCTCGCCGGTGGTATAGACCGCATCGACAACAACTTGACCAGGCTCCGTTTCGATGACCTCTACCATCCGCGAGGTATTTTGTTTAAAGCTCTGAGGGAAAGAAGGAAGCAGATAAACGGACGGCTGAATGCCTTGTGCGAGGAGCGTGTTTAAGCCACCGACATGATCGCCATGAATATGGGAGAGGACCACACTCTCAATGCGGGTTGGGTCGATCTCCAAGATATTCATATTTCTTAGAAGAATTGATCCATCACCTCCAGTGTCAAAGAGCAGCGTGTGCCCTTGATACTCGATAAATGCAGCAAATCCCCAAGCCGTCGTCAAGCGAGTATCGTAGGCGTTGTTGTCATAAACGATGGTGATAGTCAATGTGCCATTTATCTCTGACGACATGGTTTCGGTTTTCATGACTTGTGGCACCTCTGTAGGTAGGATCGAGGTGGTAGGTATAGTTATAGGAACGTCTGTCGCGGTCAAAGCGTGTGCTGTTGAGGTCATCGTCCACTTTGGTAGGGCAATTTCCCCTCTCGAGCCCATAGAGCTCCCGGTACTTTGGCACGCATTGAGGATTAGAAAGCAAAGCGCGAACAACACTCGTTTCACCTCAAACCTCCGCTAAAACTTCTAAGAGTACCCTGGTCGCACGTTCAACCAGCACCGAGCATGGAATCGTCCCACCTAACCCAAAACCGCTCTCCCTGAGCGTGCCACAATGGGTCGAACCTAACTCCTGGGCGAAGCGCGTTCGATATTCAGCAGACAGGTGCATACATAGGTCGTCACTCTTGCCCGCCTCGGTTCGACCATACAGCGCACCAAGAAGCAACACTCCACCACTTAGTGCACCACAGAGCTCCTGATGGGTCCCCCCGATCCCACCTCCCAGGCCTGTCGCAACCTTACACAGTTTAGGATCTACAGCACCAAGCGCATACTCACCCACGGTGAGCACAATCGCTTCGGATCAGTGAAAGCCCTGCCTAACGAGATCGCCGGCCCTGTGCCATACTGATTCGCTCTCAACCTCACTCATGGCGGTGATCCTTCCCTTCCAGAGCCCCACCTAACTGCTTCAAGGCCGATTCAAGCTTGTGGTTGGCGAGAACCATTTGCTCAGCGGCTGCATGAATATCCTCTTGCGCGTCACCGGCTTTCTCCGCCCATCTCCGAAACTCCGCCGCGTGCTCCGCGTTGTGGCGGATCCAATGTGGCAAGAGAACGCGAAGTTTATCGATGTTTGAAATGTTAGTCATCCGTGAACCTCGTCCTCATTGTTGATTGGGATCAGCAAGACAGTATGCTCAAGGAAGTCAGCCTCCAGGATCCTTGCTTGCACCGTTGTTGGAGACTCAAACAAGCGAGTCAGCCAAATCACATCACCTTCCACTCGAAGATGGGTCACATCTTCCATCCATACTTCTCTGCCTCCATCACGCTGAAGAAGAATTTTTGCTTGACACATCTTGATACCCCTCCAAGGTCAAGTTGCAGGTAGCATAATTTGCTCAGCAACGCCTTGATCGTCAACGAACACCCTTGCCTCTCCGCGCCGCATCGTCAACAAAGACGAACTCCCTAAACCAATTGGCTAAAGGGTCTTCACAAATGACACCCTTGAGTTCTGAGAAAACCTCACAGACATCCTCCCGGTTGCAGATCTTGTCCGGCACCGGATTAATCCCGATGGATTGTCATAACTGACACAGGGGTAAGGCTCAAACACAGCGTTCGTCTCTTAATTGACCCTTAAAACTTATCCCACGCAATAGCGATTCAGATGATGCTCGGGTCTAATCTCCCTCGCGGGTTCCGAAAATTTTGGTGCCGATGCGTACAAGGTTCGCACCCTCCTCGATAGCCACCTGATAGCTGTTTGTCATCCCCATGGACAAGTACCGCAGGGAGACATTTAGCAGTCGGCGGGCCGAAATTCGTTCGAAGGCTTCCCGCGTCGCCTTGAAGAAAGGCCTGGCATCCTCCGGATCGCCAAACCGTGGTCCCATGGTCATCAAACCCATGAGTTGGATATGTTCCATTTTGGTTATACCATCTACCAAGTCATCGAGTTCTTCTGGCAGCACCCCCGTTTTGGTCCGTTCTCGGCCACTGTTGATCTCAATTAAAACCGGCATCGTTATTCCCAAACCGGCACAGCGAAGATCGATCGCTTCCGCTAACCTCATCGAATCAACCGTCTCAATCATGTCAAATATACGCACGGCCGCTGCAGCTTTGTTTCGCTGAAGATGACCGATCATGTGCCAGTTCGCTCGATCGCCTAACGCCTCGATGATCGGTTGGGCTTCTTGAACATAGTTATGACCGACATGACCAACTCCTGCCTGGATGGCCGCTTCCACCTCCTCGATGCTTCGCCCTTTGGCGGCGGCGACTAGGGTCACATCTGGCGGGATGGTCTTCAATAAAACCTCGACCGCTTCCGCAATCTGGATGCTCCGCAAATCCATTCGGTCAATCCCTCAAGGCCATAAATCTCCGTTCACCAAACACCCGCTATTGAAGCTCCACAATCCATACAGTGACCCTGCTCTAAACCATCGACACTCACGGCGTACCCATAGCGGCGGATCAAAACTTGTCCACAATCAGGGCAGATGGTCTCGTTGCCACCCGACACATTCCCAACATAAACATACCGAAGCCCCGCTTCTAATCCAATTTCATGCGCCCGTTGCAGGGTCGCCAAAGGTGTTGGCGGTCGGTCCGTCATACGATAATAAGGAAAGAACCGACTGATATGCCAAGGCGTGTCCACCCCTAGTTCTTGGGAGATAAAATTCGCGATGTCCTGCAATTCATCAGGGTCATCGTTCACATCAGGTATTACAAGGGTGGTCACCTCCAGCCAGATTCCCAGCTCTTTCATTTTCACCAAGCTATCCAACACGGTTTGCAGACGAGCCCCAATGTATCGTTGATAGGTCTCTTTGCGAAAAGCCTTCAAGTCGACATTGGCGCCATCTAAAGTCTTCTGAAAAACATCAAGCATATCTTCGCTCATGTACCCATTGGTGACATAGATGTTCGCCAAGCCTGCGGCATGGGCCAATTGAGCAGTGTCGTATGCGAATTCAAAGAAAACCGTTGGTTCTGTATAGGTATAGGCGATACTACGGCTTCCTGTGTATTGAGCATCTGCCACAATTTCCCTCGGCGCCACGCACCGATCGACCGCAACAGGCTGACCCTTCTGAATTTGGGAGATGTGCCAGTTCTGGCACCATTTGCAGTGGAAGTTACATCCCAATGTGGCAATGGAGTAAGCCTTCGAACCTGGATAAAAATGATAGAGAGGTTTCTTCTCAATCGGATCCACACATTGGCTGATAACTTGACCGTAGGAGAGCGCATAGAGCGTGCCAGCGATATTCTTTCGCACCCGACATAGGCCTACCTTGCCATCTGATATTACGCAATGATGACCGCAGAGGTGACAGCGTACACTGCCATCGGCGTTAGCCTCATAGAGCCTGGCTTCATACTCCATGTTTCTCCGTCCTCCAAAGATGATCCATAGAGCAGAGCATGCGTATTTCAATACTCAGCAGATACGCGGCAGCATCTCTCCTGACAACATATCGACCACCCGAGTGCCGCCGATTGCGGTACGCATTAGAACCTTCCCCGAAGGAGTGGCCTCCACCTCGCCAATTCTGCAGGCTTCGTTCCCATACGGCGCTGAACGCATGGCCTGCAGGATACTCTCGGCGTCCTCTGCGGGAACGATCGCAACCAACTTCCCTTCATTGGCAACATAAAGTGGATCGAATCCCAGCAACTCACAAGCGGCTGCAACAGGTGGTCGGACGGGTATCTTCTGCTCGTCCAATTGGATGGCCACGCCACTTTGACAGGCGATCTCGTTGAGCGCTGTCGCTAAACCACCGCGAGTTGGATCTCGTAGAGCATGAATCGAGGAGCACGAAGCAAACATCTTCTCCACCAAATCATTAAGCGGTGCGATATCCGATTCGACAGACGTCTCGAGAGCCAGTTCGCCCCGCGCCGCCAAAACAGCTATGCCATGATCGCCTATCGGACCAGACAAGAGTACAACGTCTCCGGGCTGAGCGTTGGCCCCGCTAACATCGCGACTTTTGGGAATCCAACCAACACCGGTGGTGCTAATGAACATCCCATCGGCCTTGCCTCGTTCAGCGACCTTCGTATCCCCTGCAATGATGTCTACCCCTGCCTCGTCTGCTGCCTCCTTCATCGATGCCGTCACGTGCTCCAGGATCAGCAGAGGTAAACCCTCCTCCAAAATAAAACTCGCCGTTATCCACAGTGGACGAGCGCCGACCATCGCTAAGTCGTTGACCGTTCCGCAGACCGCAAGGCGCCCGATGTCCCCCCCGGGGAAGAAAAGCGGCGAGACGATATGTGAATCTGTACTGACTGCCAACTTACCCGGTTCTGGTGACACCACAACTGCAGCATCATCTCCCCTCATGAGGGCGGGGTTTTCGAAAGGTGGATAGAAGGTCCCTTCGATCAGATCGCGGGTCATCTTGCCCCCACTGCCATGACCAAGTAGAACGGTCTCGTGGTGCGTCAGCGGCCGCGGGCAAACCAATCCATGAATGACGACTTTCTCCTGCTCATCTTCCATCGCGAATCTCATTCCTTGTGGATAAACTTAGAATCCTGAAGCTTTATCCTATTTCATATATGGAGTCCAAAAGCTCTGCTTTTGCTTTGTCCTGAGCATTGCCGAAGGAGGCGCAAGCAGAGCTTGCGCACTCCAAACATCAATCGTAATTCTTGTAACCACTATTTCTACACCAGTTGCATTCTTTTTGAAGTAGATAATAACTAATACGATTCTTCAAATATTCGTTCAGAAATCATCCATAACACGAAGCCAATCAATAGGCTGGCTGAGGACTCTATCCCTAAAACCCGGATCTGCTCTTTCTACAAACCAACGATAGCTGCAATAAGGATAATCTCCTGCATGCTCTACTAATCCATGTTTTACTGCGTTCATATGTACATAGTTTAGTCTTGCCATATACGAGGTCTCATAGGTAATGCATGTGTCCCAGTAGTTGTACCAGGTACGCCGTCCTGGAGTATTATCTTGCTGATTGAGATGCTTGGCACTGATTGAATGCGCTGATTGGATCAAGGATCTTAGACTGCAAGAGCTTTCTGGCGCTCGCGCGATAATGTGATAATGATTAGGCAAAATAGCCCAGGCTTCTAGATCCCATGACAGTTTCCTGGTCCATTCAATAAGTGTGGTAAAGAAGTGCTCCTTCTTGCTGTCCGTATCAAGTAAGTTCCTTTTATTCAAAGTCCCACCCGTTACCATATAGATTGCATGAAGTCGATATAGATGTGGTGGGGTATGTAGATATTCCTTATATATGTCCTCATTCATTGCATCCCCCTACACTATTGATAAAACTTAGAGAAGTCACCTCCACATAAAATACTATTTATAGTTTGGAGTCCAAAAGCTCTGCTTTTGCTTTGTCCTGAGCATTGCCGAAGGAGGCGCAAGCAGAGCTTGCGCACTCCAAACTTGATCTATCCTTGACCCAATCCTTCCTATCATTCACCCTATTTCAAGCAACGTCTGAGTTATTGATTCCGGACACCTAAAGTTCTGCATTCATCCGCAAGCTCTGCTTGCGCACTCAAAAAACTAAGATTCCCTCCCAACCACGCGGTGACCATAACGGTAATAAGCCGCACAAGCCCCCTCAGCGGAGACCATCGTCGCACCAAGCGGATTCTCAGGAGTACACTGAACTTGAAAAGCTGGACAATCGTAGGGTTTCTTCAGCCCCTGCAGTATCTGCCCGGCGATACAAAGTGGTGATTCTTCCGATTGGATCGCTTCAACACCAAAACGTGTCTCAGCGTCGAAATCAGCGTACTCGCGGCGCAGGCGCCATCCGCTCTCTGGGATAACCCCAATCCCTCGCCATTTTCGGTCACAAGGTTCGAAGACACGGTCGATCAATTGCTGCGCCGGCTGATTGCCTTCAAAAGTCACCGCTCTAGTGTACGCGTTCTCAGCGACTGCTCGCCCCCCCTCCAAAAGACGAAGTACGTGCAAAATACCCCGCACGATATCTAATGGTTCAAAACCGGTGACCACGATCGGAATCCCATATTGCTCCGCGATCGGCACATATTCCCAATAGCCCATCACAGCACACACATGACCAGCGGCCAAGAAACCTTGTACGCGATTGTGAGGAGCCCCAAGAATCGCATGAACGGCAGGTGGAACTCGCACATGAGAGACCAGAACACTGTAGTTCTGCAAACCGATTGCCTGAGCTTGGAAAACACTCATGGCGTTAGGTGGAGCTGTGGTCTCAAAACCGATAGCAAAGAATACCACCTCTCGATCTGGATTTTCCCGCGCGATCTTTACCGCATCGAGCGGTGAGTACACAACACGAATATCACCTCCGGCAGCACGCACTGAGAACAGATCAGTGCCAGAACCCGGTACACGAAGCATATCCCCATAAGAGGTGAAAATCACCCCCGGCTGGGAGGCGATCGCGATCGCCTTATCGATCAACTCCAAAGGCGTGACACACACGGGACATCCTGGTCCATGTACCAACTCAATCTGTGAGGGCAGCAGCTGGTCGATCCCATGACGCATGATCGCATGCGTTTGACCACCACAGATCTCCATCATGACCCACGGTTTGGTTACCCTAGAATGGATCTCATCCAACACACCTCGCACCAACTCTGCGTCGCGGTATTCAGTTACGTATCTCATGGTTATTCCTGCTCAGGACCAAGCTCGTCTTCAAAATCGATGATCTCACGCAGCATTTCGAGCGTAGCTTGAGCTTCATCCTCGCTAACCAGGCTGATGGCGAATCCGACATGTACAACAACGTAATCGCCGATTTCCGCCTCCGGCACATACTCTAGACATGCCTCTCTCACCACACCACCAAAATCCACCTTACCCATCTTTAGGGATTCAATTTTATAGATTTCAAGAATTTTCCCGGGTACACCAAGGCACATCTCAATACCTCCAATATAGCTGTCAGCTTTCAGCCATCAGCCTTCAGACACTCCAGAACCAAGACCGATCGCTGATGGCTGATGGCTGAGATTTAATCGGTGCGCTGCGATGACGGCTTGGCCAAGGGATATCCCACCGTCGTTCGTCGGGACCTGGCGGTGCAAGTAAATCTTAAAACCTGATTGTCGCAACAACCGCACTGTCCGGGATAACAAGACCATATTCTGCCATACACCCCCACTCAGCGCGACTTCCTCGACGTCGCTTTGGTCCCGTATCGCGCGACATACCTGATCAACCATATGCGACACGCCATTATGGAAACGAGCTGCGATCGTGGGAACAGATACACCGGCGCGTAGATCTCCGACGATCTCTCGAATCACAGGAACAGGATCAATGTTCTCGTCGACGAGCGCGAAGGAATACAAGCCTTCTTCATCCGGGTCCACCAGCGCCTCAAGCTCAATCGCTGCCTGGGCTTCATAGTTGATCTCCTGACGCACATTGGCCAAGGATGAAACCGCGTCGAAAAGGCGACCCATGCTCGAAGTCAGCGGGGCATTGATGCGTATTTCGAACATCCGCTTGAGCATCTCTCGAACCTCAAGCCCCACCGATTCGATCGGCGCTACGTCTTCCTCCCAGTCGAGATCAGCCTGGATTAACCAAGCCAGTGCCAGGCGCCAGGGTTGTCGCACGGCTGCCTCCCCTCCCAAGAGAGGGATGTATGTCAGGTGGTAGGGTCTTTCAAAATGGCGATAATCTGTAATAAGAAACTCTCCCCCCCAGATTGCCCCATCCTCTCCATATCCAGTGCCATCGAATGAGACCCCGATCACCCACTTGCCATCGGGTACGCCATGCTCGGCCATGCAGGCAGCGATGTGCGCGTGGTGATGTTGAATACCTACAGAGGTTAAACCCTCCCGCTCGGCACGTATGAGCGCGTAGCGAGTAGCCATGTAATCGGGGTGAAGATCATAAGCCAAAATCTCAGGTTCTACGCGGAAAAGTCGCTCATAGTGATCCACGCCGTCTTCGAATGCACAAAGCGTCTCATAATTCTGCATGTCGCCGATGTGATGACTGAGAAAGGCGTAGCTACCTCGGGTCAAGCAGAAGGTGTTCTTTAACTCCGATCCCGCTGCCAGGATCGGTGGTAGCTTCCAGGGCAAAAGGACAGGGAAAGGAGCGTATCCACGAGCGCGTCGTAGGGGATATACAGCCCCATCAAAGGTCCGCACCACCGCGTCATCGCAGCGAGTGCGGATGCTGCGGTCATGAAGCAGGAACGCATCCGCCAGGTCGTCCAACCGCTCCCGCGCTTCCTCATTTTCAATTGCAATCGGCTCTTCGCTCAGGTTGCCGCTGGTCATCACCAACGCAGGGGGGAAATCCTCTTCGGGCTCAATCAATAGAACATGCAAGGGAGTGTAAGGCAGCATAACACCCAAGGTGTCCTGACCCGGAGCTACCTCTTGGGTCACTTTTGATTCCGTTCGTCGTCTTAGGATCACAATGGGCCGCTGGTGAGATTGAAGTAGTTCGCGCTCTGCTTCATCGAGGGTGCAATGAGCTTCCACTGTCGTGAGATCGGGCATCATCAGGGCGAAAGGTTTATCCACCCGTAATTTACGTCGACGCAGAGTGGCTACGGCATCCGGGTTGGTAGCATCACATGCAAGATGAAATCCACCCAAGCCCTTGACTGCCAGGACTTTACCCTCTTTCAGAAGTCTCCTTGCGGTCTGTAGGGCTTCCTCCCGCTCCGCTACCGACTCGCCGTTCATTTCAAGCCAGATGTGCGGCCCACATACAGGACACGCTACAGGTTGAGCATGGAAGCGTCTATCGAGAGGGTCCTCATACTCGGAGGCACATTCCGGGCACATCTCGAAAGGAGCCATGGTTGTATGAGGACGATCGTAGGGAATGTCCTTGATAATCGTAAATCGCGGTCCACAGTTCGTACAATTGATAAAGGGGTAGCGATGGCGTCGATCACCAGGATCCAATAATTCACGCAAGCAGTCATTACAAAGGCTGACATCGGGAGATATCGGTTGAAAGGCATCGGGGATGGCCTCCGAATGAATGATTTGAAAATCAGAGAAACCATTCGGTGCCCGATCCTGAACATGGAACTCGTCAATACGCGCTAATGGGGGTGCTTCTTCACGTAAAGCGTGGACAAATGCATCAAGCGCCTCCGGCGCCCCATCGACCTCGATCTCTACACCGGCTGAGGTATTACGCACCCAGCCTGTGATCGACAATCGAGTCGCCAGGCTATATACAAAGGGTCGGAAACCAACCCCCTGAACGATGCCGGTGATGTGGATCCGTGCGCCTCGATTTTCGTTCACTCGTACCTCAGCATTTTTTCCCCAGCAATCTTTACAAGGATCTCGCTACTGATTTGGAGATGGGTGACAATCTCATCTATCACCACAATGAGGATACCTGGAACGAGCACGAGATCAACAGTGGTTTAAGTAACCCTAAGATTATGAAATCAGTCCAATTTGTATCACTGAGTGACCTGAAAAAACTTCCTCAATCCCACAAGAAAGAGGAGCCATACATGTCCCGAAGGAGCGTTCTGGAACAAGACTGGACGTGTAAAGGCTTATTCGCCCACACTCACCATCGCTCGTGCCACGACAACCGGCAGGTTCGGAATGGCGTTGTAGTAATCAAGAAAGCGTTCGATTTCCGATCCATTACCTAGGCGAAAGTTCTCCGCCCAACGATATCCGATCGATTGATAGAGGATTTCAACTGTCACGACAAAAGGTCCCTCCGAAGAACCAACGTCAGCAATATATTGAATCTCGTCCCCACCACCTTGAAAATCTTCATCCTCCCTGGCCATTCCGTGCACCGCGATGTCCTCGTACGGAGCAGCTTTTTCAAAACCAGAAGGCAAGAGCCGGTTGTCCTTCACGTACCCTTTTGCCCGAAGCAAGGTGGTAGTTAAACGATACTCGGTATCGACGATGATAGCTTCATAGATTTGTACCTGTTCCGGTTGGACGATGGCAAGGTAGTGCTGCTCATATTCTCCCGGTTCAACGTCATTGTCATTTCCCGCGATCGAGCCATCGGGGTTGACCGCACCGGATTCAAATATCACCTCACCATCAGAATCGTGCACAACAAAATGGATCCAAGCACGACGGGAAGGGAAACCGGTCGGGAACTTATGCCCAGTCAGGACCTCGATGACAACATCAGCAATGATACGAGATCCAGAGAGGCGGACCTCGTCGAACGTGATGGTGGCCGTGCGTGAACCAAGCTGTTCGATCGTCAGTTCCTTTGTGGCTTCAAACTGTTCACTTGATGCTGTCACCATCAATTCCTCTCCGAATTCCTTTAGAACTTGTATTATGTATGCGTTACCCCCAACAAAAACATGTTTACTAAAGGGACTTCGGAGCACCTGACTTAAATTCGAAACTGTCACGCCACCTTCAGCTTCCGGCATGTGACAGTCCTGACAGGTTTGTGTTCTGCGGTAGTCACTGTAAAACCACTCGAAATAAGGCGTCTGCTCTGGGAACTCCCCGGCGATGTTCCCTGTGGCATCGACATAAGGCGTGTAAAGTGTGTGGCACGTGGCGCATAACTCCGACTCGCTCAGATGCAAGCCTTGTTCGGGGCGGAATCCTGAAACGTTCTGCATGATTCTGGCAGGGTCATCGTCGATGGTATGGGGTCCGAAGATAAGCCGATTCGGTGACCGTAGCTCAGTGTCGATTACAAAACCTCCGCTATAGCTGCTTTCCAGGCCAAGATTGGTCTCGCGAATCTGATGACACACCGTGCATGAGTTCCCGTCCATGGCTAATGTATGCAACGCGTTCCCCGGATCGGTAAATCCATCCTCGAACATCTTCCCTTCACCCCCATCCGCATATGCTGTGAAACGCGCCATGGGCATGTGACAGGTGGAGCATTTATCCTCAATGATAGGACCCAACTCCGGATTGGCGAGCACCTCCCCTCGTACGGAAGCCAGGAAGTAGGGATCGCGGGCAGCATTGGCCATCATCGTGGAACGCCAATTGGTATCGATGGAGGCATCCACCCCGGTCTCGTCTACCAAGCCAGTATGGCATATAGCACACGCTCCAGAGGTGGAGAACAGCTCTCCCCTCCCCACGAGAAGTGGCAAACCAGGGTGGATGATCTTCGAAGTTATATCCTGCGTTGGCGGCAGGATGGCAGTTGCCGTTGGTGGTGGAGTATTCATTGGGAGAAGGGGAACAGTGACCGTGGGAGGGGACTCGGTCGTGCTAGGCACTGTCCCACACGCCGCCAGGGCAAATAACGCGACGAGGGTAAAAAGCCAACATCGATTCACGGTAACCTCCCACAAAAGATCATCGTGTAAATACAAGTCTGGATTTAGAGTAGAAAGGCTCCCTCACGATAGATCACATCGCCATCGACCGCTATCTCCCCACCTTCACGCATGCTGCAGAGCAGGTCCATATGGATGGCGCTCTTGTTGGCGCTGCCCGTCTCCGGGTAACCTGCGCCTAAGGCGATGTGAAAAGTTCCACCGATCTTCTCATCGAAGAGGATATTTCGTGTATGTCGCTGGATGTCATAATTGGTCCCGATGGCAAACTCTCCAAGGTATCGAGCACCCGGATCGGTTTCCAGCATTTGTTCAAGGAATGCTTGATTCTTTGAAGCGCTCGCTTCAACAGCCCGACCTTCTTTGAACTTCAACTCGATACCCTCGATCTCATTGCCACCAGAAACAACGGGATACGTCGCGCGCACCCAGCCCTCCACGGATTCTTCAACCGGGCCAGTATAGACTTCGCCATCGGGCATATTGTGCTTGCCGCATGCATTAACGAAGGTACGACCTTTGATCGAGAGCGTAAGATCACAATTGGGTCCCTTTATCTCGACTCGATCGTGGTCCTTCAGCGCTTCAATCACCCTTCCCTGCTCAACCTCGACTCGTTTCCAAATGGCGATCGGATTTTCATCCAGATCAGCAACGTGGCAAGCTTGAAAAACGTAATCTTCAAACTCAATCAGGCTCATCTCGGCATCTTGTGCATAAGCGCTGGTGGGGAAGAGGGTGGTTACCCAGCGGAATTCTTTGGTCGCACCACGTTCAAATTGCGCCTCTAAGACAGGTTCTGTGGCCTTCTTGCGCCTGGATTTCTTTGTCTGATCAAGGTTCGTCAGGGACTTTGTATTGCTCGCTGAATGGATCCGAATGCGGGATTCAAAGTTCTCGTAAGCTAACTTGTAGAATGTTGGTTCAAAGCTAATTTGTCCTTCATCAGCGAAGGACAAGAAGACATCATCCATGCCCGTCATGGTTACCATACCTGAAAGTGAAACCAGCAGGTGTGGATGCCCACCGTTCTTCAGGATGTGCTCGAAGAGCGCTCTCACAAGAGGTTCGGCGGGCGGTTCGCTTTCGATCAAGACCCGGTCGCCGTGCCCGATCTGCGTTGAATAATCTACCAGCACACGAGACAAGCGTTCAATTCTAGGATTAGACATTGAAACTCCCTCTTTTTATAGCGCCAGGGAATTATACCTCCGGCAGGGCTCGTATCTTATAGAGATGGTACCAAATGTAGTCGCACCCTTTAAGGTACGCTGAGATACGCAGGCTAAAGCCTGTTTCTATAGAAATGACATCTTCGCAGATGTCATTCCGAGCGAGTGACATGAGCGAGGAATCCCTATGATGTATCGATCAAATGAAGTTTCATCATAGGGATTCCTCATCGCGTGGTTCCTCAAAATGACATTCAACAGGGTAGGGGCGCACGGGTAGGGAAGATCATCCTGCATCTTCGATCGTGCGCCCCTACGATTATCCTGGAATTCACGCAATCTCTCGTTGAGGTGATATCCAATGTGGCCACACCCTTTAGGGTGCGTATTAACATTCCAGCAAGTCAGGCTCCCACGCCTGACCGTCGGCAGCCCTTCGGCTTCACTCAGGACATGCATGGGAACTAACTCTACTGTACGCAGAGATACGCAGGCTAAAGCCTGCGGCTACGGTGATGAAACGAAGGTGATGTAACTTCACCTTTCAGGGTGCCTTTGGAGTGCGCAAGCTCTGCTTGCGCCTCCTTCGGCAATGCTCAGGACAAAGCAAAAGCAGAGCTTTTGGATTCCAAAACCCTTAAATCTGACCAAATGTATAAGGCTAGGGTTACTCTGTCCTTATAACAAGAATGATATCCTCTCACTTATCCTCAGAATTAATATGTAGCCACACCCTTTAGGGTGCGCATTAATTCTCCAGCAAGTCAGGCTCCCACGCCTGACCTTCCCGCGAGCTTAAAACTCGCGGGAAGGTTTTGTTCAAAGCCTGCGGCTACAGAAAAACAACCTGGGTGTGTAGGATGGAGTCTAAGATCAGCCCTCGAGAAGCATTTGACGCGCAGTACGACGGGCGATCTCGACCGCGTAGTTTGTGCCTCGATCCCAGGGATACACCTGGCTCATGCTGGCGAACCATAGCCCTGGGATAGGTGTCTTAATATCGGGGATGGCCTTCGAATGGTTCACGGGTGGGACCGGTTGCGCGTACGCTGTACGAAAAAGCCAAGTATCACGCACCCAATCGGGATTAAACCTTGGATTGATTCGCGGCAAGGTCGGAAGGAATCTCTCAAGCAATTCCTCTTTGCTCAGCGAAAAGTACTCATGGTCAGGATCCAGGTAATCACCGCAGTAGACGATATAGTCGTCACCGAAGAACTCGCGTGAAATAAAATTCGTATGTTCAACCAAGGAGAGGAAAGGAAACCCAGCGTCCTTGGGGAGATTATGCCAATACACGCCTCCTTCCGAAAGCTGGTGCTTGAGCGCCATGACGATCACCACGGCACCCATCGACTTCATCGCTATTAAACGATCGAGATACTCTGAAGGTAAATTCGATGCTAATTTCGCCAATTGTCCCGGAGAGGTCGTCGCCAAACACTGATCGACGATCATCTCACCTCCGTCGAAGGTCAGCCTCAATCCTCCCTCCGACCTTGGCTCTATTCTCCTCATGGGTGTCCGCATTCGGATCTCCACCCCTTCAGCGCGTACATGATCGGCTAAGTCATCCATGAACGCCTGGAAACCGCCCTCAAAGGTCCCCAAACGAGGAGTGCGAGCCTTGAAACGAGCCCACATCCATGCCATATTGACGTCACGGAAATGTGTTCCAAACTTACCGACAAGTAAGGGCTCCCACAACGCTTTGTAGGCTCGCTCGCCCACCCACCTACGCATCCAGGAATCTGCGGTGAATCCCTCGAGAGGTTGCCAGTGAGCGATGTACCTCAAATAGGCGATCACGATTCCTAATCGAACACGATCGTGAAAAGGTATGCCCGGGAACCGAACTACAGCCAGCGCAGAATCAAGTGCGTAGAACTGCCCATCGTAGTAAACGGCTGTGATCGGTCGGGGGAAGAGCACTCGCTGGCTCCAACCCAACTCTTCGATTAATCCGAGCAGGTGGCTATCGCTGGCGAACCAGTGGTGGTAATACTGCTCAACAGACCAATCCCAGCGCGGGATTTTGAACCCTGCTGACAACCCGCCGACATGATCAGCCGACTCAAAAATGGTGACCTCGGCACCGGCTCGCACAAGGTCATAGGCGGCCGTTAACCCACCCACTCCCGCTCCTACGATCCCTACCTTCATTCCGTTCTTTCTCTTTCCATTTCGGCTTGGATCTGTCCCCAGCTCAAGCTCTCGCGTGCCATGTAGTAAGCACCAAGAAGTGTGATCGGAAACCAGAGCGCAGCGTGCAGCACAAGGGTGTACCCTGTTGCGACAGCCTTTGTAACACCATAGGCCTCCAGCACAGCTATTCCGGGTGCATCAAACGTGCCGATATAGCCCGGCGCTGAGGGGATCGTTGTCCACAAGTTGACAACCCCGTTCATCAGCATTAAGGCAAAGAAGCCGACTTCAAAGTCGAAAGCGTGCATCACAAACCAGTATTTACCTGTTTCAAAGAGCCAGATCACCACTGAAGTGACCAGGACCATGAGAACATCGGCCGGCGAGCGAAGTGACGCCATGCCGTCAAGAAATCTATCGCCAAACCCACGCACTTGCTCCCTGAAACGCATGGGCACCAGTCGATCCGTAAACCAACCTAGCACTCTCGATGCCTGTGTGGGTAAGGCGGCCATGAGCAGAAACACGATCACGGCAGCGAGGAAAATCCCCGCCCCCCAGATCGCCAAGCTCCGGATGCTTCCTACGATACCCGAATCGACTGTTAGCCGTGTTAATTCGGGTAAGTTGAGAAACACAAATGCCAGCATCACCACGCCATCGAAGGCGCGTTCAACGATGATCGTGGCTAAAGAGGCAGAGATGGCGACCCCCTCCCGCCGCTTCAGTACGTATGCTCGAAGAAGTTCCCCCGCCCGTGCCGGGTAGATGTTGTTACCCATATATCCGATCGCAACGATGGGGAACATGGTTTTGGTTGGAATCCGTTTAAGGGGTCGCAAGAGGTAATGCCAGCGCCAGGCACGCGCCCAGACACCGAGGAAATAAACCGCTACACCAGGCAACAACCACCAATAATTAGCTCCCCGCAATTCCTCCCACATTTCGCCTAAGGACAACCCCCGCAAGACGAGCCACAGGAAGAAGGCGCTGATTACCACACCGAGCCAGAATTGCCAGCGTTTCAACGTGCCTCCAGAACACCGGCGGGAAGCCCTGGTCCCCGCCGTGGCGGGATTGTACCATTTTCGGGAAAAAGCAAACCGGGCGCAAGCGATCTTGCGCCCGGTTCCAAACCAGCGCTATCTTAGGCGATTTCCACCATCGCCGGTAACATACCCTCCAGAATTCGCTCCAGTGCCATCGTGTGACTGCAGACGCCACGGGTTATGAAGAAGTTGCAGTCACACTTCCACTCACCGTCTTCGAAGTAAACAGAATGTGGGTTGTTCTCACCTTCAAAAGTCGCCCTGAAGGATTCAAAGCGGATTCGCTCACGCTCCTCCGCGTAGCGCTTAGCTTTCTCAATCTTCCCGATCATCCCATAATCCATGGCTTCTCCTTTCCAAATTGTACGGAAACAAAAAGGCACGCGGACGCTCTAGCCCGGTGCCTGCAAAGGGCAAATATCAGATTGTCGAGCGAAACCCCTCATGGCGGCGTTCCTCCCTACACCCTTAGTATAGGCGCGCACCTCATCTCGAGTCAATGGCCGATTGGTATACGAGAGATCGACGCTCCTCCCACGATCCTACGGAGCCCTCCTCCCTGCTACCCACCAATATAGGACATCTCCACTTTAGATACCCGAGCCGTTTCAGGCGACCTGATCTCTGAATAACGATCGTTGCGTTGTGACCAGATCGAGGAGATGATCGCCTCGATTTCATCATCGCTTGTGTCGTTGCGAAGGTATTGCCGTAGATCTGTGCCACGGGTGGCAAAGAGACAAGTGTATAGAGAACCGTTGGCTGATAATCTTGCTCGTGTGCAGTCAGCGCAGAAAGCTTGGGTTACGGAGGCGATGACACCAATTTCACCTGCTCCATCCTTATAGCGATAACGCCGCGCGACTTCGCCATGGTAATTGGGTTCGATAGCTTCAAGGGGGTATTTACGATCCACGACGGCGACGATCTCAGATGCGGGAACGACCTCATCGAAACGCCACCCGTTGGTACCCCCAACGTCCATATATTCGATGAAGCGCAGGATGTGCCCACTGTTACGAAAATAGCTTGCCATCGGCAAGATGCTCCCATCGTTCAACCCGCGTTTTATCACCATGTTGATTTTGATCGGCATAAAACCTGCTGCATGAGCAGCTTCAATTCCCTCTAGCACACGCTCAACGGTGTGATCCACGCCGTTCATTACGGCAAAAACATCATCATCAAGCGAATCGAGGCTGACTGAGATTCTCTTAAGCCCAGCTTCCCTCAAAGATTCCGCTTTTTGTGGGAGGAGAGAACCGTTAGTCGTCATCGTCAGGTCAATGCCAGGAATCTGAGCAAGCAATTCAACGAGGCTTTCAACCTCACGTCGTATTAACGGTTCACCGCCAGTGAGGCGGATCTTCTCAACGCCAAGCGTAACGAAGATGCGCGCCAAGCGATGTATCTCCTCAAAGGTGAGCAGTTCTTCACGCTTGAGAAACGGATATTCAGCCCCAAAAACTTGCTTTGGCATGCAGTAAACACAACGGAAATTACAACGGTCCGTGACCGACATACGCAAATCCCGTATAGGTCTTCCCCTCAAATCCGCTAATCGCATGGTCATCTCACTGGGTTATCGATTCCGATCGGCGAATGAACATCGTTAAAAACCTTCCGCTTGATGCTGTTCTCATCCCTTCAACACTTGCTCGTACAACAGTCACACTGAACGATCACATGAAATCGGAGGAGCGTGATGTTATTCTAACATAACGGTTGAATACTGACAATTATTATCCATATTGGAAGGGCACCAAGGCACTTGGGCACCATGGCACCTTGGAGTGCATTGGTGGGCGATCTTAATGCCTGGGTGCCTATGTACCTAAGCGCCATAGTGCCTGATCCCTGATCCCTAATCCCTGATTTTTTACAAAATGATAGCAAAATCACAGTGTGGGGATAACGCAGGGGCGCTAGAATAGTACCGATGAGCAAACGATTTGAAACCATCGATTATGGTCTTGCGCTTCTACTGGCAGGCGTCGCTTTTCTTTTCTACGATGTAACCCTTACCCCAAGCCTCTCCTATCTCAGCCCAGATGGAAACGAATTAGCTACCATACCCTATGTCTTAGGCTTGGCTCACATGCCTGGCTACCCCCTCTACACATGGCTGGGTAAAATTTTCACCTGGCTACCCTTCGGTGATGTCGCGCACCGGGTTAACCTGATGAGTGCTGCCCTTGGAGCAGCGGGAGTCGGGAGCCTATATCTGATCATCAAGGCGCTACTGCATCCCAAAACCGCCTCACCGATTATCCACCGAGCGGGAGCATCCCTGGCGGCTACACTTTTCGCCTTCTCACCCACCTTTTGGTCTCAGGCGGTGATCGCCGAGGTCTATGCACCCAACATCGCCCTGGTGGCGCTCACAATTTTGGCGCTCCTACACTGGGAACGGACACGCCGCGACCGGGATTTCTTCCTCTTCGCTCTGATCTTCGGGCTTTCCATGGGCACCCACATATCCAATCTCGGCTTCGCTCCGGCTTTCGCCCTCTTCGTGCTCTTAACCGACCGCACTGTGCTCAAGCGTCCAACCTGGTGGATGGCTGGAATTGTCGGCTTCAGCCTAGGAGCAGCCCAGTTCGCATGGCTACCATTGAAAGCGAGCACACTCAACGATCGCATCATGCTCGAGCATGCACCGACGACACTCAAGGGAATATACAATTACACACTAGGTGCCTTCCCACAGTTTAAATTTGCCTTTACTCTGAGCGAACTCCCGGATCGGGTGGTGGTCTACCTCTACCTGCTGACCCATCAATTTGGTCGACTTTCCCTCCTTGTTGGCGTGATCGGCTTGGCAGCATTGTTGCTTCGTCGATCTCGGCACTATTATCTCCTCGTAGGGATGTACCTCGTTCACATATGGTTCTTCATCCAGTACCGCGCCTTCGATCTAGATGTTTTCTTTCTGCCCGCGCATTTCCTGTGGGCGATATTTCTCGCTTTCGGCATCGTCGAACTTTTAGGTCGGTTAGAACGCATCACACCGCGAGTGACAGGTGGTCGACCCTCTCGCCCTAGCCAATGGGCCATAGCGATCGTTACCGTTAGCCTCGCTTTGATCTCACTGAGCGGCAATCTATCTACCAGTGACCGTTCTTACGATGTGTCCATCAACGATTTCTACGCGAACGTGTGGGAAATGCTCCCATCAGACTCTGCTCTTCTAACGCAAGGTGGTGTCTTCGGTTATGATGCCTTCTACTGGCAACTGGTCTACGACACCCGCCAGGATGTTCTGCTGCCAGCCCTCCCCACACCTAATCCCTCCCTGATGGATGTGCTTGGACGTGCCCTCTACAGCACAACTCAAGTGATCGGTCCGAACCGCACACGCGGTCCTGGCGGTTTACCACCCAATTTGGTCCCGAATGATCTGTGGCAGATACCCATCCTGACCGGGGCACAATCTGGGACGGGCAGCATTAATCCTCGTGGTCGACTGGTGCTGTTCCAGCTATCAGAGATACCCAAAAACCTCGTTATCGATGAAGCGAACCCAACGATACCCCTGGACTTGGACATGAACGATTTAACCCTTCTGGGCGCCGATGTTGACCCTTTGAAGGTAGAAAGCGGATCCCGATTCCATCTGACGCTTTACTGGCGTTTAGATCAACCGCGCCCATATCAAATCGAAACCGCTCTCGATGGGAGACCGATTGAAATCCACGATCTAGGTTTCGGCAATCTGGAGCGGTATCAAGCAGAGGTCGGTCCTGTTTTGGAAAGGGTGATCCTGGAAGATTACTGGTTGGTGGTACCGTCCACAATACCGGAAGGGACCCACGAACTCACCGTTCGCATTGTGGGACATGAGGAGACAATCACAATCACCGAGTTAACGGTGGTTGATCAAGAGGAGGCCATGGAACGATGGTTGAGAATCGCTGGCAAATCATCCTCGGCGCCGTAGTGCTCTTGGTGATTTTATTGACCGGAGCCTTCTCACTCGGCATTTATGTCGGTCGACACGGCTGGGGCGAAGATGGATTACGCTACCAACCAGCTGGACCAGAGGGAGGACAAGGTGCACCTCCCGGCGATCCGCAGGATTTTGTTGTAAACCATCCGGATCTGGTGGGTCGCATACGCGCCCTTTCACAGCTGGGGATCCAACTCGCGACTCAGGACGGACCAAGAATCATCGAATTGAGTAAGAACACACTTGTCGAGGACGAGATTGGAGCTCCGCTTAAACTGACCGACCTGCGCCTCGGTGACTTGATCGCGGTCTTCGGGGATTTCACCCCGGGTGATGGGCAGCGGCTGGTCGCGTCTCAGATCGTGCGTTTACCAGAACGCAAACCTCAACAACCGTAACAAGGAAAGGTATAATCTCCTCTTGAACGTATCATATAGAGGAGATACCTTGAGCGACCCTTCCCCTAAAAAAATTACCCCCCGTGATAGTGGTTTCTTCGATAACTTGACAGTGCAAATCAAGCTCATCCTACGCTTGCTTGCTGACAGGCGAGTCAGCCCACTGCTCAAACTTCTACCTATCGGGGCATTGGTTTACATGATCGTTCCGGATATCGCTATCGGTCCCATCGACGATGCCCTGGTGATCTGGTTAGGCTCTGCTCTGTTCATTGAGCTTTGCCCTCAGGAAATCGTGAAGGAGCACAGGGACGCCTTAACCTCCGTCGTTGAAGGCGAGTGGCGTGAGGTTGAGGAGAATGAGAAAGTTGATTCGGATCAAGGCTCGCTACCCAACGGATGATAAGCTTAATTTAAACAATCCATACAACACTCACCGCGGACAGGTAGGCAAACATTCACCGCCTCTATCTCAATATCTGTGATCTTTAAATTTTTTTGCCAGAAGAATGACCAACTCGAAGGTTAGGGAGTTCTTTCACCTTCAAATAACGAATTCCCTTGCCCTTTTGGGAATAAGGCTTGGGATGCTTAATTCGATTCTCGATTCCCTCGGCATGACACTTACATCAATTGAGAACGATCTCAGCAATCTTTTCACTGATGGATGACTACACACTATATCGAGCAAGTGATTGAATGGTTGACTTTCATGGCATCCGAAAAGTGGACACATCAAGATGAAACCAAATGAGGACCATCAGATGGATGGGATAAAATAATTTCTCTGAAAACAGTCGCAAGAAGAAAGGAGCCTACGCGATGAGCGACGAACAAACGAGGAAGAAGGAATGGGAGGAGATCTTTCGCGACATTGAAACCAAGTTCAGGAAAGAGGTTGCAAAATTATCCGGAGTTGAAGAAGCGGATGATTGGGAGACCATCGGCCAGAAGATGGAAGAAAATGTACGAGTGCAGGCTTCGAAAACCGTAGGCGGTGAACCTGAGGAAGATTGGGAGCAGATCGGTAAGCGAGTTGAAGGGAACATCAAGTCCGAGGTAGCGAAAGTCGCTGATGCGGACGAAAGCGACGACTGGAATACCATCGGCCACAAGATGGAAGGAAAGATCAGGTCCGAAGTTGCAACTGGCGTTGGTGGCGAGGCGGATGAAAGTTGGGAGCAGATCGGCAAGCGTATCGACCAGGATGTTCGCATGGGATTAGGCAAATGGGCCGGAGCCGAACCCGAAGATGACTGGGAGACCGTCGGGCGCAAGATGGAAGACAAGATCAGGACCACCTTACGAGAGTGGCTTCGGAGAGAATGAGGGCGCAAGCAGAAAAACACCTCACCCCCCTCTACGTCGGATCGATGAGTCTGGTCATCCACATTATCATGCTGGGTATCCATCTATCCTACATCTCTCAGAGCTTCGAATGGTTTGTAACAGACACCCTAACGTAATCATTGTAGTGGCTGGTTTCGGTTGCCTGTGTTAACAATTAATCACGGCTTAAAGTGTTACTTTGAACATAAGAAGGAGAAAAATAAAACAGGAAACACTCAACGTATCATCACCCTCGTCTTAAAAGCCGTCGCAGTCGGCATGTAAGTTGTCAGCATTGTCATGTCATTTTTACAAGACGTCGGCGACGTCGAAACGCAAATAACTCTTCTAGGGATAGGTCTTTTTGCCCTTGCCGTATCCACCCTGTAGAGAGAAGAATAACGATCAGGTCTATAAACAAGATATTCGCTGATTTAAATATTCTCGAATCCAAAAGCTCTACTTCTGCCCCGTTCTGAGCCCTTCGATAAGCTCAGGAAATGCCTTGTCAAATGGGTCGTAAACAGAACTTGGGCAATCCGAATACAGAAAAAATTTTATATTCATGATGATCCAGGCCAGATCGAATCGAACGAGGAAAGGAGAGGATATCCATGGAAGGCACTGTTATAGTAGTAAGAGACTTCCGAAAAACCTACGGCGATTTCGTGGCGGTAGATGGCATCAGTTTTGACGTCAAGCGGGGGGAGATCTTTGGCTTACTTGGTCCTAACGGAGCCGGAAAGACCAGCACGTTGGAGAGCCTTGAAGGTCTGCGTGAGCCAAATGGCGGTTCAGTACGGGTTGCAGGAGTCGACCCAACGCGCGAGCCTCGAAAGCTGCGCAACATCATCGGTGTTCAGCTACAAACATCAGGTTTGCCGGAGAGCATCACCGTCGACGAGGCGATGAAGTTCTTCTGCGCCTACCATGGCGTAGACCCGCGCTACGATCTACTCGACCGCTTAGGCCTGGGGGAGAAACGAGGCGCACAGTACCACCAGCTTTCTACCGGTCAAAAGCGACGCCTAGCGCTTGGACTGGCGCTTGCCCACAAACCCTCTGTTCTCTTTCTAGACGAACCTACCGCTGGTTTGGATGTTGCCACGCGAGTCGAACTGCACAACATCATGCGTGAGCAGCAAACAGAAGGCACCTCCATCATCCTAGCAACACACGACATGGCCGAAGCGGAGGAAATGGCGGATCGAATTGCCATCTTGCTGCGCGGAAAAATCGTTACTACTGGAACACCCATGGAAATCACAGCGACTGGCGCAGGGCTGACCAAAGTTTCTGTTCGAACGCAAGGCTCCAGCCTGTCCGATCCGGGCGTCACCTTTCCAGCGGTAAGCCAGCATGTGTCTAAAGATGATTACAACATCTACTTCAGCACCGATATCGGCCCCACAGTTTCAGCCATTATCACTCATGTCCAGGCTCAACAGGATACGCTGATCGATTTACGTGTCGAACGACCGTCCTTGGAAGACCGTTTTCTGGAGATCACAACCACTGGAGGCGCGCAATGAGCGCTTTTATCAATCACTTCTCATTCGAATTTCGTACCGGGATCCGCAACAAGCAGATGCTCCTTATGAACTATCTTTTCCCCCTAGGCTTCTACCTCATGATGGGATTCATCATGCCGGCGATCAACCCTCTCTTCCTTGATACCCTTATCCCGGCCTTGGTCGTTTTCGCCATCTTGGCAGCCACGCTATTGGGCATGCCGGATCCACTTGTCAGTGCCCGTGAAGAAGGCATCTTCCGCAGCTACAAAATCAACGGCATTCCTTCCAGTTCCATTTTGACCATCCCCGCCTTGACAACGATATTGCACTTGGTGATTGTGGTCGCAATCATCAGCGTCACTGCGCCCTTTCTCTTCGATGCCCCATTGCCAGTGAACTGGGTCAACTATGCCCTGGTCTTCATTGCTATGGCTGTTGCTTGCGCTGGCATCAGTCTGCTGATCGGTGTGATCTCAGCCAGCACGCGTATGACGGTCTTGTGGACACAGCTGATCTTCATCCCTTCGATGTTGTTGGGAGGGCTGATGATCCCCTATGACCTGTTACCCGATGTTGCTGGAAAGATTTCCCAACTCTTGCCCGCCACCCATGCGATGAACGCCTTCAATGGTTTAGCCATGGGCGCGGCTGATTATTCCCCATGGGGTGCTCCATGGGGTTCGGTCATCGTTTTAACCCTCAGTGGCGTGCTGGCTTACGTGCTGGCGATTTTTATGTTTAATTGGGATAGGCACAACACGACGCAGCGTGGGCATCCCATCATGGCCTTGATGGCCCTACTGCCATACGCTATCGGAATATTCCTGCTCTAAGAACCTCCCTTGACAGGAATCCACTAAGTTATGCGCGCATAACTTAACCACAAAAGAGATGAGCGTCCTGAGCATAATGTGTCACGAGCCCTTGTTAAGGGTTTCCCTGAAGAATGTGGTCAAAACACATTTCAACGAGCACCCTTCGACAAGCTCAGGGTGCGAGCAACTCTATGATTAGTACGGTGTGACCCCTCCAGATCAGGTCGATTCGATCCTGGATAGATGGATTCGTGTCGTATTCCGCGTGATTGTCTTCAATATCTGTCTGAATTTCCCCACATCAAATGTCAAATTCTCCTTATGGCAGTGGCCGAATATCTTGGTCTGTTAACCCTATAGATGATATTAATGATCTCAAGCTCCACCCTTCCGAATAAGAACACCTCGGATTACTTGTCGACTGGATCGATCGTTGACCGCTAAGCTCACAGCGGTACCATCGTATCCTAATCACCTTTAGACTGTTCTATTTAGTAGAACCCTCATCGCACGCCACGTCCCCCAGCAATATGGACCATACATGTCCATTTAAATCGCTACTTCTTCAGGGGATTGGTGTTATCCGTATAAGCCGATGTGCCAAAGAAGGGGCAAGGGGATGAAAAGACGAGTTGTTATCACAGGCCTTGGCGTGGTCACACCACTCGGTAATGATGTGTCCACCTTTTGGGATGCATTGCTTGAGGGGCGCAGTGGGGCTGGCCCTATCACGCAGTTCGACCCAGCAGAACTGGAGGTGCGAATCGCTGCCGAGGTCAAGGATTTCGACCCGGTTGCCCTCTTCGGAAAAAGAGGCGCGCGGCGGAACGACCGCTTTACACACTTCGCCCTCGAGGCCGCTCGACAAGCCATCACCAACGCCGATTTAAAGTTTGAAGGAGGTGATGCTCAGAAGGTTGGCGTGCTCATCGGTACTGGCATTGGTGGGGTCATCACTTTATTGAATAATTTCGAAATTTTCCAAGCTGATGGTTCTCGAAGGGTGAGCCCCTTTATGGTACCCATGATGATGCCCAACGCAGCCTCGGCCGCGGTCGCCATCACCTATGGATTACATGGGCCCAATCTCACCATCTCCTCAGCCTGTGCCACTGGTTCTCATGCCATCAGCGAGGCGGGAGAGATGATCCGACGGGGTCATTCCGAGTTGATGATCTGTGGAGGGAGCGAAGCCATCATCGCTCCTATAGCCATAGCCGGATTAAAGAACATGGGGGCACTTTCCACTCGCAACGACGATCCACAGCGAGCTAGTCGACCTTTCGACGCCGAGCGTGATGGGTTCGTCATGGGTGAGGGAGCCGGTGTGTTGATTTTGGAAAGCCTGGAGCACGCAAGCGCTCGTAAGGCACGCATCTATTGCGAACTCGCCGGGCAAGGGGCCACATCTGATGCCTTTCATATTACCGCTCCTGATGAGACAGGTCAGGGAGCGGCATGGGCCATGGAACAAGCCCTCAGCGATGCTGGTATAACCCCTGAGGAGGTCGATTACATTAACGCTCACGGCACCAGCACCCCTCTCAACGATCGCACCGAGACCATCGCCATCCGTACCGTTTTTGGCCCTCATGCCGACCAATTGGCGGTCAGTTCCACCAAATCGATGATCGGCCACCTCATAGGGGCCGCTGGTGCGGTCGAAGCCGTTGCCTGTGTCAAGAGCTTAGAGACTGGCTGGGTTCACCCCACGATTAATTACGAGACCCCCGATCCGGAGTGCGACTTAGATTATGTACCTAACCAAGCGCGAAGACTTGAACCCAAAATAATCCTCTCAAATTCCTTCGGCTTCGGCGGCCACAACAGTTGTGTGATCCTACGTCAATGGGAGGAGACAGCTTGAGTTCCCATGCTCACGTTATCGGCTGGGGGAAGTATCTCCCACAACGGGTGCTAAAGAACGGTGAGCTCTCAGAGTTGGTGGACACCTCCGACGAGTGGATCCGAACACGAACCGGCATCCGTGAACGCCATCTGGTAGAGGATGGTGAAACTACAGCCGACATGGCCGTCCAGGCTGCTCGTCAGGCATTGGAAGTAGCTCACTTCAATCCTACACAAGTTGAATTGATCATTGTTGCAACCGTCACCCCGGATCATCTCTTCCCTTCCACTGCTTGCTTGGTCCAGGATATGCTTGGCGCTACCCGCGCGGCAGCCTTCGATCTCTCTGCGGGTTGCACCGGCTTCATTTATGGCTTGAGTGTTGCCGCGAATATGCTTTTGTCTGGAGCTTATCGATCGGCGCTCGTGATTGGCGCGGAGACTCTCTCCTCGATCACCGATTGGACAGACCGCGCCACGTGTGTTCTTTTCGGTGATGGAGCAGGAGCCGTGGTCCTGCAAAGCGGGGAGAACGAAGGTGGCGTGCTCGCCTCATCATTGGGCTCCGATGGTTCAGGGGGCGACCTTCTGTGGCTTCCAGCAGGGGGCAGCCGGATACCGACCTCCCAGCGAACACTCGATGAGAGGCTTCACTTTATCCAAATGAAAGGGCGGGAGGTCTTCCGCTTTGCCGTGAAGGTGATGCACGATGCGACGTGCGAAGTGTTAGAGAAAGCAGGGCATGCTCTCGGTGATCTGACGCTGTTGATCCCCCATCAAGCGAACCAACGCATCATTGAGGCCGCAGCCCGGTCCTTGGATCTGTCCCCGGAGATGGTTTATAGCAATGTGGAATGGTATGGCAACACCTCAGCCGCATCGATACCGATTGCATTGAGCGAGGCGGCAGAGAAAGGTCGCATCCAGACCGGTGATTTGGTCGTCTGTGTCGGTTTCGGAGCAGGTTTGACCTGGGGCGCAGCAGCTATTCGCTGGACCCGTCCACAACCAATGCTAGCTCCACTCAGACGACGAATAGTTCGACGTTTGTATTACTCCCTGGCAAGGATTCGATCACGTTTCCGACGTCTAATTCGGTGGCTTTCTGCCTTTGGAATAAAGGATGGTTTGAATGGCGGTCGGAGGAGTAAAGAATGAAATTAAAGCACCTGGAGCAGATGGAAGCGAAAGCGCGTCAGGGTGGTGATCCAGAGCGGGTCGAGAGGCAACACGCGCAGGGTAAACTGACGGCGCGCGAAAGGTTGAACATCCTTCTCGACTCGGGTTCCTTCTTCGAGACAGACACTTTCGTCCTGCACCGTGCAACAGAGCTTGGCTTAGATCAGGAGAAACCTCTTGGCGACGGTGTTATCACTGGCTGGGGCGAGATTGATGGACGTTTGGTCTACGTCTACGCTCAAGACTTCACCATCATGGGGGGCTCGGTAGGAGAAGCTCATGGGCGAAAAATCTGCAAGCTGCTCGATTTAGCGATGGAGAACGGAGCGCCAGTAATAGGCCTTAATGACTCTGGTGGGGCACGTATCCAGGAGGGGGTATCCGCACTGGCAGCTTACAGTGATATCTTCTACCACAATACATTGGCCTCTGGGGTGATCCCTCAAATCTCGGTCATTATGGGTCCTTGCGCCGGTGGAGCGGTCTATTCTCCAGCCCTTACCGATTTCACGATCATGGTAGAAAACACCGCGCGCATGTTCATCACCGGTCCCGATGTGATCAGTGCTGTGACCCATGAAGAGGTCACACCTGAGGAACTAGGCGGCGCTCATACTCATCATCAGAAAAGCGGTGTAGCACATTTCACCGCTCAGGACGATGCCCAAGCCTTGTCCCTCGTTCGACGGCTCCTCTCCTACCTTCCGTCGAACAACGCAGAGGATCCACCCTACCTGGCGCCCACCGACTCTTCTGATCGAGCCGACCAGGAATTAGATAATCTTGTACCCGAGGATCCTGTCAAGGAATACGACATGCTAGAAGTTATCCGACATATCGTGGATGATGGGGAATTCCTCGAGGTGCAGGAAAGTTATGCGACCAATTTGATCGTGGGATTTGCGCGTCTCGGAGGGCATGTCGTTGGCTTGGTAGCCCAACAACCAGCGGTGCTCGCGGGTGTGCTTGACATCGACGCGGTGGACAAGGGGGCACGCTTCATCCGCTTCTGCGACTGCTTTAATATCCCGCTGATCACCTTTACCGACACGCCCGGCTTTCTGCCCGGCGTGGCCCAGGAGCACGGCGGCATCATCCGACACGGAGCGAAAATGATCTATGCATATGCCGAGGCTAGCGTGCCGAAACTCTCCATCATCACCCGCAAGGCATATGGTGGCGCCTATATCGTCATGAGCTCCAAGCACTTGAGAGGGGACATTTGTCTTGCTTGGCCCACAGCCGAGATCGCGGTGATGGGACCTGAAGGAGCGGTGAATGTGATCTTTCGACAAGAGTTGTCTCAAGCGGACGATCGCGAAGCGGTCCGGGAACAACTCGTAAAGGAGTACCGGGAACAATTCGCCAATCCCTATATCGCCGCTGCCCGTGGTTATCTGGACGGCGTGATTTCTCCGCGCCAGACCCGCCCGACGCTGATCCATTCGCTCCAGATGCTGCGTGGTAAGCGAACTCGTCGTCCACGCCGAAAGCATGGCAACATCCCACTTTAGAGGATCTGTGAGAAGAGGCCCATGATCAATAAGGTGCTTGTAGCCAATCGAGGAGAGATCGCGGTGCGGGTACTGCGAACCTGTAAGGAGTTGGGTTTTGAAACAGTGGCGATCTATTCCGAAGCCGATCGCGAAGCTCTTCACGTTCGCTTCGCCGACGAAGCCTATTGCATCGGCCCACCACCGGCAAAGGAAAGCTACTTGCGAGGGGAGTATATTCTCCAAGTAGCGTTAGATTCAGGGGTTCAACTCATCCACCCCGGTTACGGCTTTCTGGCTGAATCTCCTGAATTCGCACGAGCCTGTATAGAGGCCGGCGTAATCTTCGTCGGACCTGACCCAGAGACGATCGAGCAATTGAGCGATAATGCGGCAGCTCGTCGTTTAGCGCGCCGCCTGCGCCTCCACATCCTACCGGGAACTGACTGGTCGCTAGATGATGATGAGCTCTTGGCATCCGCAGACCGGATAGGTTATCCCCTCTTGCTCAAAGCCGCGGCAGGTGGTGGCGGCGTAGGGATCCGTACCATAAACTCCCGCTCGGAGTTGGAGATCGCCATCCCCACCGCGCGTCGAGAAGCACGGACTACCTTCGGTGATGGAGCGGTATATCTCGAGCAATTGATCGAGAATGCTCGACACATCGAAGTTCAGCTGTTAGCTGATGCAGAAGGTAATATCATCAACCTAGGAGAACGGGAGTGCTCCATCCAGCGACGTCACCATAAATTAATTGAGGAAGCTCCCTCACGCGCTCTCGACCCCTCCCTGCGACGACGGATCTTGAGGTCTGCCGTGCGTATCGCACGAGCTGTTGGCTACATCGGCGCTGGGACGGTAGAGTTCTTGCTTGATCCAGAAGGAAAATACTACTTCCTCAAGGTTAACCCCCGTCTGCAGGTTGAGCACACTGTGACAGAGGCAGTCACAGGAGTTGACATCGTCAAAGAACAATTAAGGATCGCAACTGGGAGGAATTTGAGCTATTCCCAGAAAGAAGTTAAGCCTCGAGGTTGGGCGTTGGAGTGCCGTATCCTGGCCGAAGATCCTTTCAGGAATTACGCTGCGAGCGTAGGTCGCATCTCTCGCTTACGCGAACCGGGGGGACCAGGCGTGAGGTTGGATAGTGGAATCTGCGAAGGGTTGACGATCACGCCCTACTACGACTCATTGCTCGCTAAACTCGTGACCTGGGGTGAAACAAGGGCCGTGGCGATCGTACGCATGCGAAGGGCACTGGAGGAGTATCAAATACATGGTGTGATGACGAATTTAGATCTGCATCGCGCGCTTCTCAACAGCCACCGCTTCTTTGGCGGTCAGTTTCACACACGATTCCTGGAGGAGCAATTTGTGCCGACGGAGCCGGAGGAGGAGGATTATTTAGCAGCCGCACTAACAACTGCGTTACTGGACTGGCGCAAGCGGACAGGAGCCCAAACCCAAACCAATGGAGTTTCAAACCGCTGGAAGATGTTAGGCCGTTGGGAACTCCTGGGTGGCGGTGATTTGTGAGATATCAAGTCACCATCGAAGGACGCACTTTCGATATCGAGGTCACCACTGACGGGCAAGTGTGGGTGAACAACCAGCCACTTGATGTCGATCTGGAAAGCATCGATGGATTGCCACTCTACTCCCTACTGGTTGATCATCGCTCCTATGAAGCGCATGTGGAGAAAGAAGAAAACGGTGACCAACGAGTGGTCGTCGCGGGACGACCCTATCGAGCTACCATGCAAGGGGAAACCCAACCCTCCGTAAAGGTTACCCAAGTCCAACAGGACGAAGGCCCTTCAGAGATCTCAGCTCCCCTGCCTGGGTGGTTGGTCGAATTGAGGGTGACTGAAGGAGAGTCGGTTGGAGAGGGTGATGTTGTGGCTGTATTAGAATCCATGAAGATGCACATTGAGCTACGCACCGCCCGAGCTGGAGTTGTGCGTTCGCTTGCCACCGGCGCTGGTCGGGAGGTCACCCAGGGGGAGATACTCGCGGTCATCGATGATTCTCCCAGCATGTGAGTCAAAGCTGTTTAGGAACGGATCGTCTAGACATGGATGAGGGGGTCAGGCTTGAAGGAGGTCGAGCAATTGAGAGGAAAATATTTCGAGGAAATGACCGTTGGTGATATTGCAGAGAGCCCAGGGCGAACGATAACCGAGAGCGACATTTTGTCCTTCGCCGACTTTACCGGTGATCACAATCCCGTTCACACCAATGCGGAGTATGCGAAAACGACGATCTATGGTGAGCAGGTCGCCCATGGCCTGTTAGGATTATCGATCGCTGGTGGACTCGCGTGGGGTACGGGTCTACTGGAAGGAACGGCGGAAGCCCTCATCGGAGTGGATTGGAAGTTTCGTAACCCCATATACATCGGTGACACGATCAAATTTCGCGCCGAGGTACGTAGGAAAAAAGAGATGCCCCGCATGAACGGCGGCTTCGTCACCTTCGATGCCACCTTACTAAATCAGAGGGACGAGACCGTTCAAAAGGGAACCTGGACATTACTGATCCGTTCTCGACCCGAGGAGGGAGAAAAATCAACGAGGCTTCACCAGCCATGACTCTCACTAGCCACCATGATCAAACTAAAGGGATCAGGGATGGGGGATCAGGGATCAGTACGGATTTGGATCCTGATCCCTTGTCGCTAATCCCTGAGCCCTACGGCATTCCGATTGGTATGACGCCACATTTGTAGGTGAAGATCCCAGAATAATAACCGGTAAGTTGAAACGGTCTAGAACTACCCCAGAAAATAGATTATCCTTGTTGCTCGCTTTTGAATATCAATCTATTACGATGCGCAGGAGGAAGAGGAATCATGAAACTACTCGAGGGAAAGACCGCTCTGATCTTTGGGATCGCAAATGACCACTCCATCGCTTGGGGCATTGCCCAGGCCATGCATGCCCAAGGTGCCCGTCTGGCTTTGTCATATGCCAGTCCTGCGCTTGAACGGAGAGTGCGACCGCTTGCTCAAAAAGTTGACGCCGAGTTTATTGAGAAGTGTGACGTGAGTCGTGATGAGGAAATCGAGACGGTTTTTGCTCGAACGGCGGAAGAGTTGGGCACAATAGACATCCTGGTTCACTCTATCGCCTTCGCTAATCGGGAAGAACTCATGGGGCATTTCCACGAAACCAGTCGTGATGGGTTTCATCTCGCGTTTGACATCAGCGTTTATTCCTTCATCGCCCTCGCCCGAGCGGCCTTACCGCTCATGAACCAAGGCGGGTCGATGTTGACGATGACCGCCAATGGTGGCGAACGCGTATGGCCAAATTACAACGTCATGGGTGTGGCTAAAGCCGCGTTGGAGGCGACAATGCGTTACCTGGCTGCGGATTTTGGTCCCCGAGACATCCGTGTCAACGCCATCTCGGCTGGGCCCATTCGAACTCTATCAGCAGCCGGCGTGAGTGGTTTCAAACTTATGTATCGTCATTTCCCCTCCATCGCTCCCCTGCGACGAAACATTACGATCGAGGATGTTGGAGAAACGGCAGTTTGGTTGTCTTCTGATATGGCCCGTTCGGTCACAGGTGTAGTCCTGTTTGTGGATTCCGGTTTTAACGTCCTCGGTGTGCCGACCATCACGGATCAAGTGTAACTAAGAACCAGGGATTGGGGATCAGGACCGATTTATATAGTAATAACCTGATCCCCGATCCCTTCTGCATTCCAAATCGTATAACCCCACTCGAAGACAGCACTGCGCACAATCTACATCATCAAGATGAAATCATCCAACGCTCAGCAACACACGCAACCCGAGCACGATCACAACCAGATTCCCTAACACACTGATCAGCACCTGTGCGCGAGGTGAGAGGTTTCTGCGAAGCGTGGCACCTAAAGCCGCCAGAATTGTTTGCCAGGAGAAGGACGCAAGACCTACGCCGAGAACGAAAGAGACCTTCTCCGCAAGCGTGAGTACATCGCCCGTTCCCCTACCCAAGATCAGCGCACTAAAAAAGATAAGCGTTAATGGGTTAATCGCAGTCAGACCTAGGAATTGCACAAAGACATGCAGATGGCGCTGTTTTATCTCACGCTTTGACTCTACAATGCGAGAGAGCCTACGAGCTCGCCAAAAGCCCCACAACCCCCATCCTATAAGCACCAGAGCACTTGTTACTTTTAATCCGACAGCGAAAGGGGCCAATACTGGAGTCAGTACTTCCCCTGCCAGGACTGCCAATCCAGCGAACAGAAAGTCCACCACAGCTGCACCCGCGCCCGCCATAAATCCATGCGAAAAACCACGCCTTAGGCTCATATCAACGATCAGAATGGTGATAGGACCTACCGGCATGGCAATTCCGTAACCGGCTAATGCTCCTTCGAAGAAGGTTCCCAAATTTCACGCTCGTTTCATGGATAGAGATCCACTTGAGGATTTATTATCGATGGACATCAGATCCTGGAAAACGTAAGTGGTCCATGTATTCAATCTCATGGATACCACGCGTCTAAAAAAATCCCCCAAAGATTTCAATACTCACAAACGCATAATAACAAAACCATCGATTACTGCAATAGAACGATACATCTTAGGAGGTTCTAAGCTGAACCCCTGTTAGGTCGTATGGCATCGCACCTATGATCTGTACAAGCGCCATTTCCCCCACGGGAATCTCCCCCTCCACAATCACCATGCCGTCGATCTCAGGTGCATCACGAGTGGATCGTCCAAGGGAGATTCCATCCCCATGACCCTCAATAAGCACCGAAAGTCTTTGACCGATGAGCGCGATGTTCTTCTCGAGCGAGATCCGTTGCTGAAGTTCCATGAGGCGCCCTCTTCGCTCCTCCTTCACTTCGGGTGGGATCGGATCTCCCAACGACTCACTGGGCGTCCCTCGCTCAAAGGAGAATGTAAAAACCCCTACCCGATCGAAACGCAAACCCTCCACGAACTCAAGCAACGCTTGAAATTCCTCCTCTGTCTCCCCCGGATAGCCCACGATGAACGTCGTTCTCAGAGCAAGATCTGGTATGACAGCACGCATTTTTTCTATCGTTCGGTATACCCACTCAATATTCGCTGGGCGGCGCATGCGACGAAGCACATTTGGGTGGCCATGTTGTAAGGGGATATCAAGATACGGCACGATCTGTGGATATTCGGCCATGATTCTGATCAAACGATCGGTTACACAACCTGGATACGTATAAAGGATGCGGATCCAATCAATCGCAGGTGCTGCCTTCACCAAATCCTCTAAGAGGATGGCTAACCCATCCTCTATCCCCAGGTCATGACCATAGTCACTGGTGTCCTGAGCGATGAGATTGACTTCTCGCACACCCATATCCTGCAGAAGCCGTGCGTCTTCAAGTATCGCTTCTGGCGGTCGGCTTACAGCAGTGCCTTTGATCAACGGTATCGCACAGAACGCACAGGGACGGCGACAACCATCAGCGATCTTTAGATATGCGCTTGGACCTTGCACGGCTATGCGCGACATGCCTGCAGTTTCTGTGTCTTTTCTCTCCGATCCGGGAAGGTGATAAAGCGGTCGTGATTCGTTCCCGTCACGCAATCTCTGTACCAGCTTAGGGAGTTCCATCCAGCGTCGGGTCCCCAACAATCCGTCAATCCCAGGCACCTGACCGACAACTTGCTTGCCATACCTTTCGGTTAAACAGCCTGCGGCGATTAATAGTTGATCTGGCGTCTTTCCCTCTGCCAAACGCCGTAACTCAGCATACGATTCTTCCCTCGCTGGCTCGATGAAACCACAGGTATTAACAAGCAAGATATCGGCTTCTTGTGGGTGATCGCATACCACATATCCAGCACGGCTGAGTAATGCTGACATTGACTGGGAATCGACTGTGTTCTTGGCACAACCAAGGGAGAGAAGATAGAATTGCGCCCCCTGCATATCAACCGCCTGGTGTCGGGGGTGATGTGGTAGTTGGGCTAGGGGTTTCGCTGATCCTGGGAGTTTCGGTCGGTGTACGGGTTATGGTCGCCGTTGGGGTCAAGGCTCCTTCCAGTGTCCATAAACGAATGACGACTTGCCCTACGTCGCCCAAGATGCCATGATCTTGTCCGTTATAGAAAACATGGATCCCAGCACCGTTGCCAGTGGTCAACTCGACGACTTGATCACCCTGGAACTCAAAGATGTCCCCCCCCTCCACCCGCCCTTGAAATGCCTCTTTACCGTCCACCATCACCTTCAACCAGGCGCTTTTTTCCACCACGACCGTCAGACTGACCTTATCAGCTAAACCGAGGAAGAGAGGCTGTGTCGGTATGGGTGTCTCCTCAGTAAACAACTCTGTGGTCGATTCAGTAACCGAACCGGACTGAAGAGGCATTTCCGTCAATGTTGGTGTAGTAGTGGAAATGAGAAGTCCCAAGGCCGCTTCCGGGGTCTCCGTATGCTGGCGTAAGACAGTGATAACCCGACTTCCACCCCAGATAAGCACCGTGAGAATGGCCAAAACGATCGTCGCAGCGACAAACAGGTCACTGGATAACCAGCGCGGGCGACGGGAACGGATACGTACGGATGGACCAGTCCTGGGTTCCTTGTACGATGTTTCAGGAAATAGCCGAGACCGGCGAGATTGTAGAGCCTCCGCGTATTGAAGCAAGATCGCATCTGCATCGAGTCCAAGGAACTCAGCGTAATTATGCAAGAAACCGCGCGCCTGGACAGGAGATGGAAATGCCTCCATCTCGCCGCGTTCAATTGCTTCTAATTGATAAGCACGTATGCGGGTCGCTCGCTCGACTTCGTCCAACGACAGTCCGAGCTGCTCACGAGCCTCTAACAACAATCGACCGATCTCTTCCATTCTAATACCTGATGGATCGTCGCAGACTGCATCCTACGCTGCGCTTGACAGCCAGATGGGGGTCACACCAATCCCCAATCTAGATATGAGTATCAGGAAATAACAAACCGTAAGTAGCGTAAGGGATTTATGTGATGATCGGTTTCGCCCACACCCTCTCAAATTTCGTTCTCTTGTACACTCTCGGACATTTTTCAGCGCCGTCACATATGCAAAACCACCGGCAAGCGGAAAGCCCGCTCCATGCCGGTGGCTCTTTACCATACCGTATTATGCCTGGTCAGAGATCTCTTCCTGTATGTCTTCAGCGGTGCTCTCTTCCCCTGGAAGTTCTTCGTCTTCTACGACTTCAGCCAATTCTTGGACTTCCAACTCCGCTTCCTCAGCTTCGAGTTCGGCCCGAAGTTCTGCGAAGTCCTCCACCGCTTCAGCTTCTACGATAACCTCCGCTGTTAAAGCATACGCAGATTCAGGCTTTTCACCCTCACGATGGATAACCACCGTGACCTCAGGATTAAGGTCCATGGTTAAATGTATGTTTACACTGTGTACACCCAACATCTTGAGAGGTTGACTGTCCACCTGCCTTCGGGCGATCTGGAGCCCAGTTGCCTTTTCAATCGCCTCCGCGATCATCGCAGTGGTCACGGATCCATAGAGCCTACCCGTATCACCCGCCTTGACTGCAAAGGGTAGCTCTAACCCCGATATCTGTTCGGCGACCGCACTTAGCTCCTGATTCAGGCGGGCCCTTTCTTGAGACGCGCGGTCACGAATACGTTCAGCTTGCTTCATCACACCCGGTGTGGCCAACACAGCCAGTCCCTCGGGTATGAGGTAGTTACGACCATAGCCATCGGCGACTTTCTTCACATCACCAGCTCGGCCAAGGTTGTAGACGTCTTTTAACAGCATCACTTTCATCGAAATCCAAGCCCTTTCTGCAAAGTTTGAGCGCCGAGGACGGCGCTCTTGGGCGAAGGGTACAACGCCCGACGAGAGGCATTCTACCAGAGAGTGATATGTAGGTCAAAGGTCGCGCTTCGATACGCCTTTAACGACTCCTTCAACCGACAAGATCCTGCGCGAGGGTTAATGCCTAAGGTCGAGTCTGGATGATGTGGATCAGACCTCCCTCACCGCACCTTCTCCATGACGATCGCGTCCTCACCATCACGGTAGTAGCTTTTCCATGTGTCAATACTGATGTAGCCTGCCTGCTGGTACAGTCGCAGCGCGGCATCGTTTGAACTTCTTAGCGATAGACGGACTCTAGGCATCCCCAGCAAATCTTCACACGCTGCCAACAGCGTCCGACCGATCCCACGCCTCCGATAATTGGGTCGGACTCCAATGGAGGCGATCCACCCAGTTCGTTTCAATCGTCTTCGGTCCCCGATGATAAATCCCACCACCAACTCATCGGCGACCGCTTTCAGTCGCACAGTCTGGGGGAATGTCAGTGCAGCCAACGTGTCAATCCATGGCCAGGCGTCGCGACCGAAGCAGATCTTTTCCAACTCCCGTACTGACGTTAGGTCACGCCACGATGCTGGTAGGACCGCAGCTGGTTGAGCAGGTGAATGTGGTCTGTGCAACGTCCCGATCTATTCCGTTTTCTTGATGAAGTTCTCCAGCAGATTGGTGAACTCCATGGGGAAGATGAACTTCGTCGCAGGGGAAGTCCCCATTTCCTTCAGCGTTTCGAAATACTGCAACGTCATCGTTTTATGGTCCACCGTCTGCGCAATATCATAGATCCGATCTAATGCAGCGGCGAAGCCCTCAGCACGCAGCAATTGTGACTGGCGATCACCCTCTGCCCTCAGAATATTGGCCTGTTTATCCCCATCAGCTTTGAGAATGGCCGCTTGCTTCTCGCCATCGGCGACGTTGACCGCTGCCTCGCGCTGACCTTGAGATTCGGTCACCACCGCCCGCCGGACGCGTTCGGCCGTCATCTGACGGTTCATGGCATCCTGAACCTCGCGCGGCGGGATGATCTCTCGGATCTCGACGTTGGTCACCTTCACACCCCAGCGTTCCGTGACCTCATCCAACTTCACCCTCAGCATTTGGTTGATATGATCTCGTTGCGAGAGCACATCATCGAGCGGAATGCCACCGATCACCGAACGCAACGTTGTCGTCGCCATTCCTTGGGCAGCCGCCTCAAAATTTCCCACCTGAAGCACGCTTTGGGATGCGTCGACGACCTTGAAATACCAGATGAAGTCGATGGCGATCGGCGCGTTATCCAGCGTGATGGAGGTCTGGTGGGGAATCTCACGAACAAGTTCCCGTAAATCGACCTTCATCCCACGATCAATGAAGGGGATCAACAGGACCAAACCTGGTCCCCGCTCACCAACACAACGCCCGAGGCGGAAAACCACCAAACGCTCGTACTCCTGGACAATACGGATCGCGGTCGCCAGAATTGCCAAGCCGACGAGCCCAACAGCACCTACTAAACATGCTAACGCATAATCCATCTCCTTACCCTCCTTCTCCAGACGTTTCATCTTCAGACGGCTCAATGGGTTCCACGGTTAAGATCAGACCTTCACGGTCCCGAACCCTCACAGAAGCTCCAATCGCAATGGGCGCATCCGCACGTGCGGTCCACAGTTCTCCTGCGACATAAACCGAACCAGTCGGATCGATCGCGGTGCGAACCTCACCGATCTGGTTTACAACAAGCGCAGGATCAAAGGTCGGTCCTGCCTGATGCGCGAGGATCGCCTTGCGAATCGCCAGCCAAAAATACCCCAAGGTCATCAGAGAGACCACGATAGCTAACAGTGGGTGAACGGCAGGACCCCCCTCCTCTAGGCGGAAGAGAAAGACCGAGCCCAGACAGAAGGCCACTGCCGACAAACCCAACCACAATTCAACCTGTTTCATCTTCAGCGACAAGATGAGAAATACCACGCCCATTACGAGAACGATCACCGCCCAACCATTCGGTGGGAGGAACAGCGTGCCTAGGCCAGCGCCCGCTAAGGCGAAAAAGGCCAGGACCTCCAGCGTGCCCGTCCCCGGGCTGACGATCGCTAACGCGGCTAACCATAGACCGGCTACCAAAAGTAAGTACAACAAGTTAGAGAAAATCGGGGTATCCAGCACCGTCATCGGGAACCTCCTTGCTACCATTGTCCAACTTCAGGTTACAGGCTACCCTAAAAGTGTACATGTCCCAAAACCGACAACTAGCCGACAATTGGGATCACGTCTTGTGACGTGGTGGCAATGATGAATAAAGTCCTTTGATTTAATCGGTATTCTAGGACAGTTAGCTTGATTATACAGTTTGACTCCAATGAAATAAATGTTACCCGCAATAAGTAAACCGGTACATATGAGGGTGGTATGATTCCATTGGACGTAAGGAGTAGTGGTGCAGAACGCCTTCCCATTGATCTTCACGCTGGGTGTGATGGTGAGCCTACTCTGGCTTGGTTTGTCGGGTACAAACCGGGTCTCGGCTTCTCGAATTTCAGCGAGAACATCACTGCCCGTTGCCCGTATCGATGCCGGCTTGACCGCTCTGGCGGTCGGATTAATTTCAGCCCGAATAGGTTTCGTCGCCCTCCACTGGGAGTACTATGCCAGCAAACCTTTCGAGATCTTGTGGTTCTGGCAAGGTGGATTAAGTTGGGTCGGCGGCGCGCTGGGAGCCATCCTCGGTCTGGGGTTGTTTTGCGTACTCACCCGTCACCCTTTCTGGCCTCTAGCTGATACACTAGCATTGCCAGGGATGGTCATCGCTCTCGCCAGTTGGTCAGGATGCCTTGCCGATGGCTGCGCGTACGGAAGAGCGCTCGACTCGCCTCTTTGGGCATCTCCTACGCCGGACATGTTCGGCTCACGGATCCCGCGCTGGCCGACACAAATGGTCGGTGTGGTATACAGCTTGCTCGCCCTCGTATTGCTTTACTGGTTGGCTGGGCTAATTTCTAAACCAGGTGTCCTAGCTTGCATCAGCCTTTCCATGATCGCCGCTGGCGCATTCGCGCTCAGCTTTACACGTAGCGACCCGATCATGCTCCTCAGCGGCTTGCGCCTTGATACCTGGGGGTCGGCTGCGATCCTGCTACTTGGGGCAGCAGGTTTGACCCTTTGTGGTCTTCACCATCGCCGGCGAGGTAACGTCATACCGAAGCCTGGGGAATGAATGAACAACATTACGGAGATCCACTTATGAGTCACCTTGCCACAAATTTGCTCAAGGATCAAACGGACGAAGCCTGGGAAAATCTCACTAGTATGCTAGAAAATTTATCGGACGATGAATTCTTTTGGGAACCCGTGCCCAATTGCTGGACCGTGCATCCAAGCGAGGGGGGTCGTTGGGTAGTAGATTACGCAAAACCAGCGCCTGATCCCCCACCTTTTACCACCATCGCTTGGCGGCTTGTCCACCTCGCCACTTGCAAATGGATGTACTACGAGTACGCGTTCGGTCCAGCGAAGTTATCCTGGAATGATATTGATATACCTCACACAGCAGCAGATGCCCTCTCTCAGCTGACGAATGGCCACAAGCTTCTAAGGGAGGCTCTTGACAGCATGGACGATATCGGATTGAGCGAGATGCGTCTCACCAATTGGGGAGATTCTTGGCCCACTTGGCGCATCTTTTGGACCATGATTTTCCATGATCTGCATCACGGGGCCGAGATCGGCTGTCTGCGGGACCTTTATCGGACCAGCCAACACAAGTGAAGGGTCAGATAATGGACATTTAACGCCTGAGGATTGATAGTAAGGCTTTTCTCGAAAACCAACGTGATCGCATGGAGATTAGAAAACATGGCTAAGCAATCATTGTCCCTCGAGATCGATCCGGAAAAGACGCGCAACAAGATCACCGAATTCATTCGCACGGAGATCCACTCAGCCGGTTTCCAGCGCGCTGTTGTCGGTGTCTCGGGTGGCGTGGACTCGGCCCTCACCTGCTACCTAACGGCGGAAGCACTCGGATCGCAAAACGTCCTCGCCCTCCGTATGCCGTATAAAACATCGACGTCTGAGTCAATGGAACATGCTGGACTGGTGATCGAGGCCACCGGAGTTCTCGAAAATACGGTCCCTATTACCGACATGGTGAACCCGCTCTTCGCTCAATTTCCCGAGGCGGATCGGGTCAGGCGAGGGAATGCCATGGCTCGGGCGCGCATGATCGTACTCTACGATCAATCAGCCGCCTTTAAGGGGTTGGTTGTTGGTACAGGTAACAAGACCGAGATACTACTCGGCTACACCACACTTTATGGTGATTCGGCCTGTGCTTTCGTCCCATTGGGTGATTTATATAAGACCCAGGTGAGACAGCTCGCCCGCGCCATCGGTGTGCCGGGGGCCATCATCGCTAAACCACCTTCAGCGGATCTTTGGATTGGACAAACCGATGAGGGCGAGCTGGGATTCACCTATGAGGATGTCGATCGACTGTTCTTGTACTTTGTTGACAAAGGCTACTCACCTCAGGCTTGCGTCGATGTCGGTTTCGACCCGGGCTTTGTCGCCGCCGTCATCGAGCAGATGAGACAAAACGAGTTCAAGCGCGCATTACCTCCGATCGCGAAGCTCGGTGACAGCAAGCTGGCATATGAATTCCAATTGCCAATGGAATTAGGGAAGTGAAAAAGGGATCGGGGATCAGGGATTAGGGATAAGGGGAAATCCAGGCACTTTGGTACTTGGGCGCCAAGGCATCTGGGTCTTTCCTAAGTGCCTTAGTACCATGGTTCCTTAATTACTTGTGGTGCCCAAGCACCCACGGACAAATCCTTCGGGTATTCCGCTTAGACCTCCAATAAAGGACATCAACCTGTCTTCTGCCGAATCATCTCTCTGACAAGCGGGTCCTATCACGCGGGAGGCTTAGGGCACGTAACGCTATCCACTCCTCCCTATCGATGGAGCGGAATGCGTCTACGACCTTGGGGTCGAATTGTGTACCCCGACATCGTAAAATTTCCTCGTATGCTGCTTCGAAAGACTGTGCTTTACGGTAGGGACGATTGGAAGTTATCGCATCAAATGCATCTGCAATGGCAAAGATACGTGCTCCGAGTGGAATCTGATCACCAACCAGGCCACGAGGATAACCGCTACCATCATAGTGCTCGTGATGTGAGCCAATGATGTCAATGGCCCCTTTGAAGAACGTGATATCTTGAAGGATGCGTAAACCTTCCTCGGGGTGACGGCGCATCACCACCCATTCTTGATCGGTAAGAGGCCCTGGTTTTTGCAGAATGGCATCGGGCACCCCAATTTTCCCGATATCGTGCATCAGAGCTCCCCGACGGATCTCTATTAACTCTTCATCTGCCAGCCCGATTTTCTCCGCTAAAGCCATAGAATAATCGACGACGCGTCGGGTGTGCTGCTCAGTTTCCCGCTCCCGTGCATCAAGCGCAGTAACCAATGCCTCCAGGGTTTGATCATAGGACATCGATAGATCATTGAACAGTTGAGCGTTCTCTAATGCTGCAGCCGCCTGATTGGCGAAAGCGGAAAGCAAGAAGCGATGGTTCTCGGTAAAGATCCCTTCCCTAACCCTGTTGTCCGCGTAGATCACGCCGATCAAATCGTCCTTGACTTTCAAGGGCACACAAAGAATGGAGCGTAAGCTATAGGCGACTACACTTTGGACACCGTCGAATCGTGGATCTTCCTGAGCGTTGGTGGTTAGCAGGGCTTCTCCCTGCTCAACCACCCGGTTGATCACCGTGCGGCTGATCTCGTACTCACCAGGTTTTAGCGACTCAAGCTTCCAATTGCGTCCGACAACTGTATAAAGTTCACCCTGAGCATCTTGTAACATCAGAAAGGCGCGCTGGGCCCCTGCTAATTGGATGATGGTGTCCATCACCTCACTTAAGACGATCTGCAGATCAAGTGAAGAGTTGACGACGTGCCCAATTTCAGCCAGCGCACGTAAGCTGCCACGCTCTTGCTCGAGGGTGGCAACGTTCTCCTGCAACGTGATCAACTTTGCGTTGAGTTGACGCACCCCGAGCAACACATCGGTTGGGATCGCGATGTCGTTCGTCGCAAGAGTGTTCTGAAAAGCGTTCAGTTGAGCGTGAAGAGCCTCTACTTCACGGTTCAGCTGAGCAACTTCATCTACAGTTTGCGGGAGAGTTTCCGTCTCATCCAAGTCTTTAACGCCTCATAAACGCAGAAATACTTCCTCTAGATAGAAAGAGTATAAGGCACCCATATCGTGGGTTCAATCAGGAAATAAGTCGTGGGGTCTTTCTGGAGCTTTAAACCTATATCTGACCCTATAAGTCACAATCATCACTCAGTTATTGACCCTGCAAACTCGGCAGTGTACATTTATGGATGTTCGAATAAGGGATTTCGATGCGTAATCCAAAAGACCGATCCGCATTCAACGACCTTGTTTATGAGATCGTCAAGGCCATCCCTCGGGGCAAGGTGATGACCTACGGCGGCATCGCTGCTCTAATACCACATCCGATCAGCATGGATCCCCTAGCCTATTCACGAGTTCGAGCGCGCTGGGTAGGTTATGCTATGGCATCCTGTGGAGAAGACGTCCCTTGGCAGCGAGTGATCAACGCCAAAGGGCAAGTCAGCAGTCGTCCTGGGCACGGCCCTCACGTCCAACGACACTATCTCGAAGAGGATGGAGTGGTCTTTGACTCAAATGACCGCGTCGATCTGAAGATCTATCGCTGGGAACCGCCTACAGATTGGTTACTCGCCCGAGGGTTGTTACCACCAGCTGAGAATCCACCAAAAACAACCCAACAGAGACTTCTGTAAGACGACTCATTTAGAGGCCTTTGCAGGCAGATCGGGTTTATATTAGTAAACCCAATCCATGCGTTGTGGCATTTCCTTGGCTCCCTGAGTCAAGGATGTCATGTAAGCCATCTTCATTGATTTAAACGAGATTTCCACAAGGGGTGATGATCATGGATGCAGTAATTCTCGCAGGCAGCGTCCCCAGCTATGAAGATCCTCTCTACCTCTACACTCAAGGTCAAGCAAAGGCCATGATCGATATCGCCGGTAAGCCGATGGTTCAATGGGTTCTTGACGCACTGGGAGGTGCCAACGATGTCGACTATGTGCTTGTCATCGGGTTGAACTCGGATTGTGACCTGACCTGCGATAAACCCCTGCACTTTATACCTGATCAAGGAGACCTGCTACAGAATGCCATGGCCGGGTTGCAGTACACCCGTGCTCGAAATCCGAATGCAGACCACGTTCTATTCACCTCTAGCGACATCCCGACAGTCACATCCGAAATGATCGATTGGCGGATAGAACAGACTCAAAAACACATGCAGGATATTCATTTCACCGTCGTTGAGCGTCAAACCATGGAAACCCGTTTTCCGGATGCCAACCGTTCCTATGTAAAGCTCAAAGATTATGAATTGTGTGGAGGTGATTTGCATTTCGCACGCCCGGCACTCGTTGAAGAGGATGAGATTTGGGGGCGACTCATAGCAGCCCGAAAAAACGCGCTCAAACAAGCCTCACTGCTCGGCTTTGATCTCCTTCTCCTCCTGCTACTAGGTCGAATGACCCTCAAAGATGCCGAACGTCGAGTGAGTGAACGATTAGGTGTGAACGGTCAGGCGTGCATCTCTCCCTATGCTGAGCTCGCCATGGATGTGGATAAACCTCACCAACTCGAAATCGTTCGTCAAGAACTTTCAAAGAAGAGCATCCCTACGACGTGAAACTAGAAACGCTACTCCAAAAAGATGCTCGTTTGTCGGCGCGATTGCAGATTGCTGAACGCCCTGGTTGGCGCAGAACGTTGGCTGCCATTCTGGCCCATTCGGGGGATTCCTGGTTTTGGATTCTTGGACTTACCCTCACCTGGTGGTTAGCTGAAGGGCCATGGAAAACATGGGCTCTGCGTATGTTGGGGATGATCCTCGTTCTAGCATTGCTCGTCACGGCGCTCAAGTTCAGCATTCGCCGACGTAGACCTGAAGGTGAGTGGGGTGCGATCTACCGAAACACCGATCCACATTCCTTTCCCTCCGGCCACGCTGCGCGCGCCGCATTACTCGCTGTCTTATCCCTACTGTGGGGCCCACCATGGCTTGGGGCTTTGCTCACCATTTGGGCTCCGCTCGTCTCTCTCGCTCGGGTCGCGATGGGCCTACATTACCTCTCCGATGTGATCATCGGCGCGATCCTGGGCATCATCACCGGTTTACTCGGTGTTTTTATCTTGGGTTGATTTGACGATTAACGGGGGGTAGCGATCCTTGCTAGACCTCACGCCGTCGCATAGACCATAACACTGCACCGAACAAGATCACGCATTCCACGGCCAATATCCCGAGGTTTAACCAGACCTCCTCTCCCTTACCTGAAAGTGACAGCCCGAGCCCGCGGACGAGATGATAGGTCGGCACCACCTGCAAGGGAATCGTGAGTGCAGGACCAAGGGTCCCCAAAGGGACTCCAGCAAGGATGCCTGGCAGCATCAAGGGCAACATCACAAAACTACCCCAAGTGTTGAGCGTTGTAAGATTATCGATCAAGCCGCCGATCAGGAGACCGATCAGCGTCAAAGCCACACTGGCGGTCAGCACCACTGCTAGGGAGAAACCCACATCCCCCGAGAGTCCTTTGTTGAGGCCCATTACGACCAACGAGGTTAGCAGACAGTAGAGGACACCGACCACGACCTTCCCCACAAGGACGTCGAGGTAATTTGTCGGTGTCACCAATATCGCATCCAAGGTCTTTTTATCCTTTTCTTCAACCAATAGTGTGGGCACGAGGAAGGAACCGTTCATCGTGATCCCCATCATCACCCATAGAACAATGAAAAAGCTTTGTAGATCGATCTCCCGAAAGAAGGACATCGGTTCCCCTGCCTCCGCCTCCTCAGCAGTTCCAGGAGGTTGGAGCGACCGTTCGACCACATCAACGACGGGTTGACGTCCGGAGATCTGTTCGATCATTTGAAGGATCAGCCGTTCTGTACCACGGGCATCTTCTGGATTTTCACGATAGATCAACTCGAGTGTCGGTCTCTCACCAGCCTGAACTGCCTGATCGAAATCAGGTGGTAGCACCACGCCGACGATCGCTTTTTCCGCTTCCAGTTTGGTCTCGACCGCCTCCGGTGAGTCAACCACGAAGAGCGACACCGTATCAAGTTCACTCAAACCCGATACCAGAGATGATGTGCCCGGGCTGTAAAGGACGATCTCGATCGTATCTAGGGTGTCACGAAAAAGGTAGCCATAGAGAACTGAGAAACCGATCGGCATCAGGACGATGACCAGCAGCCTGGCATTACGCAGGGCATCCAGGAAATCTTTGCGGGCAATGGCGAGTGCGGTTCTTAAGTTCATTGGAGCTCCCTCCCAGCCAATTGGACGAATACGTCCTCGAGCGTGGCTTCCTGCGAATGTGCAGTGAGCACCCGCCCTGCCTCCATCCAATCCGCCATTCTCGTGGCATCCACCGGGTTATCGAGCGCCAATACATGCTTACTCTGATCATCAAGTAACACCGTGACCCTACGCACACCGTATTGGAGTTTTAAAGCCTGCGGTGTATCAAGAGCGATGATCTTTCCCTCGCTGAGAAAAGCTACCTGTTGACAGAGTTGGTCAGCTTCTTCCATATAATGTGTGGTCAAAAAGACCGTTGTTCCCTGCTCCCTTAGTTCCCGTATCGTCCTCCGGATCCCCCGCGCTGAGGTTGGATCGAGCCCCCGTGTAGGCTCATCGAGAAACAATACCTTGGGTCGATTAAGCAGCGCCCGCGCGACCAACAAACGCTGTTTCATGCCATTTGAGTAGACCTTGATCTTATCCTTCGCCCGATCTGCCAGACCTACCATTTCCAGCAGTTCATCCACCCGTTTTTCCCCTACACCGTGGAGTTCGGCGAAAAAGCTCAGATTGTCACGCCCACTCATCCTTTCATACAAATTCTGGTACTCAAAAACCACACCGATCATCGGTTTGATCGCCGCCCTTTCCGTCACCACGTCATGATTATCAATGGATGCACGACCACTCGTTGGTCTGAGTTGGCCTGTGAGCATACGGATGGTGGTTGTTTTCCCGGCTCCGTTATGACCGAGAAAACCGAACACCTCACCTTGATTGACATGGAAGGAGACACGGTCAACCGCGATCAAGCTATTGAAAACCCGTGTCAAACTGTTTGCCTCGATCATGTTTCCTCCGAAATGAAAATACTTTAGAGGAATAAATATGGCTTCTTAAAATCTCTCATTACCTTACCAAATTACCACACCCAATCAAAACAAATCTAAGGCTAAAAAACAATCTGATTAGACCTCGTAGGGGCGCAAATTATTGCGCCCCTACACCCAACGATGAAGACTGTGTTTGGGAGCACCTGCATCGGACTTCTGAGCTAACAAGTCCGACTCTTCCACCTCCACCCTGACAGATCAAGTTTAACGCGAAATCTTAGCCAAAAGCTCCGGCCAATCGTATCCGACGATGATCGCAACGTCGATCTCGGAATCGGGAACAGACTGGAAGAGGATCTGACTCTGTGACAGATCCATTAACTCCATCAAGTACTGGGTTGTGTAAGGATTGCCGGTGTAATCCTTGACATGTGTTGTAAGATAGTTCCAACTATCTGCGTTTCCAATCTCAACCACGTTCAAACCAAGTTTGATGAAGACCTCGGCCATCCTTCCCGCCAGTCCCTCCTCCCCGGTTCCATTGAGGACCGCCACACGTGCGGTCTCCTGGTCGGCAGCGACCGCCGCATCTTCAACTGAGATCGAGGGGCCAATCGCCCCCATCGCGGTGAAGATCTCGTCGCGCAACATGCGGATCTGATTCGGCACCGGTTTTAAAACCTCTGCCTCCTCACCTCCATAAGTGACCATTTCCAACGTAACCATATCTGGTGGGCCAATGATTGCACTACGGATGTCATCGGGCGAAATCTGTAGCGCTAACATGCCGAGCGCGATCATCTGGTCTAACGAGAGGTTCGTGCGTATACCGGAGGCTAGCTCCTGGTAAAGCGCTGGTGCCTTTGTGACGATCGTAGGTACCATCCCGGGCAGTTGATCACGGAGGGCTATTGCAAGCTGCTGTTGACGACGCGCGCGGTCGAAATCCCCTCCTTCCGTGTGCCTTGCACGGGCGTAAGCCAAAGCCAAGTCTCCCGAGAGCGTCGTAACGCCGGGGCCTTTTACCACCGTATTGTCCGGTCCAATTGGATCGATCGTGATCCAATCCGGAATATCGATCTCCACCCCGCCAATTTCATCGATAATGCGTACAAAAGCGCCAAAGTCAAGTTGCACATAGTACTGAATGGGAACCCCCAAGAGCTTCTCGACCGTTCTTACGGCTAGTCCCGGTCCCCCGCCTGGTAGTCGGTCCTGCTCTCCAAGAGCATATGCGGTATTGATGCGTCCATGACCATAAGCAGGGATCTCAACCCAAAGATCACGGGGGATTGAAAGCATGCCAGCCGTCTCGCTGATGGGATCCATTGTCACCAACATCATCGAGTCTGTCCGGGGTGCGCCCTCGCCACTTTCCCAATCTCGATAATCCAACCCCATGAGAAGGATGGTCACCCGACTGGTACCACTCCATGGTTCGGGCAGCTCATCCATCAACACAACGGTCGGGGTGGTATCGGGTCCTGATGTGCCGCTCGCGACCTCCCCCCCAGAGATGTTGAACGAAGGCAACCCAGTTCCGCTCCATGCGGCCGCTAGGCCTCGCACCATAACAAATACCAAGTAAATGGAAAGGACCGCTGTCAGGATGAAAGCTCCTGCAAGGATCCGAATTAACCATGGTGGGAACACGCGGCGTGTCTTTACCGCGCGTCGGGGATCTGAATCCATCTTCCGATACTCATCTCAGTTTCAAACTCGGCAGATTATATCATGCGAGCGCCTCGCCCCGCGCTAAGCCCTCCCAGAGAGCGATTTGTCTCTCTAAATCTGCCTCCAGTTCTGTATAAAGGTCCCCCAGCCGGTGGAGTTGTTCAAGATCGTTGCCCGCCTCTTCAAGTTGGCGCGTTACTTGGACCAACGCGCTTTCCAGCGCTTCAATGCGCTCCTCTACTTCAGTCAGACGAATACCAGCTCCTGATCCTTTTGGTGTGCGATCTTTGTCAGAGGCTTTCTTAGATATGGCTTTTCGAGCCTCGGCTCTCACCCGCTGGGAATCTAAATACGTTTCATAACCGCCAGTGAAGACCTCCAGCGTTCGGGCTTGTCGTGCGATGGCCCATACTTGTGTCGCCAAGGCATTGATCAGATACCTGTCGTGGGACACAAGCAGGATTGTACCTGGAAAATCGTTGAGCGCTTCTTCCAGTATTTCTTGAGAGGGAATGTCGAGATGGTTCGTTGGCTCATCCAGCAGCAGGAGGTTAGCCCCCTCCAACGCCAACTTGGCGAGCGCTACACGGCCACGTTCACCACCCGAGAGTATCTCGATCGGTTTATCCACGCTGTCCCCGACGAAAAGGAACCGCGCCAGCCAATCACGCGCTTGGGACACTTTCATCTTCGGAGCAACACTCAGGATCTCTTCTAACACAGTTTGTTCAGGATCCAAGTCTTCATGTGCTTGCGCAAAGTAGCCGACCTGCAGGCTAGCGCCCAGTTTCACCTCACCAGCCCAGGGCTGGATGTCTCCCAACAACGTCTTTAAAAAGGTGGTCTTTCCCGCACCGTTAGGCCCGATCAGGGCAACACACTCCCCCCTCGTGAGGAGCAAATCGGGAACCTCAAACAGAGGTTCGTCCGAGTCTCGATATCCGATCATCAATTCATGAGTCTCTATCACATGATCGCCTGATCGATCCACCTGACCAAAATCGATGCGCACCGCGCGCTCCTTCACCGGACGCGCGATGGCTTCCTCACGCAATAATCGCTCTAATCGCTTTCGGCGCCCCTGCGCTTGACGGGTATTTTGACCCGCGATATTGCGACGGATAAATTCCTGTTCGCGCCGGACGTGCTCCAGTTGCGCACGATAGCGGGTCGCATGATACTCCTGTCGTTCTTCACGTTGCTGCACATACGCCGAGTAATTACCGCGATAAATCTCAACACCCTGCGGTTTTAACTCCCACACCGTGTCAATCAGCCGATCCAATAAGTAACGATCATGGGATACCAACACCTCAGCGCCTCGCCAATCCCGTAACCATGCCTCTAGCCACTCTATTGCCGAGATATCCAAATGGTTCGTTGGTTCATCCAAGATCAGTAGATCAGGGTCCTCCAATAACAGTTTGGCCAGGAGCGCTCGTGTCCTCTCACCTCCTGAAAACTGCTCTAGAGGACGGCCATACTCTTCGGGAGCGAAACCTAAGCCATTCAGGACTTGACGAATCCGGGAAGGATAGATGTATCCCCCAGCATGCTCGAAGGCTTCCTGAAGTGGTCCGTAGCGCGCGATCGCTTTCTCTGACTCGCGCGGATCTGCCATCAGCTCCTCTAAATGAGCGAGTTCAACTTCTTGGGCGCGAATTTCGCTGAATGCCTCTTGACATGAATCCCACAATGTCCGCTTCAACTCATCCTTGCGTGATCGAGAATAGCTTACTTCCTGTGGCAAATAACCGATACGCAACCAACGCGCCTTCTGTATCCGCCCTTCGTCCGATTTCTCTAATCCTGCGAGCAACCGTAATAGGGTCGTCTTGCCGATTCCGTTAGGCCCCACCAGGGCGATGCGCGCCTGGTGGGGAATGGCAACCGACACACCCTCAAAAACATCTTGGGCGCCGTATGATTTTGCTAAATCCGTGGCCGTAATGAGCGACATTGGATCCCTCGGCGGATTATACCTCAGGGACCATCTCTGTTCCTGATAGGCATGCCTTAGTTTGATTGGCACGCCTCATCGTATTCAATGAAGGATATGTGCTGTTGTTGCGAATGAGCGACCCTACAATACGCCCTTTCTTCTTCTCTGTCATTTGCACTTCGAACTTTATGATATACACCCATTCTTCAGAAAGGAGTTCCCAACCTTCATCGCGCTGGGCTATAATTCCAATCTAGACATCGAGGACGTTAGAGAATGTCCGATTTACCATCGCCGGATTACCGTAGCCTGATCATTGCTGCCATCATCCTGGCCGTCATCGGTTGGGTGGGTTTGTATTTCCTGTTAACCAGCACACTCCCCACGGTCGGGCCACGTTGGCTTTTTTTCTTCTTGTGGACCTTGGCAGTTACCGGCACAACGCTGCCTTTCGTTTGGATGCTTAACCGTCGCTTTGGCGCAAGCCGACCCGCTCCCCCCTCGACTCTATTACGCCAAGGATTATGGATCGGTTTGTACACCACCCTTTGCATCTGGCTCCAAATCAACCGCAATCTGACTCTTTCGTTGGCGATCCTCCTCGCAGTGGGATTGGCGGCCTTAGAGTGGTTCATGAGGATTCTTGAACGCAGTACATGGAGACCTGGTCGGTGAGCCTTCGTGATCTGCCCTCGGTTGAGCGTTTGCTACAGAGAGCTGCTAAGCTTGAAGCTACTTACGGTCGTCCACTCACATTGGAGGCCATCCGTGATAGGTTGGATGCAGCCCGCGAAGCCATTCGTGAAGGTCACCCTCCCCCTCAGGAAGACATCCTTATAGAAGAAGCACACAAGACCCTCGATCACTGGCTGGCGCCTACGCTGCAGCCAGTGATCAATGCCACGGGTGTCATTATCCACACCAACCTCGGCCGTGCTCCTCTCTGTAGAGCGGCACGCCAAGCGATGATCGATGTCGCTGAAGGCTACAGCACCCTCGAGTACAACCTCAAACGTGGTGTACGCGGTAAACGTGAAGATCATGCCGAAGGTCTGCTCACTCGACTAACCGGTGGGGAGGCCGCTTTCGTGGTTAATAACAACGCCGCCGCAGTCTTGTTGGCCCTCACCTCCATGGCACGTCGCAAAGATGTGATCGTCTCACGCTCACAATTGATTGAGATCGGTGGCGGATTTCGCATACCAGATATCATGAAACAATCTGGTGCAAAATTAATTGAAGTCGGCACCACCAATCGGACACATTTGCAAGACTACGAAGACGCCATCCATGAGCGTACCGGGTTGATCCTGCGGGTACACCACTCTAATTTTAGAATCATTGGGTTTACCACAGAACCTGCTTTGGGTGAATTGGTTGACCTTGGCAAGCGCTACGACATCCCTGTTCTCGATGACCTTGGTTCAGGCGCGTTAATCGATACAGCCCAATTCGGCCTCGGCCACGAGCCAATGGTGCAAGAGTCTCTGGGTGCAGGCGCTTCGCTGGTCGCATTCTCGGGCGATAAGCTGCTGGGAGGGCCTCAAGCAGGGATCCTGATCGGTAAAAAGCCATTCGTCGATCGATTACGACGGCACCCGCTGTCTCGAGCAGTCAGACCTGACAAACTCTGCCTGGCAGCTCTTGTTGCCACCTTGAGGCACTATCTCAGGGACGATGCGGTGCACGAGATTCCCATATGGCAGATGATCGCAGCCCCACTTGATCAGCTGCAAAAACGTTCAGAAGCATGGGCCGAGCGGCTTGGTCAAGGAGAGGTCATCCCAGGTCAATCAACCGTGGGAGGTGGAAGCCTCCCGGAGGAAACCCTACCCTCAAGTTTGTTAGCGCTCAGTGTGAGGTACCCCAATGCCTTCACTGCACATCTACGTGGGTCTGACCCACCGATCATTGCCCGTATTGAGGATGACCGGGTCGTGTTGGATCCACGGACGGTGTTGGTGGAGCAGGAGGAGGAGCTACTGAGAGCCCTTGAGGGGTTGCTCTAAGGATTGGGGACTAGGAATTAGGAAACAATAAGGTACTTGGGCACTTCGGCTCCTGGGTGTATCCAGGTGCAAGAAATATCAACCCAGGTGCCCTGGTGCCAAAGCGACTTGGTGCCCCATCAATTCCTGATCCCTAATCCCCGATCCCTGATCCCTAGATTTGAGAAAACGAAACGCTAGGAGACCCTACATGAAAACCGACATCGACCAACTGATGGGGGAGGCCAACCTCGACGCATTGCTGGTTTCAGGTCCTGCGGGTCACAACCCCTACATGACCTACTTCACCGGCTTGGTTCATGTAACCCAAGGTTATCTTCTCAAAAATCGTGGGGACGTACCGATCCTGTTCCACAGTTCCATGGAGCGTGAGGAAGCCGCCTCGACCGGTTTAGGGACGAAGGATTTGACTGACTACGATACGATCAAGATCTTGAAGGAAGCAGGTGGCGATCAAATTCGAGCGAGGATGATGCTGTTACAGCGAATCTTCGAAGATTATGGAGTACACGGCCGTGTGGGGATTTACGGCAAGGTCGAAGCGGGACCACTCTACACAGCTCTCAACTTGCTCGATGAAGCTATGGCAGAGATCGAAATCGTCGGCGAAGCACCTGATCGATCTGTGCTCACTCGCGCACGCACAACAAAAGATCATGACGAGGTGAAGCACATCCAGGAGGTGGGCAAGATCACTGCCGCCGTGGTCGCCGATGTGGCTGGTTTTCTTACTTCACACCAAGTAAAGGATGGCGTGCTTGTTGATCGCGAGGGAGGCGCGCTCACAGTAGGTGAGGTCAAACGGCGGATCAACCTCTGGCTGGCGATGCGAGGTGCCGATAACCCGGAGGGATCGATCTTCGCCATCGGTCATGATGCCGGAGTGCCTCACAGCGCTGGCAAAGATGATGATCTGATCCCGATCGGTAAACCGATCGTGTTCGATATTTACCCGTGCCAAACCGGTGGCGGGTATTTTCACGACTTCACCCGAACTTGGTGTCTAGGCTATGCTCCAGATGAGGTCCAGGAAGTCTACGAAGATGTGCTCGATGTCTATCAATCCGTTTACGCTGCGATGGTACCCAACACACCTTGTCGCGATTATCAGGTTATGGCTTGCGAACTTTTCGAGAAGAAGGGGCATCCCAGCGTGCTTAACACCCCTCGAACAAAGGAAGGGTATGTCCATGGTTTGGCTCATGGCGTAGGTTTGGCCATTCACGAGGGACCGAGTTTCAGCCACGTGGAAAGCAATGAAGATCAACTCTTGCCAGGCTCAGTGATCACCCATGAACCAGGGCTCTACTACCCTGAGCGTGAGATAGGCATGCGCATCGAAGATACGATCTGGGTTCGACCCGATGGTAATTTGGAGGTCTTAGCGGAATACCCGAAAGATTTGATCCTGAAGATGAAGGACGTGTAGGTGGGCACTAGGGCACCTAGGCGCTTGGGTTTTTACTAAGTGCCTTAGTGCCCAGGTGCCAAAGTACCCATGTGCCTGTAAAATGGTAGAGACCAAGCGAATTTGAGTATCACAAGATGAGCGAAGATACACGCATTCTGGGCATTGAAACTTCATGTGACGAGACCGCCGCGGCGGTTGTAGAAAATGGACAGCACATCGTCTCAAGTGTTGTGGCCTCACAAGCGGCCATGCACGCACAATATGGCGGTATATTCCCCGAGATGGCCTCTCGAGCTCACATCGAGACCATCTACCAAGTGATCTCTAGCACTTTGTCGCAAGCTCATGTTGGTTTGGAGGCCGTCGATGCCATAGCCGTCACTCGAGGACCTGGCTTGGCCGGTTCACTTGTAGTGGGGATGAACATGGCCAAGGGATTGGCCTTGGGTTCAGGTTTGCCTCTCTTGGGGATCAATCATCTCGAAGCCCATCTTTATTCGATCTGGCTGGTAGAGGACGAACCAGAACCAAGCTTCCCTCTCCTGGGATTGATGGTATCCGGTGGCCATACCGAGTTGGTCTTGATGCGTGATCACTTATCGTACCAGCGTCTCGGTGGGACGCTCGACGATGCTGCGGGCGAAGCGTTCGACAAAGTCGCACGCCTGCTTGGACTGGCGTACCCCGGTGGCCCTGCCATTCAGGAAGCGGCGGAGAACGGCGATCCGGGGTCCTTCAAGTTTCCACGTGCTTGGTTGGAGGGCACATGGAACTTCTCATTCAGCGGTTTGAAAACAGCGGTCTTGCGTGAAGTCCGCGAACGACAACCCGAACTTGAGGCCGGAGTGGAAGCGCCTCGCCCCGGTCTTCCCATCGCCAATCTGGCTGCAGCTTTCCAAGCAGCAGTGGTCGACGTATTGGTGGGCAAGACGCTGGCGGCTGCGGAAACCTTCGAGGCCAAAGAAATCCTGTTCGCCGGGGGTGTCTCGGCGAACAAGCCATTGCGCGAGGCTTTTCAATCCCAGGCCAAGATCCCGGTACGGATGCCGCCTTTAGAGCTTTGCACGGATAACGCGGCCATGATCGCCGCCGTGGGACACAGGAGATTTCTTGCTGGTCAACGTGACGCCCTCGATATCGATGTGTTACCAACGTGGCCGATCACGGGGTAGATAACGCAGGTGCGCAGAGAAGTGTGAGGCGTGAAACGTGAAACGTGATACGTGAGAGTTGACTTGCAATTTGCGACTTGATCTACTTATGTCGTGATCTTGCGCAGGCGAAAGCCTGCGACTACAGCATGTGGCTTGAAGCTTGCAGCTTGTGACTTGCGACTTACGATCTACTCAGACCCGTATCCCAACACCTCGAGGGCCTCTGTCCCGACCTCCAATCTCCAATGAGGAATCCATGCCACGCCAAAGAGTTCGAGGTGAATGTCTTTTTTGAAAGGCGTGATCACCGTCTCTTCGATCTTCGCAGCCGCCTCACCCCACCTCTCCTTGATCTCTTCAAGCTCTCCAACCAATTCCTTTTCGATCTCGGCTAAATCCTGCTTGAAGATCTCGATCTGTTCTATCGATTCCTCGATATCTGCTTCTGCTTTCTTCGTCATTCGATGCTTGGACATCGCGGCAGAAATGCTGCGTCGTCTGCCAAACCCCAAAAAGCTAGCAACTGTCTCAGCTGTGCCTACATATCCTTCTATCTTACGTGCTTGGGCCTCGGCCTGATCTTCGGATAACTCGCGCTCTTCCCTGGTTAATTTGTCCTCGATCCTTTTGATCTTCGTTTCGTACTTATCTCTCAGTTTATCTTCCTCAGCCTCCCGACCTTCCTGAGCAGCCTCAGCACATTGCCTTGTAAATTCCTCCTCCGTCATGCCCGGCTGGGCGACCAGCTTGAGAGCAGGATTAGATGGCAGGCGCAACCCAGCGCTGTAATAGATGTAGTCGAGGAAATCCTTTTCCAATTCCTTCAAGATCTTCGCATCGTTGAGGGGAGCTTCTAAGTCAGCGAACTGTGCCTCAGGAGCCGGAGCCCGGTCGAGGGATGAAGGCTCAACGCGCTCTGTCAAGACTTCTTCCCAATGGACCACACCCCTGGGGGAGACCTCAGCCGTTAACGCCGTTACCGTCTTATCATGATCGAGACCGACCTTGCGGTCGAGGTAACGTACCGCCGCCTGAGCCAGCAATGCGGGTCGATAGATCAAACCCGCCACTTTCGCTCCGGGTGCTTCCCGCCCTGAAAGCTTGAGCGCCTCAGCCACGGTCAAGTTGTTCGGCAAGAAAAGTTCCTCCACCCGTTGGGGCACCGTGGGTTTGGTGACGGATGTATCTGCAAGGGCCGGTGGGGTCGAAGGTATGGGTCCCGCCACCATCTCTACAATGGGTTCGACCTCTCGCTCTACAGGGGGGAGCGCTGCAACAGCGCCAACGAATTCGTTCAACGCACGCAGCCTAGTACGGGTGATAGGACCTCGAAGATAGGCCATCGCCCAGCGGGTGTGAAAGATCTGAGGGTCCCTCTCGTGTACGTTATGGAGCAGGAAAACACGCTTCCCCAGCGCTGAGATTAGTTTGTCAATCTGGGTGCGATCGAACTCGCCTTCCTTGACATCCACACCTTCCAAGCCATCCAATAATCGCGCCTTGTCCTGTTCTGTTTGCAATTTTCCGATGAACCAGGTGCCAGCGTTGCTCAATGCTTTATAGTCAAGATCAACTGGGTTCTGTGTGGTGAGTAGCAATCCAAGTCCAAAGGCACGTGCTTGTTTCAGTAGACGCAGCAACGGCGGCTTCGATGGTGGATTGGCCACCGGCGGTAGGAACCCATAGACTTCATCAAAGTACAATAGCGCTCGCAAAGAAGGCGAGCCGGGTTGTGTTCGCATCCACGCCTCGACCGCGGTCAGCAGCAAGGTAACGAAGAACATTCGCTCGTTGTCCGGTAGGTGCGCCAGGTAGAAAACGCTCTGTCGTGGCTTCCCTTCGGGTGTCCAAAGCATGGCATGGATATCCAGCGCGGCACCTTCCGTCCAGATCTCGAACGCTGGCGCAGCCAACAGATTGTTGAGCGCCATCGATAATTCAAAACGATCGTCAGAGGGATAAAACTGCTCCACTTCAAGTGCGCCAAGCTTCTCAAAGGGTGGATTCTGCACCTGACGGATTAATTCAAGCATATTCAGATCCCGTCCCGCCTGCCATGCTTCCTCGAAGATGTTGGCAAGTAAGATGTGCTCTCGGGAACGTACCGGATCGGCCTCGATCCCCACCAAACCCAAAACCGCAGTCACGGTGCCGGAGATTTTTTCACGCAGGAGTTCTCGATTCTCGTCCCAGGGGATCGAAGGTGCTTCAAGCGAGGCCAGGATGCTGACTGGGAAGCCTGCATCCGAGCCTGGGGTGTAAATGGCATAATCGACCGCCCGCCTCACCCGATCGATCCTCTCCGAGGTGATGTCCCACTTCCCCAGTCCCTTTGACCAAAGCCCTGCGACCTCTGTCGCCAACTGTTCCACTGATTTTCCTTCCCGACGTGCCTGGTCAGCATCGACCCAAGGGAGGAAGTCTTCCGGTGCGAGATTTGGGAAATGGAGAAGCAGGTTGGTGAGATCCCCCTTGGGATCGACAAGCAGTGCGGGGATCCCTCTGAGCGCAGCCTCCTCCAGGATGTCGATACACAAGCCGGTCTTACCCGAACCTGTCATACCAACCACTACGCCGTGGGTGGTCAGGTCATCAGGATCATACAGAATGGGCTCCTCGAGAGCCTGTGTCTTCAGATCATAAGCTCGTCCAATATAGAATTTGCCGTTGAATTCCACTTCAGCCTCACTTTCCTGGTATTCTCATCCCCTATGGGGTAGCAATTTCGAAGATTCGTTCGAATTCTAACAGGTATTCTTCACTTACCCTAACATCATACAAGATTAGGACATTCTCGTCATTATGTTCTTTCGCACTGCGGCTAAAGTTGTAAGATCCAGTGATTACAATGGATCCATCGATGATGATTACTTTATGATGCATGTTGCGGGGATTGCTGTCCGAACGGACATCCAAACCCGCTTGGCGAAGACGCTCATAGTCACTGCCAAGATTGGATACCTGATCCCTTTCAATGACCCCACGCACCTCGACGCCGGCCCTCGCTCTTGCCAGCATCGTTTCTGAAAGTACATCTGAGGTGAACGAATAAACCATAAAATCTATGCTCTTCGCCGCTCTGTGTAAAACCAAGTCGATGTGATCCTCAACCTCATCGTCGGGTGAGAAGTACACCTCCACCTGAATCCCATCAATGGTCACGAGGGGATAAGGCGTATCGGCTTCCGACAGTGCGCCGAACCGCTCCTCTAGATACATCTCCTCAAACTCGTGGGTGTAATCCTGCCCAACCCGACTCGAGCGAATCCGGATCAGGTTGTTGTTGTTCCTGTAAGCTCCACTAACGGTGAAATTCATCGAACCCGTCCAGACATCGATCCCATCGATAACAACGAACTTATGATGCATTAAAGTCTCACGTTGATCATCAATGACACGGACCCCTGCTGTCCTCAGATCAAGGATCTCCGCTTCGTCCCCATGTGTGCTGTCGGTGATCACTCGCACCACAACCCCGCGCTTGTGGGCACGGATCAAGGCGTCTCGGATGCTCCACAAGTCAAGCCGATAAATAGCCACATCGACGCTGTATCGCGCCGAGTCGATCGCCTCGGCCAACGCTGCGTCCGGTCCACCACGCAGGGTGGAAGCCGAGGGGCTTGTCGGGTCGGTGAAATATATTGCAAACCAACCTATATTCGAGGCTGTTTCGGATGGGTGTGGAAAAGATTCATGCTGAGTTTTGAAATAAAAAATAACATAGAGCCCTATCAAAACGAACACAATCAGGATTGGAATGATCAAGGTGATCCAACGTCGAGAAAAGCGAGCGAGCATAAAAGTCCCCCTAAGTCTTTCCCACATGCTTTTGACAGTTTCGCTTAACAATTTGCCAGTGTCAACCTCGGTGGTGTATCACCAGAGTTGATCCAAGCGAGGAGATCGCAAAAGGCGATTATAATAACTACAAATGATATTTCCGAAACTAAGTGAGATAAAGGAGGAGTGCTAATGGTCATGGATGAAGGCATGAGAAAAGCAATGGAGGCCAGGAAACGACAGTTGGAGGAGGCCCGCAAGAAGGCAGAGCAGAAGATCAAGGCGGTACACACCGTCGCCAAGGGCGAGACCCTGAGTGAAATATCTTTGAAACACTACGGCTCGGCTGTCAAAGAGAAGTGGATGATCATCTACGAGGCCAATAAAGATGTCATTGGAGATAATCCCAATCTCATTGTGACGGGTCAGGTCCTGAAAATCCCTGAGGTATAATCAGACATCCTCAGGGAATACTACAGCCTCCCATGAATATGGGAGGCTCTTTTTATTTCTTCCTCAAAGAGTGTGGCTAAATGATCTCTATGATTAGTCTCAAAAATCATAGAACGAACTTCCTGTTCTTTAACACTTAACAAAGAAAGCCCAACAGAATCCTTGAGTCTGAACTGGCGCTTGAATCCGCATCTCATAAAGCCACAAACATACTCGGCTTTCATGTCATTCCGAGCCCCTCGGCAATGCTCGGGACCTACGGCTCCGCGAGAAATCCCTATGGTGGTTCTAATTTAGAGGTTGCATCATAGGGATTTCTCGGCACAAAAGTGCTTCGGTCAGGCTTTGGAAGAGAATTTATGGCCTGGGAGATCTTTTCGTCACCTCCCCGCGAGCTTATAGCTCGTGGGGAGCTTGGGAGACGGAATGGCTATGTTTTATAAGAATATCCGCTCGATAGGAGGTATTCGATGACCCTCAAACCGTTCAATGGATTCCGCTCGTTGGAAACTCATCATTGTGTGACCGGCTCGCTGCTTCACATTTATGATTTC
>DUEZ01000080.1 GCA_011174825.1 Anaerolineae bacterium | reverse complement strand
CTTTAAGCTCGCGGGGAGGTAGTTTAGCAGCTTGTGGCTATCCGGCTCTGCTGTGATTGAGACCTTTGCGGAGAAAAACCTTTCCCCACATCATTTGGAGACCGTTTTATGATTTAGGGAGACCTAGCATAAGATAGGAGCGGGGCTGATTCTTCATGCAGACCGCCGATTACCTACGATCCAGCCACAATTCCGTATAGACTCTACGCCAATCCGACAGCGCCCTGAAGGAGACCACACTCCCAACAGCTGCCGCAGTGATCAACCAGGGCCACAGAGCGCCAAAAAGTGCCCATAGCGGTGTGAGCAGGATACCGGTGAAGACATTCGCCCTGGCTGAGTGATGGATGATCAATTGAAGGGACACACCCAAGCCTACTGCCAGGACGAAACCTAAAGGCCAGATAGCCAGAAGCGCACCGGCACCACAACCCACACCCATTCCCCCACGAAATCCAGCGAATATTGGCCAGCAGTGCCCAATAACCACCGCTCCAGCCGCTATAGCTGTTGTTAGCCCAACACCTCCCAGCCGTTGCGCTAACCAAACCGCCAGGTAGCCCTTTCCGAAATCGAGCACTGCCACAAGGATCGCTGGCCCCCACCCCACCGCGCGCATTACATTCGTGCCACCTGCATGTCCAGAGCCAACTTCCCTAACGTCAATCCCTGCTTTCCAACGCGTCACGAGAATTGCAAAGGAGATCGACCCCAATGCGTACCCAATAGCACCTGCGGCTATGGCATTCCAAACCCCCACCATCTCCTCACTTCAGCAAATGACACAAAAGACTGCACTGAAAAAGATCAACTGTGAGAAGAGGACCGTTATATGAGGGGGTACGGGTGCAACCCACCCCCTCACATACACCTCTTTCTACTCGAGGGTAGTTTATTCAGTGCAATCATGAAACAGATCATCGTTGTTATTGCCGGCAACATCCCATCAAAGAAGTGGAAGTTGTGGATCGTGATGTTCCGGTGGATCGATTTTTAATCGTTCGGCAAGATTTTCCTGGTTCAAGCCGGCCTCGGTGACCAATCTACGCACAAGTCGGAATTTGATCACCCCACCTCGCTCTTGGAGCCACTCCCGGAGCCGAGGATCGCGACGCATCTTCTCCGCAACCAAAGATGCACGTCCGCCGGGAAGGACATAGGTGAGCGGCATCTCGCTTCCCTCTTCAATCCCTGGACCAATAGCCGTAGTTTCCATGACCTTGAATGAATAAACCACCTCCCCCTTTTCATTAAACCAGTTCAGAAACTCCTCATCTTGCACAGTAAATCCCAGACGATCTCCCAACTCTCCTAGTAAGTGATGTATCTCTTGGCAATCTTCTTCGCGAGACTCGGGCTCATCTTCTACTCTGAGGCGCCAATGGCTTTCCGTGGGGTCCTGTATCGCATAAGAGTGCACACAAGCCTGGATCAATCGTCGATCAGGTGTGAGTAAACCGGGCAGCATTTGACAAACCCACTCCTCAATTTCAACTTGGGAGAGCTCAGCTTTCTGGCGTAAGATCTCCAGTACATGCATCTCAACCCGATCAACCAGAGGTGGGTTAGCCTCAGACGGATCAGCTAACCAATAGAGACCGCTCTCAGGCTCGACATACTGTCCGAGGCGCATGAAAATCTCACGATCAGCAAGGGCAGTCTCGAATGTTTCGCTGAGCGTCGTCAATAAATGACTGTCTTCAAGCGCCCATAAATCAGCCAGAAGACGTTTACGAGCCATTTCGCACCATGCTGCAGCATGCAGCAATGAAAATGGTCCAGGTTCTCCACGCTCCCTTAATGCCCCAATGGCGGCGGAAGCCATCCGCTGTTGTGTTTCTCCTGGGCTTCGTGGGTACTTTAATCGATCTGCCATTGACCAGCTGAGGATGGCTTGACTCTCATCGAGGCGTAGGGCTCGACCCTCCAGGCGATAACCGGCGCTGTCGAATCCTATCAAGGCAGCGGCCATGAACCCTGGCTCGGCCTCGGGTATGAATGTCATGATACTCACCTCGGGATTGAGGATCGGCTTCAATCCCGCCATGACGGTTCGCAAAGCTGCAGCATGCCATGCCCAATCATATCGGCGACGACGGAGAGCCACCTTAATCGGCGCTGCCGCGGCTCTCCCCCACAACCACGCAGCCCAGAGGGCTGATAGAGTCCAAAACGCTTGATTGGGTCGAGGCAATACCGTCAATAGAAATCGGACCTCCCGATCCCTCAATGTCGGTACAAGATCACGCACCGGCCCAGGGAAAACAGCCACGGTACCCGGTCTGGGAGGTTCATCCTCTCGCCACTCGACTAACTCCACTCTGGGATCTTCCATCGCCCAGGTCCCTACCGCACGCTCTAACGCCCACCACACGTTATCCTCCCGATAACGAGGTGAAGCACTCAATTGACGAGGACGACTGCGCCCCTCCGGGTAACCCCACAGGGCATTAACTGTGTCGGAGGCTGAAAGTAGCAGCGCGTACCCAGCAGCTTTGAGTCGCTCTGGAAGCGTAAGTTGCTCGAGTTTGTTCAGCACGGTGATTAATGCATAGAGTGTACGTCCTGGGTAGACCGACAGGGCTGTCTCCGCATGTCGACGATCTGGGTCGCCTGATGGAGCTACCTGCTCTAGTGCGAAGGCATGTTGTAAGCCACGCCGTGAATGAAGACTGGCACGTTCCCAATCTTCTACGGTTGTCGTTCCCTCTCCAGCGTGATTGCAGCGGTCGCATACATAGATCTTGTGCGTGAGCCCTTCGCTGTCTCGATCCCAGATGAACGATTCGGCAATGACTGAAGCACCGCACCGTACACATTCGGTTCGATATAAATCGAGGATGAAGGGTTCTAAACGGCTGCCATCCTTCGGCGCCGCTGCGAGACGGGCGAGCGCGGTCTGTAATTCGGTCAATGTGAAGGGTTGAATGGTGTGCTGAAGTACGAAGCGGGTGATCGGATTATTTACAGCCACCAATACCGCACGTCCGGCTTGAGCAGCTTCCACCACCAATCGGGGCGAGCTTCCAAAGGGATCGAGGATAAAATCCCCGGATTCACCGTATATCTCGAGCGCGCGAGAGATACTTCCCTCCTCGAGAGGTGGGAGAAAGCGAGCTAAAGGCCCCGGTTGTATTGGGGGATACCCAGGCAGGAAAGGAATATCCATCAATCTGAGTATAAGCCATCATTGCGGAAGATAACAAAGGAACTTTACCCAATTCTACAGGGCGGAAAGTATGCGACTACATTGAATAGTACCTCCCCGCGAGCTTGAAGCTCGCGGGGAGGTGATCGAAGATTCGACATTATGGCGCTTCGGCACCATGGCACCAGTGCATTAGGCTCCTAGGTGCCATGGTGCCCCAGTGCCCTAATGCAGTTGTAACCGCAGGCTTTAGCCAACGCATCTCAGCGCACCCTGAAGGGTGCGGCTACATTTTACTTCTAAGGAATAGAAGGAGATTATTGTTCTTGTTATGGGAGCAAGTCATCTCGTCCCCACTTTTTTGATCAAACTAATGGGTTTTGGAATCCAAAGGCTCTGCTTTTGGCGCAAGCAGAGCTTACGCAGTCCAAGATTCCCAATATTGATCATCCTGTATGATCGTGGTTCTAGGTTTTAATATCGTCGCACATGAAATATGAGGTTGGGAACGGCTGTCGGGGTAAAGATAACCGACGTGCATCGCACAATTCGTTGCGGGGTTGACCTTCAACATCTCCAAAGCATCCAGCAAATCCTGGTATTCATTCATCCAAGCTATCTTACGCAAGAATTGAATTGGCGATCCGATGCGAGCCCACAATTCGCGCACCGCTGCACCTACGGGGTCCTCCCCGGCTGGTCCACCAGGTACGTCAGCATATGCCCCGTAGAACGCGAAGTAAGCCTGATTGAGACGCCTGATTTGATATCCGTTTTCCCAAAAAACCAGGCGTTGAGCTTCCATGTAGGATTCGGCTCTCTCGATCTCACCCTTTGCCAATAAATCATCCACCGTCACCCTGGTCTCACGCATCTCGGCTCTGAAATCAAACGGCGGTGGTTCTGTAGTAGGTGGATGTGTCGAGGGCGTCTCAACCGGAGGTGGTGGAACGAAAGCGGGATAGTATTGCTCGAGCACCATTCGGCTGATCTCTTTCCCTAAAAGGTTAGCCGCGGTCTCATTCATGGTGCGTAATTCTGGGCTGGCGAAGTAATTCATTCCCAGAGGGCGAAGAGTTAGGTAGTTATGAACCCATTCATGAACAATCGTTTCGGTCAACCATGCCAAAGAACTGCTTTCCTGGATCATCGTTGGGTATACTCCGATCCCACCAACAGGCACAACCAACGATGAGAGGTTTAAAGATGCTTCTACATCGCTCTCGAGTTTAATTTGATCTTCGAGCGCCAAGTCGGCTGTCAAGGAGATATTGGCATCCTGACGGATGACCTCGCGTGGTGAAATAATCAGCGCCATGGGAGGTTTGGTGAAGTGAAAGGCCACCGGCGGGAAAGGTGTACCCAAGAGATGGACACCGAGTTCCGATAGAACTGTGGCCACTTGTTCTTGAAGCACCGTCTCCACGATAGGCTCAAGCTCGGAAAGCGTTTTCCAAACGTCATCCCGCTCAACGATAATTGGTGCGGCGATGATCTCGGGATCCTTCAGATTTGGATCTGCCAGGATTTCATGCAAGCGAGACTCAATCCTGCGTGCCTCTCGCACCTTATCAAAGTATGTCAAAACCAAATCATGGCGGTCGGCTTCCGGCAGATACGCGGCTGTTCCCAAGCTATATTGTTCCAACTTGATGAATAATGCATCCAGCGTCCAATTAAAGTAGTCATATTCAATCGAACGAGTGTAGCGACGGATCTGACTGATAGAGTCACGTCGTTGGAAAGTAGCGCCGACCATAAGCAAGGTCAACAGGATTATCCAAAGCAATTTGGAAAACCAAAACCATATCAGATTTAAAATTTCCCGATAAGACATGAAGGCATGATACCAATCGTAGGGTGAATGTCAATCCCCGATCACGTGTGTGTTATAATCTCGCCACCTCAAGCGTCTTCGTCAAATATATCAACCCGTTGGTAAACAATGAATTTTTTGGTAACTGGTGCCGCTGGATTTCTCGGCTCATATTTGGCAAACAGATTAACCCGCGAGGGACATCAGGTTCGTGCTCTGGATGACCTTTCTGCTGGTGATCCCGCTCGACTCAATCCTGAAGTGCTCTTCACCCGTGGCGATGTCACCGACCGACCGAAACTATGGACCCTGCTCCAAGATGTTGACTGCGTCTACCACTTGGCCGCCAAGGTCTCGGTTCCTGAATCGGTCAGTTATCCACGAGAATACAACATCATTAACGTCGGTGGCACAGTGAGCGTGATGGAAGCGATGCGTGACGTTGGGGTAAAAAGAGTTGTCTTTACCTCCTCTGGGTCAGTGTATGGCGATCAAAACGATCAACCCCTGACTGAAACTACACCGCCAAACCCAGGCTCTCCATACGCTGTCTCAAAGCTAGCGGCTGAGCATTACGTCCGCACGATCGGAGCATTATGGGGGATCGAAACAGTCTCCTTGAGGGTCTTCAATGCTTACGGTCCGGGGCAACCACAACCCGCAGCACACCCACCGGTTATACCTCACTTCCTCCGCCAAACCGTGCGAGGAGGAAACTTAATGATTTACGGTCGTGGCGAGCAAACTCGCGACTTCGTCCACGTCGACGATGTAGTTGAAGCCATGGTGGCTGCTGCGACCGCACCTACTGTTGATCGACTCATGATCAACATCGGTAGCGGAGTTGAGACGAGCATTCGAGACTTGGCACAATGTGTCATTGAAGCTGTCGGTAAAACCACAGAATGGATGTATATTGAAAACCAAGATGTCGGTCCTTCTCGTATGTGCGCCGATATCAGCCTAGCACGATCAAAACTTGGCTATAGACCGCGTGTCAGCCTTCAAGAAGGTCTCGAACGTATGGTGGCAAAAGATCCCCGATTCCAGGAAATTGAGGCACCATAAAGCACCATCAGACGATGGATATTCTCAGTACATCCAAGAAACCTCTAGAAGCTAGCCTCGCCCTCCGGACATCACCTCATATGAATGCCTATGTCCCACCCTCATCGTCTTGAACGCGATTTCTTCGATCGGTCTACCCTCGTGGTAGCACGCGCATTACTTGGAAAACGCTTGGTGAGAATGGAGGAAGGTGATCTCCGTACTTCGGGTCTCATTGTTGAAACGGAAGCTTACATCGGCACTGAAGACCTGGGATGCCATGCACGAGCAGGACGGACACCACGTAACGAATCGATGTGGGGACCTCCAGGTCGTGCGTATGTATACTTCACCTACGGAATGCATTGGATGCTCAATTTCGTTACCGAACCTGATGGGGATCCGGCGGCAGTGCTGATCCGGTCTCTGGTCCCTAGAGAAGGTCTTGAAAGAATACGACATCGCCGTTCCTATCGTGCTGACCCAGAGCTCACAAATGGTCCTGCCAAACTTTGCCAAGCGCTGGCGATCGATCGGTCCATGGATGGAGCCGACCTCTGTCACCCAGCCTCAATCCTCTTCGTTGAAGCAGAAGCTCAACTACCTGATGCTTATGTAATGACTGGACCCCGCATTGGACTTAACACTGTACCTGAACCATGGAAGAGCATCCCATGGCGCTTTCGAGTCAACCAAGCACGCATGCCTCATCTCTCCGATGAGAGCAACTACTAAGAATTTATCGACTCCAGACGTGCGTATATATCTAGTCCTTCATAATTGAGATGAATGAGTGCACTAAAAAACACCCGCGAGGAGCAGGGAGGGGTGATTCTATTGAGGATGCCCTCTCCGCCATCTCGGGTTAAAATACCCTATGCGTACGGGGCATAATGGAGGCGCGCCTGGCATGCAAACCAATCTGGACCACCAATCGTGATCAACCGCCTACGTGCTGCTTTTCTTCCCAAAATAGACCCTGACATCCGACGTTATCGTGCTCGCACTGCGTCAGCAGAAACGAAGATCCTCTATATCCTGCTGGTTGCGTGGTTATTGGTGAGCATCGCCTTCTCAAGGCTCATCAGAGCCAAAATTAACCTCAGCCTCGCCCCCGACTTGATCATCATCGGACTTTTGATCATCATAGCTGGACTGAGTTACTGGCTCGTCAAGCGGGGTGATACGGTTGTTGCGGGCAATTTAATGGCATCGACCTTGATAGCCCTCACAGGGATTGCGATTTTCCTTTCCCCAGAAAGTCTCTACCTCTTGAGCGCAGGTTTCCCCTTGGCCATTATGGCAGTGGGTGCAATCGTTGGAGGCACATCCGTTTACCCATTCGCTGTGATTGCTTTTGTCGTCCTCACGCTAGGTTGGCTAAACACCCACAGTGTGCTTGCAGATCAAGGAGGATCCTTCGATAGTCGGTCAGGCACGATTTTCTTGACAACGCAGGCGATTACATACCTCGGCCTCGCGGTCATGCTACACACCCTCTCTCGTTATATTCTCAGAACCATCGATAGTCTTCACGCACAACGAGAGCAATTAACAGACATTGCCCTCACCGATGACCTGACCAACCTGCCAAATCGTCGCCATCTGATCGAACAATTGGAGCGCGAATTTATCCGTGCCCGTCGATACCGCCGTCCTCTAAGTTTGATCTACATCGATCTGGACGGCTTCAAATCGATCAACGACCGCTTTGGGCATCTCTTTGGCGATGAAATTCTTCGAGGGACTGCAATTGCGATGAGGGCTGTTTTGCGATCAACAGACCTGTTGGCCCGCATCGGAGGGGATGAATTTTCCGTTCTGCTACCAGAAACCAACCTTGAAGGAGGCCGGCGTGTCGCCAACAAATTACGGAAGGCTCTCACAGCTTATAGCGAACGCCTTGATCCTATCATCCCCTCATTAAGCTTCTGCGCTGGTGTTGGACAGCTCCGCAGGGAAGACAAATCGATCGATGACCTTATCGGTCGAGCTGACGAAGCTCAGTATCGGGCTAAGGTGTCAGGTAAGGATCAAATTCGTACCCAACTCGAATTCGATCAATTGCCTCTCTTCGAAACTCCGCAAGACCCAAGAGTTACCCTATAGGATATCTTTATTCATCTAAGAGATCGATCATAGGATATCCCCCACAAGGAGAGGGGATCAATAGGAGGCCTCATGGTTTATACCGGGTACGTCGAGTTAAACACCCGCGGTCACGCTGACACGCACGATCTAACATCACGGGTAGAGCGACTTCTGGATGAGTCTGAAATTCATTCAGGCACAGTGACGATCTTCACCCCATCATCCACAAGTGCCATCACAACCATTGAATTTGAATCCGGCGCTCTGGATGATTTGCGTCGAGCGATGGATGAAGTAGCTCCCCCTGACCGAGATTACCGACACAACCTTCGATGGGGAGACGGCAATGGTCATGCTCATCTGCGCGCGGCTCTCCTTGGTCCCTCCCTCACAATCCCCGTTATCGACGGGAATCTAACACTTGGCACATGGCAGCAGATCCTCTTCATCGACTTTGATGTTAGATCCAGGCAACGCCGGCTCGTAGTGCAGATCGTAGGTGAGACACCGTAATGGGGTATTGGCCTTCGGAATGAACACACTATCTGACCGCCGTCTTCTCGCAGTCTTGGCTCATCCTGACGATGAAAGCTTTGGCCCAGGTGGTACGTTGGCTTTATACGCAAGCCGCGGCGTTGATGTCCACCTCATCTGTGCAACGAGCGGCGAAGCGGGTGAAGTAAGACCAGAACTCCTTCAGAATTACGATCACGTTCAACAACTTCGTTTGGATGAACTGAGGTGTGCCACCGCAATCCTCGGACTGAAGGATTTACATCTTCTTGGTTTCCGCGATTCGGGCATGCCTGGATCTCCTGATAACCTGCATCCTGAGGCCTTAGCCGCTGCTCCAATCCATGAGGTTGCTGCCAGGATAACGACTCTCATCCGCCAGATCCGGCCTCAGGTTATCCTCACCTTCGATCCCCAGGGTGGTTATCATCATCCCGATCACGTAGCCGTTCACCGCACAACCGTGGAAGCATTTTACGCAGCGGGAGATCCAAACCGCTATCCAAACGGACTCCCCCCTTTCAGACCACAAAAACTTTACTATCACGTACTATCACATCGTTTCCTTCGATTCGTCGTTCGTATGTTACCGATCTTCGGTATTGATCCCCGTCGTTGGGGTCGTAACGCCGATATCGATCTGATTGAGATCACCTCCCGTTCTTTCCCCATCCACGCTCGGATAGATATCCGCTCAGTTGCCGAGATCAAGAGCAAGGCTGCCGCATGTCATAAAAGCCAGAGTGGTCCCCCAACATCAGGATTCCTCAGTTGGCTCACCCGTTTAACGGCTGGTTCTGAGACTTATATGAGAGCATATCCCTCAGCATCCAAAGGATTACTCGAGCGTGATTTGTTTGAGGGGATAGCGGAGTAAGTGAGGGGGTAATCCTACTGCGTTAATGCTTTCTTTCTAGCACTTTGTGTTGTTCAAGATCTTTAATAACGTTATAGTGTGATGCCTCCCATTAATGAGAGAGGGAACATCTCTGGGTGGAAAAGTGAGAGCCTCTGCTTTTCCATCCTAATCATAACCATATAATCTATGTCGAAGTAAGGAGTAAAAATGTAGGGGCAATTCTTGAATTGCCCCTGTGATTGTTTCCAGTATCACCATTATCGAACTTGGTGCTCTTCTCTTTCGTAACCTATCCCGAGCGAGGTCGGAGGCTTCGATCTAAATGAAATTTCAAGGATGTAGGTGCGACCGGCCGGTCGCACCTACACAATCAACCACACGGTCCACTCTGTTAGGCCTTATGTTCCTACCGATGAAAGAATCGAAGGTCTTATTCGAACGACATAAGGTGTGAAGGTAGGAGCGCACGTTCGAAGATGCAGAGTGATCTTCCCTGCCCGTGCGCCCTCACAAGATGCCCTCCGGTTGTGTCCTTCGTAGGGGCGGGGTGACCCCGCCCCTATAACTATTAATGCGTTTCATTCTGAGTCGGAGCCCTTCGATTTCTCTCAGGACCTTCGGCTCCGCGTAGGCGACGATATCGTACCCGGAGGGTGAGAATCCCTGTGATGTATCAGATTCAATCGCCTCACCATAGGTATTCCTCGCTCGCGCAGCTCGCTAAGAGTGACATACGAGAAATTACCATTCGAACCATCCATCACATTGAAATCCTCTGAGTCAGATCTCCCCCTCCGTGCCAAAGGTTCAATCAACACAAAAGACGACAACCTCCCCCGGCCCATGCACACCGATGGTCAACGTCATCTCAATATCAGCCGTGCGCGAAGGACCGCTGATCAGATTCATGCAAGCTGTTTCCGCCAGTTGCTCTTTACCACCTGTTTTCAACCACTCATCCATGGTTCGATAAATATCTTCCGTGCGTAGAATGGCAAAGTAGACTGGCACGAGCAGAGAAGCTAGCTGAGATCGCTTCCCACCTCCAGGAACGACCAAAGTCCCGGTTTCAGCTATCCCCGCTACGGTCCCTGTCAATCCTGCGTCTGCGGCTCCCAATTCGGCCAATCGCTCATAACGATCCGGACCCGTACCTCTAGGCAGGGTAGGATCTATCACCTCAAAACCCTCTTCCTGAAGAATTTGAACGAGAGGCCTGATGCTTCCTCGCTCATCCCAGGTGATCAGCTTGTCGACACCGAGCTCGTTTAATCGGGAGGCAATCCTTTGTCGTACCTCTGCTGCTTTACATCGGATGAAAACGCCACCGATGTCCTCCAGCTCCCGGCCAAAGCGTTCTACAAGATCTTCAGACTCTGCACTGCGCAAATTTGAGTCGATCTCCTGAGACGTTCGCCGAGGTGTAGCGCGGGGTCTATCTCCCGAGGGGCTTTCGACATGACGCGTCAGGAATGGTTGCGTGGTAAAAAGCGGGAAGTCTCGGGAGATCGTCCAAGCTGAAAGCGGTGGTGGGAGCCATCGCAGCCAACCCATACGCCTTGGCAACAAGCGGCTCAGCCAAGCCCCCAAACGTTGCCCCCATCGATAACGTCGTGGTGAGATCATTAACCAGGCATAGAATAACATCGCCCAATGCATAGATAACGGTTGTCGAATCTCCTGAACATAGAAATCGCGCACACGGAGCAGTAAGGTCGGTAAATCAATCCCAACCGGGCAAACTTCCTGACACACACCACAGAGAGTCGAGGCTCGAGATAAATGACCATACGCATCAAGGCCAAACAGACCTGGTGATACCACGCTCCCGATCGGTCCCGGATAGACACTTTCGAAAGCGTGACCACCGATTTCACGAAATACTGGACAGGCGTTAAGACAGGCGCCACAACGAATGCAGAACAAGGATTCGGCTAACGCGGAGGAAGCCATCGCCAAGCGACCGTTATCGAGCAATATCACGTGGCGTTCATCCGGTCCATCAGGGTCGCCATCACGACGCGGACCTCCTATCAAGGTCACATAAGAGGTTATCTTCTGGCCGGTGCTTGAACGTGGAAGAAGCTTGAGCAACAAAGCGAGATCATCCATCGTAGGAAGGAGACGCTCGATCCCCATGATGGCAATGTGCACCGGCGGCAATGTGGTCACCATTCGCCCATTGCCTTCGTTCGTCACCAAACAGAGCACGCCATTCTCTACCACACCGAAATTTACGCCAGATACACCGATATCTGCCGAGAGGAAAACCTCCCTCAAAGCTTCCTTCGCAGCAGCATTCATGTGCTCCACGTCGGTGGAATACGGCATACCTAACTCGCGCTCGAACGTCTCTGCCACGTCTTCACGTCGGAGGTGAATTGCCGGAGTGACGAGATGTCCAGGCGGTTCACCTCGCAACTGCACAATGAATTCGCCCAGATCGGTCTCCACCACACGAATCCCAATCTGTTCCAATGCATGATTGAGTCGGATTTCCTCAGTTGTCATCGATTTCGATTTGGTGACAAGCTTAGCAGCACCCTTTTGGGCGATATCTACGACCAAACGGCAGGCTTCTTCTGCATCCTTTGCGGTATGCACATGAAAACCGTTGGCCTCCAGATTCTGGATGAAATGCTCCAGATAATGGCTCAGGTTTTCGATCGTCTGTTGGCGTATTTCGTGCGCTTGTTGACGGTGGCGATCAACATCCGGCAAGGAGTCGAATGCCTCATCCCAGGCTGCCATCCGCCGACCCGCATGGTAATCGAGCGCACCCTGGAGCCTTGAGTCCGCTATCGCCTCGCGAGCACGTTGGCGAAATCGTTTTCTCATCGCAACACTGGCTCTCGCCCCGCCAATATCTGTGCTACATGCGCACAACGTATGGTAGATCCGTTGTGCCTCAAACCCCCCTCAATATGCATCAAGCAACTTACATCACAACCCACGACCACCTCTGCCCCTGATGCAGTCACCTGTTCTAATTTACGCGCGAGCATCTCGGTCGAAATGTCCGGTTGATCCACAGCAAAAAGACCACCAAAGCCACAACACACCGGTTCCAGAGGGTGAATCTGCGCGCCAGCCACCTCCCCTAACAAGGTCAACGGTTGATGGTCAATCCCGAGCTCACGTAGCAAGTGACAGGAGGGGTGATAAGCCAGTCGACCGGAATAAGAAGCCCCAAGATCGGTTACAAAAAGTCGATCAACCAGGAATTCGCTGAATTCATACGTCCTTTCGGCAATTTCCATCGCTCGCGTAAGCCATTCGGTATCGTCGACAAAGAGTTCTAAATAACCTTTACGGATCATCGCCGCACATGATCCGGAGGGAACAACGACCGGTCCAACTGTGTCTTCCAACACTTTAATTGTGTGTTTGGCCATCCGACGCGCTGGACCGAGATAGCCAGCGTTGAAGGCCGGTTGACCACAGCAGGTTTGATCAGAGGGAACGGAAACTTGCGCTCCAACCCCTCTCAGAACCTCTACAACCGCTTCTCCAACCTTTGGGAACAGACTATCGACGAGACATGTTGCGAAAAGCTGGATCGTTTCTGCCATGGTGATCAATTATGCCTCTCTTGTCCACAAGAAGCCAGAATAAACCCTTGCCTTTGTATTCACTGCGTTATCAGAAATGGGAATCAATCTCTCGCTTCGAGGGTGAACCTTTGCGCCTTGAGCTAGAGCCAAAAGTTTTATGCGCTCAGAGGCTCGCCCTACTCAGGGACTTTAAATCGATTTACTCAGATAGCTGGGATATAGGCAACATGGTAAGATTCAGTCTTGCACTCCAAGACGACAGAAAACAAGAGAGAGACCATCGTTATGTCCATGTATGATCTGTCTAGCACCGCGCCCCCAAACAGCTTCAACCTCCCTCGCCGCCTTCGCCGCTTGGCCGATTTGGCTTACAACCTTTGGTGGACTTGGAACAGCGACGCTGATCGAGTTTTTAGATTCCTCGACCCGGAATTGTGGGAAGCCACCTATCACAACCCAGTGCGTCTCCTCCGCTCCATCGACCGCCAACGGTTAAAGGCTGTCACCCAGGATCGCTATTACTTGGATTTCTACGACGACGTGATTAAAGCCTACGATGCTTACATGGCAGGCCGTGATAACACATGGTACGCACTGAAACATCCTGACCGTCTCCACCAACCCATCGCTTACTTTTCTACCGAATTCGGACTCCATGAAACCCTTCCGATCTACGCCGGGGGTTTGGGTGTACTTTCAGGCGACTATCTAAAAGAAGCCTCCGACCTGGGCATACCTCTCGTGGCCGTTGGGTTCCTCTACACACAGGGCTACTTCGTTCAACGCATCACCGAGGATGGCTGGCAAGAGGCAAATTACCACAACCTCTCCTTCTCGGATCTACCTGTACATCCTGTCCTCAATGAAGATGGTGAGAAGATAATAGTAAGCGTTGATCTGCCGGGCCGTGAGGTGTCCGCCTGCCTTTGGCGAGTGCAGGTTGGTCGTGTACGCTTGTACCTTCTCGATACCAACATCGGAAGCAACTTACCCTCGGATCGTGAATTGTCCGCTCGCTTATATACCAGTGACCTTGAATTACGTATCTCACAAGAGATCCTTCTTGGCCTCGGCGGTGTCCGAGCTCTGCGAGCATTAGGCTACAATCCAACGGTATGGCATATGAACGAAGGTCACTCCGCATTTTCGACAATCGAAAGAGCTCGTGAGTTGACCGCCGGTGGGCGAACTTTTGATGATGCCCTAGAGAAGGTCAAGGCCAGCACAGTATTTACAACACACACTTCCGTCCCCGCAGGGCACGATGAATTTCCCCTTTGGTTGATCGATAAATACTTCCAGCCTTACTACTCACAACTCGACCTCGATCGCCAAGAGTTCATTGACCTGGCACTCAACCAGCAGGAGTGGGGTGATACGTTCAGTATGATCATTCTCGCATTGCGTATGTCTGACCAGCGTAATGGGGTATCCGCGCTCCACGGACAGGTTGCGCGTCAGATGTGGTCACGCCTTTGGCCAGACCAACCTGTGGACACCGTTCCTATCCAGCACATCACCAATGGTATTCATATCAAAACATGGATCGCGCGACGCTTGAAGCATCTCTACTCCCTCTACCTTGATCCCGATTGGCTAGATCGACTGGATGAACCTGAAATCTGGGAAAAGATCGAGCGCATCCCGGACGAAGAATTATGGGAAGTGAGACGACATCTTAAGCGCAAACTTGTGGCCTACATGCGGGAGCGGGTTCGCTTGCAGTGGACCCCCGGGAAGGTCCAGCCTGTTCAGGTGGTCGCCAGCGGTGTCATGCTTGACCCTTATGCCTTAACCATCGGTTTCGCTCGTCGATTCGCCACCTACAAAAGGGCAAATTTGCTCCTGCGTGACCCGAATCGTTTGCTTGATCTGATTAACCGACCAGGCAAGCCGGTTCAGGTGATATTTGCCGGAAAAGCCCACCCGGCTGACGAACCGGGCAAGCGCCTGATCCAAGAGGTTTACCGTCAGGTGAAGCGACCCGAGTTCGCTGGCCGGCTTGTGTTTCTTGAAGATTATGATGTGAACTTAGCTCGTTATCTGATCCAAGGCGTAGACGTTTGGCTGAACACGCCTCGCCGACCGAACGAGGCTTCAGGCACCTCCGGGCAGAAAGCAGCCATCAATGGTGTGCTTAATTTCTCCGTGCTCGACGGTTGGTGGCGTGAAGGTTACAACGGTCGGAACGGTTGGGCGATCGGAGAAGACCGAGATCATGATAACTCAGAAGCTCAAGACATCGCTGACGCAGATAGCTTCTACCAGACCCTTGAAGAAGAGATCATCCCTCTATACTACGAGCGGTCGGCTGACGATCTGCCAAGCGAGTGGCTGGGATGGGCCAAAGAATCGATACGTTCCCTCGCTCCCCGTTTTAGTATGCGTCGTATGGTAAAAGAGTACATCTCAGAGATGTACCTTCCAGCACTACCTGAGTTATAGGACTTCATCATGCTCAACTGGCTGGCAATTCCCACTACCCTCATGCCTTTCATCATCTTCCTTATGCGTGTGACGGATATGTCACTCGACACCCTAAGGGTTCTATTTGTCATCCGCGGACGTAAACCCCTGGCTTGGATCATGGGCTTCTTCCAATCAGCGATGTGGGTGGTCGCGATCACAAGCGTTCTTAGTAATCTCGATAACTTATGGAATGTGATCGGCTACGCTGGCGGTTTTGCCACCGGGAACGTTGTGGGGATGATGATCGAAGAACGCTTAGCAATCGGCCACGGTCATTTAAGGATCATCAGTTCACGCCGTGGCAAGGCCATCGTAGAGGCCATCCGCGACGAGGGCTATGCTGTAACCGAAATTTCTGGTCATGGCAAAGACGGTACAGTATCGGTGATAAGCTGCAGCGTCAAACGCCGAGAGATTGATAACGTCCAACGCAGGGTTCATGCGATGGATCCTGAAGCCTTCATCACAGTGGAGGACATCCGCCCTCTCCACCGCGGCTATTGGCGAGCTTAAATCCAAAATGACCTCGTTCTTCTCCCAGACTTCCATCACGGTCACTGTCTTGTTCCTGTTGAGCTATATCGCTCAGAAGACCGCCCTTCCCCTCACCTTTATCCTTGATTGGGGAGGCATCCCTTCCACCCTCCTCCCGCTGGTGATCTTCGGCCTTAGGACCGTCGATTTGACTCTCTCCACCCTGCGTATGCTCTTCATTGTTCGTGGTCGTCGAGCACTCGCCTGGATCCTAGGGTTGGTGCAAGCGATCGTATTTATTGCCGGCATCGCAGGTGTCTTAGGGAATCTACAAGATCCCCTGAACCTGATCGCGTACGCAGTCGGTTTTGCCACAGGAAGTGTGCTGGGCATGATCATCGAAACCCGGCTTGCCCCTGGCCATAGCTTACTTCGTATCACCAGTGCAAGACGTGGTCGTTCCATTCTCGAGCTGCTTCACGGGGAGGGGCGTGGAGCCACAGAGATATCGGGGCAAGGGAAGCTAGGGATGGTGAGCCTCATTTTTTGCTTTGTACCGCGTCGTCATGTCGATCGCGTCAAGCGTACGGTCGTTGCAACCGATCCTGAGGCATTTATCACCGTCGAGCATGTGCGACAATTGCGCGGTGGTTGGAGAGCGTGAGCTGTCTCGAAGCCGAGTACTGGTTGTGATCTGACACATCCCACTGGTTAAACTCATGGAGTACGGATCTCTTACAAGATTAACTCACAGCCCAGAAACCAATATTCTAGAGGGTATCGTCCCATCCTAATCCTGTCGAAGGAGGCACAAGCAGGGCTTGCGCACACCAAAGAAACACTCGGTTACCTAATAGCTACCATAATAATGTGGTCCATGCATTACGAAAGGCTGTGATCTTACTAAGAGCTAACGAATTTCCTCCGATATCAAATCTCCCCCTTTCTTTTCTTTAGGCTAGGTAGCTCAGATCTTCCAACCGCCAAACTCTTATGGTATTCGAAAAAGAACCGACCATGTATCGTCCGTCGGTCTTTCGATCTGCGATGTGCTGCCAACAAGCTCGATCCATGAGTTTCCTGGCTTCAAAGGAAAGGACAGACCATCGTCGGTTTCGAAGGTTATCCCCCGGTGTAAGTCGATCCGCTCCCAAGTGATAAGGTAGGCTCGTTGATCGCGAAAAACAAGCGCCGGTCCGCGTCCGATCAGCCGGAACTCATGCATCTCCGGATCAGCGAGGTAGTATTCATGAGGGACGAAAACGACGATCACATTCGCTGTTTTCACACGCTGTCCCGATAACCCATCTACAAGCGGTTCCAGCTCTACTTGGTCAGCCCCCGTCTCTTGGGATCTGAGATACATCCCAGTACCGGTATCATAGATCCATTGGGTGAAGGTTTCCAACGAGTAACGGATATCAAGCACGTCCGCTGGTTCACCCCCTTCGGGGGCTTGCTTTTCGAACGTCATTCCCGTTAATGGCTCCCCCTGATCGGCTATGCCTAGGTTCTCGATATAATCCTCTAAATCCTCAGTGTTTGTGTATAGGGAATATAGATCTGTAGGGTCAGCGCGGCACATCGGCGGGCAGCCCGTTGGGTACTCAGACACCATCCTATCCGTCACCTCAGAATTATTGATTCTCTCCCAAACCTCGTAGGTCGCGCTCCCGAAGGCAAGAGAGGCGGTGTACATTCGTACGAATTCGAGGTCGATGAAGTGTGCTGAACTGATCGGCCCCACCCGCTCAGCATCGAATCCATAGAACAAGGCGGAAAAACATGTGCTGCTATCTTCCGCGTAGTACTCAAAGACAAGGTCCGCTGATGATAGCCCTTCCTGCGGACGGACATCGCGAGGGGAGTTTGCGACTTTGATCAAGAAAGGTCTCCGCTCCAGATTCTCGGGCGAAGTCACAGTAAGACCGGTAAGCGGATTAACGCCTTTGGGATAGACCGATGTCCTCGAAGGCGTAATTACGATTGTTTCCGGGGGAGACAAGGAAGATGTGGGCTGATGGGTCAAAGACGATTGGGCGACTGAGGCAATTTCTGTACGGATGGTAGATCTTGTGGCTTCTGATGAAGTGATCTCCGTCATCGATTGACCACATGCGGCAATTGCCAGCAAGATTAAAAAAATGAAACACCCTTTCAGGAACCTCGTCACCTTCAACGGCTTCTCCCAAAATGAGACGTCGAGATTTTATCACGCTAGTCGACGCCCCGAGGTATTCCATTTGGCTATCGTTTGCAATGCGACCTCCGTACAGGTATAATCCCGCCACCCATTAGCGTATACTAATGCTGTCAACCAACACCTTGAGGTTCGATAAAGTTAGATAGCCAACCGTTGGAACAAACCTGGTTGGAAACAAACACCCCTTATGTAAGAGACCATTATGGCGCTTAAGGGTAATCTGCGAGACTTCACCGTCACACAACTGCTCAACCTGATTAACCTGGCTCGGAAGACCGGTACACTCACCATCGAAGGGCCTCAGGAGGTTGCGTGGGTCTCCTTCAATGGAGGTAAGTTAATCTATGCACAATTGAGCAACGAAGACGGCACACTGTCTGGCATCCTGACGAAAACGGGGAAAATCACAGCAAGACAATCTCAAGTCATCAAAACCCACGCCGGCGATAAAAGTGATAAGGAGCTTGGATTGTTGCTTATCAACGCTGGCTACCTGACGCAACAGGACATCCTCTCCGGTATCCAGCTTTACATCCTCGAAATCATCTACCAATTGTTCACATGGATCGACGGCTTCTTCCGTTTTGATGCCGATGTCTTACCCCCGCTGGAAGCGATCACCATCCGCCTCGATCTTGAAAACATCATCATGCAAGGCTCTCGACATTTACAGGAATGGGAATATCTACATGAAGAAATCCCCAACCTGAATATGGCGCTTAATTTTGTTGAACGACCTGATGCCAATATTCGCGATGTCCAACTTACGACCGAGGAATGGAAGGTCGTTTCTTACATTAATCCCAAAAATACCATCAAGCAAATTGGGAAAGTAAATAAAATGAGTGATCTTGATATTCGGCGGATCGTATATGGACTCCTTCAGGCTGGATTGGTTGAGATCGTCCGCCCGGCAGGTATGCCAATGCCTGCGCAAGCACGCCAGCTTCCGCCAGTCGACACGAAAGAACAAACTTCATTGGTAAACCGTCTAATCGATCGAATCCGATCATTGTGACAAGGAATACTTATGCAAACTGTTAAAATGGTCGTCACGGGTCCCTTCAATAGCGGAAAGACTGAATTCATCTGTTCGGTCAGCGAGATCGATGTTGTATCCACCGAACGTAAAATCTCCACCGAAGCTGAGCGCGTCAAAGAGACCACCACAGTGGCCATGGATTTTGGTCGCATCACCGTTGACGACGATTTGGTACTTTATTTATTCGGCACACCGGGCCAGAAAAGGTTCGACTTCATGTGGGAGATCCTCTCAGAAGGCATGCTCGGGTTCATCGTTATGGTAGACAGTGCCCGCCCGGAGACCTTCCGTGAAGCAAGAGGGATCTTGCAGACTTTCCGTGCCTATGCGCCGACGCCCTATGTCGTGGCTGCCAACAAACAGGATCATGAGGATGCCTGGGAAGTGGACGATCTGCGAATCGCATTGAAAATTGACAGCAAGGTTAAGTTACTTCCATGTGTTGCACTGGACAAAGAAACGGTTAAAAAAGTCTTGCTCGAGTTGCTCTACAGTATCTTGGAGGAGATGGAAGAAGCAGCTTAACCGCATCTTCATACCAACCCATTCGCAGAGATCACCAAATTCCTCATACCCTATGATGGCATCCATCACCGCTAGAATCATGTTTATGAACTTTTCCAACCATTCTCGTTCTGATATTGCAGAATCGACTGAATAATGTCAGCTGCGAGAGAAGGACTGGTGTATGTGGGTATGTGGGCTACACCCACATACCCACATACACCCCTCTCTGCTCCTCGCTGGTGTTTTTTCAGTCCACTACTTGCCGACCTAGCGAGCAAAAGATTGCCGAAGATCGGGTTTAATCCAAAAGAAATCTAATCAAGACGCCCTTGGCGATTGTGATCCAGTCTCGACATGCTGTCGTGGCCTAATTGACCCTAGATCGTAGCGGAGGACGATGCAAATCCATGCCAGACACGGGTAAGGATCCGCAGACTTTTTATTACCCAAATAAGCTGGGGCGTATCATCCTGCTGTCGCTGGAGGAGGTCATTGGACGAAATGGAATCAACGCAGTATTAAATTTGGCTGATTTGCACCATCTGATAAACAACTTACCTCCTGACACCTTCGATCTCGGCTTTCGTTTCGACGATTTGGGCAGCATTCACCAAGCTCTGGACACAATGTACGGACCACGCGCAGGGCGCGGTTTAGCTCTCAGGGCTGGCAGGGCATGCTTTAAGCACGGGCTGCATGAGTTCGGAACGATCTTGGGTGTCTCAGATTTAGCTTTTCGCCTCCTACCCTTAAAGATGAAGATCAAAGTAAGCGTTGAAGCTTTCGCTGAGCTTTTTAATAATTACACCGACCAAATCGTTTGGGTCGAGGAAAAACCCGATGAGTTCTTCTGGCATACTGAACGCTGCGCAGCATGCTGGGGACGGGTGACAGATTCCCCATGCTGCCAGCTTACCGTCGGTTTACTCCAAGAAACCCTCTTTTGGGTAAGCGGCGGAAAGTACTTCATGGTCGAGGAGACCAGCTGCATCGCGCAAGGCGACCAAACCTGTACTATCTACCTATCCCGTCAACCTCTCGAATAAACACCCTTCCCTCTTTGCTAACGGCCTACCAAATGCATGCTAGCTTGACCCTACCTCACAGCTACGATATACTTCTTCAGAGACAATTCACATAACATGGGGAGCCCTTAATCCTTGGGCTGAGAGGAGGGTTTAGAAGCCCTCGACCCGTTGAACCTGATCCGGATAATACCGGCGTAGGGATGGTTATTTCGAAATCATATTTTGAAACCACTCCCGAAACCGGGAGTGGTTTCTTTTTGATGGGTTCCTATTTGGAGATAAGATCACCCATGAACCCTGACGAGGAAATCTTCAAAAGCTTGAGCCAAAGGAAATTTCCGTATGAGTGATCGAGCCATTATCCTCGCTAACGGTAGCGTTCACAATGCAGACACATTAAGAACGCGTCTGCAGCCATGGAAAGAAGCCACGGTCATCGCAGCCGATGGTGGCGTTCAACATGCAGCAAGACTTGGTCTGGAAATATCGATCGTGATCGGCGATCTTGACTCATTGGATGAGGAAGAGCACATGGCATTGGAAGCCATAGGTACAGACGTGCTGAGATTCGCCGCCCAAAAAGACGAAACCGATTTGGAATTGGCGCTCCTCCACGCTATTCAAATCGGGGTGAGGGAGATCGTCGTGTTGGGTGCATTTGGCGATCGTATTGATATGTCCTTGTCGAATCTACTGCTGCTTACACATCCCAGCTTTCTTTCGGTCCGTATTGAGTACTGGTACGACCATCAAACAGCCTGGTTGATCCGACCACCGGGTGATGAGATCCATGGTCAATCAGGGGATACACTCAGCCTCATACCCCTCGAAGGTGCCGCGGAGGGAATCACAACCTATGAGTTGTATTACCCCCTGAAAGATGAAAAGTTAGCATTTGGCCCTGCACGCGGGGTAAGTAACGTCCTAACCGCCTCGGTTGCACGTGTCGAGTTGGGCTCAGGGATGCTAATTGCCGTTCATTCACCAGGAGAGATGTAAGCAAGCCGTCCATCAACTTCCCGAGACAATACTGTGCCTTCAGGTGTTCTTGACACAGAAGTGAACAACGACCACTCAACTTGTCTAAAATACTTTGGGAGAGAGCCAAATGCACCTAGATGAAAACCGAACAGTTAATGTGGCGGTGCAAGTCTTACCTCTGGTCGAGAATCTGTTTCCGGTCGTCGATCACGCCATCGAGGTGATCGCTGCCAGCGGTGTCAAATTCGAAGTAGGTCCCATGGAGACCGTGATGGAAGGGCCCCTCGATGAGCTGCTTAAGGTTGCCAAATCAGCTCATCTGGCCTGCTTTGAGGCAGGAGCTGATCAGGTCATTACGATCATCAAGATAGGGGACCAGACCTGTGGAACAACAATCGATGAGAAGGTATCCAAATACCGATGACTCCACTGAAAAAATCTCGAGGAGTAGGGAGGGGTATATCTGGGGGTAATGGCTGCGCCCGTACCCCCAGATATGCCAGTCATCTTCTCGCAGTTGATCTATTTTCAGTGGAGTCATCGATCTGATCCATAAGGCACACACAGCCAGTAAAGATCGAGTAGTTAAACGGAGTTAGCAGTTGAAGACGAAGCCTAAAAGACCACCACGTTGGGTTCGTGAAATATTTCCCCCCGTTTTCCTGATCACCTTCGTTTTGTTTTCATGGCAGGTCGTGACAAGAAGAAGCGGCCTCTCGGCATTCATCTTGCCCTCGCCGGTCCAGGTGGCACAAGCTGGATGGGAAACAAGAGATTTACTCATCTCAGCTATAGGCACAACCATGCTCGAGACGGTTCTCGGACTCGTGATCGCATTGATTCTCGGAGTCGCTATCGCTGCTTCTATGGATCTCTCTTCGTTCCTCAAACGGGCTCTATATCCAATCCTGGTCGCTTCCCAAACAGTACAGATCTTGGCTATTGCTCCCTTGCTGATCATCTGGTTCGGTTTTGGCTTGCTACCCAAAGTGATCATCGTAGTATTGGTGTGTTTCTTCCCCTTAGCGGTGAGTTCCGCTGATGGCTTAGCCTCAGCTGACCCCGACTTGGTTGCTTTTTTCCGGGCTATCGGCGCCACACGAATGCAGATTTGGCGCATGGTTCGACTCCCCTCAGCGCTGCCATCGTTCTTCTCTGGATTACGCGTATCCGTTACCTATAGTGTTGTCGGTGCCACCATCGGCGAGTGGGTTGGCGGTTCTGCGGGGCTAGGTCTGTATATGCTCCGCTCAAAAAACGCGTTAGCGACTGATCAAGTTTTTGTTGCTATTGTGATCACTACCGCTCTGAGCATTGGTCTCTTCGCACTGATCTACCTTGTTGAACGAGCAGCGCTGCCCTGGTATTACTCTGAACAACGCATTGAACAGTGGGAGGAACCAGGAATTTACTAAGGGAGAGTCCCAAATGTGGGGCGTGACAGTCTTCGACCAACAAGCGGAAGAATACGATCTATGGTTTGAGGATAATGAACTCATTCTCCAAGCAGAAGTTAACGCTCTGCAAACCTTCATCCCTTCGATCGGTAGGGGTTTGGAGATCGGAGTAGGGACGGGGCGCTTTGCGGCCTCCTTGGGTATCGAGTTGGGGATCGACCCTGCAAGACGTGCTCTTCAGATCGCACGATCTCGTGGCATTAATGTGTGTCAAGCATTCGGTGAACGGCTTCCCTTCGAAGCCTGTGCCTTCGATTACAGCTTACTGGTAACCGTCGATCCTTTCGTTCCTGACGTCGCATGTTTATTGAACGAAATACGGAGGGTTCTCAAACCCAACTGTCCCCTGATCCTCGGCATGATTGACAAAAGCAGCCCCCTTGGCCAAATGTACGAGATGCACAAGGACGAGGATCCGTTTTACAAAGAGGCACGATTTCACACAACAGAGGAGATCATCACCTATTTGGAGCAGACAGGGTTCAAGGTCCTCCAAACTCGACAGACAATCACTGGTATATCCGATGCGGTGGCTAGTACCGAACAGGTGCAGGGGGGATACGCTAGGGATGCACTTCAAATACAAGAAGGCCACGGTAAAGGCGCTTTTATCGCCTTGAAAGCGGAAAAGACAGCGACAGGATATATCTAACCCTGAAGACATAATTGCTATCCACTGGACAAGTTTTCAGGAGGAAGCAAATCATGAGAAAACAACTCGTAACGTTGCTCTTTATCCTGACATTGATACTGTTCATTTCAGCTTGTCAGGGATCAACCGAAGAAGTAGTACCTCAAGAGACCGAAACCATAGAACCGATTTCCGTAACGCTCATGCTCGATTGGGTGCCCAACACCAACCACACGGGGATCTTTGTGGCAGAAACCAAGGGCTTCTTCGTTGAGGCTGGTTTAGATATCGAAATCATTCAACCCGGTGAAGTATTTGCCGAACAAGCGGTCGCCGGAGGCGCAGCCGATTTCGGGATAAGCTTCCAAGAGCAAGTCACGCTCGCTCGTGCCGATGAGATCCCGATCGTATCCATCGCGGCGATCATCCAACACAACACTTCAGGATTCGCCTCTCGTGCAGAGCTGACTGTCGAGACACCGGCCGACTGGGAGGGGCTCCGCTACGGATCTTATGGCAACCCATTCGAGGAACCAACACTGCGCGTTCTCATGGAGTGTGCCAACGGAGATTTCAACGCACTGGAGATTGTTGATACAGGGTTTGCAGATCCATTGGCCTTATTGGACGAGGGTCAAACAGATCTGGCGTGGATCTTCTATGCGTGGCAAGGGGTCCAGGCAGATCTTCAAGCGATCGATCTGGACATCATCATGATGGAGGACTGGTTCGATTGCATCCCAGATTACTACACCCCGGTTTTCATCGTTCATGAGAACACAACACGTGAGCGACCCGAGGTTATTCGCAGGTTCCTTTTGGCTATCTCGCGCGGTTACGAATACGCTATTGACCACCCAGAAGAGGCGGCAACGATCTTGCTCGATGCTGTGCCTGAACTTGATGAGGAACTGGTCCGCGCCAGCCAAGCTTGGCTCTCTCCCCGCTATAAGGCTGAAGCCACACAGTGGGGGGAGCAGAGTCTGTCCGTATGGGATGATTACTCAAAGTGGATGGCGCAGTACAGCATCATCCCCGCGCCGATTGATGCGCCATCCGCATTTACGAACGATTTTCTGCCATAACGTGAAGATCTCACAGGCAATTCAAGTTTCACTGAGGTGACCACGTGACCACGCCCATCGTCGAACTGCGTAATGTGAGTAAGGCCTTTCATAGCAATGGCATGACAGTCCAAGCTCTTGAGAACGTATCCCTCCACGTCATGCCGGGCGAGCTATTAACCATCATTGGACCATCTGGCAGTGGAAAAAGCACCTTGTTTAATATAATCGTCGGTCTCCTTGAGCCGGATCACGGAGAAATTTGTCTGGATGGAGAGCGATGTGATCATCGGACAGGACGTGTGGGTTATATGCCACAGCGAGATCTTCTACTCCCCTGGCGCAAAGTTCTCGATAACGCCATCATCCCATTAGAGTTGCGAGGGGTACCCCGAGAGGAAGCCCGAGAACAGGCTCGTACAATGTTGCCCTTATTCGGTTTAGAGGAGTTCGCTGAGGCCTACCCGAGTGCCTTGTCCGGCGGCATGCGCCAACGTACTGCTCTGCTGCGAACGATCCTAACCGACCGCAATATCCTTCTGCTGGATGAACCTTTTGGAGCGCTTGATGCCCTCACTCGTCGTGAGCTACAAGATTGGCTCCTGGGCCTTTGGCATCAATTCCAACAGACATTGATCTTCATCACACATGATGTCGAAGAGGCGCTCTACCTTGGAGATCGTGTCATTGTGCTCAGTGAAAGACCTGGGCGGGTGGTCAAATCACTCGATGTTCATCTCTCGCGACCCCGCCGTCGAGGTATGATCGGAATGCCTGAATTCGGTAAACAGATCACGGAGCTCCTCGAGGCTTTGGGAATCGAAGTATGAAAGACTCCACTCCAAACGATCAACTGTGGGAGGAGGTTTAGTAGATGTGGGGGTGTGGGCTGCGCCCACACCCCCACATCTACACCTTCCTGCTTCTCGTAACTTTGGAGATTAGAATCTGATCGACCATGAATCCATCGATTACAGTTCACAAGCTTAATGAAAATGGGCAGGAAGTCTGGCGTTATCGCGGGGAGGTGCTCGAACGATCGGATAACAGCGTTACACTGCAAGCGCATTTCGATCACGACGATCTCGACCTTCACCATGTACAACTGCGGCGCGGTGATCGCTTTATTGAGACCTTCTATAGTGACCGCTGGTATAACATCTTTGCCATTTTCGATGTCGATGATCATCACCACAAAGGCTGGTATTGCAATATCACTCGACCTGCTCGCCTCGAAGCCGAGGACGTGTACGCTGAAGATCTCGCTCTTGACCTGATCGTCACTCCTGAGAGGAAACTCTTGGTACTGGATGAGGATGAATTTGCCGCTCTCGAAATCTCAGCCGAAGAACGTCAACGAGCTCTTGAAACAATGGCCGCGCTAAAGGCGATGGCGACGAATAATAGCGGACCGTTCGATCTCAGTCCTTTGAACACTCCCCGCACCACCTACGAATAACGATCTTGGGTTTTCCCGGTGAGTGTGTGTAGGGGCGCACGGTCGAAGATGCCGGGTGATTTCCCCGGCCTGTGCGCCCCTACACATTATGTCCGATATCAATCATGTGCGGGATTACGACCCGTCACCATTACATCATCCTGTAATATATGCCATTCTGAACGTCAGTAATTAAGAATCCCTTTGATGAGGCTTCTGAAGTTGTAAGATCATAGGGATTCCTCACTCGAACCTCGGAATGACACACTTATGTGGGAAATAAAATCTCTTACGATGTAGGGGCGCACGGTCGAAGATGCCGGGTGATTTCCCCGGCCCGTGCGCCCCTACGTTTTACCTTGGAATCGTAAACATCGTTAGGGATGAACTCAATTCGCTTTCTCGAGGTTCGCCCTTCGCCACAGCCACCAGATGATGAACGAGGTCACCAAGATGATCAACGCTGCGATGATCACAGGTACGACTACGGCCAGAATGGAGATGACCGTAGCCGTAATATCCTCGGCCACACTCACCGGAATGTTCCCTGTCCCAGCAGTGGTAGCCGTGACTACAGGACGGACCGCAGCGGACTTCGCCACGTGGACGCCTCCCGCAACCAAAATCCCCGCAATAATAGCTAATACTGGGTGGATATCCGTGACAACCTTCGCACTGGCAGCGAACAAGATGGCACCGGCTGCAGGTCGAACGAAGGTCTGGATCGCATCATTTACATGATTGACAACTGGGGTTTTGTCAGCGAAGAATTCCACCAACCCAAGTAGGATCAAAACACCGATCACCCACCAACTCGTTAATGCGTCCCATGGCTCAGCCAGGTTAATCAAATCGGTGAAACGCGCCATGAGCGCGACCACAAGCAATGGAACGTATGCGTTCAAGCCTGCGCTTGCTGAAAGACCGAATGCGGCGAAGACACCGCTTAATGCTTCCACTCCGAACCTCCCCTATAGATACAATCCACCTTCGCCAGTCAGCAAGAAACGGCCTGCGCTGACGAGGGCAATCTGAAGAACAGCCGCGATAAACCCGAGGCCTAATGGCAGGATCAAATCCCCCCATGTGTCTGCTTGATTATCACGACGGATGACCGTCACGAGCAATGTGCCGTAGACCAGCGTCAGAAGCACCATCACGCTGACACTACTAAGCAACGCGAGCGGGTAAAGGATCAGTACGTTTCCGCTCACAACGGCCATCACCAGGATGGCTGCCAAAATGATCAAAAGTGTCAGTTCGCCGACAGATTGGAGCACCGGCACAGGCTTCCACTCTCGCCACATGCTCTGGTTGAAAACCGGATAGATCAGCGTAGCCAGGGCGACACCGACCAAAGTACCCGTGATCAATCTCAGGGTGTTACTTGGTTGGTAGAGGGATGGTGCAGATGGAAAGAGATAGAGAACAGAATTGATGCCATCGATAGCCCAAATCAACCCGAAGAGAGCAAAGATGATCATCAGAGGCCGAGGAGGATAACGCCCCGCCCGAGGTTTACGTACGGCGTGGAAAGTCAATGCGAGTATTGCGCCAAGGTACATACCAGTGCATCTTGCGCAAAGGGGGAGGGGTCGATCCCCAAGATGAAAAGATCGCAGATCGATTCGATGACAAACGGAGTAGCCAATGGCGTCGGCTTTACCTAGAAGCCCACCTGGTGTGAGCCCTAGCCATAACCCAAATATCGTTAAGCTCACTCCTACTATTGTGAGATGAACCCATTTGCGTTTATTCACGCTCTCGACAGGACTCGCTTTTGGAACTGAGGACATGGCGCCATTATAGCCCAAACCCCATCAGCGGCGTGTTTTTTCGTTATTGCGTTGGGCTACCATGATGTAGTCAATTTGGGTTTTGGACCTCGACGCCCCCCCTCTCAAACCCAATCCTCCCTGTCTGTTTGTGCGTCAACTTCTGCGGGATTCTCACTAGATACCTGGCTGGCTTGACGCTATCCCTCGGGCACAGTTATAATGCCTGCGCGTTCCTCGGTAGCTCAATTGGCAGAGCGGGCGGCTGTTAACCGCTAGGTTGTAGGTTCGAGTCCTACCCGAGGAGCCTTTTTAAGATTTGCGAAGGCGCATCTCCCTTGCAACACAAAATCCCGCATAAACCGCGGGATTTTTGCTTTCGATATCAACACTTATTAGAAGTGAAGTTGATTAATCTATTTGTGATCGCTATAGTTATGAATGTAGGGTGATAATCCGCAGAATCACATGTTAGCCAGCCGAAAAAGATAGTTACTTCGTCACTCCAAACTACGATTTAGGCAAAATAACCAAAGGATAAGTTGCGATGAGATTTTCAAAGCGCCATCAGAATCGTTTCCTCATATTCACCAGTGCAGTCCTGCTCCTATCCACCCTTGTCGGTTGCGGGCCGTCACCCAAGGATCTCGTAGCTGTGGACTACACCCCCCTGGCTGGTGGCGACTGGGAAGTCTCCTCACCGGAGGAAGAAGGACTTGATCCCGATAAGGTGGCAGAGCTGTATTACGATGCTGCCAAATTGGATTCCATCTACAGCTTGCTGATCGTCAAGAACGACTACCTTGTTGCCGAGAAATACTTCAATGAGGGTTCCATAGACCTGAAGTCAAATATACAATCGCTGAGTAAGAGCTACATCTCCGCCCTGGTAGGCCTTGCCTTTGAGCAGGGCTGCCTGACCAGCCTTGACCAGCCATTTCTGGACTATTTCCCGGAGTATTCTGGCCAGATTGAGGATCCAAGAAAAGAGGAGATCACCATCCGCCATCTGCTGCAGATGCGTTCTGGCTATCCTTGGGAGGAATCCCACGCAGATCTCTGGGAGGGCATGCTCGCCGGGGACCTTCTCTCATTGATGGTGCATTACCCCCTCGTCACCGATCCAGGGACATATTTCCATTACAGCAATGTATCCACGTACTTCCTCGGTGCGATAGTTGCCCGTGCCTGCGACGTTGAGCTCAGTGAGTTTGCAGAGGAACAACTCTTTGCGCCCCTTGTTGCAGAGCTAGGTGAATGGTGGCCTCCCGAAAAGAATGAATATCCGATGGGATTTTGCTGTATTCATGTCACTGCGCGTGATGCAGCCAAGTTTGGGCTGCTATACCTAAATGATGGCGTTTTTGATGGAAAGCAAGTCATCTCCTCTGAATGGGTGCATGAATCGCTGCAATCCTATTCGACGGGAGAGCAGTTAGAATATGTTCCGCGAGTCGGTCCTAACTTTGATAGAACGGGTTACGGTTACCAGTGGTGGCGACTCCAATCAGGCGATCATGAGTATGACGCTATGCTTGGGCACGGCGGGCAGACCATTGCGCTGTTGGATGAGTTTGATATGGTGATCGTTGCGATCGGTGATCCATTCTGGTTGGAAGATGGTTGGCAGTACGGAAAACAGCTCAAGAATCTGGTCGCTGATTTCATCGCCTCCTTACCGAGTGAGTAATGGGAAGGTTAGGTTTCGGCTGGCTAACAAATCTCTGAAGCGGTCCGGCTGGGCGGGCGGCCTTGAAATGCCTCATCCCAAGAGTCGACCTCATAACTCGCATTCGTAAAGCTCTTCCAATATTCTATATACGAACAGGACTATCACCTCTGTCCGCTAGGTTGTAGGCCGTTCGCCCCGACGGGCTGCGCTCGTCGGGCGCCGGCCCGAACGGGGTTCGAGTCCTACCCGAGAAGCCTATATCGAAACTACAAGGGGCTGCCCTTTTGGGGCAGCCCTTTATGTTGACCGGCTTGGTACACCCTCACCCCTGCCCTCTCCCTAAAAGGGAGAGGGTGAAAGGTCATCTTAACCTCCTGTTCCAACCACCCTTCATGACTTAATGCCTGCCAGGTCCTTCGCGATCCGTTTCTTCGCTTCGAGATTGTAATTCCTCAATACGGTAATGGTTTCCATGACGGGTGATCCGCCGCCGTGCAACCCAGCAATTTGGCTTACCCCTCCCATCGAGGAACAGATCACATCACTGATCATACGAAAACAACGGTGCTGATCTTCCGCTGAAATGTTCGGATTCCTCATCATGTACTTGGCCAGCAGAGGGCCTGTCTCTTCGCTTAGAAAATCGCCCTCCAATGGTAGGGTGGCCGACAACCCACCAGCTAAATCCGCGACTATTTCGAACTCGTGATAGATGTTCTCACCCGCATGGCGTCGACCCACATTTGAGTAAATGACCTCGGGCACATACGTTCCGGAGGGAGCCTGCTGACCCTTAACCGCAGCCGCGATGCCCGCCGCATAAACCAATTCCGCCACACTGATCATATCGGCAAGCTTCTGCTGCACATGTTTTTCATCTTCGATGCCATTGTACTCCGCCACAAGCGCAGCCATGCCCATTAACACATCTGAAGTAGCCGGTTTGCAACCGGTATAGCTGTGTCGATGGTATAAGGCGAAGAGTAATGCCAATGGGCCGCCAAATTCTTGCTCGCCACACATAAAAACCCGCTCCCAGGGCACGAAGACATCGTCGAAGATGGTTAAGGATTCCACATCTCCAAAGTGAGCGATCGGCGCATCGAGCAGTTTTCGAGGACGGAAGGCGGTCGGACGACAGATCAATTTCACACCTTCCGCATCAGCTGGTATCGCGCAAGCCACCGCCCAATCGGCCTCTTCTTCCGTCAGGAAACGAGTGGGAATGACAATAATTTCATCAGCATAGGGAGCGACGGTGTTGTGGGCCTTTGCCCCTCGAACCACAATACCGTCCTTCCGCCTCTCGACAACCCTCAAGTAAAGGTCAGGATCCACTTGCTGGTGTGGCCTCTTCTTGCGATCCCCTTTAACATCGGTTTGGGCACAATTGGCACAGAGATCGTTCTCCTGAAAGTATTCCAAGTATGCAAGAAAACGCTGATGGTATTCAGTTTGATGCACCTGATCGATCTCGTAGGTCATCACGGACAGGGCATTTACGGCATCAATACCCATGCAGCGTTGGATGCAACCCCCACTCTTGTGGCAATACAAGCGGGTCATCTCTTGCTTCTTCATCAGGTCATCCGTAGAGCGATGAACATGGCAGAAGCGATTGATCTTCTCCCCTGTGAGATGAGAGGTCGCGGTGAAGAGGTCCTCGTACTTCTTCTCCTGTGGCAAATCATAAGTCAGGGCAATGACGTTCATGCCGGGCTCAATCCGAGGATCATCACGAGAAACCAACTCACCGTCAATATAAACGTTGGGCCGCAATGCTTTGATCCTCTCTCTATACTCTTGAGATGTAATCATCTGTAACCCTCCATTGGATCATCGTTTCACCAGTTTGTGGATCTGGCGCTTCCTCGACACTCTCTCGCCCATCTCGCAAAATGGTTCGCCCCCTATGGGCTCTGATAATCCTCTATAGCAGTACAAGCCATTAAATGTGATATCTAATCTTACCTGTAACAACCCAAATACGCACAATTTTTTCGTATATTACCTGATCACTTTAGATCTCAGGATAAAAAGGTTAAATGGATGTTCCGTATCTTATGCCGTTGTTAAATATTGTGAAATGTGACATTAGAACGGAAATCCAAAGAGTAGGTTCATATGGCGCAGGTCATGTCCTACGATAATATGAGTATAACCGGAACGTTACTTCTAGTAGCATTGAGGCGCTGCTTACCCTCTCAGATCACAGGCTCCCTTTCAAGAGCAGTGATGTGAGTATTCTGATACATTAGGACCAGCATACCAAAGTTCAAGATGCTGCACGAAACTATTCGGATGGCTCAGGCTCAGAATGATGCTCCATTTCAAATACTTAGACGAGAACCCAATTCATAAAGTGATTGATCCATGAGCCGACCATTGTGGTTTGTGAAGCTCTTGAAGAAGGCGTTCCCGGGGCGTTTTCTTCTCGCAAAAACCACCAAAGTTCCCATCCTTGGCTCCATGTTGGATCACGCCTTATTCGAGGGCGATGATTTGATGTATCTCCCCCGTTCAGGGACGATCGAGATTAATCAACCCATCAACTCCCCTGGTGAAGTCGTGATCCCAACGCAAGTGGTCAACCATTTCATCGAAGGTGCCACTGTCCACTGGGTCATGGACACATGTATCTGCCGGCAAACTAGCCAGTGCGAGGATTACCCTAGAGACTTAGGTTGTCTATTCCTTGGCGAGGCGGCACTGGACATCAACCCAGAGCTGGGACGCCGTGTTTCGAAAGAGGAGGCCCTCGAACATGTCCAGCGTTGTCGTGAGGCCGGATTGGTCCATCTGATCGGTCGCAACAAACTGGACACGGTGTGGCTCGGTGTTGAACCAGGAATCAAGCTCTTGACGATTTGCAGCTGCTGTCCTTGCTGCTGTCTCTGGCGCGTCCTGCCCCACGTTTCAAGCCAAATCGGTTCGAAAATTACCCGCATGCCTGGGGTTACGGTCGAAGTCACCGACCTTTGTGTCGGATGTGGAACATGTACCGATGAGGTATGTTTCGTTGATGCCATTCGTCTGGTGGATGGACGCGCGGTGAAAAGCGAAGCCTGTAGAGGTTGCGGCCGTTGTGTTGATGTCTGCCCTGAGGGCGCGATCGTGATCAGGGTTGAAGACGATAAAATTGTGGAGAGGGCCATCAACCACATCACATCCTTGGTTGATATCTCTTGAATGTATTTTCTTGTCGACGCAGCCACTTGAAATGATGAAGACAATCCTTCCCTAATGTATACACCCCCAATGTGTCAGACGTTCTCACGCCAATCCACGACCACACCTAGATAACTCTCCTTTTGATCTAGCAATCCGTGATACGCTTCCAACAACTGAGCTGGCTCGATCACATGGGTGACGAGCGGTTCTACATGGAGCTTTCCGTTTTGGATAAGGTCAAGGATAAGCTGGAGATTCGACGCGATCGAATGTTTACTGCCACGAACTGGATGAGGAGGCAACCGCCACTCCAATGCACCTCTGATCACGATCCATCGGTGGTGCATGCTGCGAAGCATCTTTGTGACATTGGTCTCGTGGGCCACCCTTGGTGATCCCAACAGGATCACCTGTCCATGTGGGGCACAGACTTCAACACAGGCCTCAATGACTGCTGAGTTACCTACTGCATCTACGGCAACATCGACGCCTTTTCCATCTGTCAGGTCGAGGATGGCCTCCACTTGTTCCTCCACTTTCACATCGAGAACGGTTTCGAGGCCCGTGCTCTTCGCTATCCCGCATCGTGCACGGATAACATCCAAACCGATGACCTTCGCTCCCCCATGTTGATAAAGTTGGGCGGCGAAATTTCCCACCAATCCAAGCCCAAAGACTGCAACCGTGTCACCGCTTTCAAACTCCGTCACCTGGGGCCCTGTTATCCCAATTAACGCCATACGCGCCATGATCACCTGTATCGCAGGAAGGTCCTCGTCGAGAGGCAGAGCAGCACCATAGGGTATGTTTTGCGCAACCTCATAGCGCTGAAGGGAAGCGTGTTTCCCGAAACAGAACACCCTTTGTCCTTCAGTCAATCCGAGCGTTTCACTACCCACAGCCCTGACATGGCCCACCAATCCGTATCCTGGACGCCAGGGGTAGGCATTCCAACTTCCTGGAATCCACACACCTGGCGAGAGCGCGGTGAAGTTGGCCAATTCTGTACCTGCGCTGACAACCGTGGTTTCGGCCTCAACCAGGATCTCCTGCGGCTTAAGATCGGCAGGATTGATCTCCTCTCTTTCGATCGTCAGCACCCGTTCATCCGGTATGACAGCATAGATAGCTTCCATATATCCTTATCTCCATTCAAAACAATCTAACGACCTTGGTTCTTGGTTCTTTTGGTGATACATGCAGGAAGATGGCCCCGAACTTGCCTTCTGGGATGGAAGCTCTCCCCCAACATCGTTCCGCAATAAAGTGCTTTCCATCCCTCTTATCTTGACCGACGCTCTGGTTCTTGGGTGACCTTTTCCTCAACATAGGCTTGACGCAGCTTGATGGGTCTTACTTCTACCCGATCGCGAATCCGCTGATTAAGCATTTCGACGAAGAATGAGAAGCCCATGGCGAAGTAGATGTAGCCTTTTGGTATATGGAACGCGAGTCCCTCGGCTACAAGCGAGACACCGATGAGAAGCAAGAAACTTAAAGCCAGGATCTTGAGCGTCGGACGGTCGTTAACGAAGCGACTGATGGGGCCCGAGGCCAGCAACATAACTCCCACCGCGATGACCACCGCTGCGATCATCACGCCTAACTGATTGGCCATGCCCACCGCTGTGATGACCGAGTCAAGCGAGAAAATGATATCCAAGAGCATGATCTGGATCACAACCCTCGCAAAGGTCCCCCTCACACCCACCGAGGCGTGGCCTTCCTGGCCCTCTAACTTATCATGAATTTCAAATGTACTCTTTGCTAACAGGAACAGCCCTCCGACGATGAGGATGATGTCACGACCCGAGACGGGGTGCCCAATAACTTGAAAAAGTGGTTGCGTCAGACGGATCAGCCAAGCTAAAGAGAGCAGCAACAGAATGCGGGTCCCCATCGCCATGACTATGCCCCACTGGCGGGCACGGTCTTGCTGATCTCGGGGAAGCTTCCCCGCCAGGATCGAAATGAAGATCACATTGTCGATGCCAAGGACGACCTCCAAAGCCGTCAACGTGATCAGGGCAATCCAGATTTCAGGATCGGTGAGCCATTCCATTGTACTTGTCCTTAGATGTTATGTTGTTCCAGTGAGATATTCGTTATTAGTCCTAACTAAACCATAAGTGTTTTCAATACCAACGACGATATAACTGCCGCACAATCATAATCCGATTCTAAAAAATTCTGCCTGTTTTTTCACTGACGTTTCCCGCCCGTCCCCTCATTGCCCATGAAATTCAGCGAGTGCTTGAGGGATTACATTTTCCTCTCCCTAATCTTTTTTCCTACTGTGACTCCATGCGAGATAGGGGAGGGAGCGTTTCTTACAAGCCCTGAGGCATCTTTGTCTCCGTAATTAGACGCTGGATCTCGAGCGGTTCACAAACCTCAAAATCTCGTATCAACGAAAGAGCTCCCTCACGGCAAACGGAGACACACACACCACAGCCCATACAATTTCGCAGAACACTTTCAACAACCCCCTCGCCCATCTTGATCGCCCCAAACGGACAAGCTTCCACGCAGTCGCCACAACCTATGCACAGATCTTCTTCGATGTGGCGAACGTATCCAGATGCGGCTAACATTGGCGTCCCATTACGTACCGATTGCATGGCGCCGCAACAACATGGACAGCAGTTACAGATGGCATAGAAACGGCCGAACATCGCATCCTTGAAAAAGGCATGGTGAACATGACCCCGGGCGTGCTCCCCCTCGAGGATTTCCTCCGCCTCAGGACCAGTGATCCAGCGTGACCGACGCGGATGATGTTCGATCACGAAGCTTGCAAAAGGCTCACCCACAATCAGGCAGACGTCGATAGGTAAGCACGGGTCGGTTCGTGAGGCTCGACAAGGGCATTCAAGTGCTACGATATGACTCGGGTTTTTGAGGATGATGTCGCGTGCAAGAGCATACGGGATGACATGCTCCAAATCCACCAACTGGATCTCTTCTTCCACCATAACCAATTGGCGAGCGGCATTCGTGGTCAAAACTTTGCCATGGTATGTATCAGCGAAAGACGTCTGATCAGGATTTGAGCTCTCCTTCGAAGGGAACAACCACCGGAAAAATCGGACCAACGGGTGCAGCAGTCGGTAAATTGGATGCTCTCCAGTACCAATACCGATATACAGATAAGGCCAACGGCCATAGACATACCCATGAACCGTATCCAAAACCGTAAAACCAGGCGTCTGACGCGCTTCCCTTAGGAAAGCCCAAGTCGAAGGGCGTAACAGCTTTTTTAACATATTTCAACCTTGGACATACCCTGTCCCGCTGCGTGCATTGTTCCTCTGTTTCCCACAACCTGCCATAGTCAGCTCTACAATCATGATATCCATTCTGTCATAAAACTACGCTCGTAGAAATAAAAGCTGGCTGTATCCATACGAGAATCGACCACCCATGGAGACATGATAACTCACTTCATTCTCAATCGTGTGGGAACGCGAAATATGGGTATTCGAGAATGTGAAGTCAAGGGGTCACAGACCCTTAAACACATTCCCCAAGAAGAGCAAGATATACCCGGCGAGAACAAACCAGACGCTCCAATTTACGAGAAATTCCAACCGACTAAATACGGACAGGATCCCAATCATCGTCAAGAATAAGGAACTCCAAAAGACCCACTTCTTGGGGGGTGTTAGTGCCATCTCGACCTCCTCTTAGATTGAAATCAGGCAGAGGATTCGCCATTCTCGAATACATTTAGTGAGCGAGCCTCTAGCTTCATGATCTCATTCACGCCAAATCCACAGGTTTCTATGATACAGGATAATGGATCAGAGTGTGAGATCCTTCAAGTCGGATAGAATGGCTCCAAGCTTATGAAGAATTGACCTACACAATCGATATTTTAAGGTCAACATCCATAAATTTAATTAAAGCGATCAAGGGGAAGTCATCACGGAGATGAAGCAGCCAGTTTATAAACCAGGGTGGTAAAGGCGTTAATAGTCACTTCGATCAATGCCGGGACACCTTGGTAAGGTTCTGGCTCTGTGGCCTCAGGACGCCTTTCGACTATCCTCAATGCTGGGTGGAGCTCGAACTGTGCTGCGGGTACAGCAAGGCTCTCCCAAACATAACGAGTGATCGTTTCTTGCCCTTCTATTCCTTCGGCGGTAAACCCTCGATCAAGATCGAGGCGATGGAGCACTTTAACCGCATCCTGTTTGAAACCAAATTTCTCTAAATGGCGAATGATGGCCTCTCGGTGATTCGGACAGCTTTTTCGACGCAATGTCCCTAACGCGATACCAAACTTTCGATGTTCGGCAACGCCATGGATGTCAAGTACGAAGCGAATAGCTTCCCTCTCGACCACTTCCCGAAGTGTTTTCTTATACGGCGTATCAGAATACCAGTTGGGGTCGGTTTGTGACCGATAACGAGTGAAAATGACATGTGCATCGGTGATCTCGGCAACAAGTTGGGCAAAACCTGAAGTATATTCATCTTCCTGCTTTGGCTTGTCTTGCCGGGTGTGGACGGTTCCATGTGGAGCGGAGAGCAAAACAGGGATGAGCCCAGGGGTGTAAACGAAATCTTCCGCATCCTGCTCAGCAAATTCCTGATACCTTACATCGACCTCAAGTTCGCGCAGTCTATGGAGCAGAGCGGATCTTGATGTTTCTTTGATTGCTCTCATCGATATCCCTTGTAGTTAATCACCGAATTCAATCACTACATCATAACAATAGTTCTGTAGGGGCGCACGGTCAAAGATGCAGGGGTGTCCTCCCTGCCCGTGCGCCCCTACGTATCACAGATTGGGACAGCATCTCTCACGCAGGTAGGGACGGGGTAACCCCGCCCCTACTTCAGATTGGGATAGTATTCATCAAGTTCCCGCTTTCGCGGGTTGGCGATAATATAATTGCGAATACGTAGCAATTCCTCATCATAGGGTACGATATGATCATTAACACTTCTCTGCCAAAATGACTCTCCAATTTGACATCGTACCGGATTGATTTGATTCGTGGGATGGTATTTAAATTAAACGATGATATGGCTAAATTTGGGGTTTGAAGGGGCGTGGCAACCACGCCCCTATCAAAAACCGTTCATGCCAACGATCAATTTAGCCGTTGGTTTTAATTGGCTTGCAGGCTTAAGGCTTTTGCGTCTTATCCTTGGTCGGTTTGGGTTTGGGCGTCTTCGTTGCGGGTTGGCCACCTCCATGATCGCCCGGTCCTCCACTGGGCCGATCGGGTGTCTTCTTTAACTGTCCAGGAGCTATATCGCTGGGATGTCCACCTTGCCGAATATACTCAATCACCTCACGACCATGATTTGACTGTTCAATGGCACTTCTTATCGCCTCTTGAGCGTTAAAAGGGACCTGAGCTTGCACACGCTCTAAGGTGCGGATGTTTTGTGTTAAGCTTGTCTGAAGATGTTCTAACGATCCTGGCTTTCCACTGTGTTGTGCTTCTTCAGCAACTTCTAAAAGACGGGTTAATAAATCCTCATATCCGGCCAGAGGTAAACGAATATCGTCCTCCCGACCAACGGCCAATAGCGCTTCGATCTCATTCAGACGCTCATCGGCAAATCCAGCCAACAGAGCAGCATCTCCTGTCGCGGTCCATGTGAGTACAAGACGAGCCTCCTCAATAGACCGTTTGACACCATAAAGGTTGTCCCCAGGCAATGCTCCTGTTGAGGCCCAAGCTACACCGGCGGTCGTCCCCAGAATACCGATTGCCAGCAGTGCAGTTATCAGAAGATATGCAGGGCGCCAAGCTAACTTCAATGGCCACTTTGGACGCCATGCCCACCTCCTCTCTCTTTTATGAGCGACTTTGCGTTTGGCACGAAGTAGATTAAGGATGCGTGCTGGTGAGGTCGACACAAAATCATCGTCTGGGCCCACAGGAGTCAAATGAGCACGAATCTCCTCGGCAAGCCCTAGCAAGACCCCCAAGGTCCCTTCATGCTCAGGAAATTCTTGTAGAAAATCCTCGGTCTTCACTTCATCGGATTGGATCCGTGATAAACCATTATCAAGGATCTCAACTTCTGAGCGATTCATCTCCCTCATCACCCTCAACCAAACGCTTTCTCATCGAATTCAGTGCTCGATGTAGCAGCACTCGCACAGCCCCTTCACTTCTTCCCATCCATTCTGCGACAGTCGCTGTCGGTAAGGCCAAAACTACACGTAATCGGATGACTTCTTGGTAATCAGGACGCAAATCGGCCAAAGCATGCTTTAACATCTCTATGCGCGCACTACGGATGACATGTTCGTCAATGTTAGAGTCCGTCACCGCTATCTCATCAGCGGCCTCAAGAGGAACTTCCCTCTTCCGTTGGCGATAGTGATCCACCAAAAGATTCCTGGCCACCTGATAAAGAAACGCCGAGAACGGGCTACCTCGCTCTTTGTAACGATCAAGCACCTCAAATGCACGCAAGAAAACCAATTCAGTAAGGTCCTCAGCGATGGTATCCTCCGCCACCCGGATTCGTATGTAGCGGTATATCGGGTCAAGATATCGCTGGTAAAGTTCGCCAAATGCTTCAATCTGCCCGGCTTTCGCTTGGGCGATCAGTTCTGCATCAGCATGCGGAGGATGAATATCTTCAACCATAAAAACGGTTTTCCGTTAAGTTTGTTACATCTCTACAGAATAAGAAGTATAGGCACAAAGTAAACCTAAAAAAGGGTTGAATCCAATCCCTATCATCGGATGACAAAATATCATTGCCCACCCAAAAATCTGCTCCTTTCAATGTGAGGATACTTCTACATTGGATGAACAAAGACAGGATTTGCCTAGTACAAATGTCATACTTCACTGCTGTAACAATCTCCGGCCCTGCTCGATTCCCTTAATGGGATGCACCAGCATTCCCCATACAAAGAAAAGGTTGTTGCCCGACATGCCTCCGTTCCTAAGGCATGGAGGTATTGCGTCTATTCTCAATCTCGAACTCGCGTAAGCGGTTCAAGTGAGGCGTCTGCAAAGAACTTGGTAAACCCGACGATGAAATAGACGAACAAGATGACAGATATGATGGGATCAGAAATTGCAGGTTATCGAATCATTGAGCAATTAAGTCCTGCTATGGATTCCGGAAAGGCCAGCCTTGATTCGCATACTTATAAAGCTCGAACTCCAGACGGTGAGACTTTCGTAATCATTAAACTGTTCCCTCTTGAGGTCAGCCAGAATCGCCAAATTCTCACACAATTGCACGAAACAATGCGCGCTATCTATAGGTTGAAACATCCTAATATCCCAAAAATCATTGGGTCGGGAATAGACGAAGGTCGGCCATACATCGTGACACCTTATGTCGCAGCCGGTAACTTACAGGATCGCATCGATAGAGGAATCCTCGCTGCACTTGATGTTGAACGTCTCATCTTGGAAACAGCCTCAGCATTAGAGCATGCTCATTCTCACAGGATTCTCCATGGGAATCTCACGCCCTCAAACATTCTTGTGGATGAAGAAGGTCATGTCCAGGTTTTTGATCTAGGGCAGGCTTCTGCTCTGGGAAAACTCCGTTCATCAGGCACAGGACCATATGTTGGCGAAGAATTCAAAGCACCGGAAGTCATTCAAGGTGTAGGGCTGACCCCGCTTTCAGACCAATATTCATTAGGCCTGATTGCGCTTGTACTTCTTAGCGGTTTACCTGTGGCTGAAGGATTATTGGCGCTTAACGCTCGTCTCCAAAGTCGACCAACCTCCCAAAAGCATGCCAGGCAGCCACTCAGCCACCTGTCCCAAGAAGTCATCCAAGTGCTATCCCGTGCGATTTCAATCAATCCTGAACAGCGCTTTGGTTCCATGGGGGAGCTGAAACACGCTTTTATAACTGCCTTCGATCATGAGGAAATACCGCAGAATGTGCCTCAATCTTCACCCCAACAACAGGTTCACGTCCCCCGTCATCGTAAACGGCGACCCAAGGTAGCTCTGGTCGGAATCATCGTCATCTTCCTGTGTTTTGCCGTCACACTGCCCGTACTCTCTTCAGTTTGGAAGGGAAGCAATGGTGCCTCGTCTCCTGAAACGCGATTTACACCAAACGCGAATGAAACACAAAACAGCACCTTCTCTAGCCAAGATGAGAGCGAGACAATGGCGACGAATGAAGGAACCACACAACACAATCCAGAAGCGAGCGAACCTCCAGCCGAAGCCACCCATGATTTACCTTCAATGCCAACGGCAACACAAAGGACATCATCCGGGAATCAACCAGAGGCAACGGCAACTTTGCAACCTTCAGGCACAGAGACCATTTCACCAACAGAGACACCGCAATCAACGAATACACAAACCATTACACCTACCACCAGTCAAGCACCAACCGATACCCAATTACCATCAACCACTCCTACCCAGGAACCAACCCCCACACCCCCATCGATTCCAACCATAGACCCGAGTAAGTGCAACGACAAGCCAGGACATCCTCACTACTGCACACCCACCCCGTGATCCCAATCGAGGAACCTGCACCTTCTATACAAAAGCATCATCGCAGACAACAATTGGGTAGTTAAACGAGAAATGACGAATTAATAACCTGAAAGGACAACTTGTTCTCTACCAACTTTCGCAATCACTGAATCCAATAACGTATTGGGACGTTTTGCTGTTGGATCGTACTTGGGTGATAGATTCGTTAAACTGTAACAATGTTTCGTGTTACTCGTTTACCTGGATGAGACGAACTTGACATTCACGCTTGAACATCTCTCCTCACAATTGGTGTATTGAGAGGAACACCTTTTCTTAAATCTTGAATAATCTGGAGGTCAAATCGATGTCCCGCTACCGGATATTTACTGCGATCCTCGTCCTGTCCATTGCCGTTACTCCACTTCCTGCCTTGGCCGAGAATGGGTTATTCATTGAGGTGACACCAGAGGTTGCATGCGAGGGTGTCACCTTTCAGGTCAACGTAGAGGATGGTACCCCCCCTTATAACTTGGCCTGGGATTTCGGCGACGGTGAAAGTCTTGAAGAGAACGATGTTGAATCCTTCCCTCATCCTACACAACACACGTATTTGGTTCCAGGTGACTATGAATGGGTCTTAACCGTCACCGACAGTTCAGAGATCCCCTTAACGGGCATGACATCCGACATCCTCACCATTGGACCGCTGGTCACCCTTCTCGCTGATGAGATGCCACCTTTCAAAGAACTTGAGGGAGGCGAGGCCACATTTGACTTCACAGCTGAGGTCCGTGGTGGATTTCCCCCGTTCGTTTACGAATGGAGTTTCGAGGGTGCATCAAGTTTCATCATCGATCCGGACTCAAACACTGCGACTGCCACCTATACTTCACCTGGCAGATACACCGCTAGCGTGATGGTCACAGATGAATGCGGGGCAACGTATACCGATACGTTACTGGTTGTTGTCGTCGATCCCCTATTTGGCTGTCACCCAATGGCACAACGGATTGCCGACGAGGTCAGCAAGCTTTTCCCTGATCAAGCTGAAAAAGAATACACCTGTGAAGACATCTACTATATCTTCTTGGGTGGACTTACCGGTCGACAAACTGGATTTGGACGTCTCTGGCACGCCTATAAGCTTGCTCTGATCATTGAAGATCTCACCTGGGAACAGATCCGGGATTGGCACTTGGATGGCACAGGGTGGGGCTTGCTCGTTCAATTGAATCGATTTGCAGAGGCTCTAGATAATGTGGGGATCGTCGATCTCATGGATCGAGTCTTAAGCGGTGAGAATACAGTGAGCCAAATCCGCACTGCGCTACGGGTCGTCATTCGATATGAGGCCGACTTTGAAGATGCCTTGGCAAGGTTAGCGGATGGAATCTCGCCCGGCAAACTGGGGCAATTGTATCGTACAGTCCAAGAGCTGGATATCGATCCCATCGACCTCGCCAGCTACCTTGAAATGGGTTTTAACCTCTCAGAAATGCGTCACGCAGCCAAACTCGCAACGCAACTTGACGGTGATTGGGCTTCTCTTATCATCGCCCACAGTGAAGGCTACAACTGGGGGGAAATCCGGAAGGCTTATCAATTGGCAGACGAGATTACGGATGCTCTGGCTATCTTGGAGATAGATGTCCAGGAGTATCGACGGCAGCAGCGGGTGCAGGCTCAAGAGGAACATCAGGTGGAGCTCAACCTTCGCACCGCGGCTCGTTACGCCGATCAATACGATGTGAGTGAAGAGGAAATTCTTGTTGTGTTCAACGAAACCTGTGACGGTGATTGGAAATGTGTCCAAGATTACCTGCGTGAGAATCCTGACAAGGTAAATCAGGCTGGACACAACCAGCGCACCGCAACTCAACTTGCAGCCCAATATGGCGTGAGCGAGGAAGAGATCTGGAGCCTATTTGAATTGACATGTGATGGCGAATGGAAGTGTGTTCGTAGTCAATTGCGAGAGATGTTCCGTGAGGAGCATGGTAAGGGTAAGGAGAAGTAATAAACAACCATTTTAGTTAATGCAAGTATGTAGGGGCGGGGTTACCCCTCCCCTACTTCAGATTGGGATAGTATTCATCAAGTTCCCATTTTAGAGGGTTGTCTTGGATATATAATCGGAGTTGGTCCAACTCGCCCTGATTGCGGATGATGCGGTCATAATAATTCCTCTGCCAAACCCTCGCACCAGGTGTGCCTCGGATTTGGTTTATTCGTTTCGTGGTGGATGATTTAAAGCCTGATATGAAGGATCCTAATGATCTAGGTTTACGATAAAGATGTTGTAGGGGCGCACGGTCAAAGATGCAGGGGGGTCCTCCCTGCCCGTGCGCCCCTACGATTTCATTATGGACAATACACACGATCCCATGCATATGGTTTGGCATCACGACCCAGATATCCAACTCGATTTCACGCCGGATGATGGTAGATTTTTTCCACTCAGCTTCGACAATTCTTCCATACTGATTGAGTTTGCACTCTCCTTTAATAACATCTCCTAATAAACAATGGCGATTCTTCGTACATATCGTCACAAAATATGCCCCGGGTTGGGAATAATCATATCCTTGCAAATGAATGGATCGTCGTTTGAGAATTATTGAATCGCGTGGAATTTAAACCCCCTAATACCCGTGCATGGATTGTGGATGAAATTTTATCCATCCATGCTGTAGGAAAATTCCAGTTTTATGAGATTTTCAAGACAAAGGTCAATCTCCAATCAACCAATAAGCCACTTCCTCTACATAGACTTTAAAATGGGCGGTTTCTGAGGAACCGATGAAAAGGCCGAAACGCCCCTCCTTGTATTCGTCGTCGCTCACCTCAGCTAAAAACTTTCCATTGGCGTAAAGTCTAAAGGTATCCCCTTCGGCCCAGATACCGAGGCGGTTGGTCTGATTCGGCCCGGAAAGAATGTGAGGAGAAGCTCTCCACGCCTGTAAGCCTGTGTAATTCTCACCGTCCCATTTATAGATCCGGTAACGACCGTTGCATGAAAAACCATATACATATCCCTGCTCTTTATCTGGTGCCCGGATCAACACACCATAGTCATCCAATCCGGAACACACAGCACCCGTCCTTGCAGTGATTTCCAGGTAGAAGTCCTTTATCGCCGGTCGAATAGAAAGCCCCCAATTATCATATGTTCCAGCAGGAATGGCCTCCATGATCAGGTTTCCATCTTTTACTTCGAAGTAGGTTTCTTCTGTATCCACTAAAAACCAGTTCGCACCCGACGCGAAGGTATCGCGCCACGTTGGGTCACCAAGGGCCAGTTCATCACCACCTTCCTCTACAACAATCTTTACCCAAAAAGCCTCGTCCCACTCCTCACCAATGCCAAACAACCTTCCCGCGTCATTGCGAAGTTGCCAGTTGCCTTGATAAGAACCCTCTGCCTCTGGTGCCTTTAGCTCGACCGATAAATCAACGGTCTCCTCCGGTGCTACATCGCGGGGGAGAGCAATCTCGTCATCTCCGTCCATCTGATCACCATCGACAAACACCAACGCGTAGTCCGTCGTCCATGTGCATTCGCCTACGTTACGCAGGCGCCAAACCTTGAGGAAAGTCGCCTCAGGTGCGAGGGCGGTATCGTCTTCGATGGTGACATCGGTGACAAATTCCACCCGGTTGCAAGCTGCATCATCGATGGTGGGTGTGGGGGAGAGTGTAGGCGTCGATGGCGGCTCTGTCGCTGTAGGTTCAGGCTGAACTGTGACCTGAGTGGGGGAAGGAGGAATAGGCGTTTCCTCCGCTGCTCGTGTGAGTTCCGCGGCGATCGTCTGCGCCACAGAAGTAGCAAGCAGATCAGGTGTAGGCTGTGGTGCACTGAGTAAACCGCACCCTGCCAAAGTGACACTTATGAGAAGAAATGAGACTGCAAATATCAATAAACGATTTCCACGATTCATCGCAATGTCTCCTTACTGCGGGCTCATATTGATTATATACCGTTCACACAGCTAGGGTACGCTCTCATGGAGGCAACGATCGACGACGGAACATCAAACGATCTCCGGGCAAATTATCTCACGATTATCTTCACAGTTAGCAATCAGATCTTCTCACAACCCATTCCTTCGTTCCTCATCCCCTGGCATCGAGATTGGTCAATGCGCACGACCTACTCGCTACGTGATAACTCAAATCCACTCCATCTCTTCCGCCTGGAACCACCCGCCTCCCCATTCGTCAACCCTCCAACGTCCACGCAAGCTTAATGCTTCCCATGCTGGGGGTTTTTCCTGATTTGCCAATGCGATTTCGTCCATGATCACATTGACGAAGCTTTTCCCATCACTGAAGAAGAAGCCTTTTCCGCCGGTCCAACCAGGCAAACGGGCGCCGATCACCAACACAACATTGTTGGGAAATTCGGGCAACCTTGATAAAGGTATGACATCCTCGAGGGTACGCTCAACGGTATCGACAGGGTGAACACTCACCGGTAAACCCAGGATATGCCGTTCCCACATCATTCGTTGGGCTGGGGTCTCTGCTGGCGTTGCTGATGTCTGAGCAAACGAGAACACTCTCTGATAGGCGGTGCCCGCTCGTACAACGCTTTCTGCTTCATCCAGTAACGCAGCCCGGCTCTCCGCCAACCCGTCTAATGCACCGCATTGTATTAGGTGTGTCAGCTCACGATCCTGCAACGAGACACGGGTGATTAAATCTTGGAGATCAACAAAAAACGTAGCCTCGCGTTGCGAACGGATCGATGCGATCGATTTTCGACGTAAATCTCGGACTTGATCAAGCCCCATCCAGAGGACTGGGACGAGGTTTTCTCCTTCTCCACCCTCATAAGATACAGTGAACCGGCGATGGCTGTGGTTAATGTGCGGCGGTCGGACTTGGATGCCCAATCGAAGGGCCTCCGCCATATAGATCGCTGGATGATGGTATCCACCCCGTCCAGCCAATCGTGAACAGAGGAATTCCGCCGGCCAATGAGTTTTTAAATATGCTGATCGGTAGCTTACACCCGCATAAGCTGTCGCGTGACCCTGGTTAAAGCCATACCCTGCGAAAGCAACGACCTGCTCCCATAGTCGCTCGGCTTGTTGGGGGTTAAAACCGGGACCGTCGGGAGGTTGGCGTTGACAACCAGCGATGAAACGAGTCCGCATGGCCTCCATTTCTGGCGCTCGGAATTTGCTTACCCCACGTCTCAAATGATCCGCCTCCTCCCAACGCAACCCAGCGATTTCACGTGCCACACGCAATATCTGCTCTTGGAAAATCAAGACACCCTTCGTCGACTGTAGAATGGGTTCCAATGCAGGATGCAGATAGGAGACGGGTTCCTTTCCTCGGTAGCGACGGACGAAAGCCTGAGCCATCCCGCCGGTCGCCGGACCAGGTTTGAAAAAGGCATTCGATATCGCTAGGTCTTGCACGGTTCGTGCTCGAAGTTGACGCAACGTCCGTTGCGCGCCTTGCGATTCACACTGGAAAACACCGATGGTCTCGCCTCTGGAGAGCAGGTCCCCTGTTTTCGGATCATCAAGCGAGATTTCCTCCAGGCGAAAACCTGGCTTATGGTGATGACGGATAAGCTCAGTCGCATCCGATAAAACGGTCAAAGCGCGAATGCCGAGAAGGTCAATCTTCGGCAGACCGATGGCCTCCACATCCGAATGATCGTATTGGGTAATGAGAAATCCCTTTGGCGCCCACTGAACAGGTACCACATCGGTCAACGGACCGGGAGTGATCACCACCCCACCAGGGTGAACACTGAGGTGGCGCGGTTGGCCAACAATTTGGTAGCCATCTTTCACGACCTCTCGCTCTTGCTCGTCCTCCATTTCGGTCAATATCTCATCAACAGTACGTTGATCTCGTCGACGCGGATCGGGATGCCATCCACGGGGCAGCTTTGCGGTCAGCTTCTTGATACGCTCCTCTTTGAAGCCATGGGCTTTGGCTGTCTCACGTACGGCTGACCTCAACTGCAGGGTGCTGATCGTGGCCACCAGCGCTACCCGGTCCTGACCATACTCTTGGCTCACATAATTCAACACCTCGTCACGGCGTCGGCTACAAAAATCAAGGTCAATGTCAGGTAGATCCGTGCGTGCCGGATTCAAGAAACGTTCAAAGAGCAGATCGTGAGCGATGGGATCAACCGTCGTGATACCGACACAATAGGCAACAAGAGAATTAGCAACGCTACCGCGTGTGTTGATAGGTATCTCTGCCTGGCGGGCATAACGAGCGATATCTGCGACGACTAGAAACAGCGGAGCGTAACCGCGAGATGCGATGGCATCCAACTCTACGTGCAAACGATCCTTAACGGTCCCATCAATCTCGGGCCCGAATTTTTCTTCTAGGCCAAATCGAGCTTTCGTTGCCAAGGCTTCATCGGGTGATTGATCATCGACCAGCTTCGGAGTAGGCCATATTGGAGAACCATCCGGCAATGGAGGCTCACAGCGCTCAACGATCTCTCCCACCGTCTTCAGGGCATCCGGGAATGCCTCGTATCGTTGTGTCATCTCGTTTGGACTGAGCCAGTGCAGATCGAGATCACGAGCTGGCAGCATTGGGTCTGTAACCTCCTCCAACCGGCAGTTGTGATCAATAGCCGCCAGTAGATGCAGCGTAGGTCGATCTTCGGGTTCCAGGATATATATCGGTCGCACGGCCACGGTAGGAGTTCCAAAGCGTTTCCCTAACGCGACGATTTGTTTCGCTAGCTCCTCGTCATCGTCCCTATGGATTTCTAAACTAAGGAAGCAATGATCACGGTAGAGTCCACTGAGTTGGGCGACATATCGATCTGCCGCTCCCTGATCCCCTGAACGAAGGTAACCCTCCAACCAACCAGTTTTCCCTCCATCCAAGCATAGGAGACCTTCGCGATGGGTTTTTAACTCCTCCCATGTGAGGCGTGAGGATGGACGTCCAGGATCACCTAAGATCAAGGAAGAGAGCCGACTAAGGGATTGGTAACCTGTGTGGTTTCTTGCCAGCAAGACGAGATATCCTGGGCAAGTGAATGCCTCAGTAGGTTCATCTTCGATCCTGGACACTGCAATGGTCATGCCCAGGATGGGTTTGATACCCTGCTCCACACACGCTTTGGTAAAGACGACCGCGCCATATAACGCATCGAAATCCGTCAAGGCGAGGGATTGGAGGCCTTCTGAGGATGCACGGGTAATAAGATCGCTCACAGAGACGGTGCCTCGCATGAGGGAGTAATGTGAATGCACACGCAGGTGTGTAAAGTTATCCGGTCTTCTTTGAGGCATGATATTCGATTCTTTTATCGATCGTTCACACACGCTCTCAAATATTGTAGCCTCCGTATCGTAGTCTTGCGAGGAGCTGTCCCCTATGACCCAGTATCTTGACAGAGAAAAAATTACGGATTGGCACTGGTCATACGCGGTCAATCAGCTCGGCGTGAGTCGTGGCCCCAATTAGAAGGGCGCGGCTAAACACCGAACATGTCGGACACACTCAAACCACGAATAGCTAGTGCTCTAGCACAATGAGTACGACGGATCCCTAGAGCGAAAGTCATCCTGAGTCTTGTCCTGAGCTCGTCGAAGGGCTGTCGAAGGATGACGTATAACCATGGTACACACCCATCGACAGGCTTAGTCCTGAGCTTGTTGAAGGGCTCAGGGTGCATTTTCGCTAGTATGTATCCAATCCTGGTTGACAAAGCGCTTTTTATCGCGGGAAATTTCTTTTAACTCTCAACGCCCATCCGCTGAATGGGGATCTTGAGGAAAAGCTCCGATCGCGGTTTCAACATCCTCTGGTAACTCAATCACAAAGCGGCTCCCTGCACCCGTTTCGCTCTCTGCCATTATCCGACTACACCCCACTGATACAAACCTTTTCTACACAGTGTTTTTTGGGTTCGCATCCAATAGAAAAAGGCCTCCGAGATTTTACATACTACGGAAGCCTTGTCGAAAAACGCTTAAGATTTTTGTGTATTACGCACTTGGGCGATACGTGATTTCCTCTAGACAAAGCCTGACAACCCGCTCGTGACCATTCGTCGGTGCGCCTCCTGGCCACAACAATCGAATGGTCTCTTGCATCAGCGCGATCTGACTGGGGTAATTAACCCAGTTTTTACGCAAAAAGGCTCGGATGTCTTCGTCTGTGATTTGCCTTCTCATCACGCTTCTCCGGAGGGCTTTCGTTCCATGTTTTAGAACCTCTTAACATGGATCATGTCCGCGGACACTGCCCTGGCTTTGCATACAAGATAGCAGAGATTTTGAGTCGATCACCTTACAATCGGTTTACACACATGAATTGACGACTCAACTTTGAGATGTTGGGGGATTGAAAACATAGGGCTACTTCTCTGTCAGTATGGATACTCATTTTCTTCCAGACGGACTCTGTAGTGTAGAATCATCTTAGCGCTGGTCCGTTTGAAGGTTTTACCGGTACACGACACCACTCTCAATCCATTGCAGCTTATCAGTTGTCCTAATAACCTATGCCTATCCACCTTCCACGTCCTCTGATCCTTCGCCGTTACAATCGAGCCGACGGCTTTACAACGATCGAGCTTCGGCGTTATTTTCCATTCGTCGTCTTCATTATCCTTCTACTCTTGTACCTCCTCTCGACAACGGAAGAGGCCGCGATGGGTATCACCACGGTAGGAGCGGTCCTCTTCATCGGATTTCTCTGGGCACGATCGATGGCCCATGGTGTATCCGCGAAACGACAACTCCTCTCCGTAGCGATGCAGGTTGGCGACGAGCTAGAGGAAAGGATATTTCTCGAAAACACCTCGACCCTGCCCATCTTATGGGCAGAATTCGTTGACCACGCCAATCTCCCCGGCTATAACGTGGCCAGCGTGCGCGCTACTGAGATGCTAGGCTCACGGAGATGGACCGCCCGCACAATCTGCAGCAATCGTGGTGTATATCAACTTGGACCGTGGGAGTTAAGACTCGGGGATCCGTTTGGGCTCTTCCTCGTGAGGCATATTTATACTGAGATACAAGAAATCCTTGTTTACCCTCCTTTGGCCCAGTTGCCGCGTCATTTGTTGCCTACCAGTGGAGCGATAGGCGAACATCGTCCTCTACACCAAGCTCTGAATGCCAACACGGTCAACGCAATAAGTCCACGACCCTATCAACCTGGTGATCCCCTGCGTCACCTCCATTGGCCAACCACAGCCCGTCGTGACGAACCTTATATCAAGAATTTTGAACCTGAAGCCACATCCACTGTTTGGCTAATTCTCGATCTCGATGCTGATGTCCATCTGGGCTCTGGGATCGATTCCTCTGTAGAGACCATGGTTATCCTTGCTGCCTCACTGGCACATGAATTGCTTCACCGCCGTCTGGCAGTTGGCCTCCTGGCCTCAAATGAACAACTTACCGTAGTCTCACCAATACGAGGACAGATGAACATTTGGACAATCCTACGTGCGCTTGCCCCTTTACAGCCATCTCATTCCTGCCCTCTTTCACTTACCATCAAGAATGCACAATCAATCCTCTCCCCTCGCCATCTCGCTTTCATCCTTACGCCATCGTTAGACACGAGTTGGGCAAATGCACTGAACCTTCTTCCGAAACCCGGTGGCATCAAGATTGAAACGATCCTGATCGACCCATCTTCGTTCGGTGGGAAGGGACAAGCCAAAGATTGTGCTTTACGCCTAGCGGAAATGGGAATAAGAGCGAGGGTCATCCAACATGGGGAGGTAAAACCCATCGACGCTGCCTATGGAGAACTCAAGCGTTGGGAGTTCATGGTCCTGGGTACGGGTCGTGTGGTGCCCCTCAGTAAACCCCGTGCGGTTCTACGATCACAGGGATGGGTACCATGATCGGCTCCATCATCTGGTCTAAGACCCGCCCTCATATCGTCTCGATCATGTTGATCCTAGGGATCGCGATCACGGTCTCATACTGTATCAGCGAATCCGATTGGGTTCCCCAAGACTCCGGCCACAACAGCGCAATCGCATTAGGGCTCCTCTTTGGATCCGCTCTGGCAATCTCACGATTTCGTGGTCGAACTGCTGTTGCATACAGCGTCTTGCTTTCGCTCGTCACCGCGGGGGAGATCATCGGGAAAATCCTGCAATCCACCCTCAGCCTACGACCACCTTTAGGCATCGGATCGCTCTGGTTCATGCACCTGCGCCTGATGACATTGATCGACCGCATAGCTGGCTGGCGCATCGCTGTCGCTCGCGGTGAGACCATCCACGATGTCGGATTGTTCGTCTTTTTGTCTATCGTGATTCTGTGGAACGTCAGTACCTGGTTGGTTTGGAGTGTTGCCCGTAGAAAGCGTGCGCTTGAAGGCTTGCTCCCACTCGGGATTTTGCTTGCCATCAACAACCATCTCAGCGATCAACCAAGCTTCGCGATGTTACCGTTTATCACTTTAGGAATCTCACTGATCGCTCGTACCAGCTTCACTTATCAAAATGCAGATTGGAGCGCGCGAAGCGTGGATCACCCCGATGATCTCGGGCTTGAGTGGGGAAGCCACTCATTCGCCATTGCACTTTTCATAAGCTTGATGGCAATCCTTTCTCCGCTCTTCGCCACCCCCGAGGGACGGAAAAGTTTGTCAGATATTCTCCGTCCAGTTCAGGAGCTTACCGCAGAGACCGCAGAAAGATTATTCGCAGATGTAAATCCACCTCGATCAGACACCGGCTATCCAGCCCAAGGGCTTGAGGTCAATGTAATCGGTCCACCACCAAGTCAAAGCCGTGAGACCATTATGTGGGTTCAAATCAGTGACCCTGCTCCATCACCAAAAGATAGCTCCGGCGACCAATCCCCTTCCCCCCAACATTACTGGAGAAGCTCGATCTATAGTGAATATACTGGTATCGGGTGGCTAGTAGCAGAGATACCTTCTTCTCCTGAGCCCCGATCTACCACAGAAAATACGTCCCCCGGTCGATACATGCTTCACCAACGATACAAGCTCGCTACCCAACCCCAAGGTTCGCTTTTCGCGGTCAACATGCCTGTGACCATGACTGTGAACGGCGAGGTCATCACGCTTCAACCGAATGAAGTGCTCCCCCATATCGACCTATTCGATTACGAGGTCACTTCCTGGACCGTAGAGCTCACCGGTGAGCAACTATCCAATTCGACCATCGACTATCCACCCCAGATTTCGAGTCGTTATCTTCAATTGCCTGAAAGTGTGCCTCAACGCGTGCTGGATTTGGCCAATCGCATCACAGTTGGTACGGACTCTCCTTATACCAAGGCTGTACGCATTGAAACCTATTTACGCAATTCTTATCCCTATACCCTCGATGTTCCCTCGCCACCAAAGAACCACGACGTCGTGGACTACTTCCTTTTTGAAGCTCCTGGTGGCTTTTGCAGCTATTACGCTTCGGCCATGACAGTATTGCTGCGTGCTACTGGAGTGCCCAGCCGTCTGGTGACGGGGTATGCAATGGGTGAATTTGAACCGTCGCGCAATGCCTATCACGTGATCGCCGCCGATGCCCACGCTTGGGTGGAAGTTTATTTCAGCGACTACGGTTGGGTGGAGTTTGAGCCGACCGCAGCTCGAATGCGCTTTCAACGCGCTTTGAATGATTCCGCACGTTCCAAATCGGACCTCAGATTACCGGCCCCCGTTTCAAGCATCTATTCACCCCGGGAACTGCTGATCCTCGGGGTGTTCCTAATCAGCCTCTACCTATTGATTACCGGAGTCCGTTGGTTGACCCGACCGCGCGAGGCATCTCAACGAGACAGAATTTTTGACCTCTATCGAGACATTCGGCGCAGGTTGGCACGCGTGGGCTATCGAACTTCCACCAGCACCACCCCACATGAATTCATCACCGTATTTGCCCCCGCTCTGAGCCAAAAGTCGACCTTGTTCGACGCGCTGATAGAGGCCACAGATCTCTACGTAGAAACCAGGTTCAGCTTTCGGTCCTTGTCAGCTAGCGAAGTGGACAACGTACACCGCCTCTGGCGACGTGCCAGAACTCAACGGATGAGCTTGTGGCTGAATTGGGTCTTTACTGCACCCAATCGTTTCAACCAGCTTCTCTCTCAATGGATAAGGGAAAAACGAAGCAGGCGAGTTTAATGGCCTAATCCACATCCTCCGGTCGTATCGCCTGACCTGTACAAGCAGATTGATGAGCAGCGAGGGAGAACTGGAGTACAGCCTTTCCGGTTTGACCATCCAAAATCGGCTTTTCCCCTCCCTTCAGAACATCAATCAGGTGATGCGTGCAATCGACAAAGCTATCATGCCACTCGACACGCCCAATGGGGATGGGGACTGTCATGCCGTCACGAAACATCATCAGTTCTGGTAGATCTACCGTGCGTGCTGTACAACGATTGATAAATAAAACCCCACGGTCCCCAATGATTTCCACTCGGTTATCGTCTGCATAGTAAAGCGAATCAATGCGCATCTTCGGTGTGTAAGCGAAGTCCATCACACCATATCGTTTTGGGGCCTTGAACTGGAACATGACCGTTGCGGGTCCGTCAACGTATTTGGAGGGCATGACCCGAGAACGATCGATCCAAGCAAATACCTGTTCAACCTCGCCCATCAGATGATACGCTAAAGAGAACAGGTGATAACCGTGGTCAAAGACAAGTGGACCACCTCCGCTGCGCTTTTCATCAAATCTCCAGAGCCAGGCAGTGAGTGATACCCTCCAACCCGTGTCCCTGGTTCCGGAGTTGTAATGGAGGCGGATCATCTGTGGCTCACCAATCTCGCCCCTCTCGATCAACCGTTTAGCTTCCACGAACGGTGGATAAAAGACGAAATTCTCATAGATACGTAAGATCACACCTGCCTTCTCGGCCGCTGATATCATCTGATCAGCCTCCGTGATCGTGAGCGCCATCGGTTTCTGAACCGACACATGTTTTCCCGCTTCACAAGCTGCGATCGTCATCTCAGCATGGAGATGGTGCGGTACAAGCAATTCAACCAGATCAATGTCGGTGTTGGCGAGTACCTCCTGGTACTTCGCGAAGACCCTCTCCACCCCCCATGTTTTTGCCTTCTCTTGAGCACGTTTTCGCCGCGGATCGCATACCGCGACGATCATCGCATCTTCACGGCCGCGATACCCCAAGGCATGCAGGTCGGATATCCGGCCACATCCGACGATCGCAACTCGGATCGGTTTCATTCCTGCTCACCCTTTCATTTCGCACCAGTTTGAGGCACTAAGGTTACTCTTTTTGAACATTCTACACGACAAGGATTATCACAGACTGATCGAATTGCCAAACGGTTGAAGACAACTTCCATGTCATTCTGAGCGCCGCCAGGCGTGAAGAATCCCTGTGATCCACCGGTTATTAGAGCTTCATCATAGGGATCCTTCGCTTCGCTCAGGATGACATTAAAGAGAATATGATTCTGATCTCCCATCTTCACCACAGATGTAGGGGCAACTCCCATAAGATAACCCAATAGCATACAAACTAAGGTGATCAAGACCTTTTTTTTAACGAATCAAGTAGAGCAATTGCGAACATTAAAAGGGGGATTTCACAATGTGGAAATAAGTGAATTCACAACCGGGGCAAGGAATTACACAGCGAATTGAAGACTTCCAGTGTCTGGCACAGCCACAAATTCACGCAGAGCAGTTTTCAACTCTTTCGCTGTGAAGGGCTTAGGAAGAAAGACGTCCGCACCAGCGTCGAAAGCAGCAGAAACATCCTCAGGTAAAACCTTGGCACTTGCAACAATGACAGGGATATTCGTCCATTGTTCGTGGGAGCGTAATTGTCGAAGCATGGTTAATCCATCGATTTCTGGCATCATCACATCTAACAGTACGAGATCTGGCTTGACGGAATCAAGAAGGGATAGCGCACCATTCGCGGAGTAAGCGATATGGGTCGCAAATCCGTAAGACTCAAGAATATCCGCAATGACATCGCAGTAGGTTACTTCATCGTCAACGACGAGGATCGCACTCTTGTCTATCATGATCCTTCCTTATCGATCCTCCTCCAGCAGATTGATACCAAGATCCAAACGCATGATCAGTAGTGTATCAATCCATATATTAAGCCAAATACTGCAAGAATGACCTTTCAGTTGCTTATCACTCCTGAAATATGGCGCCTACAGCCAAACGATCTCCCCAATCAATACTGTACATAACATGTAGGATCACCAATACTTCCATGAATCCACAGAAAAGGTCAATCGCAATAGATGGACCGGCATATTTGGGGGTGGAGGCGACGACCATACCCCCACATATACGCCTCCCTGCTCACCGCTGCTGATTCTTCAGTGCATTCTTTCACACAATCGACATCGTTAGCCGTTGACAATGTCTAGAAAATTAGCATTTATAATGGAAAAAGGAAGCTTGATCCAGGTTGGATCTTATTCTAGCCAGGAATAACTCACATCACTGAATTGATCCTCGACAGGAGGTTTAGATGCCCAAGATCACCCACGTCATTAAACGCAGTGGGGCCATCGTTCCCTTCAACCCAGATCGAATCACCAATGCGATCTACCGTGCTGCAGTGGCGGTAGGTGGGCGTGATCGAGAGCGAGCCGAGTGGCTAACACAGCAAGTCGTGCAACATCTTGAGGCAACAATTCCTGAGGGTAAAACCCCACACATCGAAGTGATCCAAGACGCTGTCGAAAAGGTGCTGATTGAGAATGGACACGCCAAGACTGCCAAGGCGTATATCCTCTATCGCGAAGAGAAGGACCGTCGCCGACGGGAAGAAGGCAAGCTGATATCCAAGCCTTCCGAGAATGTCCCTTGGGCAAAGACCTGGCAAATCCTCAATTGGGCTGTTTCACACGATGTACATACCATCGAAGCCCTCAATCAACGCCTCCTCCGTGGTGAATTTCCCCAGATCGTACGCGAATCCGAAGTCGCCTATGATCGAGATGTAAACATTGCCGCAGAAATGATTACGGAACGACGCAAAGACCTCAGAATCGTATTGATCAGCGGACCCTCATGCTCAGGTAAAACAACGACAACCATTAAGCTTGAAGAACGTCTTTGTGGCAGGGGGATGTGCTTCAAAGCACTCAATGTAGACAACTATTTCTTCGACCTAGAAATGCACCCCAAAGATGAATTCGGTGATTACGATTTCGAGACTCCCCAAGCGCTTGATCTCGAGCTCATCAATGAACATCTCAAGCGATTGAGCGAAGGTGAAGAGGTAAGCATTCCCTTTTACGACTTTAAAACATCGAAGCGCCATCTCGATCGCACACCATTGAAGTTGGAGGAGGAGGAGATCCTCCTAATTGATAGCCTGCATGGCCTGTACCCGGCGATGACAGAAGCCGTCCCCAACGAGATGAAATTCAAGCTTTATCTTGAACCCCTGCTACAAATGAAGGGGCCTGATGATCGGTACATTCGCTGGACCGACATTCGTTTACTCCGTCGCATGCTGCGAGATGCTATCTTCCGCGCATACAACCCACAACAGACATTAGAGCATTGGCACTATGTCCGTTCGAGTGAGATGCGCAATATCATCCCTTACCTCGCCACGTCTGACTTCATCATCAACAGCGCTATGCCGTACGAGATCCCGCTCTACCGATCTAAGCTGCTCAACCAATTCACCGAATGGGTAACGTTGTACAAAGAGGATCCATTGCGAGAGGACGCCTATATTCGTGCAGCACGCATTCACAAGGTTCTCCAGGCTGTTGAACCGATCGAAGACGACTCGGTCGTCCCCTCAGACTCGGTACTCCGCGAGTTCATCGGTGGTAGCAGCCTGGAGTATTGAGTCATGAAGCTGATCACAAAAGATTGAACGGTCTTTTGGGAACAAGAATACAGCCCGGGCGATCTCGTCCGGGCTGTAGTTGTTAAGCAGAAGCCAGAATGTTTTCTATTCCACAAGTAAATTTTCCTCCTCAGCCGCCCCTCTTACCGCGTCCAGCCCATTGAGGGCTGCCCTTCCCGTCACGCAATACAATGATCTGACCGGTAGCAAGATTTTCTATTCGCCATACCTCGAATTCCTCCCCTTCGACATCTCCCGCCAGCTTGACCTGGTCATTGACTCTTGGTGCAAATCCCTGCTCCTGTGCGAAAGACCAAGCACGCCCCGTGACAACGATCTCTTCACCAGCAGATAACTCAACCATCAAGATATCTTTCTCCACACCGACAACGATACCTTGGAGAAACCCACCCTCCTGTGTAAATATCGGATCGGCTTCGAGGTCGCTATGTAAACCCTGCGCCTCCCCGCGGTTAATACCACTATTTCCTTGCGCTCCCCTCGAGCGTTCTCCAGCATCAGATATCGTTTCCGTGCTAGCATATCTATCCCCCTGTCGGGAGACTTGCCCCACTCCGGTTGTCCTATCCGTTGTACGGTTTACGGCCCCAACGATAAGTACGCCACATAAACCTGCCATCAGAATACCAAACACAATTTTCTTAACCATTTCTTATCCTCCAGTTTTGAAACTTCCATCATCGTTTAGATTTGATTGACCGTCCATCACATCAACACCTTTTCTTGTACCTGCCTCGGTCTGAATCGTAAACTGCTTGACCCGAGCACACGCCTGGTTACATTCACCACCCAGCGCCAATGGATGACCAAGTGAACGACGGCCGCTAGAATCAAGATCACGCCCGACCAGGTGTGGATCAGGTCCCAGGTCGACCGGCTGAAGAAAAAAGCTGGATCCCAAGACAAGTTCCTACCGCCCTGGTAGCCACCCCCCGGCGCGAATAGGAAGTAAATTCCAGAAACAGCGGTCATGGTAAAGCTTAAAGCGACCAGCAGGAAAATGACTAAATTAAAACGTGCGCCCGATGACATGTTCGCGCCCTTAGTCCACAGAGATTTTATGATCCGCTTGCTCATCATAAGCACCCATTGCCAATGAAATGTGAAATGCAGGACAACCGCGATGATCATGAACACACCAGCCCAAGTATGAAGGTTGTCCCAGGACACACGGTCAAAGATGATCGTCAAATCATTCAGAACATTACGACCACCTCGATAGCCTCCTGATGGCGCGTAGAGAAAGTAGATCCCAGACAACCCCGCTAAAAATCCCCCTATGAAGACCGTAAAATCTAACAGCCAGTTTATTCGCGTTTGCGCAGATACGGAGACAAGTTTCTTCATTATGTACCCTCTTGGTTTCTTGAAGATGATTTTTATTTTAGTCAAGAGGTATGAAGAAAGAGTGAAGAAACTAGGTGAATTTGATGAATTCGAGTCCAGAATTGAATAGCCCGTTTGAGCTGCTAACAATGGAGAGCATCAAGCATTACACAGAGGGAACAAATATGCAGGTGCGACTTTATGATACTGGAAGGATGCGAACCAGCCCCGGCTCGCCTAATTTCCCTTCGATCTTGATTTCCGTACGGGTGAACGCCTTGATGACCTGGGTATTGGTGATCAGATGCTGGGTCACTTTTGAGGTTCGAATCTCCGATTTCCCAGGAGCGAAGGTCAGGGGAACGAGAAGTTGATCAGCAAGATACTCGTCGATCGCTCCATCCGTGACCATGAACGCCAACAAGGCCTCGGCGGCCTCATCGGCGACTTTCTCAGCCGGTTTCCCTCGCTCACCCAATCCCACGTAACAAGCCTGGGATTTCTCAAGCACCGCTTTGAGAAGGATCATGGTGCCCTTTCGTTTTGAAGGGAGTTGGATAACATCGATCTCTATCGGACAACCCAATCCCCCTAATCTACGAACTGCCTGTCGCCGTTGACGGATCGCGATGCTCTCAGGAAGGTTCGAAACCGCAGAAAGACCTTCTATTCGTTGAAGGTCTCCCCGATCGGTTAGGTGTAATGGTGTGAGGGGATCGCTGGGTTGAATCTGGGCTCGAATTCGACCATCACCTTGCGGGAAGAAACCAGCCAGATCTAAAGTTAGATCACCGCGGTAGCCGATCCGATGCATGTGGGGAAGCCAATTCATGTGTAAATAATGGAAAGTAGGGCTCCATTTCACATGTGTGCCCCCTGTGATCGTAACCTTGGATGGGTGATCCGCAAGGCTAAGCGGGGCAAAGATCGTTTGCAGCACAAGTGAGGTCGAACCGGCGGTGCCGATGTCAAACTGGTATTGCCCAGCGGTGATGCCTCGTGGGTGAAAGACCAATGACCTAGAACCAAAAGCTGCGCCTTCGATTTCAGCTACCCCGACTGCGGCGGCCGCCTCGACTGATTTAAGATGCTGGGCACGTAAGCCTGGCTTGGGACGGCGAGCACGAATATTGGTTATCCTCATCGATTTTCCGGTCATGAGAGCCAGGGAAAGAGAGCTTCTTAGAACTTGGCCCCCTCCCTCACCCTGCGAACCATCAATCTCTATCATGACATCCTGTATCTCTCACCACGGCCTAACGAATCAGAAAGCCGGCCTTTTTTTGCAATAGGCAGGGGTCACCTTAATGAAGCGATCAATTGGTAGATGCGATCTAACCCTTCTTTCAGGTACGCCTTCGGTAATCCAAAGCTGATCCGCAGATATCCATCCAATCCGAAATGATCCCCAGGCATGACTAAGACGCTTTTCTCGTGGATCAAGCGTTCAACGAGTTCGGTGGAATTGATCCCCAGATCATAGCGAAGGAAGGCGATCGCTGCGGCTTGTGGGGGAATGAGATTGAAAACCTCATCATGGCTTGTCCACCATTGTTCGAATACTTGATAACCTTGACGGATGTAACCTCGGGTACGCTCCAAAATTCGAGCACGCACCTCAGGCAGAAAGGCGTACGCTCCCAGTTTATTCGCAAGCATCGAAGCGCTGATGGTGACATAGTCCTGACATGACCAAATTGCATCCACCACCTCTTCTGGGCCAACCACCCATCCGAGGCGTAAACCCGGAAGCCCATACGCCTTCGACAGACTACCCATCGCCAGCACCTTTTCATAGCGACCCCAAAATGACGGGGTAACTTCTTCCGTCGTTCGCTCTGCCCCAGCGTAGATCTCGTCCGCTAACAACCAGGCCCCGACACGATCAGCAACTGCGGTGATGCCTTCCATCTCGGCGTCACTCAGAATATGACCACTCGGATTGTTAGGATTACAAATGGCGATCAGCATAGTCTTCTCCGAAACGGTTTTATCCAGTTCGTCAAGATCAATCCCCCAATCGAGTTTTTCTTTGAGCGAGAAGGTCTTCAAATGGAAACCAGAATTGAGGGCGACACCACCAATCTGCATGTAATTAGGTAACATAAACACCAATTCGTCACCTGGCTCGAGAATTGTGTGTACGGCACAGAAGTTCGCTTGGGCGCAACCCGTTGTGACGAGCACGTTCTCCGGCTTGGCTCCGGGATATAAAGCTGCGATGCGCTCACGCAACTCGAAGGCGCCATTGGTTTGAGGGTAGTTCAACTCGGTTGAAAAGATCTCTTCCATTACTGCTGGGTCATCCACAAGCTCCCGCACGGTCATCGGATGTACCCCGCTCTCAGAGAGGTTATATTCAACCACATTCTCCCATAAGGACATCATGCGTTCCAATGCAAAGGGCACAAATCCTGGTTTCATGGGTCACTTCCTTCACTAAGTTGGAAAACCGGCTCCGATAGGATCCGCTGGATAAATCGAAGCAATGGAGATCTAACTACTCAATAGTCCCGGTCGAGAGGAACGCACTGAAGGTTAGTCCCTGCTTCATTGGAGAACACCTTGCTCCCGCGCGATCTTAAACAATGTTGTGAGTTCTACATTCCCACCACTCACAACCACAGCGACTCGTTCACCAAGCTCTTTTATCTTTCCATACAGGATGGAAGCGATACCTACCGCGCCGCCCCCTTCTATGATGAGACGGTGCTTCTCGAGCGCAAAAGCCATAGCACCAGCGATCTCATCCTCGGAAACTAATAACGTATCGTCTACATATCTTTGGACCATGCGAAATGTGTAGGCATTATCAAAACCGATCCCTCCCGCCAGTGCATCGGCAAGAGTCGGCTCCTCATCCACTTCAACGATCTTTCCTGCCCGAAGACTTTGATACATGGCAGGACCACGTTCCATCGTTACTCCGATCACTTGAATCGAAGGATTCATGGACTTAAGGGCTAACGCGATCCCAGAGATAAGACCTCCCCCTGATAGCGGGACGATGACGGTGTCGAGCTGAGGGATATCCTCCATCAACTCCAACCCGACCGTGCCTTGGCCGGCGATGATCGTGGGATCATCAAAGGGATGCACCATCGTCAAACCCCGTTCCCTTTGTATTCGCTGAGCTCCTTCAGCCGCCTCGTCATACGTTCTGCCACATATCAGGACTTCTGCATCCAACGCTTGGATCTCTTCAACCTTGCTCGGTGGCACAGCTTCCGAGAGGCAAATAACTGCATGGATCCCAAGTTCACGAGCCACATAGGCTACGGCTCTTCCATGGTTACCGCTGGAGACCGTGATCACCCCCCGCTCTCGCTCATGTGAACTCAGACTTGTAAGTTTATTCGCGGCTCCCCGGGCTTTAAACGAACCTGTCACTTGAAGGCTCTCGAGTTTTAAAACAAGCTGCGCCCCGATCGAATCTGATAGCTGTTGGGATTCAACAAGCGGAGTCCAAATTATCAACGGCTTGATGCGCTGATGGGCCTCACGAATATCATTCAAGGTTACTTCCCTGAAGGGCATAGGTCTCCTGTCTCTATCCATGTCGCCAGCATTTGAAATCGTAAAGCTAAGAATAAATGGGTGGAAAAACAATAAAATGAACTATCACTTTTATTACTGATCAAGGGAACGTACTCTATATTTGCCCGATATCACAACGGATGTTCGAAATATGCGTGATCAGCGTCAATGATCTTCAGGTGAGAGATCCGTCGAGGCAACATCCCAAGGCAAGAGAATCTGTTATTCTGCAACCAGAAGTTCCCAAATCTCAGCTGCATAATCTTCGCTTTCCGGATCACCGGTGATCAATTCGATGTCCTGTGGAACCGTCACACCAAGACCCAAATCCACGGCGCGGGCGATTTGTTCTTGCTGGAAGATTGGTCCCTGCCCCACGGTCGATGTGGTACCAAAATAACGTAAGACCGCCACGCCAACTGCGTCGATGGCTATTCGGTCCGTACCGGCTAGAACCAATTGCGATGCGGCCAATTTCCCTTTGTCTGGACCCCCGGTCACAAAGGCCTCTACACCATCGAGTACGATGAGATCGGGATGATAAGCGGCGTTGATTTCAGCGATCATTAAACGTTGATCGGGGGAGCTATGCAGCTCGCTCATGTAATCATGATCCTCACCTGGAATTGTCCTCGCCACCAAACCAACGGAATTCTTGAGCGACATAGTAAAGTGTCCACCATAACGATGGGTCTTTAAACAGCAAGTCTGAACCACAGCATCCGCTTCAAGCACCGGACGGGCGACGGCGAAGCCCTGTTCCCAATGGCTTCCCTCAATTTGCACTTTCTCCCAACCATTCGTATCCAGCTCGTCGAAGACCACCGTTTCGCACCCCAACTCGTCAGCCATGCGGAAGATGTCTTTCTCCCTCATCACTCTACGGGTGTTCCCCATACCACTACGATCTCCGATCGTTATCCGATCGGCCCCCATGGTCTGGAGTTTCTGTATTAGCGTCGTTAGTGTATCAATGTGGGATGATCCAGGCGGAGGGTCCGCGCTGTTGAAGTTTGGCTTTAAAAATATCGTCTTACCGTTCATGTGAGTGTTTCCTAGCAGATCGATCGCCTGAAGGACCCCAGCTGAACGGTCATCGGTCTTCACAAATGCCACACGTGTCATAGATCCCTCCGCAATTCTTGTTGGCGTACTGGTCGCTTCAGGGCTCGGAGTGGGAATGGGTTCGATCGGACCAGGATCTGTCGTATGTGTGGGTTCAACCAGGTCGGGTTGATTTTGAGTACATCCCTGCACCAAGGACGAACCTAAGATCCCCCCAAGACCCACCATGGCTTTTAGAAATTCACGCCGGTTCACGATTGGCTTCCGAAACTCCCCAACTCAAAATCTCTCTACTCGTTGTCCATGAAAGTTGCCGTGCCCTAAACACTGGAACGGCAAAAGGAGAAATAATACTAGGCCTCACGAGCAACATCCAACAACGCATGTTGCGTAGATCCCTCTCTCCATTCGAGGCTGGCTTCATGGGACATTCTAACAGAATACGATCCGCTAGTGCAGTTCCCTGCTTGATTGTGTGAAGTACTAGAGAGTCCACTGAAAAAAATAACTCTCAAGGAGTAGGGATGGGTAGATATGGTGGTGCAGGCTACGCCCGCACCACCATATCTACCGATCCTCTTCTCGCGGCTGACTTCTTTTCAGTGGATTTTATAAAAAAAATGAGGCGCCGGACAATTTTAGCAGTACTTCCGGCGCCTGGGGCAGGGTGCCAGGCGGTGCAAACCTGAATTCCCCGCCTTGACCGAAGTTATTGTAGTGATAATAGATGTATTGTCAAGCGGCCAGAGGATGATTTGGTCACTTTTAATCATTTCATAGGTAAATGTACGGCCACGAAGGGAAAAAGCGGTGTGTTTAATTGGCGGGGAATTGAGAGCCTAAATTGGGAATCTGTCCGATGATGATCACATTCCTGGGTCCGAATCGCCCGGCAGCAGGTTGATCGCATGCACCATCCTGCGGTTAAAGACCATCGCCGGTGCTTCGGCCTGGACGCGAGGGAAAAGGATCGCTGAAAGTCTTGCATCGTATAGAGGGATGAAGTTGCTATCCCCTTCAAACATCAGCGCCGCGAAATCGAAACGCGCACCACTCTGCAATGATCCACGGATTTCATAACCGCCAGCTAATATCCGGACCCAATGGGGAAAGGGTCGTGTATATCCCGCCCGAACAGTACTTGAAGAGCCCAGGCCTCCCCGCTTTTCAACAAGCACCGCAACAATTTCATCTTTCACCAACCACAATTGGGGGAACGTCTCAGGCGGTTGGGTGATTTGGTGCAGGGGATTTATCTCCCCATGATCGATCTCGATATAGGATTCGGTTGGCAGATTGAGATAGCTGAACAGACCCTGCGTACCAGGGACGATTTGCCCTGAAATGTTATGCGTGGGCGTATAGAGGACAACGGAAATTGGCCTTGTCATCACACTCACCTCGAACCTCTGAGGCGGACCTCAGGCCCAGGGAATCGATTTCCCGATAGAGGTTTCCATCTTCATTCTATTATTTCATCCCTCGATTATCCCCCCAACAAAGGTACTAGATTAACAAAATTACTAGATTCCTTAACAGATCAGTAGATAGAAGCAACAAGGCAATCGATCACCCGGCTTGCGTCTTCCCTTTGGATTTCACGATAGAATCACCATCACTGTTCATGAGGCTCAGAAATATGGAGGGATCGACAGTAGACACAGTATAATTTCCATCTACCAGGGAGCTAAACCTGGATCTTATTCGAAGGCTTACATGGATAAAGCGTGCGTGGGAGACAGGAATCAATTGGTGGATGTCGCAGGCAAACACTCAGATCACACAAATCCACCTTTCCCCACATGGCCTCCGCATTTTTAAGAAACAGACAAAACTTTCGAGCTTGAGGTGATAGACAATGCCTGAAACAAATTTAATCCTGACGCTCGCTAAGGTTATTATCGCTGCTGCTTGGGCGGACGGTGAGGTAACGCATGACGAAGTTAACAACCTCAAAGACCTGCTTTTCCACCTACAGGATTTGACAGCACGAGATTGGGCCGAACTTGATATATACCTCGATGCACCGATAGACACCTCTGAGCGAAACCGTCTGGTAGCAGAACTTCAAGCAGCAATAAACTCTCCCGAAGATAAAGCTCTTGCGCTGAGGGCTTTACAGGAAATGATAGGGGCCGACGGGGAGGTCACGGAAGAGGAGCAAGCCATAGCCCAGGAGATCGAAGCTGCCATCGGTGCGGTCGATGTCAGCATCTTCAGTCAAATGGGCCGTCTCATGCTGGGGCCCCTACGTCGTCGTCAACAAAAAGTCAATGAGCCCCACAATCGAGAGATCTATATGGAAGACTTTGTCAAAAACCGTATTTACTTCCAGATCCGCCGTCGCTTGGATCTGGGGGAAGCCGAGTTTGACCTTCCGCAAGAGGATTTGCGTAAACTCAGCTTGGCTGGAGGGTTGATGGCTCGTGTAGCACATGTCGATCGCGAAGTAACGGAGAGTGAATTCTCTGCTATGGTCGAGGCACTCCAGAGAGATTGGTCTCTCTCACACGAGCAGGCCGCTTTCGTGACCGAAATCGCTCTCTCTGAGTTCGGCGTGGAGCTCGATCCCTACCGTCTTAACCGCGAATTCTTCACCTCTACTTCCGAGCAGGAGCGGGTTCGTTTCATGGACGCTCTATTCGCTGTCGCAAAAGCTGACGGAGAGATTTCTCACTATGAAACCGAGGAAATCCGCCTCATCTCTCACGGCTTGAAGCTGACACACCATCAATTCATCCAAGCCAAACTTCGTGCGAAGGAATGACATCGACTACTCAAAAGCACGATCATTCAAACGCCAAGCGCCTCGTACTGTTCTCCTGTAAACCAATATTATTCCCCTCTGAGACTCCTCCTCCGATGTTTAAAAAATCATAGATTGTGGGCAATTGCCCACAATCTATGATTATCCAATTTCTACTCCCTGGACCTAAGACCTGCGAGCTCAGAAAGCGTTTTAACAGCCATTACCCTTCTGGATTGAGGACCCGGCCCACAAAGAGGATGGTACCCGTCTTCAAATCTCGGATCATGAAGATGAAGGGACGATCAACCGTCATCTCGACGGACGCGTTAGGAGCAGATACGAGCCTCATGATCACCGCTGTCGCCGCTGCCGCCTCCGTCCCTTTCTCATCCGCCGACACGAACGCTTTGTGAACCACCTCGCTGATGAAGAGATCTCGTGTACCGTCCATCCCTGAGAAATCTGCCTCGGTAAAAGGGGCCACCATCCCCATCTTGATGAGCGTTTCTTTTAATTTAAACTCCGATTCGTACTCAAATCTCGGCATCGTGAGCGCCACGGATTGATGACTCATACCATCCAAGATCCCTGATAGTCGCTCACTGGTTAAGCCCTTTTCAAAGACCTCAAACATACCCATATCAGGAAGCAGGATAACCATCGCCATCTCCTCACCGACATAAGGTAACTCAACAACCTGATACCCTTCACCTACGGAATAGCGGAGAGCTTCCACCTGAGACATTAACGAAACGCTGACCTCCCCACCATCGATGAGGTGGAATATCCCCTCATGCGTTTCCTCCTCCACAAAAGGATAGAACCAACCCGCGTTGAAATAGATCGCATTCACCAGAACTAACCTGGTCAGCTCATCGATGAGCCCCGGTTGGATCAAGTCTTTGATCTTCTCTTCTGTTTGGTCACTCACCCATTGATTAATCGTTTGTCGGGCTTCTTCCGCGGCCTCGAGGTAATCAACAATACGCAGGCCAGCGCCATAGTTCATCGCCAATGTGTCGAGGAACTCAGGGGTGAATTCGTACCCCTGTTGACCCCAAATTGAGTTGGCTATATGCAGGCGGAAAGGTTCACCCTCTTGCTCTTCAATCTCTTCACCACGACTTGCGAGTTCTAGGTCAAGGGCATTGAAAGCGCTGTGTAGAACATCCTGAGGTAGCGTAAAATGCAGCGTCTGGGCCATCTGCTGCTCGGTCTCACCCCGAGCCCCAGCATAGGTCATCGCTAGAGCTAACGAGATGCTGTATGGAGAGAAAAACAGGTTGCCTCCTCCCTCCCTCAGTGCCTGGTAAAGATCCAACGCAAAAGCAGTATTTCCCGCGGTGAGTTCCTGTGTATCATTTTCTCCAACCGGTGGTGAGCGATCACGTTTGAGGTCCGATTGCAGCACGTTCGCCTCCACTGGTCTTGGAGCGCAACCAGCCGCTGGCAAGCCGACGATCATGATCAAGGCCAGCATGATGATGACAGGTCGGTTAAAATCTGATCTCCTCATTCCCCTGCCCTCCTTTTTATCTCGCAGATCTCACTACATTCGCCGAAGCCCGAAGGTTTTGACTTGAAATTTTCTAATCGCTTCTTTACTCACTACTGTACGCGATATCCAAGCAGGCTGGGATATCCATCTTAAATCACTCTATAAACGTCAATTCCCACGGTTTAGTTCCCATCTCCAAAGGTAGTTGCACCCTAGAGGTTGGGTTTGGAGTTCGCAAGCTCTGCTTGCGCCCCCTTCGACAAGCTCAGGACAAGGTAAAAGCAGAACTTTTGGATTCCAAAGCGTAACCGAAGGGCTCAATCAGAATGACATTTAATTATGGGGTGCAATTAATTGCGCCCTTACACCGAATGAGATTACGCATCCCGCGAGCTTAAAGCTCATGGGAAGCTTATATCCAAATCTAATCGCACCCTAAAGGGTGCGTTGTAACACGCAGGCGAGTACCTGCGGCTACATGGCGTAGGGGCAATTCACCGTTCTTGCCGCGAGAACCGGCCAGGGTGTGATGAATTGCCCCTACGAAACCTTGGATGACAAGTCGAGACCAAAGCAGCCGCATACCTTTCAGGATTGAATCTCGACCACCACACCGCTCTCAGCCCAATAATACAGCTCTTCCGCCGCGTCTAAAGTCAAGATGATACAACCGTAGGATGCCGGTCGACCCAACACGTCTCCCCAGAGCCGGACCCCATTGGATAATAGCGGCAGACCATGGATCCCGTTGATAAATCCAGGTGCCGCCTCATAGATGCCGAGAAAGTGCGGCATCCATAAGTCCCATCGTGAACCGTACGCATTGATATAGTGCCACTGGACCTGAAAGATTCCGGGCAGCGTAGGCGATCCCGACATCCCTGTACTGACGATGTGCTCGCGGAACAATTCTCCATCCTGGTACACCCACATCCGTTGTTGGGTGATACTGATGACAATGCGCTTGTTCTCCACCACCGGCAATGTCAGCATCGCGTCCGCTGGAGGGGCGACAATCGTCTCCCCCACCACCAACCCCCTCGCTGCTACAGACGGATTCGCTTCATGAATCTTCCAATAAGGCATCCCCATCTTGAAGCTGATGGTAACCATCGAATCGGTCGCTTGGACAACGTAGGATGTGGGGTGGTATTTGACCCTGAAGATATCCACTTCACCGTTCTGTAAAATTGCCTTCACGGCAGCAAGTCCTTCATCGTGATCGAAAAATCTTTGATCGCCTAAGCTTCGTTCCAATTCCACCAAATATACCGTTACCTTGTCATCTTCTATCTCAACACGGAGCTCATCATCGTCGCGTTCAATACGCAGCCAAGAAGCGATCTCTTCACGTGAGGGTACCCACTCATAATGCTCATCTGTTACAGGATCATAAGCACGGATGGTCAATTCCCTCAATATCCGCTCAACTTCGGCGGCAGTAACAGAAACATCGCCGATCGACGGTTCAACCAAATCCATCACCAAGGGCACAAACCGATACTCTAACATTACGGCGGTCGGATCTGTGGATAACAACGCCAGGCTGCTCTCCACATCCAGGGTCTTCCCTACTTGACCAGGAATCCCTACCGCCTCCCCACCTTCCACCATCACACGTCCATCCATGACCGGTACATTTACCTGAGTCGCCCACACCTCCAATCCAATGCGGGCCTCAAACGGATCGAAGGTGACCTTGGGGGTGATTTCGTGTCCCTCCCACCAGGTAAGAATTAAATCCTTCATCCCAACCAACACTCCTCGACCACGACCCACGTTGTACGCTTCAGCAGCGTTGATCGACGCGTCGATTCTGAGCCCGAAATCCGAAGGTGCTACGACCCAAGATCGCCCAAGCGCGTTGATGTCAACCGCCGTGATGCGATAGTCCTTATTCCAAACCCGCTCGATCTCGGTGACGGCCTCAAACTCTGTCAATCCGTGCAGCGGCACACCGCCTACCTTGACACCAGGCAATATGATCCCAGAGGCTTGGTAATAAATATACGTACCCACAATCAGAACGATGGGAAGCGTCGCCAGTATGACTACCCATAGGGTAGTAACCTTCAGAAGACGCGGCATCCCTGACCATATCGGACGCCTCGCGACAACAGCTCTCATCGGCATCGTTTTCGTAGTGTCCACTTTCTTCCATCCTATCTACACAATCAGACTCATCATGATCCTTAGCTACATTGATGGGAAACATTCCATCACAGCACGCAATGTCATCCCGGGCTTGCCCCCCATAAGTTTCTTATAATTTTGGTAAGGGGACCAGTTGCAACAAGCCTGCCAAACAATTGGATAACCGTTGAAAATGGGTCAACTGCATGAGAAAGGTATATGTTGGGATGTGGCCGATGCTCTCACCCCAACATATACCTTCTCTGCTCCTCGCGCTTGGTTTTTTCAATGCACTTATCTGTTGTCAGAACACAGAAAAGATGGTTAGCGAAAACATGTCAAGAGGTTTGAAGACTTTGGGTATCAGGTAGACATGGGAGGGTTGAGATATTCTAGATGCAACGACTTGGGTGTGTCAGGAATCAAGCCCAGAATGATGTAAACGCTCAGCGGCTTCGATCGTTAACGGGATCGTCACGGCCACCCGTGTACCCTTTCCCGGCACCGAATCGATGCGAAGCACGCCATTAACCATTTCCGCTCGTTCGCGTAAATTTACCATTCCTAGACTGCCACGTTGGTCGTAGCTGGCCTCGACCGTAGCGACGTCAAATCCAACACCATCATCCTGTACCTCAAGTCGGAGCAATTCCCCCCTGCGTTTGAGGCGAACCCAGATGTTATCAGCTTGGGCATGTTTGCGTGCGTTGTTGACCGCTTCCTCTACGATGAAAAAAACCACGCCTTGCTTCCCAACCTCCATGTCCTCCACGACATCTGGAGAAGCCTGGATGGTAACTTTTTGGTTGTGATTCTCAAGCATCTTTTCCGATAATTGTTCGAGAGCCGCCAACAAACCCTCTGACTCTAAAACCAACGGACGCAGGGTAAAGAGCATCTGCCGTATCTCTTTTGTCGTCCGGCGTGCTAACTCTTCGATCTTAAAAAGCTCTTCTGACGCGGAATCGGGGTCACGCGTCATCAAACGTCTGGCGAAATTTACTCGCATCGCGATCGCGCCGATCGATTGAGTTGGCCCATCGTGGAGATCTCGCGCTAATTTCTTGCGTGTCTCTTCTTGAATATCTGCCATGCGCTCTTTCTCTAACTCTAAATCACGATAGAGTTGAGCGTTCTGTAGGGCTGTCCTCGCCTGGTGGGCAATCGCCTGTAGAACCTCTAGGCTTTCTTCAGTGAAAAAACCCCGATCCGGATGACCAAAGAGTAATAATCCGTAAATTCCCAATCCGACCACAAGTGGAATGATGACTGCTACTTGGCAGGAATGCATGGCAACCAAGCGTCGTAGCTCTGGATCGGATGCCGGATTTGGCCGTATTCTGACGTCGCCGCTGGCGAGGGCTTCCTCGATCACGCCTTTATCACCAGGGAATTCAGCACGCAGGTCTCTCGGAGATAGACCCCTTGCTGAGGCCACATAAAGCCGATTCTGATCGAATAACAGCAGTGCGCTCACCAGTCTTGAGGGTTCCGCTCTTGGGCCAGCGAGAGCACTCGATGCCAGATCGAGCGTGTTCTCCATCACTCTTTCATAATTAAGTGTGGCGCTGAGTGAGGTGAGCATACGCAAAAGTGATCTGAGTCGTTCCAAACGATGTTCGAGCGCTTCCTCCCGTTGACTGCTCCAGCTTCGCTTAGACTTGTCTTCGGAATTCTTCTCGCCTCGTTTACCACGAAAACGATCCGTCAGCCAAGCCAAGAGCGGGATAGCGACGAGCAAGAGACTCAGAACAGATTGATAACCCTGCTGTGGACAGGATTGAAGAGAGAGATGGAGAAGGGTCGGGACCCCGTTAGGCATTACCATGATCCCCACAATTCGAACGCGAACTTATCCTGCCGGGCCTCAAAGAGGTCAGGAAGGGCTGCGCTGCATCACATCTGGTATCCAATCGGTAAGGAGGAGAAGCCAGATGTCAAACGCGTCGCATGTATTAGTATGCAATAAAAAAACGATATTCAAGTTTACAATCACCCTACAACCTTACCCTCGAAGTCCTTGGTCATCAAGCGACCTTTCTTCCAATGAGCACTTTTTGGATATCAAGACGATCGCACCACGATTCAAAACGCAATCTCATACCGAAGCTCGTCTGCATTGATTATAACTGTATGAAATCCCAGGGTCTGTACCTCTGAGGATGAGAACCCTGTTTATCAATGGAGCTTTGGCATTCGAAAAAGCATTTTGGATAGCGAGAAGACTTCCACTTTGAACCTTCCTCATCAAAAAACTCGCTCTGGTGGAAACCAATGCCCGCGAGTGAGGCATGGGAACCTAACTCGAAGGAGGAACTCATATCCGAATCAACTGCTGAAATGAAGAACGGAATTGTATCGCTTTTCCCAACGGACAGAATATCGGTGGAGGTCTGTATCTCTAATCCGATCTCATCTGCTCAGGGAGAGTCAGAGACACAAAGACGTTATCGGTAACCTGCCGTCCAAGGGCATAGACACTTTCCGTCCCAATCAGGCGAATATGCAAAGGGCCTGAAAATGGGGCTTTCTCAGTCACTTCGATTTGGGCGTTTAGTGTGAGGCCGCGCTCTTTGAGATATCTCAACATGGCTGGATCATGGTCTGAGACCCGCGTAATGTAGACCCGCTGATTGACCTCAAGCTGGGTGAGCGGGATTTCTTCCCGCTGAATGATGGTTCCATCTCGATCAGGGATGGGTGCGCCATGGGGATCAATCTGTGGATGATCCAACATGATCGCGATCCGGTCCTCGAGGTCTTCCGAAATGACATGTTCTAGGTTATCCGCCTCCAGGTGAACCTCGTCCCAAGAATAACCTAATGCTTCACTTAGAAATAACTCTATTAAGCGATGGTGTCTCAGGACTTCCAAAGCGATCTTCTCACCGGCGGGTGTTAGTTTGACCCCTCGATAACGTATGTAATCCACCAATTTCGGATCCATAGCGTTGAGCTTCTTGAGCATACCTGTAACCGAGGCGCGCGCCACGCTAAGGCAATCTGCAAGCGCCGAGGTGCTCACCCGATCCTGGCCTCCCTCGGTCTGGATCTCATAAATCGCCTTGAGGTAATCTTCTACCGCTGAAGAGAAGGTTGTCATGCCATTTCTCTAGAATTAGTCTTTCCTAACTGCGCCAGTCATTATAGCCACGCCAGAATCTGGAGTCAACAAGTTTTCCGAAGGCAACTTGTCCAAGGAATGCCGAGGGAGATCCAATCACAGTAGGGGCAATTCGTGTCGTCTCGCACCCCGTTCGGGCCGCGAGCCACGGCCCGCCGGGGCGAGACGGCCGGCCTGCCGCCGGCTGAAAGTGCCGAGTGTTTTTCTCGGCGTCTCGCGGCACGAACGGTGAATTGCCCCTACACCTTTGGTAAAGACAGGCGCCCAGAATGACACGCTCATTAATGTCATCCTGAGCGGAACAATGTGGAGCGAAGTTGATCCCTGTTTTCATGATGCATCTGCGCTATACTGCCTTCTGGCAAGTAAATGAAAACCAAGCATCGCGCCGACAGCGAACACCAAGCTTACAACCTGGGCGCTACGTAGCCCATCGAAGATGAGTACACTGTCCCCACGAAAGGCTTCGAAAAACAATCGACCGATCGACGTCAGGAGGATCCATAAGGTGAAGATGAAGCCTGGGAAAGGTGACCGACTCTTCAGGCGCTGGATAACCAAGAATATAAGTGCGGCTGCGATCGTTTCGTAAATTTGCGACGGATGGCGGCTTGCCCCCCACAAATCGATGGCCCATGGGACCTTCGTCGGCGCACCAAAGGCATCACCGCTGGAGATGTTAGCCAGACCGAGGAAGATGGCGATGGATGCCAAACCGGGTGTAAATGCGTCCAGCGTAGGGTATAGCGGAAGGTGTCTGCGCTGTCCATAGATCAACGCCACGATCAGAGCGACGACAGCTCCCTCGAAAGGCGCAAGCGTGTGCGGGTTGAGCGAGATCAAGCCTAACGGATCTTTCGCATAAACCTCGACGAAACCCAGTGCGTACCCCAATCTTGCACCTGCGATTCCACCTAGCAGGCTGAAGAAGACCATGTTGCGGAGTGTACCGGCTGGAAGCTTTCGGCGTGGCGCTTCCCTCTCAATCAGATTGATTCCAACCCAAATACCCAACAGGGTGAACAAACCTGGCAATTGTAAAGCGAGTGGACCGAGTTGCAGGACGGGGAACATCAGGGCTCCTCACTTAACAAGGTTTCAAGGGCTGTTTGGAGCGTGACCTCACTCATCGGGCCACCTAAGATCACCTGCTGAATCACGCCTTGCCGATCCACAAAGAATGTCGTCGGTAATGACCGTAGTTGATACTTGTACCCAACCGCGCCCGTCCTGTCTAATAGAACCGGAAATGTCAATCCGTGATCTCGAGTAAATTCAACAGCAGCCGATTCGCTATCCTGATAAGTCATATTGACAGCCAAGATCTTGAGCCCTCGCTCGCGATTGGCTTCATACACCTGCTGTATAGCGGGCATCTCCGATCTACACGGAGGACACCAAGACGTCCACAGGTTTATCAAAACCACATCACCCCTCAACTCAGATAGGGTCACCTGACCTCCACCTATGAGATCGAGGGTAAAATCGGGGGCAAGGAAACCCTCACGCGGGCTTGGAATCAACCCGCCCGTCGTTGCTGATGTGGGCATTGACGAATTCCAAATCCAACCTGCGCCAACAACGAGCACAAGTGTAGTCAGCCCTAGCCAGCGGAAACGATCTTGGATGAGAGAAGATAACGTCTTCACTGTTTCCCCATTCTAATACGTGATCAACACTCTTGTACTGTATGCTATCTCACAATCCTCCTTAGGTCATGTTATTGACCGACCTACATAATATTCATTTGGAAAACGCCGACGCCCCTTGGAGAGAAGCCGACTACCCCTACACACCTCGCCACGCAGGTGCTTGAAACATGGGCCAAACACCTGCTCTCATATGCCTTTTTCCCTTCGTCTTTCATTGTATTGATTTCCTTTCTACTGTATGATGAAACAGGGGAATTACGGATTCTCAATTACCGTAAACTATGAACATATGCCTCGTCGCAGGTAAGGGTCAGGCGCTTTCATCGAACTCATAAGCCCGCCTTCGCGAAGGGTCGGGCCATGTTTTATTTCGCTGCATTCATGCATTTACCTTAATGAACCATTGTAAAGACCATGATGCAAAACGACCATCATAGATGTGCTCTCGCGAACCCACCTACCCCAAAGAGCAGGAACAATTTAACCACCTGTGCGCTAAAGCTGACACTCGGCATGTCAAATGGCCGGGTGTTTATTTGTGTCAAAAAACGATGAGAGATGGTCGTTTCGAGAAAGAAAAAAAACGACACATAGATAAAAGTTCTAAATAGAGGACCGAGGCTCAAAAGGTGGACCGATGATCCAATGTCATAAATGTCAAACAGAAAATACAGCGGACCGGGAAAAATGCCAGGAATGTGGTTCTGACCTGTTGCCTGGAGAGGGGTTATCAGACCGACTGAGTTATATCGTATATGGGATTGTAGGCGGAGTTCTTTCTGGTATCGTTGTTTATCTGCTGATGAAGTCGGAAATCGAGTTGCCCGATTGTCTGCTAATTTCACCTCAGCTTTGTTTGCTTGCCACCATAGGCCTTCCCATCATGGGCATCGCTTCCGCCCTACGAAAGACACCTCTCTACCAACGTTACGCCACACGCGCTCGCCGTCATATTGAGTTGGACCCCGAACAAGCCATCGCTGATTTCAGCCAGGCTCTAGAGCTCGCTCCAGAGAAAGAACAGGCAGGGTTGTTAAAAGAACGTGCCACACTTTATGAGAAGCTTGGTATGGAGGAAGAAGCCACGCGTGATGAGTTGGATTACACCTCTTCCGAAGGAGCCTACGGTGGCGGGAGAGGAGTCGCTCGCTTCTTTGGTGCGGACGATGACGTATATGCCGCTGGAAGGGGCGAAGATGATCGCAAGGCGATGGTAGCCGCAGGACGGGTAAAAGCGCTGGGCTACTGTTCCAAGTGTGGCAGCGTAGTCGAGTTGAATCCCAAACTGCGCTGTCCGGAGCACTCATCCCCAAAACCAAAAGCTGTGAAATTTGTGCTGCCAGATGAGGTTGAAGCCGCGATACCTGAGGTGCTGAACGAGTACACGAAAGAACGGCGTACGAGGAGGAACGTCATCATCATTGTGGCCCTCGTATTGTCGATCCCGCTATCCTGCTGCCTATTTAGCATTGCTATGCGGGGCTTCTCAAAGGCAACACCCACGGCAATGGCAACAGCATCTCGAATCCCTATCATCTCATCACCGAGTCCAACACAGAAACCGTTATCAACTCCCGAACCTAAGATCATCCTACCATCGCCCACAAGCGTAGTGGGCGAAGATTTTACCGACGCCAGCATCATGTCCACAGGCTGGTTGCAGGACGGATCCCTGCTCGTGACCCTCCACGTGCCAAGTGGTGTTGAAGGTATCTACCATGCTGTTGTGGGGGGGAATGAGTTCACATGCGAGATCCTGGAAGATTACCCCGAGAGACTTTACTGCCATGGAAAAGGCGTAAAGTCGGGTGCTCAAGTTGAAGCCAGTTGGTACCAAGAAGGAATCGAATTGCCAGTTTACGAAACAATCTTCACTGTCCCTTAGCATGCCGTGAAAGTGGGGCAGACGGATGACCTGTACCATACCCACCTGTTCTATCCTGGCAAATGTCTATACAGTGTCGGTATCAAGGAGCTTCCAGTCCGTGTTGCTCAAGAAATATCTCATCCGAAAGAAGGCCCTTGGTTGAGCCATCGAAAACAATCTCTCCCCCATCGATCACGATCGTACGCTCGAATAGTTCGGATACCATATTTATATCGTGAGTAGAAACGAACATTGTCTGAGGTAGATCTCGAAGTAAGTTAATCAACCCCCTACGCGATCGCGGGTCTAGACCTGATGTCGGTTCATCGAGGACCAGAATCTCTGGATCCATCGCTAGTACCGTGGCGATCGCGACCCGTTTTTTCTCACCGTTGCTCAGATGGTGTGATGCCCTGCTCTCAAAACCACCCATGTCTACGGCGCCCAATGCATCGTCAACACTCCCTCGTACCTCCCACTCTGGCATTCCCATGTAGATCGGTCCGAAAGCGACGTCATCAAATACCGTCGGTGAGAAGAGTTGATCGTCTGGATCCTCGAAGACTAACCCTACAGATGCACGCACCTCCCCTATTGTCTCCTTTCTAACTGGCTTCCCACAGACGAACACCTCGCCATGGTCGTGTAATATTCCATTGAGGTGCAGTAACAAGGTGGATTTTCCCGCTCCGTTGGGCCCTACGAGTGCCACTTTCTCGCCTGGGGAGATATACAAGTTCACCCCGCACAAAGCTTGATGACCGTCCGGATATGAGAAATGAAGGTCTTTAACTTCTATCGTGTGATGCATCGGATTACCTCAGGGATACGATCAGGGGCGTGCCAAGAAGCAGGACCGTAAGAACAGACGCTATCCAATCGATGTTTGTCATACGAAATCGGATCAACGATCGCATATGCCCGTCATAACCCCGCGCGATCATCGCGGCGTAGACACGCTCGCTTCTCGCCAACGTACGAAGGAACAAACTACCTACCATCGATCCTGCCACTCGTCCGTGCCAACGAATAGACGGTCTGGCTCGACCAGTAACTTGAGCACTACGCGCCGTCCGAGCGCGTATCATGCGTAGAGCTTCATCGGCCACTATAAATAAATAGCGATACATGAAACCAATTGTGGATACGAGTGGTTTGGGGAAACGAAGCGCACTCAGTGCCCATAGAAGGTCAGGAAAGCGCGTCGTCGCTGTTAAGAGAATAGCCGCTTGCACCGCCTGCCAGCTACGGGCCAGAATGCTAAGGAAGCGAATCATACCTGGCTCCGTTACCGTCCATCCTAATCCGGGGATCTTGAGCAAGCTCGAGCCAGGCGTCGTGAAAGGCAACGCCACTGCTGCTAACACAAAAGGCAAAACGATAAATGACCGCTTTATCGTGAAAGTGAGGTCGAGATCCGCCAGCCAAACCGTTGACAGGAGTATTACAAGGAAGAAACCAAAAATCCACCACGCCCCCTCTGGGGTGAGGCTGAGAGCCAAGATGTAGAAAAACGTCACCACCACTTTGACGCGTGGGTCTAGGTGGTGGATGGGACTCGATCGATGATGGTACTGATCTGAAAGATCGTAGTGCAACCCTTATTCTCCTATGGTTTCCTTTCTGACGGTTGTACGCCCGATGGCCCACGCGATCCCGAATACGATTAATGTGCCAATAACAACAGCCAAGATCGTCGTCGCTACCTCATTAGGAACGAATGGAATGCTGTAATCGGGTAATAGTTCAAACAGTGGCTCTAACGACCTATCCAGGAACCCCTCTCTCTCAGCCACAAACTCAAGCCCGTCTGGATTTTGAGAAGCCAGGGGCGAGAAAATGGCCACGACCAGCGCAACCATCAAGCCAATCATCATGAAAGAAGCACCTTTCCGTCCCGGTGCGGTCTCACCAGCCTCCAAGACCTGTGGCCGACTGGCTTGTAGCAGGGCAATAGCACCGGCGGTAATGATCGCTTCACCAAGACCGATCAACGCATGGACGCTCGCCATCGCTGGTAAACCTAAGTACAGCGGAGATGTACCGGAAGCGGCTAACTCAAAAGCCGTGGCGATGGCTCCCACTTCGACGGACAACCAAGCTCCCACGAAAGCTGCCGCCAAACGCGATCTCCTTCCTTCGCCAACCAGTCGCCTCACCAATACATAGACAGCATATCCTGTAAATGCCGTGAAGACCCCCATATTGAGGATGTTCCATCCCATAACCAGCAATCCCCCGTCTTGAAATAACAGACCTTGGGTGACGATCACCGCGGTCATAATTAACGTGGCTGCCCATGGACCCATAACAATCGCCGCCAATGCCCCACCCAGAAGGTGACCGGAGGTCCCGGCCGCCACAGGGAAATTGATCGCTTGAGCAGCGAAAATGAAGGCCGCTAGTAGACCCATCAGAGGGATCTGCCGTTCACCGAGTTGGTATCTCGTCAAGCGGACGGCAATTCCGATCGCGATCAAAGCCAACACCCAGCCAACCACTGAAACCGCAGTTGATAGGAAACCATCCGGTACGTGTAGAGCGTGAGGTGCGAGCCACATCATTCTTGATCCTCCTCAGCTAATTCTTCGCTTTCCCTTGCTAAGACAATCATTACACACACCAAGCAAGGTCAGATGATGAGAATCGATGGAAAAACCTGTCTTGCGTTCCACCTCTTCAGCCAAGCGAGCGATAAGACTTTCATCGACGTCGAATACATGCTCGCATTCACCACACACCAAGTGACCATGCGGTGCATCGGGATCTCTAAGCGCAAAACGTGTCGGACCCGAGCCAGAATAAAAGAGATCAACCATTCCGGCTTGATGGAGGGTCTCAATTGTTCGATAAATCGTCGTAATATTCAATCCGGGTAATCGATCACGTGCTTCAGAAAATACCTCCAGAACGGAGAGATGTCCGCCCATGTGAGCGATGGTTTCCAAGATCACCCCTCGCTGTGGGGTCACCCGGAAACCCTTCTTTCTAATCTCTTCAGCTAACCTTTCGCCACAGCTCATTTGCAAATCCTGGTTGTTGCAATATTTTGCATTAAACATAACGGGTAACCTCGCCTCTGTCAAGCCTTCTGGAATAGATTGAAGTGAGGTGATGTTTCTTCCCCAAAGCGGAGACGGGGCCTTAGACATCTCTGATCCCTTGGTCCGATAAACATCCCAACAATATTCCGCCCAAGGTTCAATATCTGCACAGACCACGGTAAAATCATATAGATGAAATCTATAAAACTACTCCAGATAGAGAGGTATAAAACCAAGGAGAGAACTCATGCCAGATACCCTCACCATTACAGACGATCGCACTGGAAATACTTATCAGATCCCCATCGAACATGGAACGATCCGTGCAATGGACCTGCGCCAGATCAAGACTGATGAAAACGACTTTGGCTTGATGAGCTACGATCCTGGATACATCAATACCGCTTCCACCAAAAGCACCATTACCTACATTGATGGCGAGCGTGGCATCTTACGCTATCGAGGATATCCGATTGAGCAATTAGCCAAGGAGAGCACCTTCCTGGAGGTGGCATTCCTCATCCTTTTCGGCGAGCTACCCAATCGTGAAGAGCTTGATAGCTGGGAGCATGACATCACGCACCAAACATATCTTCACGAGAAACTGAAGAGCCTCATGCAGTCCTTCTGCCATGATGCTCATCCGATGAGCATCTTCATCGCCTCCGTAGCAACCTTGGCGACATTCAGCACGGGCGCAAGGTCCGTCGACGACCCAGAACGCCGCCTCGAGCAGGTCAAATCCCTCATCGCGAAAGTGCCAACCATCGCCGCCTTCTCCTTTCGCCACTTGCGGGGTCTTCCTTATGTCTACCCCGATACCGACCTGAGCTATTCCGGCAACTTCTTGAACATGATGTTCAAGATGTCCGAAGCGAAATATAAGCCAGAGCCAGCGCTTGAACGGGCGTTGGATGTGCTCTTCATCCTTCATGCTGATCATGAACAGAATTGCAGTACCAGCACCATGCGTGCCATCGGCTCAAGCAAGTCCGATCCTTATAGCGCCTTAAGCGGTGCAGCTGCTGCTCTCTATGGTCCACTGCACGGTGGGGCGAATGAAGCGGTGTTGCGTATGCTCCAAGAAATCGGTCATGTGGATCATGTGCCGGCTCATATTAAACAGGTCAAGACCGGTGAGTCTCGACTGATGGGTTTTGGACACCGCGTCTACAAAAACTACGATCCCCGTGCGAGCATCATCAAGGAGATCGCGGATCGAGTATTCGAGGTCACCGGGCGCAACCCGTTGCTCGACATCGCCCTCGAGCTGGAGCGCATCGCGTTAGAGGACGAATACTTCGTCTCCCGCAAGCTGTACCCCAACGTCGATTTCTACTCTGGGCTGATCTATCAGGCTATGGGGCTGCCGGTGGAGATGTTTCCAGTTCTCTTCGCCATCGGGCGCAGCGTCGGTTGGCTCGCACAATGGGGTGAATTACTGACGGATCCGGAGCAACGCATCGCTCGCCCACGCCAAATCTACCTTGGCGCCGATCAACGCGACTACACACCGATCGACAAGCGTTAGAGATGGAGTTTTATAAGGAAACAAAGAGAGCCTTGTAAGCGCCTACATCGTCAGATATGGCCTCCCACTCTTCGCTTTCTTTGGAGTCCAGAAGTTCTGCTTCTGCCTCGTCCTGAGCATTGTCGAAGGGGCGCAAGCAGAGCTTGCGCACTCCAAATTCTTTATTAAGGAGAGCGCCTTCAAAGCACCCCGCGAGCTTAAAGTTCGCGGGAAGCTCATAAGATGACGAAGCTTACCTAATCAGGATGACTTACCTAGGAAAAGGTGACTTTTTATACTGGTCGGACTTATATGGTAAAGATCATCATCATAGGAGGCTTACATAGCCAATTCGTGGGAGGCACATGAGCAAGAAAGCGTCCAATATTGATGATTCCCCCCTGCGCGTTCTGGCGGTTACACAGGGACAGTGGGGAGAACGTATCGCGGAGAATATTCGTGTCCGTGCACCAGCTGATTGGTCCGTCGAAGTGTGGGCGGCTCCAAGGGTCATCCCTCCTGTCGTTGACGACCCGCAGGATTTCTTACCCCCAACGCTCCCAGAGGTAGATCTTGTGCTGGCGCTTGGGGACACGACCGGATTGGCTCAGCTCGTGCCCGATATCGCCCGCGTAACTGGGGCAAAGGCGGTCATTGCTCCCATCGACCGCAACACCTCCCTGCCCGCTGGCCTCGCGCGACAATTAGCGGGTTGGCTGAAGGAGATGGATGTCGCGGCTGCCTTTCCAAAACCCTTCTGCTCCCTAACCGAGACGACCTACAACCGGACGCCCCTGGTAACCTCATACGATGATCCCACCATCCAACGCTTCGCACGCTATTTCGGTAAGCCTGAATTCAGGGTAACATTGGACGCGGGTCAGATCACCGAGGTCGAAGTGCTGAGAGATGCGGCTTGCGGATGTGCTCGATATGTCGCAGACAATCTTGTAGGAATTTCAGCTGACGAGGCCCTAGAAAAGGCTGGTATCTTGCACCACCATTATCCCTGCCTGGCAAGTATGGAGCGAGACCCAGATTACTTCGACACATTGATGCATGTTTCAGGAAATCTTTTAAAGGATTCCCTCAGAGAAACAATAAAAGATCATATTACAATAACCTTTGTGCGCCCATCCGGGTATGTTGAAGAAACATAAAGAAACCCCCAGGAGATAGACGCTATGGAAAACATTATTCTCGATGTGCCATTGATGTATGGCGATCATCACGTTCTCAAGGTTAGAGACGCACTCACTGATCTAGAAGGGATCGAGGAGGTCTACGCAAGCTCAGCGTGGAAACAGCTCATGATCTCCTTCGATCCGAAAGTGGTCAAGCAAGCGGACATTGAAAAAGCCCTCGATAATGCTGGTTATCCACCAGGGGAGGGTGAGACTCCTGTTTTGGTTAAGGCAAATGCAATCAAACGCGACCCGCAATGGGAAGTATTAGACATCCGGGTAACAGAAACGAACGCCGCCGATCTTGGCCGATCTTGAATTGTCCAGTAAATCTTCGACGTTAAACATAAAAGGAGAACAACAGAGATGGCAAAAAAGAGAGTAAGAACACCAGAGGAAGCCAGCCGGGATAAAGCTTCCATCAGCCTACTCCAACTGGCTTGTGAAGGTGATTTTGAAACCTCCTTCTCAAGAGCGGACACCCTCGCAGCGTGCCCCATTGGAAGCGATGGAATGTGTTGTAAAGTCTGCGGGATGGGTCCTTGTCGGCTGGTTAAGGAAGGTCAAACCGGTGTATGTGGCGCCACGCTCGAGACGGTTGCAGCCCGCAACTTTGCGCGTATGGTCGCCGCAGGTGCGGCCTCTCACTCAGATCATGGCCGCGACCTTGCGTACACGCTCTTAGCAGCAGCCGAGGGCCATGCGCCCGACTACACGGTGCGTGATCCTGGTAAGCTCAAGGAGATGGCTGCTTATCTCGATGTTGAGACCGATGGTCGCCCGATCATGGAGTTAGCGCGTGATGTAGCTCTTGCAGCCTTAGGTGAATTCGGGAAGGTACAAGGAGAGATCCTTTACTTAAAGCGGGCACCCAAAAAACGACAGGAAATCTGGCACAACTTGGGCATTGCACCGCGCAATGTGGACCGCGAGATTGTCGAAATCATGCACCGTACTCACGTGGGTAACGATCAGGATGCTGAGCACATCCTCGACCACTCCATGCGAGCCGCATTAGGTGATGGCTGGGGTGGCTCAATGTTGGCGACAGACCTCTCCGATGTGCTCTTTGGCACCCCAGGCCCAGTAATCTCCGAGGCCAACTTGGGCGTCCTTCAAGATGATGAAGTTAACATCATCATCCATGGTCATGAGCCGACTTTATCAGAGATGATCGTGGCTGCCGCGCAAGATCCGGAGTTGATCGAGTACGCGCAGAGCAAGGGCGCTAAAGGCATCACCATGGGCGGCATCTGCTGCACGGCCAACGAGACCTTGATGCGACAAGGCGTACCGCTGGCAGGAAACTTCTTGCAGCAGGAATTAGCGATCCTCACTGGCGCTGTTGATGCCATGGTCGTCGACATTCAGTGCATCATGCAAGGCGTGGTCAAGCTCGCTGAACAGTTCCACACTGAGATCATCACCACCTCCCCCAAAGCGAAGATCACCGGTGCCACTCATATGGAATTCGATGAACATCGGGCGTTGGAAATTGCCAAAGAAATCGTCCGCAAAGCAGCGGACAACTTCACCAAACGCGGCAACACTAACATTCCTGATGAATCGACACAACTTATCCCCGGTTTCTCCCATGAGTATATTAACTACGCGCTCGGTGGGTTCTACCGCGGTTCGCTTCGACCTTTGAATGACGCTATCGCCGCTGGACGCATCAGGGGCGTGGTGGCAAACATCGGCTGCAACAACGCACGCATCTGCCACGACGACCTCCACCGTTACGTTGTAACGGAGTTTATTAAGAATGACGTCCTTGTTGTTGAGACCGGCTGTGGTGCAATCGCCAGCGCCAAACAAGGTTACATGACCCCTGAGGCAGCGCTGGAACATGCCGGTCCTGGTTTGCGGGAGGTTTGTGAGGCAGTCGGTATACCTCCAGTGTTGCACATGGGTTCCTGCGTGGACAATTCCCGCATCCTAACCGTGTTGGCTCAAATGGCAACCGAGGGCGGTTTAGGCGAAGATATTAGCGACATCCCCGCTGTTGGGATGGCCCCTGAATGGATGAGTGAAAAAGCCATCTCCATCGCCACTTACTGCGTCGCCTCGGGCGCATACGTCATCATGGGACACTCAAGCCCCGTCTCTGGTTGTGAGGAAGTCGATCGTATCATCAGCGACGGCTGGGAGGCGAAAGTCGGTGGCAGGATGGAGTTCTGCAACGACGGTGAAGAGATTGTGCGTCGCTCGATGGCGCACATCGATAAAAAGCGCGCCGACCTAGGGTTACCGGAATATGACCCCAGCAAATGGGGAAAGAGCGGTGATTGGAGGATCCAAGAATTGATGGAACTCCCACTGCCTGAACGTATCGAAGCCGCCTACGGCAATACGGTGAAGTAGGAAGGAAAATAGACTATGTCCCGTTATATCGCTACTCGCGCCATTCGTGGAGCTAACGCCATCGTGGCTGAAGCCGACGCGCTTCTTAAGAAAGCCATCGCTGAAAAAGGCGCTGACACTCCTGTTGCCTTTCCAAATACAGCTTACTATCTGCCTGTTATCCTTGGAATGCTCGGGCATGAAGCCAGTAAATTGGCCGATCTAGAGCCTGTGCTCGATCATGCCATGCGTATGCTTCACCCGATCCCAGATGCCGAAGTTTGGACACCTTATTTGGGTGAGACATTGGACAGCGGTATGGCAACCTTGTTGGCCGAAGAGGTCATCGAGGCCGTTCGCTTCGCTTATGGCGAAGAACCACAAGCCTACCCTGGCCTGGTTCTGGCCGGTTCCACGTCCTTTACCAGCCCTGATAATGGTGGCGGTCCTTCAACTGACGGCCATCTGAACGGACCCATCGACGATATCCAGCTCAGGTCGTGGGGCATCCAACTGGTTGATGGCCGCATGCCGGGCTTCGCAGCCATCGTCGGTGCGGCTCACTCCAATGAAGCGGCGGTCGCTATCGTCCGTGAGCTTCAGAAACGAAATATCCTCACTTTCCTTGTAGGAAACGTCAATGGTCGGTCAATGATCGATCAGCTCGTTGAGGAAGGGGTGGAGATGGGATACGACACCTACATTGTACCCTTCGGTCGCGATACGATCTCCGCCATCTATCCGCTTGGATTCGCCACCCGCTCCGCACTCACTTTTGGTGGTATGAAGGGTGGTCAGTGGCGGGATATCCTGCTCTATAACAAGTTCCGCGTCTTTGCCTTCGTGCTGGCTTTAGGCGAGGTCGACGATCTCAAGTACGCCACGGCTGCCGGCGCGATCTCTTACGGTTTCCCGGTCATCGCCGATACCGTGATCCCCGAGATCCTCCCCACAGGCATCACCCGCTATGAACATGTCATCTCGATGCCATGGAAAGAGATAGAGGGTGAGACGGAAGAAGAAAAGGCCGTTAGATTGGTCCAGAAAGCCATTGAGGTACGCGGGGTCAAAATCCAGATTACTGAGGTCCCGGTTCCTGTGCCCTACGGTTCGGCATTCGAAGGCGAGGTTGTTCGCAGAGCCGATATGCGGGTCGAATTTGGCGGGAAGAACAGCCGCGCCTACGAATATCTCCGCATGGTAGATCTGGATGAGGTCGAAGACGGTAAGATCGAACTCATCGGCCCCGACCTCGACGAGACCGAAGAGGGCGGCTTCATGGATCTCGGCATCCTCGTGGAGGTCGCCGGTCGAAAGATGGAAAAAGATTTCGAGCCGGTACTCGAACGGCAGATCCACTACTTCGTCAATGGCGCATCTGGGATACAGCACATCGGCCAGCGCGACATCGCGTGGATCCGTATCAGCAAATCCGCAGCCGAAAAGGGGTTCAACCTTAAACATTTCGGAGATATCCTTTACGCCCGCTTCCATGGAGATTTTGGCGCGATCGTAGACAAAGTTCAGGTGAAGATCTTCACCGAGTCTGAGCTTTATGCGGAGTGGCTGGAGAAAGCCCGCGTAGCGTATGACGAACGCAACGTTCGTATCGGTACAATGACTGACGAGAGCGTTGACCAATTCTACTCCTGCACCCTCTGCCAGTCGTTCGCCCCCGATCACGTTTGCATTGTCAGCCCCGAGCGGCTCGGCCTTTGTGGCGCCTACAACTGGTTGGACTGCAAGGCCTCCTTCCAGATCAACCCCACCGGTCCTAATCAACCCATAATCAAGGGTGATATCATGGATACGGAAAAGGGCTACTTCTCAGGCGTCAATGAGTACGCTGTCTCAGCTTCCCACGGATCCGTTAGTGAAGTGGCCGTCTATTCCATCATGGAAAACCCAATGACGGCCTGCGGCTGCTTCGAGTGCATCGCCATGTTGATCCCCGAAGCCAATGGCATCATGATCGTCAGCCGTGAGGACACCAGCATGACCCCCGCCGGAATGACCTTCTCGACTTTGGCCGGGGTGGCTGGCGGCGGTTTGCAGACACCCGGGGTGATGGGACACGGCAAGTTCTACATCACCAGCCCGAAGTTCATCTCTGCTGACGGTGGTTTCAAGCGCGTTGTATGGATGTCGTCCATCCTCAAGGAACAGATGGCAGATCAACTAAATGAGGTTGCTGAGCGCGAGGGAGACCCAGACCTGATTGAGAAAATCGCTGACGAAACCATCTGCACCGATGTGGAAAACTTGTTAAAGCACCTACAGGAAAAAGGTCATCCGGCACTCGAAATGGAACCGATGATGTAGAACGAAAGGGATCAGGGATCAGGAAAGAAGCTCAAGACCTGATCCCAAAGCCCCGATCCCTGATCCCTTGCCCCAGATTCCCCTTGGAGGTCTTGGATTCTATGACAATTGAAATCCCCAAAGAGAAATACAGCGGCGCTGTGCGGGAAGTTACCTTAGGAGCCACCGCCGATGAGGGTGGGACCCGCGCTCACACACTGACCGTTGGCGGCGAAAGCACGCTGCCCTACCTACACTTTGAAGGGACAATCCCCAACCGTCCTGCCCTTGCATTGGAGATCCGTGATCGCAAACCTGACGATTGGTCACCCCTGCTGTTACAAGCATGGGGGGAGGCGATGGATGACCCAGGTGAATGGGCCAAAGCCGCAGAGGCAGCAGGTGCTGATTTGATCTACATGGTTCTCAGCCTGACCTCTGCTGACGGTGAGCCCAACACACCCGAGAATGCGCGTGCGGCTGTGCGTAAAGTTCTCGAAGCCACCAGCTTGCCATTGGCCGTCGTAGGTCCGGGTCAAGCAGATCTCGACAATGAATTAATCGTACCTGTGGCTGAAGAGGCCAATGGTGAACGTTTACTTCTCGGGATTTGCGAGGAAAAGAACTACCGCACCATCGTCGCTGCGGCCTTAGCCCACAACCATCTGGTGCAATCGAAAACCCCAATGGATGTAAACCTGTCCAAGCAGTTGGTGATCCTGATCCACGACATGGGGATGCCCCTCGAGCGCATCGTTATGGATCCGACCACAGGCGCCCTGGGCTATGGAATCGAATACGGCTATTCCGTCATGGAGCGTCTTCGATTAGCTGCCCTGGGTGGGGACAAGATGACCCAACAGCCGATGCTCGTCAACCCCGGCGAAGAGGCCTGGAGAGTCAAAGAGGCCAAAGTCGGTGAGGGCGTACCTGAGAATTGGGGGGATTGGGAGCGTCGAGCCCTGGACTGGGAGGCGGTCACCGCGATCGCCCTGGTCCATTCTGGGGCCAATATGCTCATTCTGCGTCATCCCGAGACTTTACGCCGGGTGCGAACCGTCCTTGACGATCTCCTCGGCTCACAATCGTAAAGGTGGAGAGATAACATGGCGCTTACTGGTCTAGAGATCTACAAGCTTCTTCCGCAGACGAACTGCAAAGATTGCGGTTTTCCTACCTGTTTGGCCTTTGCCATGAAGCTGGCTGCAAAGCAAGCCGCGCTCAAGGATTGTCCGCATGTCAGCGAAGAGGCGAAAACGAAACTCGAGTCGGCCTCCGCCCCACCCATCACGTTAGTTGAGTTAAAAGGAGATGACGGTGCAGTACAAGTAGGTAACGAGACCGTCCTCTTTCGCCACGAGAAAACCTTCTATCATAGACCAGGGTTGTTCTGGCGTTTGCGTGACACGGAAGACATCGAGGAACTGAAGCGGGTAGTCGCTGAGGCAGATGCCTACCAGGTGGACTACGTCGGCATCAATTTGTATCTCGACGGCTTCGCCGTTGAAGCCGCCTCTTCGGACCCAGCGAAGTTCAACGCTGCGATCTCGGCTGTCAGATCTGTGAGCAAAAAGCCTCTGATCTTGATCGTTCCAACAGGAGACCTGGCAAAAGCCGGCATCGAAGCAGCGGCTGGGAGTCGACCACTCATCCATGCAGCGAACGGTGAGAATTGGGAGGAGATGGCTGAAGTTGCCAAAGAGGCGGGAGTCCCTCTGGCTGTTCAAGCCGAGGATCTTGAGGGGTTAGCGGAACTCACCCAAAAGCTGAAGGAAACCGGTGTTGAAGAACTTGTATTAGATCCCGGGGTCACTAGCTACCTGGATTCATTGGAGCGGCTGACATCCATTCGCCGTCTTGCCCTGAAGCAGACTTTCCGCCCGTTGGGTTTCCCTGTGATCACCTTCCCTGGTGCGAACAGTGAGGTCGATGAAACATTGCTCGCCGCTGAACATATTGCCAAGTACGGCGGTTTGATTGTTTTGGAGGAATTCAATCCGGCCAGTTTATACGCGTTGCTTGTACTCCGTCAAAATATCTACACTGACCCACAGAAACCAATCCAGGTTCAGCCTGGCATTTACGAGATTAATTCTCCGGATGAGAACGCCCCGCTCTTGGCCACCACCAACTTCTCAATTACCTACTTCTCCATCGCCAATGAGGTGGAGGGATCCGGCTGGCCCGGATGGTTGTTGGTCACTGATGCCGAAGGGATGAGCGTGCTTACAGCTTGGGCGGCAGGCAAATTTGACGCTGAACGCATCGCCAAGGACGCAAAAACTTTCGATGTCGAGGGGAAGGTCTCCCATCGTAAGTTGATCATCCCCGGTCATGTGGCCGTGCTCTCAGGAGAACTTGAAGAGGAGATGCCGGGTTGGGAGATTATGGTCGGTCCGCGTGAAGCGGTTGATATCAACTCCTACCTAAAGGCGATGTGGTCGAACTGAGGCATCACCTCCAAACTCGTCTACCCAGGATCACACATGCCTACAGCCCTAAGCTAGCAGACTTTAGCATCAGGGCTTCCTCTGACAATGGGAGCTGCACAAGATTCATAGAGGAACATTAAAGATGACCGTCAGAATCTCTAATCATCCTTGTGATCCTTACATGCGAGTAACTCCTTGACGGTCACCTATCTGACATTCAAATAGCCGATCACGAAAGTCCGATAGGCTTACACAGTTACCTGGTATGAAACGTTTTGGCTGTCCATAAAGTAACTTTTCTGCCCGCAGAGGTTTCCGTCGAGGTGCCCACTGGCACCTTGATCTCTGAGGCCATCCAGGGTGCGAACTTGGATGTCACCCAACCTTGTGGTGGACAAGGTCGTTGTGGGCGCTGCGCGGTGATCCTTGAGGGAACCGGCGCACGACGCCGTTCCACCATCCGCCTCACAGCTGAGGACATGGCGGCTGGGTATGCCCTAGCCTGCCAGACGGTTATCGAGGGGGATGTCACGATCACCATCCCCGAGCAGGAACGGATCGAGCGCCGCTTGACAACCGATAAAACCGCTCGCAAAATCGAACTTCCCTTCCCTTATGATCCAGCAACGATGCAAAGTGTCCAAGCTTTTCAGGTGGACCTTCCTCCTCCGTCGCTACAAGATAACATGGACGACCTATCCAGGCTCGAGAAGGCATTAGCCGCCAAGGGTTTCACTTCGATTACTATTCCACTTCCTACCTTGCGTCGTCTGGGGACTATATTGAGGGATTCGGAGTGGTCACCTTGGGTGGTCTTAGAATCCCAAGCACCCTTACTCGGTCCCGCACGTTTGATCGATCTCAGCCCTGAGCCGATCCAACCTATTGGCTTAGCTCTCGACATCGGGACCACAACCGTGACCGCGCTGCTCGTTGACCTAACCACCGGGCAAGTTCTGAACTCAGCCGCAGAATACAACGGTCAAATCGCCCGAGGTGAGGACGTGATCTCACGTATCATCTACGCTGAGAAGAAGGACCTCAGCGAATTGGGAACGTTGGTCCGTCAAACGATCGACACTTTACTCGAGCGGCTCAAGCGACGCACGGGGATCTCCCCTGAAGGGATCCACAAGGTGACCGTGGCAGGCAACACCACCATGATCCACCTCTTCCTTGGTTTACCTCCGTCTTCTATCCGCTTGACCCCATATATTCCAACGGTCAACCACCCTCAAACTCACCTGGCCTCCGAGCTCAACCTTGGGGTCCACCCTCAAGCTTCGGTCCTCTGCCTCTCCGGTGTGGCCTCCTATGTCGGTGCTGATATCACCGCTGGTGTGCTGGCCAGCGGATTAGCCAACACTGATGAACTAACCTTGTTCATCGATGTAGGTACCAACGGAGAGACCGTCCTAGGAACAGAAGAGTGGATGGTGACCTGCGCTTGTTCCGCTGGCCCTGCCTTCGAAGGTGCAGGCGTGGTGGATGGCATGCGGGCTACCGTCGGAGCCATAGAAGAGGTCTGGGTTCACTCGGAGACCTACGAGCCCACAATTCGCGTCATCGGAAATGCGAAGCCCCGCGGTATCTGCGGCTCAGGGTTGATCTCACTGCTTGCAGAGCTGTTCGTTACAGGAGTCGTTGATCGCGCCGGACAAGTCAAACTAGATTTGGATACACCGCGCGTACGCCAAGGTGAACATGGACCGGAGTACATCGTGGTCTGGGGTGACGAGACCGAAACCGGTCGTGACATCGTCCTGACCAAAGTTGATGTGGACAACCTCATGCGTGCCAAAGCGGCCATCTATGCAGGATTCACTGTTCTCGCAGAGAGTGTGGGCGTCGAACTGAAGGATGCCAAACAGGTTCTCGTCGGTGGGGCTTTCGGAAAGTACATCAATGTCGAAAACGCGATCAAGATCGGTTTGTTGCCTGATCTGCCGTGGGACCGGTTCCACTTCCTCGGCAATACCGCTGTACTGGGAAGCTACATGGCTCTTCTTTCATTTCGATCCCGCCAGCAGATCCAAGAGATCGCGCAGATGATGACCTACGTAGAGCTCTCGGCTGATAACACTTTCTACGATGCCTTCACCGCGGCGCTCTTTCTACCGCATACGGAAATCACGCGCTTCCCCAGCGTGGCAGAGATATGGGCGCAACATGAGGGGGACTGAGAGAGCCCTAAAATAAAGAAAGGGTCAGGCATCAGGGGATTAGGGATTAGGCATCAGGGGATTGAGGGAAAGATCCATGGGGCATTATCATTGAAGCTGAAGTATATGAGCTGTCTGAGGTGGTATAGATGACAAAAACGATTGCGTTAGCGGGAAAAGGTGGAACCGGGAAGACGACCATTGCAGCGCTTCTCATCCGTTCGCTCCTGCCCCATTGCCGGGGACCTTTACTGGCCATCGATGCTGATCCGGCGTCCAATCTTCACTTAGCGCTGGGATTATCGTTGCCGACGACAGTGGGTGAGATAAGAGAAAAGATGTCGGAGACAACTCAGGAGCGTCAGTTGGGCGTTGCTATCAGTCGCCATGAATACCTCGATTATGAAGTGCGCATGGCCTTGGAAGAAGGCGAGCAGATCGATTTGCTCGCCATGGGACGACCTGAGGGCCAGGGTTGTTACTGCGCGGTAAACCATTTGCTTCGCGTAATCATTGATGAACTGGGGAAAACCTATGATTACGTCGTGATCGACAATGAGGCTGGTATGGAGCATATCAGTCGCCGCACCACCCGCGACGTTGATCTGCTCCTATTGGTCACCGACCCTACCATCCGTGGCGTACGTACCGCGGGAGAAATGGCCACTCTGGCCCAAGATCTTGAGGTGAACGTCAAGCAGACGCTACTGATCGTCAACCGGGTTCAGAACGATTTGGCACCACCCCTCCGAGAAGCAATTGACGATCTAGATCTTGAAATCGCGGTCATGATCCCTGCCGACGATGAAGTAAACCAGCTGGACGCTTATGGCAAACCGCTTGTGCAGTTGAATGGAGACTCACCGGCTTATCGAGCCGTGGAAGATTTAACAACCCGGATCCTGAACTCACTTTGAGAACCAAGGCGAGTCCACGACAGACACAGAGGAGAGGATATATGTACAAGATCGGAGAGAATATTCACATCGTATCGTCGAAGGTCAAACAAGCTCTCAGTGACAGGGACGGGGGATTCTTCGTCGATCTGGCTCAAAAACAGAAAGAGGCCGGCGCCGATGTGATCGACTTGAACATCGGTCCCCGCAAGAAGGACGGACCCGAGGTTGTGGACTGGCTGGTTGATTGTATGCAGGAGGCTGTGCCTGGGATGACGCTATCCTTCGACACGACAAATCTGGCCGCCATCGAAACCGGCCTAAAAAGGGTCGGCTCCAATGCGATCGTCAACTCAACCTCAGCGGAGGAGGAGCGCTTAGCCAACGTGCCGCCCTTGGCGGCAGAATATGATGCCATGCTGATCGCCCTCTGTTTGGAGAAGAGCGGCATCCCGGTGAGCGCCGACGCACGTATCGGGATCGCGATGGAGAAACTCATCCCGCGAGCCATGGAAGTTGGCATCCCGATGGAGAAGCTTTACATCGACCCGCTTATCCTGACTGTCTCGGGCTGCCAAGAATACGTGCCTGAGGGGATCGAGACCGTGCGGATGCTGAAAATGTTGATGGATCCGCCACCGATGACCGTCGTAGGGGCTTCAAATGTGGTCAATCAAGTGCCACACGAGCTGCAGCCACTCATTAACCGTGTACACCTGGTTATGTTGATGGCTGTCGGCCTCGATTCCGCCATCCTCGACCCGCTCGATAGTGAACTTATGGAGACTATTCGGATCATTGAAGAACGCGACGATAGCACACCTGCCGGGTGGCTCTACTTAAAGCTGTTTGATACGGTGGCGGCGATGGAAGAGCTCCAACAGGAAGATGTCGACATGTCTGAACCAGCACACGTCGACATATGGAAGACGGTTCAAGTGTTACTCAATAAGGTGATCTACACCGATTCATATCTACGACTCTAGCGTCTAGCTATCAGCTATCAGCTCTCAGCGTTCAGCACCAAGCGATTCTTTGGATCAAGCGCATTGCACTGAAAGCAAGTCAGGCTGACTGCTGAAAGCTGAATGCTGATCGCTTCGATAAGGAGATCCACCACATGACCACTTCAGACTCAGAAATTAATATTGAGGAGCTGCTGGCAAAAGCCAAAAAGCCCTCCGCAGATGCCTTGAAGCTCCACCCCTACTACCGGGGGAAAGTAGAGGTGGCACTTAAGGCCCGAATCCGCGACTTTGGGGATTTCGCGATCTGGTACACGCCGGGCGTCGCCGCTCCGTGTCGGGCGATCGCTGAGGATCCCGAACTGGTGTACGAGCATACCCACAAGTGGAACACCGTTGCTGTCGTCTCCGACGGTACACGTGTGCTTGGCTTAGGTGATATCGGTCCCAAAGCCGGCCTACCTGTGATGGAAGGAAAGGCATTGCTGTACAAATACTTGGGAGGTGTTGACGCCTGGCCGATCATGCTCGACACCAAGGATCCGGACAAGATCATCGAGACCGTCCTGCTCATCCAGCCGGGTTTCGGAGGAGTGAACTTGGAGGACATCTCCCAACCGAAGTGCTTCCGCGTGCTCGATACCCTGCGTGAACAAGCTGAGATTCCCATCTGGCATGATGATCAACAAGGCACGGCTACCGTCACATTGGCAGCCTTGTTCAACGCGCTCCACATTGTCGGCAAAGAACTGGGGCAAGCTTCGATCGCCTTTATCGGCTCCGGTTCCGCCAATGTCGCCTGCGCTCGTCTTATCTTCGCTTCCGGTGCCAACCCGGGGTTATGTCGAGTGGTGGACAGTAAGGGCATCCTCCACGCTGAGCGTGAAGATATTGAACTGCGTAAAGCCGAGTTTGTTGACAAATGGAAGTTCTGTCAAACGACGAACGAGGAAGGTCGCCAGGGTGGAATTCCCGAGGCGTTGGAAGACGCGGACGTCGTTATCGCCCTCTCCAAACCAGGTCCAGGGACGATTCTCCCCGACTGGATTCGCAAGATGGCTAAAGACCCTGTCGTATTCGCCTGCGCAAATCCAGTCCCAGAGATTTGGCCTTGGGAAGCGGAAGAGGGTGGCGCAGCCGTGATTGCTACAGGTCGATCTGATTTCCCCAACCAGGTAAACAACTCGCTTGGGTTCCCGGGGATCTTCCGTGGGACGCTGGACGTACGAGCCTCGACGATCACCGATTCCATGTGCAAAGCAGCTGCAGACGAGCTTGCTAAGCTGGCCGTTGAACAAGGCCTAGCCCCTGATCGCATTCTACCAACCATGGATGACTGGCAAGTCTTCCCCCGGGAGGCCGCCGCTGTCGCTGCAAAGGCAGTCGAGGAGGGGATCGCTCGAAAACCGATGACCTACGAAGAAGAGCTAGCAAACGCCGAGAAGATCATCCGGCGCTCACGCGACCTGACAGCCAACATGATGGCTGAAGGTTTTATCTCCGAAGCGGAAGAGTAGGAGTGAGTAACGATGCATGACTTGATTGTATTGGGCGGCGGGCCGGCTGGCTTAACGGCCACCGTCTACGCCTTACGAAAACGACTGGACGTGCTGCTTATCACCGGCGATTTGGGCGGAAAAACGAACTACCGCCTTCAACTCCCATTTATCGAGAAGCATCTTGTCATCACGGGTGAGGAGGTCGTCAGTCGCTTCTCGAACGAGATTGATTACCTTAAGTTCGCCCGCGTGTTCGATAAAGCCGTAAAAGTCGAGAAGATTAAGGGTGGCTATAAGGTATCTACTCGCGAAGGGGCGGAACATGAAACCAAAGCTCTGATCGTCGCCACGGGCGCATTGGGACGTTTACTAGAAGTCCCTGGCGAGAAAGAGTTCATGATGCGCGGCCTGTGCTACAGCGCCGTCTCCTATGCGCCGCTGTTCATCGAGCGAGATACAGTGGTCATCGGCGACACCATGCTTGCGCTGCGTGCAACGGCTGAATTGGCGAGCATCGCGCAAAAAGTCACTTTGATCGCGCCTACCCACGGCGACTTGAGTTCCTCGATGGGTAAGAAAGTACTCGGAGCGGAAAACGTCGAGGTGTTGGAAGGCTTCCAAGTTGAATCGGTCTTGGGCGATGATTACGCTCGTAGGCTGGTTATTGCCAAGGACGGTGAAAAGAGAGAAATCGAGGCCGACGCGTTCTTCGTCGAGCTTGAATTAGAACCTCAATCGGAGATCGTTGCTCACTTGGTCGAGCGAGATGAGCTGGATCGAATCGTCGTCGATTGTGCCAACCGAACTTCTGACGAGGGAATCTTCGCCGCCGGGGACGTGACCAATGTCATCGCCGAGCAGGTTCTGATCGCTGTGGGCGAGGGAGCCAAAGCCGCCTTGACCGCTCATGAATACCTGCTTCAATTGCCTGATTAACGGCTAATTGATAAGCGGCATCTTTGAGCAAAGATCGTCCCCCGCCCTATGCAAGTCTACATCTAGGCGATAGGACGGGGGACGATCATTTCGTATAAGAACAGGATCATACGATAAGTTTGATGCCGACAACCTCCAAACAACCAGACACTCAATATATCGCTGTGCTGGACGAGACACGATGCGATGGGTGCAAGATGTGTTTGCCCGCTTGCAGCTATGAGGCGCTTATCTGGGTTCGCAGTGACGAGATGCTTCTCATCGATCCTTGGGCGTGCAACGGTTGTGGAAAATGCATCACCACCTGTCCCAAAGGGGCGTTGGAGCTTCAACCGAGACGTGGAAGATAAGACAGACGTTTGAGGAACAACACGAAATCCCATTTTTGGGCTCTGCTCCAAACCCTGTGGATTGTTGACATAAGTGTATCTTCTTCAGATGAGTGTCCTGACATTTGATCAAGCTTCCCAATCTATTCCTCCCCGGATAATGTCCAAAAGGATTGCCCAGGTCGTATCGGAGAGCATAACCATGGCAGCACCAGCCATCGCATCCTCAGATTAATCGTAGGGACGCCCCGATGGGGCGTCCAGCACTCCAACGACGCCCCGATGGGCGTCCAGCACCCCAACGACGCCCTACCAGGGCGTCGCTACGAGTCATCGTTCCATAACGGTTTCACTTTTGGAAAGACGATGAACAGCAGCCTCAATGGTATGCATGAATTGGATGAATACGCCTTGAAGAACAGGTGGATTGCATTTCGGGCTTATTGCTTCTGATCATAACAACACATCTATCATCCACACTTTTGGGAGGAGATCACATATTTTTTATTACTTGGACACAAATTTTGAGGATCAACACTCTTATATGGCCACCATCGCCAATACATAACCTTTGCTACGACAATGCCCGTTCGAATACCTTCTGACTTTACGCCAAGCCGCTCAAGATCTCCTTCACCTGGGCAGCATAGATTGGAGCGCCCATATCTTCAAACTCTGCCTGCGATTCGAGGAGCAGTTCGCGCACTCGTTCTTCATCCCCCGATTCCCCACGCGCCAGATGCGCTTCGGCCCATTCCCTAAGAGCTTGAGCCCGCCACCAACGCATCCCAGACTTCTCCACCATCTCAATAAACGATTCAAACGCTGACCAGGCTTCAGGCCAATCCCTCTCAGCCACCGCTAAACGTCTTTCAGCGATTAACCGAAAGAAGGTATCGAAAAATAGCGATCCCTGCTCAGCTTCTTTCTCCCGCGCCTCGTCGAGCCACCGGTGAGCTTCTTGAAAATCCGATTGTTGAACATGTTTCATGGCCAACAGGC
>DUEZ01000008.1 GCA_011174825.1 Anaerolineae bacterium | reverse complement strand
TTAGGCAGGTCCAAGGTGTGTCTGGCTTCAACAATCCAGCTTGGATTTTGTGTACATAGGCTGGCAGTCTCAGGACGCCGTGCGAAGCTGTGCCGCGCAAATCGGCCCTGACCAAGACATCCGCTACAACACTCGCCTGATCCTCAGGGACACCTACTGCCCGTAAAAGGGTCAAACAGGCCGTGTGCAGCGATTCTGGCATGAGTAGCGTTGTAGACGACATAGAACTCCCCTTATTATTCCGCTCAACGTGATTATTTGGGCCCAAGTTTGTGTTATATCCGAAGAGAAGGATGATTTTCCTGTGCCATGGCAAATCATAAAAATGAGAACTTTACCTGCAAGATGTCTACAACATCCCGGGCAAGAAATGATTAAGAAGCATCTTCAAGAACAACGCCTGAGATCCCTCGCAAGCGAGCGGTCAGTGTGCGGGCAGCAGCACAAACCGCCTCACCCAGCACAATCATGCGTTCATCAGGGATTCGATAGGAGGGGCCAGGCATCGCCATCACTGCCTCAACCTTGCCCTTTCGGTTGAAGACCGGTGCTGCAACGGCCGTAATTCCAACCTCAAATTCCTCCCTGCTGGTCGCGTATCCTTTGCTCCGGATTTCTTCAAACTCTTTACGGATCAGATCCGGATCAATGAGGGTCTGCGGCGTGTAACGTTCTAATTTGCGAGAGAGAATTTTGTCGACCTGTTCCGGTTCCGCAAAGGCCAGGAAAGCTTTTCCAGTTGCGGTGCAGTGAATGGGTAACCCTCGACCCGGACGAGCAGCGATTTTCACCGGCTGGGGGCTTTCCAACACTTCAATGTAGTACATTACTCCGGCTTGATAAATGGCCATGTCAACGGTCTCTTGGTGTTCTTCCAGCAACGCATGCAACAAATCACTTGCCAATCGACGCAGATCAAAGTGCTGCAAAGCCAATGTTCCCAATGGGATCAGCTGCCAACCTAAATGGTATTTGCCATTGTCACTATTTTGCTGGATGAAACCACCCTTTTCCAGCGTGCGAAGTATGCGATGGACGGTTGCCTTGTGCAGACCCAATCGATCTGCCAGTTCCGTTACGCCCATCTCCTGATGGTCTTCATCGAAAGCTTCCAGCAGGTTCATAGCACGCTCTAATACCTGTATGCTCTTACTCACAAGCTGCCTCTTTCTTGGATTTTCTTGAGTTGAGGGTGGTTATCGAGCAAACGGTGTTCGCCTCATAGTATCATAGATGGTGCAGTCATTTATTTCCAGTTTCTATGCGGAATTGGTCTTCCACGATCCAGATCTTTGTAGACTGACTAACCGCTTAGAATATCATGGCAATCTCTTGTGATTATACATATTTCCCGCGGGATCAAAAAAAGAGCAGTTGATCTGGAATCAACCACGAAATGCAACTCGGAAGGTACAAATCCAAGACTTAATCCTGCATCTCAGGCTGGTAACGAAACTGCAGGCAGTAGTGGTGGAAGGTGTTGCTCACCCAGGCGCTGCCTAAGCCGTAGGGCGCCAGACGTACGTCGTCCTGACACCAAATCCGCTCGTCTTTGAGCGTGTAGTCCTCCCCGAGCCGCCTCGCCAGATCCCAGGCGAGAGGATAGATGCGCCCTCCCTTCTTCACATTCTTGACGATGATCGTTAAATAGGCCCGTGGGCGTATGTAGGGCTTTAACCCTACATAAACGGCGACCAAACGGTCGATGAATTTGTCGTACTCGGGTATATTCCCCAGGTCAGCCGGATCATCGGAGTAGATCACATCCATGTCGGGCGAGGCGCGTCGCGTACGCTGCGTCTCGGCGCCACGGGAGTGGAGCATGTCCCAGTAGGGCGGCGAGGTCAGAACGTAGTCTACGATTGGTAGGTTGAGATCTGACAGTTGGGCGGCGTCACCGGTGACCACCTCAGCTCGGAGCTCTGCGGCAGTTTCTCCCAACCCATCCCGTTCCTCAGCCACGATTTGTCGGGCGATATTCGCATAGGTTGAGTTGAGTTCGATCCCGATGCTGTGGCGACCTGCGCGCAGGCAGGCGACTAAGGTCGATCCGGTGCCGACCATCGGATCGAGCACAGTTTGTCCACGCTTGGTGAAGAACTCAACAAACTCCTGCGCCATTGTTTCTGGGAACTTAGCCGGATGCAGCATGACATCCTTGCGGCGTGGGGGCGGATTGTGGATGAACCATGATTTTTGAAACTTGAGCCACTCCTTCGGACTCAGGTCGTTAAGACGATTACGGAAGGGTCGTTTCTTGGCCATGAGCCTCCTAAGGGGATCCTGGGGGTTCTGTCGGCGTTGGAGTCAGGAGAAGAGCATACACGGTAAAATCATCGAATGAGACCGTTGTTTGACTACTTCCCCTTGATCGGACGAAGAAGGTCAATTTACCGGAGGGAAGCACACGATCACTGGCGGAGAACACTTCCAGATGGTTAATAAAAAATCTAAACTGGTTACCACTTGCCCATATTGCGATGCGGTTGTCCACCAATAAACCTGGGAACACGGCATAGGTTTGGGTGAGAGGGACGAGAACAATCTCGCCCTCCTCGAGTACACGTGAGACACGAGCTCTTTCGTCACAGGTTAGGGCAAAGCGGTAATGTTCGCCCATAGCCCGATAGCGAAACATCACCCCAAACTCATCACCATCAGAGCACACTTCACTTCTCACCGTGACTTCGAGGAAGAAATCCGTTATCGTCGGGGCTGGGCTCTGGATGAAATAGAAGCTGTTTGATCGACGGACGGCCAAACTAAGACGTTCTTCAACCAAGCTGGCACCGCCAATTTCGGTTTGACCGACGTCCCAACCCAGATTGGAATCGAATGAATCCTCAAAGATCAAGTCGCCGAGCCCAGTAAGTAGATCAGGCGTAGGAGACGATTCGGGCTCGGGTGTGAATGTGGCGGTAGGGACGAGCGTCGGAATGATAAATGTCGGTGTAGCTGTCGGTAGCGCGAGGGTTGGCGTGGATGTGGGAGGGGGGGCGGTGGTCACACAAGCAGAGAGAACAAAAGCCGTGACCAAGATCGAGGTGGCCGTGCTCGCAGCTTTTAAGTGGGATCGGAAGTCGGAAGGCGGGTGGGGATATCTCCTGCGTGAACTGTGGGAGGCAGCTTGATCTCTGATCATCAAGAATAGGCTCTTCTCATATCGACCACATTTGATTCGTGGATTGCATAGGATGGATTTACCGACTGCCACCTTGAGGATACAAAGCATTTAGCGTTGCTGGGAGTCGATACAATTCAATGATCGACATGGTTATGTTGGTTTACCCGATCACTAATCCTGCTCACTCAAGGCTCGAGGTACCAGAGGGAGAAATCGTCGAAATAAACGGTCAGTCCTGGTGTGTTGGCAGCGTTCGCGTACAATCCGAAATTTCCACTGACCAGATCACCGTCTTCAAATTGATCCAGGACCTCTCCATTGGCGAAAACATACAGCTGATTCCCATCTGCGAGGAAGCCCATCCGGTTCACATTATTGGGACCAAGCTGGATTTGCTCGGAGGAGGTCCAATCGATCAGTGTGACAACTGAGCCAACGATCAACTTGCGGATGCGGTAGGATCCGTCACAAGTGAATTCTAGGGTGTAGCCGCTATTACGCATCTCTCCACTAACGCGTACAGCGAAACCATAGCCGTCCTTCCCGGAGCAATCGCCCATTTCGACCGTAATCTCGGCATATAGATTGCCCGTATCGAGCTCATCCTTTGTTGTGCTCCACCAGATATACTCATCAGCAAAATTATCCGTGGCGCTGTGGCGTCCATCGTCCCACATGTTGACGGCACCCGCAAAGTTGGGTCCGGACCATGTGGTTTGAGAGGTGAAGTTGTCGTGATAATCGGGAGAAGCCAAGTTGAGCCCATAGCGTGGATCGTCTGGCGCTAATTCAGGAGCTGTTGCCGAAGGACCCTCACTGGGAGGTGGTGTCTCGGATGGCACAGCGGAGGGCGTGATGATCGGTGAGGCGCTCGGAGGGGGAGTACGACTATCTGGAAGTGCAGTCTCAGCAGTCAAGGTTGCCGCCTGCATTGTTGCCGTACGATCTAGTGGCGGTTCCTTGGCCGGTCTTGTACACGCAGCAAGTGTAAACCCCAATACGATTATCAGGAAAAGAAACAACTTTGATCTCATGGGATGAGTGGGATGTGCCGGACTTTATTGTTTCGCATTTCGATATCCTCTTAAGGCGTGAGCATGACCTTGCCGGAGTCCCCTGAGGCCATTGTCTCGAAAGCCTTACCAAATTCCTCCAGCTTGAATCGATGGGTGACCAAGGGCGATAGGTCGACTGCGCCGGAACGGATCAACCCACGGGCTTGATACCAGGTTTGCCAAAGTTTTCGTCCGCTGATGCCGAGCACATGTGCGGCTTTAAAGACGATGTGAGAGTTCCAATCGAAGGTAAAGGGCTCTGGAGCTACGCCCAGGAGAGCGGCATCACCGCCTGGTTTAAGCAGTGTGAATCCTTGATCGATAGCAGAGGGAGCGCCTGACATCTCAAGTAGTACGTCGACCCCCTCGCCGTCGGTGGCTTCAAAAATCAGCTCGATCACCCGGTCTTCAGCAGCATGTAAAGCGAGGTCGGCTCCCATGCGACGGGCAAATTCGATGCGGTAGGGGCTGATGTCGGTTGCGTATATTGCCCGGGCTCCAATCGCGCGGGCGACTGCGATCGTCATCAGTCCGACCGGTCCACATCCAGTGACCAAGATCTTCTTTGCCCGAAGGTCAACGGCGAAGGCGGTATGAACCGCGTTGCCGAAGTTCTCCTGTAGGACTGCGATTTCCAGAGGGAGATCGGGTGGATTGGGCCAAGCGTTTTGGGCAGGGATGGCGATGAATTCGGCGAATCCACCGTCACGTTCCACACCGATCAGACTCGTGTTTTCGCAGAGGTGTCCCAATCCCGTGCGGCAGAAGGAACAAGTGTTGCAGATCACGTGCGACTCAAGAGACACAAAATCACCAATATCTGGTGAGCTAACCAAGGTGCCGCGATCGACAACCTCACCACATACCTCGTGCCCAACGACGATCGGTGGGTTCATCCGGCCAGCGGCCCACTCATCCCAATTGTAGATGTGCAGGTCGGTGCCACAGATTGAGGCTGCCCCTACTTTGACCAAGACCTCGTCCGGACCAATGTTTGGAACCGGGATCTGACGGATTTCTAATCCCGGACCCTTATGTGCTTTCACGACAGCTTTCATCATTTCAGGCATGC
>DUEZ01000079.1 GCA_011174825.1 Anaerolineae bacterium | reverse complement strand
AGGCTCCTGACGAGACACCGAAACTCATACCAGCGACCAATCCATAGACATGGAACAAGGGAATTGCCATCAGGATGATCTCTTTTCCCATTTCAATATCAGGCATAAATGAGCGAATCTGCAGTGTATTAGCTACCAAATTTCGATGGAGAGCTACCGCTGCTTTCGATATACCAGTTGTCCCTCCGCTGTATTGGAAGATCGCTTTGTCATCAGGTCCAATATCAACGACCGGTCTATTCTCCGGTTTATAGTTGGATATCAGGTCTTGAAACCATACATCCCCTTCGGCTAGCTCTACCCTATGCCCACCCTTCTTCTCCTGGGTAAGTGTGAACAGAAACCTCAACAATCCTGGTAACGCTTCTTTGATGTTGGTCACTGCGATCGTTTTAAGAGAGGTCTTGGGTTGGACTTCTTTGAGGGTATTGTAGAACAAGCTCATGGTGATTATGATTTCAAGGCCCGAGTCGTTAAGCTGGTGCTCAATTTCCCTACTCTTGTAGAGAGGGTTGAACGCAACGACAACACCCCCGGCTTTCAAGATGCCGAAAAATGAGATCACAAATTGAGGTATGTTGGCCATAAAAAGACCGACAGGTGTTCCCTTCTTAACACCCAATTCCGCAAGACCGGCAGCGAGCTGATCCGTTAAAGCATCCATTTCAGCGTATGTGATCTCCGCACCTTTGAAGATCGTACATGGCTGATGAGGATAATTACGCGCTGACTCTTCTAGGAAGTGATACAACGGCTTTTGGGGGTAATCAATGGATTGAGGTACCCCAGGGTCATAAAACTTTAGCCAAGGACGCTCCGCCATATCTCATTCTCTCCTTACGATATTGGTTTATCGTACAGTACACGATGCTGTTAGAAGGTCGCATCCTCATTCGTGTAGCTCGACCTCAAAAGCAATAGGGAAAAAGAGGGTCTTGTTACTACTACACAGCCCCCCTTTTGAGTTGCAAGGTGGTGGAACTACTCACAGGATGCATCTATTTTATACAACGGAAATGATGTGGGGCAAAGCGGAGTGATATAATTCAGCGGTATCTATCCCGTAGAACAATAATTGTGACCTGTCTCTATTAACACATATCTATTACTCATTTACAGATACAAAATATGAGAGTTCAACACTCTACTTGGAGGCCGCAAACAAATGAAGAAGCTCACTGTTCCCGGGAAAAAAGGTCGCAAGCTTATCGAGCGCGATCGAGCTGTCATTTCCCAATCCTATCCTCGCCCTTACGATTTTGTAATGGACCACGGATTAGGCTCAGAAGTATGGGACGTCGATGGTAATCGATTCTTGGATTTATGTGCGGGTATCGGTGTTTGTCAAACGGGTCATAATCACCCCAAAGTTGTTGAAGCGATCAAGCATCAGCTGGACCGTTTCATTCACATATCTTCTGATTTCTTTCACCCAATCTGGATCGAGTTTTCCGAACGTCTCGCTTCTATTGCTCCCTTCGATGAACCTGCTAAGGTCTTCTTGGCTAACTCCGGTACAGAGGCTGTTGAAGCCGCGATTAAACTCGCACGACACCATACAGGTCGCAATCAGTTTATCGGATTTTATGGCGGTTTCCACGGTAGAACGCTGGGTTCTCTCTCCTTTACAGCTCGGAAACCTGTGTATCGTGACGGCTTTTTCCCGATGATGAGCGGTGTCGCTCATGTTCCATTCCCTGATCCATACCGGCCAGTCTTAAACTTAACCCACGAGGATTACGGAGAGACGATTGTAGAGTTCATAGAGAGTGTCATCCTTAAAAACCTCATTCCCCCAGACAATTGCGCCGCGATCCTTGTTGAACCCATACAAGGTGAAGGTGGCTACATCGTTCCACCGGATGGTTTTTTCCCTGCCTTACGACGGCTTTGCGATAAATATGGAATTCTTCTTATCGCCGACGAGATTCAATCGGGTGTCGGTCGTACAGGAAAATGGTGGGCGATCGAACATTGGAATACAGAACCGGATATCGTATGTACCGCAAAAGGAATCGCTTCCGGATTACCCTTAGGAGGCATCGTCTCACGGGCAAGTGTGATGGATTGGCCTGAAGGCGCACACGCGAACACCTTCGGAGGAAATCCGATTGCGTGCACCGCTGGTCTCGCAACTTTGGAATTGATCGAAAGCGAGATGATGCAGAATGCTAAAGAGATGGGCGAATATACTCTTGATGCATTGGCCGAGATCCAAGTCCGCCACCCCAGTATCGGACAAGTGCGAGGGAAAGGACTGATGATAGGGATCGATTTCGTTAAGGATCACGACACCCGCAAACCCGCTTCTGATCTCCGTGATCGAATCGCGGAACTGGCCTTCGAATATGGGGTACTTACTTTAGGCTGTGGGGATAGCGCAATTCGTCTCTCACCCCCGCTGAATATCACAAAGTCCTTGATGGATGAGGGGCTTGAGATTCTCGAAACCGCGATCAGCGAGGCTGAAGCAGAAGGATTTGATTAACACGGTGCTTCCAGATTTCCGCATCCGCCAGCGAGATTATTTACTTGAGATCTCTCGTGCGATCACCGAAGAGCTTGAGTTAAATCGGGTCTTGACTAGGATCGTGAGGGTATCGGCCGAGTTACTCGCTGGGCATGCGGGCCTAATAACTTTACGAGATGAACAAGGTGGCTGGCGTATTGCCTCTTCCTATGGCATCAACCCTGAGTTCCTCAAGAATCTGAACCCACTGCTTGCCGATATCCCTGACCATGGCGACCCTGCACGGTTTGCGCTCCCAGAGATCAATCGTCGATTACAACGCATCACAAAAGCCGCTTCGATGGGAATTCTTACCGGTGTAGGCTTGCCCATGATCGCACAGGGTGAAGTCTTGGGAGTGATCTTCGTCTTCCGATCCTATCGAGGTCGCTTCTCAACCGAGGATCGGAACCTGCTCCAAGCATTCGCATCTCAAGCCGCGATCGCGGTCCATAACGCTCGCCTGTACACAGAGATCACGAGGCAGAAAAGTCATTTAGACGCAGTGCTTGAATCGTCCGCCGATGGGATCTTCATCCTTGACCCTGGATTTCGTATCCAGAGATTCAACCGAGCTTGCGCTCATCTCACGGGTTATACCGCTGCGGAGGTGCTGGGGCAGAAACACGAGGATGTGATCCGTTGGTTACAACGAGAGCCAGGGCTTACCCTTGAGGAGGCGGAAGCCGGCGGATGGCCACTTACCCCGCAAGCCATGATCTACACCGAGGGTGACCTTCTCACAAAGGGAGGAGGGACGATCAGCGTTGGCATCCGTTATGCGCCAACACTTTCTGAAGACGGACGCCTTCTCAGCATAGTGGCTAATATCAGGGACATTACGAAGTTTCGTGAAGCGGAAGAATTAAAAAACACCTTCATCTCGATCATAAGCCATGAGCTTCGTACTCCGGTCGCACTCATTAAAGGCTACGTTGGAACTCTGCGCCGAGATGATGCTCAATGGGATCCCAACGTTGTAGAAGACAGCCTAGCGGTCATTGAGGAAGAATCCGATCGGCTTGCAAGTCTAATAGATGATTTATTAGACGCCTCTCGTCTTCAGGCTGGTGTACTTCCTTTGGAATTATCGGAGGTTAATCTCGAGCATTCGGCCAACCAACTTGCCAAGCATTTCCAAACCCAAACTGATATTCACACCTTCGAGGTTGATTTTCCCACGGATTTCCCATTAATCATGGGCGATGAGAGACGTTTGGCCCAAGTCCTTTCGAATCTACTCTCCAATGCGATAAAGTTTTCCCCTCAAGGTGGTAAAGTGACTGTGGAGGGGCAAGGAAGATTTGAAGAGGTCATTGTTTGTGTGAGCGATGAAGGACCGGGTATCGCTCTCGAAGATATGCCTCGGATCTTTGACTTGTTCTACCGCTCAAATGAGGCTTCACGAAAAACAAAAGGTGCGGGGTTGGGACTGTTCCTCGCGAAAGCTGTCGTTGAAGCACACAACGGCAGAATCTGGGTTGACGATCGTGTAACCCATGGCGCTCGGATTTGTTTCTCACTTCCCCGCATATAAGTATACTAATATCTGAGGATGGTAGTAGCCCATGTCGCAATCCCTAGCACATATTCAATGCCCTAACTGCAAATCAGGAATCCAGGCAGCCATTGAGCAATTGGTCGATGTGGGGCACGACCCAAGCGCAAAGTCTCGCTTGCTCTCCGGAACCTTTAACCGCATCAGCTGCCCTGTATGTGGTTTTGAGGGGCAGATGTCCACCCCGCTTGTATACCATGATCCAAACAACGAACTGCTCCTCACCTACATCCCCGTGGAGTTGAATATTCCAAAGGAGGAGCAGGAACGGGTTATCGGCCAACTGATTAATCAGGCCGTTCAAGATCTTCCAGCTGAATCGCGCAAGGGTTACCTATTTCAACCCCAACCCGTACTCACGATGCAGAGTTTAATGGAGCGGATTCTAGAAGCCGATGGTATTTCGCGTGAGGAGATCGAAGCTCAACGTGCCAAGATGCGCCTTTTTGAAGACCTGGTTCGAATCCCGGAAGAAAATCTCCCTGCCTTTATCAACGACCATGACGGCGAGATGGACGCAGCGTTTTTTCAACTAGCCAGCCTGACTCTTCAAGCTACCAACGATCGAAGGGCTCACGAGGCTCTAAATCAGCGGCTAGGAACAGCCCTCGAACTCACCACCTATGGTAAGGAGTTAGCGGCCCAAGAAGCCGAACTTCGCGCTGCAGCGGAAAGCCTAAAAGAGGCAGGAGAGGAGCTCGATCGCAAGGCTATCCTCGAACTACTCGTCGAAGCCCCAAATGATAGAAGGATTCTGGCCTTGGTCAACCTCACCCGCCCTGCACTTGATTATTCATTTTTTCAGGAATTAACTGAACGCATCGATTCAGCTGAAGGCGATGAGGCAGAAAGATTAATCGCGCTAAGATCGCGTATCCTCGAGATAACCCAACAAATAGACCAGGTCCAAGAAGCAAGGGCTGCTCAAGCCACCTCCTTGCTAAGGTCCCTCTTAGTAACCGAAAATCTCGATCAAGCCCTTCAAACAGCTCTTCCTTTGATCGATAATCTCTTCCTGTCGATCCTCGAGGCCAATATTCAAGCGGCAAAGGAAGCTGACGATCAAGCAACGCTAACCAAACTCAAGACGATCCATGAGAATATTGAGCAATGGATCAAAGACTCAATTCCACCCGGTCTCCTGCTCGCTCAGGAGATCCTAGAAATCCAGGATGAGGACCAAGCTATCGCTTTACTTGATGAGTCCGCACAAAAAATCGACGAACAATTACTTGGATCCTTGATCGCTGCAGCAGAACGCTTTGAAGATGACGAAGCCGAGGAAGATGCTCAAAGAGTTCGTAAACTCTATCGTCAGGCGATTAGGCTTTCGATGCGCGAGAAGATGAAGGCTGAGAATTCGAAACAATAAGATTTCGTTCTTCCTCAGGTGTGACAGGATCGATCGTAATATCAGCTACTAATCACGATAAGTTGATTCACCCTCACCCCTGCCCTCTCCCAAAAAGGGAGAGGGTGAATGTTCTCTTTCCCCTGTGGGGAGGGTTAAGGTGAGGGGATGTTGATCATCTGCACGCTCTCTCCCCTCCAATGAGAGAGAGCGATCTCATTCATATAATAAGGATTCCAGCTTCCCGCAAGCTTGAAGCTCGCGGGAAGTCTAATGACCAAATCTCATGGCTTATACATAAATGGCGAAACGGTGACCTTGACCTTTAGGGGCCAATCCCCCACACTTCAATCACACCTCCAACGCGCTGCCAGATCAAACGTTGACCATCGAGCGTAAATTCGAAGTCGATCGCTGGTCCTAGCAATCCCTCTAAAATCCCCACAAACTCCCCATTCCTCGCGTCCCAGATCATGCCATCCTGCCCCACGATGATCCGACCATTCGTTCGAATCTGCATCCCCGGATCCGATGGAGTGAACGCTGCGATCAGTGATCCGTCCGCTAGGTTCCAGATCTCACCCGTTGCAGCAACGAGATGGGATCCATCCGGTGTGAACACCAAGGGGCCAATTACCCCGCCAATGCCTTCGAGTTCGGCGACGATCTCTTTGGTTTGCATACTCCACAGCTCGACCATGTTACGCCGTATCACTGCCAAAATTTGATCGTCAGGTGAGAAGACTGGGTCAAACGGTAGTGGAAACCGACCCAGGTCAAACAGGGATTGATCTGGGGAGAGTGTAAAAACGTTTATTTTTTTACTCCCACCCGTTAACGCCATAATCGCGAATATCTTGCCATCCGAGCTAAGCGCTGAAAACTCGGCCTCTTCGTAGCGATCATCGCTCATCGTTTCAACGACCCGCCCTGTGTTTATATTCAAAAAAGATAATGTCCTATCACTTTGAAGAATCATGAGCATCGAAGGGCTGTTATACGCCATCCATACTGGGTACCACGATCCTGAAAAGGATTTCACAATTTCATACGACTCGAGATTGAAAATATCAATACCTCCAATAGTGTTTGATAGCGCAACCTCTTCACTGTTTGGACTGATCGCCATCACATCCATAAAATCAGAGGATGAACTCGCTCTGCTGATGCCTTTCGCATCCATCACCCTCACGACACCATCTCCTGTGAGCGAGTATATGATCTCCTCAGAAGGGCTAAACCCAAAAGCCGGAACGCGCCTTGGCCATTCATTTTCATAAAGATCAGAATAGAGACTATCCAATTGAGAAAGGTTGAGAATGTTATCACGTCTCCTGATCACTTTACCGGTATCGATATCCCATTCGATCATCGATACATGCTCAACAAAAGTCCGACGGTTGAGACTGCGGTAAAACACTAAGAGCCCACCATTATTTGTGAAGGTAATGTCGAAAGGCTGAAGACTGGGATGATCAATTCCTGTTGGTAATTCTGGTGTACCATCAGCATTGATTTGTCGATATGTTCCTCCAGCCAAGAGGTTTTCAACACGCAAGACATATCTTGTTAAATATGCGATGAACCTCCCATCAGGAGATATTGTTACTGGCGACACGTTTCCAGTGATTGGAATCCGAACTTGACTCCCCGCTTCAATATCCCATAAGTAAATGGCCCCTTGGTAGGATTGAGCGAGATACCTAGAGTCCGACGTGAACTCAAGGTCCGCTACTTCCACATAGTGCCCAGAACCGTTATCAAGTACATATGGCAGATTATCGGTAAGATCTATGAGCGCAAGTCCATCTACTTCGCCATCCGGAGCCACGAGTCCACCGATGGCAAGCCATTTACCATTTGGGCTATAAGCAGCCGCAGTGATAGCCTCGTACCCGTAGTACATCACCACTTCGCCTGTCTGAATGTCAATCAATTGAAGAGGCTGACCTCCCCCTATAAGTACATTTCCCTCAGTATCGAAGGCAACTGCACGTGCGTTCAAGAATGCGTGTGCTCTCTCTAGTGTGGCACTTCTCAAGATCTGAGTATTTTGATTTGTATTAACAGCAAGATACTCATCATCTGGCGACCAGATTGCGTTGATCAAGCGGCCACGACCGATGTGAGATAGGATCGCGAGTTGTGTTGATTCCTCTGCTGTTATGGCTTCTTCAAGGGAGACTGATGCGACCTCAAGTGGTGAAACCCGTACACCCCAGCTGTAGATCGGACCTTCTTCCGCTGCCCAGAGTAAATGTTCCCCATCCGACGTGAAATACATGCATGTAGCCGATGCGCGAGTATCGGTTAACGTATGAATACGTTGACCTGATTCTGTTTCTCGAACCGAACCATCATTTCCTACAAAGAAACTGCCGTCGGGACTGATCGCCATGACGTCGGCCGACCCATCGAATTGGACAACGCGATCACCACTGGAAATTTCCCATACATCACCGGTCGCGGCAATCAGTCGGCTTCCATCCGGTGTATACGCCAGGCCTGATACGACCGGGGTATGTCCATATAGGATTCGCAGTCGTCTACCGTTGGATAAATCTCTCAGCTCAACCGCAGGGCCAGTGGAAATGGCAAGGGTCTTCCCGTCGGGAGAGAATTGGTATGCTTGCGAAACCTCCGCTGCTCGAAAAGAATACAGTTCCTCACCCGATTCAACATCCACTACATTTACAAAATTGCCGCTTCGTAATGCTATGTATCTGTCATCAGGACTTACCAACAGTTCTCTTCCGGTTAGGTTATACCTTTGGATAAGCGTTTGGTTCTCAAGATCCCAACGCTCTAAACCAGCCACATCTTTCAAGATCAGGAGGTCTTCTCCAAGATACGCGACTTCTCGTACCAGAGATTGATTGAGGAAGATATGATAACGGTCTATGACTTGACCGGTCTCCGGAGCTATGATTTCTATTCCTCTGTCATAGAGAGCGACAATGGAATTGCCGCCCGATCCGAGGTTATACATGGCGTAATCTCTTGTGCCGTATATCGAAGCTTGGGGCTGCAGCTCATCAATTTGATATCTTGCCTCGAGAAGGGTATCCGTTCCCCACCATCCAAGTAAGCTCATCCCCGGTGCAGTCTCCGCGGTCATCGTTTTTAAGGATGGAGCTTCAACAACATCTACTTCCGGGGGAATATGGGCAACGATCTCATCGATCCCATATGCGTAAACCGAGCCAGTTCCCCCATGCCACAACAATTGTCGACCACCACTCGTGAATACGAGGTAAGCAGCTGAGTCGTTAATATATCCGATGTATTGGCCACTCGTCCCGTCCCATAGTGACCCATCACTACCCACTATGAGTCGGCCGCTGGGACTGATTGCTAAGAATTCAGCTGTTGTATCAAAGGATGTGATCCGCTCGCGAGACTCAACGTCCCAAACATCTCCGCTTGAGGAGATCAGCAACTTTCCATCTGGCGTGAAGGCAATGTTCTTCACCTTGGGACCATGCCCGACATACTGACGTCCAGGCAAACCATTTTCTGTGCTCCAAAAACGGACACATGATCCGGTCGTAATTGCCAGATACTCACCGTCCGGTGTAAAGAGGAAATCCTCACCCCCATATTTCGAGCCCAGGCGATGTTGGATGTCCCCCGATCTCACATCGATCACTCTGATGTATTCCTCTTGTACTGCGAACAACTCCCCATCGGGACTGGCAGCGATCGCTTGGCCGTAGATGTCATATGTCTGCTTTAGCCATCCGGTTGATATCTCCCATCGCCCCACACGACTCTGATCGTAATAATTACGCCTCCCCACGAGTATCATAAGGAAATCATTTCCCAGGAACGCTACATCTTGGATCGTATTGTCAACCCAAAAGCGTGCGATCACCTCCTGGTCAGCAATGTTTACGACCTCTGCTTCTCTGCCACTCCATCCGGCAATCATTGTGCCGTCCGGGCTGAGGATAATTGAGCCGTGTCCGCCCAGCTGATAATGCGGCATGCGTTCTAAGCGCGACACGTTCATCGCCGTAACGGGCTCGTACTCGGAAAACGCTGTCGATGTTCTGGTTGTTCGCTCGTGAAAAGCCAGCGCGTTTGGATCGCAGGTCCATGTCTCCACTTCTCCGGTCGTCAGATGTCTCACCAAGTACAGGCCATCCGGCGTGAATTGCATCGTATTCACACTTATACCCCGTACAGGCATCAACCCGATCATCTCTCCCGAATGAAAGTCCCAAACCGAACCGTCGTTTCCGATGATCAGATCGTTTGTCGGGCTGATCGCGATGGTTCGAGTAGAGCTATCGAAATACCCCTCCAGCTTTCCGCCCGGGACCGTCCAGATGTCCCCACTCGCTGATACTAAGAATTGGCCATCCGCAGTGAATTCCAATCCCAAATTATCGGTCGGTTCACCGTGACCTGTGATCCTCCATACCTTTCTAACTTTCGCCAAATCCCAGAGTTCGACATCCTTTTCCACTGCGATGGCAAAGTATTTCCCATCCGGTGAAAGCGCGAAGGCCTGCTGCGAATCCTCCCTCCCTACGGTGAGCAATAGCTGCGCAGATTCAACACTGAAGACTTTGATGTATTTATCGCGTGTAGCGATATACCTTCCATCCCGACTTATGATCATGTCGCGACCGGGTATGCTGTATCGCCCGATTCGACTGTTCGTTTCAACACTCCAACGTAAAAGCTCGTCTTCGAACTTCACCAGCATCGAATCGTCGAATAATGCAATCCCTATGATGTCCCGACTTATTGCAAATCCTTGTAGAGGCTTAATCGTCTCACCGGTTATCGGGTCAAAGATATCCACTCCCTGATCGACCGACAATGCGACTGTCTCGCCATCTGGACTCATTGCCAGTGGAACATTACGATAGCCTCCACTCCATGATGAATACAAACGCCAGCCATGAGCATTGTCCACGGTAATGATTTCAGGTATGGGCGTACGGGTCGGTGTGTAATGCGGAGTAGGTGTTTGGCTAGGCGTTGGAGTCAATCTCATGACTATGGATGTGCTCTCAATAACGGTAACAACCTGCTTTATCGTTTCGGGCGAGGATGTAATCCTTATGATCACACGCTGAGGTGTGCCTGTGATCATGTCCCGTATTGAACCAACAATCTCAACAAGATCAGGCGAAAGAACGAACACAGACGCCAGGGCGGAGACGAAGAATAGGATCCCTAAGAGTGCGAACAACCTGTAACGTCCTGTCGGTCTGACAACTTCAACCGGCGTATCCTCAATGACCTCTTCACGCGCCGGCGCGATCATCTCCTCCACCTCGGGGAAAACAGTGAAGGTTTTGTCTTTCAAAGCCTCCAAGAATCCCTCTACGTCACGAAAACGATCCTCACGTCGGCACTCCATTGCCTTGACAACCGCATCGGCAACGTTCGTTTTGAGGTCAGGCCGAAGTTGTTTTGGGGGTTTGAGGATTTCTCTCCCCACCAACCTTTCAACACTATCCGGGGGAGATTCGCCGGTGAGCAGACAATAAATCGTCGCCCCTAGGGCGTATACATCTGCGCGAGGATCGGTGCGTCCTAAGCCGTACTGTTCTGGTGGTGCAAAACCCGGTGTAACACCCCTGGCTCCCCTGCTGGTCGTTTGACCAACCGCTGTCGCTTTCGCAATCCCAAAATCTACCAGGATCGCATCTCCATTCGGCGTGATCCTGATATTCGCAGGTTTTATGTCTCTGTGGATCACCGGAGGATCTCTGTCGTGAAGGTACTTGAGCGCGTCACCAATTTGTTCCGTCCAACGCAGCACATCCTCCTCAGATAACGCGCCTTCTCGTTCTATTCGTTGATTGAGATCCTCGCCTTCGACGAAATCCATAACCAAGTATTGATGCCCAGCGAGAACAAAGTGGTGCGTAACGCGCGGCAGGTTCGGATGACGCAAGGTCGCCAACAACGTCGCCTCACGTCTGAATTGTCGTTCTGACTCTGGGGAGATATTCAGATTTTCTTTGACTGCGCAGGGGAACTCAAGACGTTCATCAGTAGCAAGATAAACGGCTCCAAATCCTCCTTGACCAAGGACACCTTCGATACGATAACGATCATCCAGTAAAGCGCCGATTTCGAGGGGCATGCGTTTGGAGAGATAGTGCAATTTTATTTATGGTCGCCATGCGGGTTGATAATCCCAGGCAGGATCTTCGGTTAGACGCGTCTGCAGTCCGCCATTGGCAGTCATGATGTAGATGTCATGATTGGCAGCATCTCGCCACGACTCGAAGGTCATCCATTGGCCATCGGGTGACCAATCGGGGTCCGCATTTGGACCCCTCGTCGTAAGCTGATTCGTGCCAAAGCCTACCGCATCCCACTTAACAACATAGATGTGCATTTCATCATACACATAGGCGATTAAGTCGCCGGAAGGAGACCAGTCCGGCGAATTGGACTCTCTGTCGCGAGTCACTTGATCTGGGTTAGCTCCGTCAAACGATCCGTCAGATCTAACCCAATAGACCGTCGGCATACCAGCCCGCGTAGTATTGGTTAAAGTAATTTTATCGCCTCCTGGCGACCAGCTAGGCTGGCTATCGTACGCGTTTTCCATGCTTATCCGCTCTCTATCACGACCTTGTTCATTGGCGATCCAGACATGGGGCTTGTTATCTTCTAGATAGGTAAAGAGAATGCCGGCAGTTGACCACTCAGGGTCATAAACACCGCCGATTAATGTGATCAGCGGTTGCACATTCGTCCCATCAGGGTTCATGACATAGATCGCAGCGTTCGGATATTTATCCGCTTTTTTGTTGCATGGGGAGACGAAGAGCAATCTCTCGCCATCTGGCGACCATGCAGGTTGACATGCGCCGTCGGGTATATTCGTCAATCGGGTCAGGTTTGTACGATCGACGTTGATCACATAGATCTGTGGCAATCCATCCCTTTCGCTGACGAACGCGATCTGACCTAATCCGCCTCCTCGCGATGTGGCAGCAGGTGTAGGTGACACCTCAGGGGTCGCTGTGTATACAGGTGTGGGTGTGTCCGTCGGTTCAACGATGGGAATATCAGTAGCTGTTGCTGTTGGTACAATAGCTACAACCTCTTCGGCTTCAGTAGCAGTCGCTGGTGGTACGGGCGTCTCCCCCGAACCATCCAACACACCGGTAACAGTTAATAATCCCCATGCTCCAAAACCAACGGCGATTATGATGAGAAAAACTAAAGGTAAACGACGAAGGCCACGCCTCGGTTTGGCAGCGGGTATAGGAGCTCCAGGAATGGCTTCCGGCGTTGGAGCCTGCGGGGGGGCCGCTGGCGGGCTGACTTCGGATGGTGGGACATAATCCACCAGGAGAGTGGCCTCATCTTTAGGCGTTGGGATCGGTGATGGTTCGAGCGTTGGAGATAACGCCTCCAAGAATTTCTCTGCTGAAGCGAAACGCTCCTCCGGTTTTGTCGCGACTGCGTGCTCGATAGCTTCAGCAACAAAGGGGGAAATCGATGGGTTCGCTTCGAGAACCGGTATCAAACGCTGTTGGCCCATCGCGCGCGCTAATCCATCGGCAGGGATCAGGTAGGTGAGTAAGTTATAGATCGTCGCACCGAGGGAGTAGATATCTGTACGTTCGTTCGTGCGCCCCTGGCCGTATTGCTCAGGCGGCGCAAAACCCGGCGTGAACGCCTTAGCTCCCACGGTCGTACTTTTCATCGCATCATACGTTTTCGCCAGGCCAAAATCCACCAACACGGCTCGCCCTTCCGGCGTGATCTTTATGTTCCCAGGTTTAACATCACGGTGAATGATAGGTTGAGGGCGTGTGTGGAGGTATTTTAACGCGCCCAAGATTTCCCTGGCCCAACGAAGCACCAAATTCTCGGGCAGTGGTCCACCTTGATGATCAAGGATTTGACGTGCATCATCCCCCGCTACATAGTCCATCACCAGATATTGGCCCTCTTCTGGAACCACAAAGTGATCCGTCACGCGCGGGAGACTTGGATGGCGCAGGGCGGCAAGGAGTGTGGCTTCACGTCTAAATTGGCGTTCGGCTTCGGGGGAAACGAAGAGGTTTTCTTTTATCGCTACTTCAACGCCGAGACTTTCATCATGTCCACGATAAACTGCACCCATACCGCCCCGGCCAAGTTCTTCTATGATCCGATAACGATTGTGAAGAAGCGAGTTGATTTCAAGCGGCATGGAAACAACGATCCTCGAATGTCTTCGTTACCCGTGGCAATCTCATTATATATCATGACATTGCCAAAAACATAAAATCAAACAAGAGAAGCTACCAGCCGCACGTAAAAATTTCACGAAGTGATTAGGGATTGAATTTATCCCTTTTCTCACATACCCTCAAGACATAGGGGCGGGGTGACCCCGCCCCTACGTTCTGACCATCGATCTTCTGCCCTCGCTAGCTATCATGGACAGCAACCAAGGATCAATAGCAGGCAAGATTCCCTGCGCTTTGCACACATTCCTTGAAATGCCCTTACTAATGGATTGGTGTTTGGCACCCAACCCTATCTTAGTCTTGATACTTAAAAGAAACCTTGACTCTGGCTCGGTATGCTTGAACCTTACCATCCGTAATTTGCATATCCAGTTCCACGATTTCAGCGATCCTAAGATCCCTTAATGATTTCGCGGCGCGTTCAACTGCCGATGCAGCTGCTTCCTCCCATGAGTCAGGGCTGGTTCCGACCAGCTCGATGATCTTATAAACGCTCTCACTCATTTCTATCTCCTTTCAAGGTGGAATCATATAGAGATTGTTTAGCAGAACACTTTGTTGTCAGTCCTCTGGAGCGACATAGATAAACATATCATAGCTGATCATAAATACCAACTTCGACCGACTCTCGGAAATGGGGCTTAAGATAGTTGAACCGGATCTCGACCTTGCAGCACTCGTATTTTGGGTGCAATTTCTGCAATAAGAAAAATTATCACCAAAAAAAGTTCCCAATTAATTGCATGATCATCGTTTGTCCGAACACCAACGAGGCAAGAAGATTTCTTTCATGCCCGGAAATCGGATGAGACTTCAGATAAAGGGCGATCGGGATGAAAAGATACGGGTATATAAAAAGTGCTGCTCGGGCTGTTTCACCAGTACGATAAACCCCCATTAGCAGCATAACCCCTAGAGTTATTAAAGCTAACCATGTTAATAACTTGAGGTGTTTCTGGGGGGATTTTTCCATCAAACCTTTTAACGCGATCAGACACAGCACGGGCCCAAGAAACACAAAGAGTTCAATTGAGCCCTCTATTCTTGTAGCGAAGTAAGAAACGGGTTCAACCAAGAAGCGGGGGCCAAGAGGATTCTCAAGTTTCGTCGCCACGATGAAGGATTCACTGTACCGAAAACCGGTAACAAAAAATAGCAACAGGTAGGTCACAATGGAGCCAAGGAGAATATAGATTCCCCTCGTAATCCGCTTCTCCACGAGATATTCATAGCCCAACAATACAGGGATAAGAAAAAGCGCTCCAAAACTCAAGAAGGATGAGACCAACAGGAATATAAGAGGCCAAATAATCCCATACCTTCGAGATGGGTAGACAAAAAACGATAACACACCAAGCATACAACCCGCGACGATCGAATCAAGACTTGAGGCAAAGTAGATTTGTACCGCGGGCACAAGAAGGATGAGCAGGGTAATGTAGCCTGCAAGGCCCTCATCTTTCATCTCATAAATCATTATTCTCCAAAATGCGTATACAAAGATGAGAATAGACATCACTGCCAGGAAGATGGAAATGAGGGCCGGATCTTTAAATATTTTCGCTAAGAAATAGTAAACCAACACCGCCCCAGGTGGATGAGTTCTCGAATGGGTCAGTAACTCTGGTTGGAGATTTACATAGTCGGATATGAAATCGGAAACGTTACTTATAGCCATCGCATCGTTGTAATACTCATTCTGGTAAACCCCTACACCTGCAGTGGGTGTTATAAACGCCCACTGCCAACCTTGGGTGAGGTTAGAACCAAGAATGAGTACGGTGCCAGAGAAGATGAGGTAGGCTAGCTTGTATTTCACTCTTGAAAGTACTACCAGGGTGATTGCGAAGAACGAGATCGTTGCAGCGGCGATAGTGAGATGTTTAACGTTTGGATAATAGAATCGAGGAGGAATCCGAAACATAAACATACTGAGCGGCCAATTTTGTGGGCAATCGAAGGCGATCACATTCAGGCATAAGTAACGCACAAATAGGTTTAAGGCCACCAGAATAACAACGAAACTGATTGTCATGACGACGATCGTTTTCGGATTCAATGGATTTGAAAACAAACCTTGCGGTTTTCTAATCTGCTCCATTATCTATCACGATAGTCACAGAATGTTATTCGTTGCTAGACCAGTCAGGAAAGATAGCCCTTCTTCTATGTTCTCATTTAAACTTCATCATAACCGAATTTGTACCTCCCAAAAATCGCGACCCTCACGACATCGCCTCTACAACGTTATCACCTTTTCGGCGCGCCATTGGGCTTCGAGGATGTCGCCCATACCACCAACAAATCCAACTTTCAGCTTATCTTGAAGTCCGAAATAATTTAAACATGTATGACACACGATCAACCAAACGCCTTTTTCCTCCAGTGATGATAATAGATCAAGAACTGGCGATCCCTCAACAACTAATTTAACACCTTGGGTAAAGAAGCAGATAACGGATGGGAGGATATCGTACTCATTAAGTAAAGTTAAATACGCCGTAATTAATCTATGCTGAAGCTCTGGTTCAGCATTTCCCATGCCATCATTTGATAACAGGATGACCGTTGGCTTTTTTTCCATTGAGGTCGTCATTATTGATCTCCTCTTGGGTGCTGTTGTCAAGTCAATTGATAACTGGTGGATGAATTTCTAGTTTCTGTCCTTCATTCTTTCAATGAGTTCTTCAAGTTTGACTTCTTCAAGTGACGCTACAATCATGTCTGCCTCCGACATGGTCAGATGTCGGGTGATCAGGGTTGGAATGGCGATACAGTAGAGCCCAGCTCGTTTGGCTGCCAGGACTCCGTTCAGCGTGTCCTCAAAAGCGATAGCCTGCGCAGGTCGAAGATCCAAGGCGCTACAAACAGCTTGGTAGAGGTCTGGATACGGTTTCGTGAACTGCACGTCCTCCGCGCACATGATACATTCAAAATGAGATAGAAGACCAAGCCGATCTAGATGGTTTGTCACCCATTTTCGCTCGGAGCTCGAAGCCACTCCCAACTTCAAACCTAACCTTCGACCTTTGATCAGGATCGATTCAACCCCAGGAAGAACCGCTTCGGTTTTTAAAAGATCCATTTCGCGATTTGACCGCTTCGTCCGAATAGCTTCTCGATCGAGGGACGAACCGAGGTAATCCTCAAGTCGTTCATATGGATCCTGAGGGTCCGAGAAACTCCCAAGCATGGATCCCCAATCCGATATGGAGAGGTCATAGCCATACTCTTGATAGATCTCTTGCCAGGACTTGAAGAACGGCGTCTCTGTATCTAAGATGACACCATCAAAATCGAACACAAGAGCTCGGATCATATACCTTTCTCTCTGCGTGCCTTTGCGCACCGAAAAAAGAAGATCGATTGTGAAACACGTTTATCGCAGGGCCGAAGAGCTTCTCGCTTAATGTAGATCCTGAGGGGTTCATGAAAAAATAACAACCCGTATACGCTGCTCTGAGTCGATAGGAGATCGATGGGATAGAATATTCCCATGTTCCTAGTACTCGATCACGATGAAATCAATGGAACCAATATTTCGTATCAAATCTTGCTTTATGGAGCACTAGATGAGACGGAACTTTACCGCCCTATTTTTAGAAAACCGTTCGCTGTATCGCGCTGCGTCACATTAATCACTTTGACTTTTACGTTGTGTGAATCGTAATCCTGACCATGTCTTGTCGATAGAACAGATCTTGAAATCCACCAAGCCTGCATCGAGACCCGATTTTCGTACGACTGTTTGAGAAAGGTCAGATACTACCCCTGATGATTTCTTAGGCCAAATGATCCACAGACCACCACCTTCTGCATAGGTTGACATTCGCTCAAGATGGTGGTCCAACTCAGCCCGTGATTTTGGAAACCAAAGGGTCAAATCACGCTGACCACGGTTTTGCTTACGCAGCGTAACACCTGCAGGCAGTTCACCAAGGGTGTTTTCAAAATTCTCGGGTGCACTTACCAAGGCAACGACAGTATCTGGCATGATTCCAAGTTTCTTTGGTAGCTGTACACCAGAATAAGCTTCGAATAACGATCCCGGCACAACTGGATCTTCGAGTGGTTTAGAAATCGCTTGTTTTAGTGCCCCACCTATCCCATCCCACGAGGTATAGATTGCGTCGGGTAAGATCTCCTTGATGCGCCCTACTTTTTTTGTCTCGCCACCAACAAAAAGCAAAGGAACATGACGAGTGGTTTTATACTTCCGCAGGCTAATGCCCAGGTCTCTCCCTTGGGAAGGGAGACGGCTAAGATCTATGATAAAAGCGTTCGGGGGCGTCTCCCGCAAATTGCGTAACTCATTCGCGTTAAATACTTCAAAAACGACCTCATAACCAAGGTCCGCAAGGAGTTGAACACACGCTTCGGCTTCAGCAGCGTTCCAATGAATCAGTCGAACCGACCTCATCAAGGCCTCCTAAATGATGACCATTAACCCAGCATCTAAAGACCACATTTACGGAACGACGTTGATCCGTCGCAGAAGAGTTCGTATCACTCATCCACTGCCAACAACTGCTCAATTGCGATTTTCAACTCCTGAGGTTTGAAGCCGAATGGGCCCAAATCCCCAGCATAAACGATACGCCCATCTTCATCAACCAAGTACATTCTTGTGGGTAAAGCTGCATAGGTTTTATTCACAGGATCTTCGATATCATCCACAAGTATCGGCATGTCAAAATCCAACGCCATCTTACACCTTTGCGCTACTTGCCTTCTCTCGTTCATCGTTTTGGGATTATAAACGTCGAATGCCGCCTTTGTCCCAGAGAGCTTCAATGCCAATCCTGTGACTCCACCTCCTAGCCACCAGCCATCCTTAGGATGTGCTTCACGAATGTAGATCGCCAAGAATTGGATACGGTTCTGATAGGTTCGATACAGATCGTGGAGACTCACGGTCTCGTTAACAAAAGGCGGTCAGGTATAGCTTCCGAAAATAAGCGCAACTGGCCTTTTACCCCTGAAGTCAGAGAGGCGAACCGATCCCTCATTACGCGTGTCGTGTAGCTCGAAATCGGGGGCGAGATCGCCCACCTTGGGGGCGTTCTTTTCATACTTCTGCTGCCACGCTCTATGGTCTTTCATCGATCGGATTGTTTTCAACATTGACGTCTCTCGGATATGTTACGTTAGGGAGATGTTTAAGGATAAGCATATCCCTTTAGAAGCTAATGATTGTTGATTTCTCAGAAGCCATTCTCCTGAATGATATTTTTGATTCATGCTATCCTAAAAACTCAAAGAGCACGCTACAACAGGTTATGCCCGCTTCTGCCTTTCGGAGCTCAGATATATCAACCACTCTTACTTCGATTCCAGCATCCTCAATTCGTTTTCGTGTTCTATTAAATCCTAGAGGGTATACCACGGTATCGCCAACCAACAATGCGTTGGCACCTGAGGGTTCCGATGGATCGACCTCGATGAGCTTCATCGGCTTTAGATCGTCTGGATCAACCCTGGTCTGATTGATCAACAAGCTGCTAGACGCTACTTGCGTCACCGCAGATTTCAGATGGAGGCAATCACGTATTGGTACGCCCTTGACTTCATAATCATAAGTGGCGAGAAGGTTCCGCAACTGCTCAACGCCTGCTCGATTGCTCCTGCTCGATAAGCCGACGTACAGCGTTTTACCAATCCTTAAAACATCTCCACCATCGATCGTACCTGGCGCCTCAATGAAGGCCAGGTCCCGATAGGCTTCGAGAGCTTCCGCGACGCTTGATGTCTCAGCCCTGCGAGATTCAGCTCCTGGTCGCGTGATGATGGCCAACTCATCAAGTACGATACACGTATCTTCAACAAAAACTGAATCTGGCAATAGAGGTTCAGCTGGAAGACAATGAACCCTGCAGCCCAGGTCGGCCAAGCATTCCATATACTGATTATGTTGATCACGAGCTATATCGACATCAATCGTCTCACGTTGTTTATAAGTGAGTTCACATTGACCGATATTGGGGCTAACTTCTCTAGTTAGGGCAACGAGCAAGGTTCATCACCTTTGCTTTTGTAGGCGATAAATTGTGTCACATGATCGAACGATTTTTCAAGGAGCTTCGATGGTTATTTCCTTGTTAAACTCAGAAAATAGGAAACTTAAAGTTGCATTAAGTTCTTGTTGATCACCACCTACTTCAAATAGTTCCATTTCAACATCAACTCGTCTTATCAGATCATCCTCCACACCGATCCAATACTCAACCTTTATTTCGCCATCAACCTCTCCCAAAACGTTCCCCATGCTCTCGGTGGGCACCTTGCCTTCCAAGTGATATACAGGCACCCCATCCAGATTCTCCTCTCCAATCAGTATAAGGTCCACCATGTTTGCTACGTCATCTGGTTCCAATCCTACGAAATCCTCAGGGGTAAATGGAGTCGCTGATTCCGTGCTCATCTGCCACTCACCAGAGGTTGGATCCTTTATATAAGAGATTTCACCAATACTGATGAGCTCGGTCTCCATCATTTGTCCAAGCAACTCCATCGTCAGTTCTCCCCGTAGACGGTCTGGCGCCTTGAAATAACCGATAAAAGTTAAAGGCACTTCCATGGTTGTGCCCTCTGAACTGATCACCATCTGAAGAACCATTTCAAAGTGATACGATTCCACTTCCTCCATGGTGGCAAGGGCGCTTTCCAATATCGTCACCGACGAAAGAGGTGTTGGCGATGGGGGTACGGTAGGTGTGGCTGTTGGTTCGATCACAGCTCCGTCACAACCAACCATCATGACCGTGATAAGCGTGAAAACAATCATTTGTTTCCAAGATCTTCTATTATTCATCTTCCTGCTCTCCTTTACTCGATGTGCGGTCCCTTCGATAAGGGCTTACCTACTCTCCACCCAGCCCTTGGAGATGCTCACTCTTGATCCATCCTTTTGGAAAGGGGACATTTTTGTTGGCTAAGAGATCTACCGCCTTTCGTGCTTTGGTTCTCATAGCTATACTTCGATCTCTCTGGATCGGCTCAATTCTTTCGAGGATCTGTTTGCGTTCCTCAGGGTACTTCTTAGCCAAAATACACAAGCTTACAATTGCCCAACTTCTTGCAAATACGCTCCCATTATCTAACAAGTAGAGTAACGTTGAGATGAGATCACGATGCCGTTCCTCGTAAATGGCTAAGTGCCCGAAAATCATCGCCAAGTGCATCTTGACCATCGGCACATGATCCTCCTCTGCAACCTGGAGGAGCTTGGGTAAACGTTCGACCAACAGCTCAGGCTTGGTCCTCGAAATTTTTTCTAGGGCGTCGGCAGTTCGTCCTCGGACCACATCATCAGATGCACTCAATCCTTCGAATAACTCATCGAACATTTCAGGGCTCTTGAGCACGAAATCCGCTGCCTCGTTTGACATGCCATCCGATCGGAGATCACCCCCGGATAGCCATTCCAAAATCTGCCCCATGGACGAAGAAATCCTCCGTAGATATGTGGAAACTAGATCCAATAAATATGATCAGTTCGTGCTAAATACAGCCTTTCCTTGATACTAAAACTCCACTCAAAATCTTCCAACTAACTCACTGCACTGCTCTTCTTGGGAGTTGTTCTGCTTAGATGTCATTCGCTGAAACATGTAGTTTCTTTGATCGCCGCCATGTTGCGATAAAGAGCGATCCAATCAGGAAGAAAGGGCCACCCGAGATCAACATCGCAAGGCCTGTATTATGCCCAGCCACGATGAATGCAAATGTACTGTGTGCGATGGCAACGATAAGGAGAATGATCCCTCCTTCGAGTTCTCTAAACCAAGCGACGATAACCCCAAATATGGAGCTGAAAATTAATATCGCCATGATGGCTGATTCGGGATCCATTGCGGTGGACTCAGTGAATATCGACATTACCACAATAAAAAGCCATAAGGATGCCATCAGCGTCCCAATACCACGAGCAAGCCGCCGAAGAATCATCACGCTGCGGTCGTTCTTATGCTTGTTTTCCGTCATCATTGGAATGATCTCCCGTGCGGATTTTATAACCTAACTGCATTTGGCGGCAATCAGATGTTAAGCCAGGGAGGACGCGAGTGTGTCGAAAACCTAAGATCTCGTACATCTACACCACTCTCAATGTCACACCCATGATACTCTCCAGCATGATGTATCCATTCATCGTGCCAGGTTGAACGATCAGGAACCGATCGCTTTGTTCTCGACTCTAAAACGCGAGGTCTGTCCATCCCGCGACAGTGTTTTTTAAATATCCTTATAACAGCATTTCTTCTCGGATCCTTCAAATCGAGGCCGAAAGCAAGTACCTTGCTTGACAATCGCAAAAGAAGTGGTTTGAGATCTTTCATAATTTCTCATACTCAAAATGATTTCAAATGATCTTAGGAACAGCATACGAATTACGATGTCTATATCTATTATCAACCGACAAAAATTCAATACTGAATAGTTCTAATACTATTTACTTGACCGCAATGTATCCAGCACTGCTTTGGCAAGGTCGAAATTGCCCTGGACGACGATCTCGTATTGTCGACCTTCAACATCGACCAGTACATACCCTAAAATCCCACCCGATCCAGATACAAGCGTTATGTGGGCTGCAGGGAAGCCGGTCTGAAGTGCAAGTCGCTCATCTGAGAAGACCGATAAATGAGCTTCTTCTGCTTCCTGAATAGTTTTTTCAGCCCACATCTCGAGCGAGTCAGAAGCATCTTCTGGCGAAATTACACGGATCGCGATCCTGACGGTCGTATCGTCCCACTCCAGCTTATGCGGTGGAAATGCAGGATCATATGAAGTTAGAAGCACGTCAACCGGCTCTTCTGGATTTTCCGTAAGATGCCAACCGCTTGGATAATCAAATGTGATACCAAATCGATCTCCACGGTAGTTTGTACGAACAGATGATGGCGTTACCGAGGAAACGATCGTAAGTTGTGCTGTTTTTATAAGTGTCAATGTCGGTGTGGTATTAGGAGATGGAGAAAGGGTGGTAGGGTTACAGGCAACAATTGTAATGCCGAGGATGAATATCGCGAGTAAGAGAGGACTGGTCTTCAAGATCAGGAATTTCATAATCCAATAAGTCCTTATCTTCGTAGATGTATAGATCGATTTCGCGAGCCAAGTAAAAGCTGTCAGCTCTTCGTAATCGACTTTCAGTTTTCAATCATCAGAGGTTAATTAGCTTCCTAAAACCATGAATTATCAGTTTCTTCCTTCAGTCCAGAATAATCGAAACGACCATTTGTTTTATTGCAAAAAGGTTGATCGCTGATAGCTGATGACCAATACCGAAATAGACAGCGGTGAACATTAGAAGCTGTACGTCGCCCCCACGACTCCTTCGATAAATTCATCCGGCATTTGCGATGCAAAGAAGCATTGTGCTCGAAAGCCTGTACAGTGAGACGGCACGACCAGCTTAGGACTCAGCGATTTAATATGATCGATCGTTTGTTGAATCTCATCATCATTTGCTGGTGCGAGATGAAATCCTCCAATAATCGCCAGCACTTTAGTATTTCCACTGATCTCGATGGCATATTCAACGGTATTCACGATCCCAGCATGAGCGCAACCAGATAAGACCACCAATCCTTTATCCTTGACATTGATCACCAAGGCCTGGTCATCTTCCATGTCATCCCTCACGAAGGTATCTCCCTCGCGATAATGCAGCTTTGTGGGTCTTCCGGTTTCCTCAAAACTACGCCTAGGAATATAACCGGTAGTCCAACACCCTGGTCCGAGTTGATAGGGATCCTTTGAGAGTATCATTTTTGCCCCTGCTGATTCCCATGCCTGTATAGGGGGAGGAAAATAAGGTCCTAATTTCACGCCATCATCTTTCACCCACCATCGCTCACGTAATACAGCTGGATGCGCGATCAAATGAATTTGATGGTCCTCGATCCAACGATTGATCTCACTTGAAGTAACTTGTTCCTCCCATTCCCTCTCTTCTGGTTGTAAGGCCATGGCCAGAAGGACATCGGTTAATGCTGCATAGTGATCTCTGTGGCCATGGCTAAGCACAACCTTGTTGATCGATGTGGGATCGATCTTCATGCGTCGTAAGTTTTCTACAAGAGCCGTGCAAGAAACACCGCCATCCCAGAGGACTGATATGGCAGGATCTCCAAGACGGATCAAGGCAGAAAACCCATGTTCCGCGAGTAATGGTTCGTCCTCAAAGTAACTCACCATTTCATTGGAATCCACGATAAGGTCAGCTTTATTGTCAACGATGACCGTTATCGATACTTGTTCAACTTCACCGAATTTTTCAAATTTAGGCATTTATCACCTCGGTTAGTTTCTCATCAAGTCCGAGCAGTTCTGGGTTGTGAGGCAGATATACAAATCGAATGCGTAGATGTGCTCAGGCGATCTGCGATATCGTCTTTCTATCTCAAAAATACAACGTGGTGAGGAGTCTTAAAGAAGAGCTATTCGTCTTCACTTTCGTCTAAGATCCAATGAAGGGCCTTGGCTTTCGCCATGAGATTCCCTTTCGGGTCGCGGACATCTGCACGGAATGTGAGCATTCGCTGATCACGTTTAACAAATTTGGCTTCAACTGTGATGTATCCAAGATCCGATGTCACGGGGCGGCTATACTTCATCTCTATTCGACGCGTCACACTCGGCGGCGCGACCAGCATACTCAACGGTCCAAATGTGTTATCGACCGCGGCCGCAACGATTCCACCTTGCAATGAACGAAACGGATTGAGGAATTGCTCTTGAACAGGAAATTTCGTTTTGAGGACACCATTTTCCAGATCGAATGTGATAAATTCACCATTCATGGTTATAAAAACTGGAGGTGGAATCATGTAGTTGTCTTTCTTCTCCCCCAATTTTTGTGAGATGATTTCAATGATTTCGTCGCCAGACATTTACCCAATCCCCACCCGAAGGTTATCCATACTCAATGACCTTTGCCAGCGCATTTGCCATCTCTATATACTGCTTGACATCCTTTAAAGATGGAACCCATTTCGTGACCTCCCTCTCTTTATTCAACATAACCACTGCCTTTGATAGCTTCTCGGGTTCCCAGTTCGAAAGTGTCTCAATGGTATCTGCCCCCGCCTCATAGAACAGCCTGACAAATGCCCCTCCAAGACCTCTTATACGGGCCAAATCAGATAACTTAACCAGCTCCAAGAGTTCCTCCATCGGCGCTCCTGTGGTTGCTGACAACCTCTCCCTTTCTTCCCTGGTACGTCCGCGATTAAATAGATGCCTACTATGGGTTATCCCTATTGACTCTAACTTGACAACAACCTCTTCATCAACCCCCAGCATCTCTCGTAAGGGCACGACTTTAGGCTTAAAACTCCTCGCCTCCCTTCCCAATATGACCAAATATTCCTTAGACAAACCTGAGCGTCTGGCAAAATCCTCTATCTTGCTTTTTGTATTTAGCGCATCGATTAGATCCTTTAAGTGATGAATACCCATGGATGTCAGAACCTCAAAGCGCTCCTCGATTTCCTCTTTCAGGATTTGACGCGCTGGCATCACTTCCTCATCCTTGAGGATTTGTTTGAACTTATTAAGGCTGAATTTCTCCAGATTCATGTAATACTGATTTGCCACAATCCACCTCCCTTGCTTCAGAACAACTGAGCAATCAGCGATCAGCCGTCAGCAAACGCCTTGATCAAGCTATCCACCGCCCCAATCTTCTAGTGGTACGACGCATCGAAACCCTACGGCGAGATAATTGGCATCAGGGGTTACAGCGTAGCGATACGTCGTACGAAGGAAAGCGGGGCAGTAGCCCCAACTGCCACCGCGCAAAACCCTCAACTCTTCGGAATGTTGTGACGTGGAATTGGCCTGGTAATAGATTGAGTGTTCGTTATAGGCATCACCTACCCACTCCCATACATTTCCGGCCATATCCATCGCTCCGCACCAACTCGCCCCTAAAGGGAAACTTTCAACAGGAGCAGGGCCTGAATAACCATCATCACACAGGCTACATGGTTCCCAGAAATTACCACCTTCGCATTCGAATTCATCCCCCCATGGGTAGATTGTCCCTATAGCCCCTTTCGCTGCATACTCCCACTCTGCTTCCTTAGGCAATCTCCCGCCTGCCCAGATACAGTAATCCACGGCATCCTGCCATGGTATCCCAGCCACGGGATAATGCTCACCATTGTAAGCGGGATCTTCGGCGAGCCGGGGTGGATCACACACTCCTTCCTCTACGCAGAGGCTGTATTGTGCGTTGGTTACCTCTGACCGATCGATCCAGAACGCACCCACTTCCACAGAATGTTGGGGGATCTCTAGCTCGAAAGTCTCGCTCGAACACTTTCCATAAGCGTCTGGGTACTCCTCACACAAGGTCTTCGCGGTAATAATTTGATTATCATCGCTCCCAAATAAAAAACGGCCTTCTGGTACAAAAACCATCACCATTCCATCGCTCGGGCGAATCCAAGTGTCGTTCAATGATGGCCCAATTTCTGACTCTGACTCCAGCAAATCTCCTTCCCCGACATTGCTCCCTGAACACCCGGCGAGCAACAGCGCGATTATCATTGCGAGTAACTGGACTGGGATAACTCTTCGCTGCTTATTCATATCCAAGATCGCACTACTTATCCCGATCTTATCGAATAGCGCGACGGTTAAAATCGATAGCGTTGGGCTCGATCATAGAGTATTTCGCGTCTATCTTCAACCGGCGGTTGAGGGACGAGTTTCATGAAAATCCAGGTCAGTGCTAAACCGGTGATAAACCCTCCAATATGGGCAAAGAACGCAACACCACCCGTCGTGCCTGTCTGCACACCGAGTGCTACTACGCCATTGAACAGCTGCAGGACGAACCACAAGCCCAGCACCGCCCACGCCGGCCATTCTGCGGTCCTAGCAAACAGCCCTAACGGGATGATCCCTCTCACCCGTACACCGGGAAAGAGGATCAAGTAGCCGCCAAGAACGCCCGCAATCGCACCGCTAGCCCCGATCATCGGGACAAGAGAGTTGGGGTCGACGATGATCTGAGCGAAAATTGCGACGACCCCTCCCAGGAAATAGAGGAACAGGTATAGTACGACACCCATGCGATCTTCGAGATTATCCCCAAAAAGCCACAAGTAGAGCATGTTGCCTAATAAATGCGCCCAGCCTCCATGAAAAAACATGCTCCGTATGAAATCCAAGAAGGTATCGAGAGAGAGTGGGTCTTGGATAACAAATGTGGGTACAACGGAAAGACGCATGAAGATACCTTCGAGTTCATTCAGGGGGATCGTTTGCTCCCAAATGAACACCAGCACATTGATCACGATCAGGGCATAAGTGATCACTGGTGTTCGACGGGTAGGATTGAGATCCTTCAATGGTAGCATCGCTTTCCTCCTTTTAGCATCGTACATAATCCAAGAAAGAGCATCGATGGGGCCGAAACCAATCAGAAGATCTCGTTTGGCCTAGTTTAACCGTTCGCCACACTTGACCGAACAGGGTCCAGGGAACGTCTTTCCCAGAATCCTGTCCCAAGGCGCGGTAGTTGGTGGTCAGATTGGATTAAAGATTATTTACAACGTCGTCTTGCCACACCGCCGCCTCCACCTCCAAAGATGATGGAAGCACCGAAAAGAAATCCAAAGTTATACCACCCACCGTTGTTGTGAACCTCATATATATGTATCGTATCGGAAAAGAGTGAAATGATGAAAGTTATTGGCGATATGATCCCTTGCCAAAGACCTTGCCAGAAACCGGCTACCTTCCCTTCTTCATCGGGAGAATTTGCCATATCATTGGGTCCGGCAGCACAACCGGCAACGAGAAGAATAGTGAGTCCACACACGAGCAGAATGATGACCTTCTTCATATTCGATCCTCCTAAATGGTATCGATGGTTCCTTCAATTCCTATTTTATGAGTTAAAATATGGCTATGCGCACCAAGATGGATATTGCGTTTTACACCCCCAAATCCAATCGGTTCATCCCATTATAGACCTCATCCCATCACCCATTTATTCCTATACTGCAACCTGATAAACCCGTCCTTTTAGGTACCTGCCTTATGAAGAATTAAACGATATTGGGTTATCGCAGAGCAGACCAATCCAGGCAACGAGTTCATTCGAATGATAACGACGAGCTTCATCACCTCCTCTGTCAGCCAAGAACGCTTTTGGCATAGGGAATCCTACGAATCAATACCGCTAGCCCAAAGCACAACGGCACAGCGATCAGCGAAACGATGGGGAATTTAACGATGGTCGGGACGTCTACTCTTAAGAACAGGATATTAAATACGAAGAGCACCGTTTGATGAATGATGTAAACCGTATAGACGCTAGCCGCCATAGAACGCAACAACGGGCTGGTCCTGTTAACATGTTCGCGAAAGAAGTAGAGTAAAAAGGTTAGGATGGCGATTAGTAAAATCGATTCCCAGGTTGTATAACCAAGAGACTGCCAGTGTAACCCGCCAAGGAATCTCTCAAACGCAGCACCTCCCTCCAGAGCTCCACCGAGGATCGCCACGACAAAAAAGAGGGGCATCATAATCAAGGCGACGATACCCCAGCGTCGAGCTTGATCGCGATCCAATCGGTTCAACCAATCGCCACGATAAGCCAGGATACCCACAAAAAAACTGAAGGCGTAGTGGACGGAATGGGCAAGCTGGAACCCGGGATAGGTCCACTCGCCTACGGAGAATCTGATCCGCACAATGAACGTCAGCACAATCAGGAATACGATGCTGAGGATCAACGCGCGATTGGGAGGGAACCGGTCTGAATAGTATTGGAAGTACTGTTTGGTTTTGTTTCGGTCCACCACAGCCCGATAAATCACATAAATCACTGCGAAGAGCAATAACGCCAGTAAGAACCATAGATGACCAGCTTGATAGGCAAGAATCCATTGAAAAGGTTGTTTTCGCATCCACACCTCAATCAGTACTTGATTAAGGTTGAAAATCAATGTGCTGTAGATGATGATAGGAATCCCCAAACGGATTAAACGATCCTTTAAGAAGGACCCTGCCCCTTTTCCTTCAAACGAGCGAGGTGTGAAGTAGCCGGCCAAGAGGAAGAACGCAGACATGAAATAGGATTGGTTCACAGCATTGAAAAAGGTCAGGAAAATTGGACTGAGTTCATCCACTGCAGGGTCTTTTACCGCCCAATCTCCAGTGCCACCGTATGAGATCGCAGCGTGCTGTAGGATCACCAGGATGGTTAGGTAGATTCTAATATTATCCAGGTAGAAGAGTCTTGATCCTGATTTCGCATTTGTTTGAGTCTGCATCTCTTACTCTGATTTAAAGTGGTTGGAGATTCCATCTGTTCAAACTTCGATGATAAGAATGATTTCATCTTTCGTAGCTTATCCGAATATTGTGTTGATTATTCTCAAATTTACACATCCTCATCGCGGTATTTATGGATATAAACCAGGCTCATGCTTGATAAACATCGATAATAAATATGGCTATGCGAATCCGTGTGAGTATTGGTTCTTAAGCCCCGAATCTACCCACCTAATCTCGTTGACGATCTCACCTAATCACGCGTTAACACCTAGGACGCAACCTGACATACCAATCCCTTTAGGTACCTGCCCTCTGGAAAGCTCAACGCAACTGGGTGATCGGAGGGCTGACCGAGCCAAGCAACGATCGCAGCCTCCACCCTCGCATCCAACGCCGCACCGGCGACGATCTTCTGAAACAAACCCATATCCACGGCGCCTGAACAGGAATACGTGAACAACAGGCCTCCTGGGCGAAGCAACTTGAACGCAAGAAGGTTGATGTCTTTGTAGCCCCGTGAGGCACGCTGGACATGGGATGCTCTTCGAGCAAAACGTGGCGGATCTAATATCACCGCATCAAAAGTCCGCCCCTGGTCTCGGAGCGCCCGTAATTCCGCGAAAACATCAGACTCAATCCATTCACAGCGGTCATGAGGAAGATCATTCAGAATAACGTTCTCAGATGCCAACGCCAATGCAGAGGAAGATGTGTCGATGGAGAGAACTGCGTCCGCCCCTGCTGCTAATGCAGATACGGTAAACCCACCCGTGTACGCAAAACAGTCTAGGACTTCTCCTCCTTGAATCCATTCCCGAAGCAGCCGCCGATTCTCCCGTTGATCGAGGTAGAAGCCTGTCTTCTGACCCTGATGGATATCAACCTTGTATCGCAGCTTATACTCAGAGATGATCAAGGCCTCGTTCGATCCTTCCCCTGATAAATAGCCCCGTCGAGAGGGCAATCCTTCCAGTTGACGAACGTCTACATCGGATCGCTCGTAGATCCCTGCACAATCTTTCCTTCGCTTGAGGTACGCAACGATCACCTCCCGCCAATGCTCTGCGCCAGCGCTTAGTAGTTGCAGAATGAAGTTATCGTTGTAGCGATCGAGGATCACCCCAGGAAGACCGTCAGATTCTGCGTGTACCTCTCGATAAGCGGTCACCTCCAATGTACGAGCAAGTTGACGGCGGGCATCTATGGAGCGATCTAAGCGACGTCGGAAGAAGTCAGCATCAATGGGTTCATCCGGATCCCAGGTCCAGATTCGAGCTCGGATTTGCGAGTTTGGTGAGTATGCCCCTCGTGCTAGCCATTGATGATCATGAGAAAAGACCTCCACCGTTTCGCCGATCCCCGGTTCCCCTTCAATCTCCTCAATGGCCCCAGAGAAGATCCAAGGATGGCGCCTGAGAACCGATCGTTCCCTTCCCGACTTCAGTCTAATCTGACGCATCGGTTCTCCAATGTTGGTCCCTGTGCTGCCTAAGTCATCCCCCCAACCTTGTGTGAAGTGATGAGGGAAAAAATCTCCACCTTCGCCTAATGATCAGAGAAAACGAAACAAGCACAAAAGCATGTTCCTCCTGTGGTGACAACTTTCAACCATGATGTCGACTCATGCTTTGTGCGTTCAGATTTGTCCTTAGTTTTAGGTCTCTTTTCTTTCGATCAAAGAAAGGAGACTGGTTTCGTTTAGAACCGGTACCCCAAATGCCAGCGCTCGATCTAGTTTCGATCCGGCTGACTCGCCAGCCACTACATAGGAGGTTCGTCTACTGACACTTCCTGAAACCCTCCCACCGTGCTGTTCTATCAAGGCTTTCGCCTCCCCACGGGTAAGCGATGGCAGTTTGCCGGTAAGCACGAAGGTCATCCCAGAGAATATTCCGGGTGCAACTCTAATTCCCTCTCCCTCGGTCGGCCATACACCCGCCGATTGGAGCTTCTTTATCAACTCGCGGTTGGAAAGCTGCCCCATCCAATCCACGATCGCAGCGGCGATATTCGGGCCGATCCCTTCAATACCTTCCAACTCCTCCTGTGTCGCTGCTTGTAGCGCCTCCATGTTTTGGAAGCGACGTGCAAGCTCTGCCGCAACCGTCACACCTACACCTCTGATTCCGAGGGCGTTAATCAATCTTGACAAGGATCTCTCGCGGGTCGTAGCTATCGCTTGTAGAAGGTTATCCGCCTTTTTCTCCGCAAATCCCTCGAGGGTGAGGAGATCATCTTCCGTCAATTGGTAAAGGTCCGCTACATCGGAGATCAAACCAGCCTCTACCAGTTGTCGCGCGATCCTAATCCCCAAACCTTCTATGTCCATGGCCCCACGTGATGCGAAGTGCTCTACGTTACGAACAAGCTGAGCAGGACAGGTCGCGTTGACGCAATATACAGCCACCTCACCCGCAAGCTGCTCGAGGGGCTCACCACACGACGGACAACGTTGTGGAAGAGTGTATGGTTGCTCATCGCCTTTGCGAGCCTCGACGACTGGCCCGATCACATAGGGGATCACCTCCCCCGCCCTCTTCAGCAGAACCCTGTCTCCGATACGGATGTCTTTCTCCTCAATGAAATCAAAATTATGCAGTGTCGCCTGGGATACAGTCACGCCACCGACCTCAACCGGCTCAAGGATTGCATATGGCGTGATGACCCCTGTGCGACCAACATTCACGCCGATATCTTGCAAAACTGTTGTTACCACTTCAGCAGGAAACTTATAGGCGATAGCGCCTCGTGGATCTTTTCCCACGAAACCCAGATCTGCAGCTAGCTCCAGATCATTGATTTTGATCACGACACCATCGGCTTCGTAAGGAAGTTTATCCCTTCGCCTTGCGATCTCATCACCGACAGAGATCGCTCTCTCAAGATCTTCACATTGGTGCGTTTCCTCCGGGACCGGGAAACCCATCTTCTTGAGGTATTCGATGATCTCCGATTGTCGGCTCGGCTGGGAATCCTCACCTTCGATAATTGCGTAGCACAGCAGACTGATCGGTCGTGCCGCGGTCAATCTCGAGTCTAGTTGTCTGAGAGCTCCGGAGGCAGCATTTCGCGGGTTGACATAGGTCCTCTCACCAGCTTGCTCGAGACGCTTGTTCATCTCCTCAAAGGCATTCCTCAGGATGATCGCCTCCCCACGCACAACGAGGCGACGTGGGACCTCGATATCGCTCTCACTGATAGGGATCCGTAAAGGCAGGCTGCGAACTGTCTTTAGATTTGATGTGATATCCTCACCGTATTCACCATCACCTCTGGTCGAGCCCATTGTAAAGATGCCGTCCTCATAGTGAAGGACGACCGTTAGACCGTCAAGTTTGGGCTCTACGGAGAAATCGGTCCTGGCGACGCGATCATCCAGCTTGGTGATCCTTTCAAACCAGGCACGCACCTCATCTGCATCATATGCGTTGGCAAGACTGAGGATCGGTGCTGGGTGCGGAACCCTTTCAAAGCGCTCAGCAGGTTGACCTCCTACGCGCTGGGTGGGTGAATCGGGAGTGATGATCTCCGGGTGCTCATTTTCCAACGCCTGCAGTTCGCGCAGCAGGACATCAAACTCATAATCACTGATCACTGGCGAGTTGAGCACGTGATAGCGATAGTTATGGTAATTTATCTGCTGTCGAAGCTCTTCTGCACGATCCGTGATGTCCTTTTTCACCATGGTGAGAATAATTACCTTCGCTTATTGTGGTTCACTTTGAGACGGCAAGGCATCGGGCCAAACTGTGTGGAACATCAACCATTCTGATGGACTCGCTCGGATCAGATTTTCGCACACCTTGATGATTCGTTGTGCGAGTGACAGCACATCTTCGTCTTCATCCCCTGTCAATTCCGGCTCGATGAATTCTTCGCAATGCCCCCGATAGTAGCCATTCCCCTCATCTTCAACTCTGCCAACGAGAACATTAGCCCCCGTCCGAATCGCCAATCGTGCATGACCGATAGGGAGGACTACCTTGCGGTTGAAGAAGGTCAGTGGTTCCCCGCCGACGTCAGGCCTATCAACGCCGGTCATCACAAAACCGTAATCTCGCAACCGGTGGATCGCTTCACGCAGAGCCTGGAATGATATGGGTGTAATATTGACCCCGAATTTCTTCCGCACTTCATTGTCGACAATGTAAGAACCCCTTACATCTGGATACGAGAGGGCTTGCACTGGATGTCCCATCACACCGATCGCAAGCAACATGACATTAAAACTGCTCATATGTGGCCCAACGAATAAGACACCATGCTTTTCGCGAACCGATTGGAACACTCGCTCTTTGAGTTCATCAGCAATACCGAGGCTCCTCTCTAAAACCTCTGGTCCACCGGCAACCGCACGGTACCAATCAGCATAACCACGCGCAGTGTTGCGGATCACCTCATATACCGCCTGATCAAGCTCTGGGGATTCGAATGGTATCCCATGCACGACAGATTGATTAGCACGAACTCCCTTGATCAACCATGAATCTTCTCGCTTTACAACAAGTCCCGTCATCCAGTCTGCGAGCCGATAAGCTTGCTTCCGGCTGATATATCGCGCGATGAAAAGACCAAGCCTCGGTCCCAGGCTACTGTTGATGAAAGATATGAGATCCATATCACTCCTTTAATAGCTCGGACACATCCTTTTTACCTTGAGTTCTTAAAATCTCAATCAGGATGAACCTTGATACCGTCTGAGAAACCTGCGCCGATATTGATAAGCGTACCAAACCATTTTCAAGAAACCAAGCGTGTCGTGGAGAGGATGGAAGTAGCTTATCTTCCCGGTACCATAAATGGTTCGAATAGGCACCCATCCGATCGTCATCTCAAGGCACACCGTTTGCATGACCACCTCGACTTCTAGTTCAAATCCAGTTGTTTTAAGATCGAGGGATTCTAACAATTTGCGAGTGTGACAACGATACCCACATTGGTTGTCGTAAATACGTTGTTTGAGTGCTAAAGAGAGTAACCACGAGCCGATTGGATTTGCATAACGGTTAGGAAATGGCATCTGTCGAAAGTCTCTTCTCCCGATGATAAGCTCACCGGCGTTATTCTGATAAGCAGATATAAATATGGGAATTTCTGCTGGATCATGCTGACCGTCCGCATCTAAAGTAACGACAGCGTCGAATCCTTGGGCCAAAGTCCACTTGAAGCCCGTGATTAGCGCTTGGCCCTTCCCCTTGTTCTCCTCATGCCGAACGACCTCCGCTCCAACTGAGGCAGCAAGCTCAGGGGTTCGATCTTGCGAACCATCGTCGACAACGAGAACGGGCAGGTGCGCACGCGCCGCCTCGATTACCGGTCGAATAAATGCCTCTTCGTTCCAGGCCGGTATCAAGGCCAGGATTTTATCCTCATTCATACTGGTGAACTCATATGATCGTGCTCAATCTCCAATTCTAGCCCACCCACACACAGCGTCAAGGATTAGAAAAAGTACAGAGGATTCCATTGGAGGTGGAGAACTGGCTGTTCTGAGTCATTAAGCTCGACGTAAAAGCGACTGGCCAGTTGCCCCTACTCCCTTAGCGTTTCTAATCCACACCTAAATCAGAATAAAACCCGCCAATCATGTAGGGGCGGTTCGCGAACCGTCCCTACGACGTATTAGGATGTGCTCTAATTCCAGTAGGGGCGGGGTAACCCCGCCCCTATATCCTGTTTGTGAGGTAGGTCCAATTCATGAATTGCCCCTACCATAAGAATATTGATGTAGCGTAATATGGGATAAATCATATCGGAGGCTTATTGTCACCTGATTGTCATGTTGTTTGTCGCCACTGGTCTTATGGTAACGTTGATATCATGTACTATTTGATGTTTAGCAATTCATAGATGGACTTGAATGAACGGAGGCGGGACAGCTTTGAAATATTGCCCATATGACAAGGATTTGCTAGACTGTGAAGTGATACCGAAAACCCTGGAGGTGTTATGTCCGCTGTACGTATAATCTCGTATATTGCTGCAGCAATTCTGATCTTCTTTGGTGTGTTGTTCATCTACGCAACTTTTTCTCCCACAGGTCAAACCTCCTGGTTGATCATCGGGGTCATCAGCGTAGGCATCGGTTTTGGATTGATCTGGCTCGCAGGACGGCAAGCCAAACGAGAAGCTGCCGAACTCGTGCAAAGAATCGAGCTATCCGGCGATATTGATCTCGAAACCTTGTCCTGCCGAAATTGCGGTGGCTCCCTCTCACCGGACAATGTCAAGATGGTCGCTGGAGCCCCCGTCGTCTCCTGTCCGTATTGCAATACATCGTATCAATTAACTGAAGAGCCAAAATGGTAAAGCTATGAGTTCAATCTCTCTCCATCACACGCAAACATGGAGTATGGTATGAAACGCCTTAAATATCTGGTTCTACTCATCCTCGGCATTCTGCTTGTCGTAGCCGCTCTTCCTGTCCGAGCTCAAACCTACTACTTCAGCGTGGACGAGGAATATGTCCAAGTCTTTTGGGAGTCAGACGGCAGCATTCGGATAGAGTACATCAGGGTATTTACCAATGACCGATCTGCTTCACCAATGGATTTCATTGACATCGGAATGCCCAATTACGAGTACGATCTATCGAGCATCTACGGTTGGATCGACGATCAACCCATCGATCACGTAGCGCACTCTGAGTTTGTCAGCCCTGGTGTCGAGTTTGGACTTGAGTCCAATGCCATTCCACCTGGCGCTACTGGTGAGTTCAAAGCATCCATCGGCAGGGTCGAAGGTGTCGTATTTGATGATTATGATGATTCGAACTATGCCAGCGGTCTCTTCTCACCCCATTGGTACGACAAGCAGAATGTGTTCGGTACAACGGATTTAACAGTGGTATTCCATCTTCCTCCAGGCGTTCAACCTGAGGAACCAAGATGGCACACTGCACCTGCAGGATTTCCAGACGAACCGGAAACGGGTTTCGACTCAGAGGGGCGAATTATTTATTCCTGGAGAAACCCTTCAGCGAACGCCTATACGCAGTATATCTTCGGAGTATCCTTTCCTCGAAAATATGTCACCACAGATTCGATCCGCGAACCCGTACCTGAAGGGGAATTCTTTGAACCCAGTCGCCCGAGCGACTTCAGTGGGGCATTTTTTGGCTTCCTTTGCGTCGGAGGGATCTTGCTCGCTTTCGTTGGATTCATCGCCCTGGCAATTCACAGCGATCGAAGCCGGAAGCTCGCGTACTTACCTCCCAAGCTCGCGATTGAAGGCCATGGGATCAAGCGAGGATTAACGGCAATTGAAGCCGCGATCTTGTTGGAAACGCCCCTCGATCGTGTACTGACGATGATCCTCTTTTCGGTGATCAAGAAGAACGCCGCGCAGGTCGTCTCTGAAGATCCATTGAAGATTGAACGAATCACCCCTCAGCCAGAAGGCCTGAGGTCTTATGAGGAAGATTTCCTCAAGGCGATGATCGATGAAGAACCCCGCAAACGCAGAGGGGCTTTGCAGGAGGTCATGGTCAGTTTGGTGAAATCTGTCCAAAAGAAGATGAAGGGCTTCAGCCTTAAAGAGTCGAAGAATTACTACCAAGCGATCATGAAGAAAGCTTGGCAACAGGTCGAAGAAGCCAAAACACCCGAGGTACGATCGAAACTCTATGATGAAGGTCTTGAATGGACCATGCTCGATCGTGACTTCGATGATCGAACTCGAAGGGTCTTTCGAACAGGACCGGTCTTCGTTCCTATATGGTGGGGGCGCTATAGTCCATCATCCGCTCCAGTTGCACGTACAACGACAGCGCCGAGTAGAGGTCCAAGTGCACCTAGCCCTCGAGTTTCCCTGCCGACACTGCCTGGAGCCGAATTTGCAGCCTCCATGGTAAATGGGGTGCAAAATGCAGCCTCGAACATGGTATCCAATGTCATCGGTTTCACCAACGGAGTAACGAAAACTACGAATCCTCCACCTCCACCCTCCCGCTCTAGAAGTGGTTGGTCATCCGGTGGTGGTGGTGGCTCCAGTTGCGTTTGCGCATGTGCCTGTGCATGTGCTGGTTGCGCCTGTGCTTGCGCCGGAGGCGGTCGGTGAAAAATCCTTTCAAGGTGAATAAGGACACCGAAGGAGCCCTCGTACAACCCGGCCTATATGGCTACACGCAGGAAATCAAAGGTGATCGGTCTCAGATCCACCTACGTGTTGAAGCCGATGGTCACGGATTATTGCTGATCAATGCTAACCGGGCCATACACCTCAACCCAACCGCGACCCTGATGGCTTGGTTATTCCTTGAAAGAGTTCCACAAAAGACTGCCATCAACACGCTACGAAAGCAATACAACGTCAATAGCAGGACAGCCAAGAATGACTATCGTAGCGTGCGAACTCAGATCGAACAACTCATTCACCCAGATGGCGCATGCCCGATCCACGACCTGGATTTGGATTTGTTACCTCCATTCTCGGAAATCCCCAGCGCCCCATACCGAATGGATCTCGCCCTCACCTACCGATGTAACGCCAATTGTTCCCATTGTTACAATTCAAGATCGCGTAACTACCCTGAGATAACCACAGATCAATGGCGGATGGCAATCGAAAAGCTTTGGCAGATTGGCGTGCCTCACATTTGTTTCACGGGCGGCGAGTCTACTTTACGAAAAGACCTCCCGGATCTTATCACTCATGCGAAATCAACCGGACATATCAGTGGTCTTCTCACAAACGGAATTCGCCTTTCCGATCGCAACTACCTAATGCGTTTGGTAGGTGCTGGTCTTGATCATGTGCAAATCACCATCGAATCCCACATCCCAGAAGTTCATGATCAGATGGTGGGCGCAGCCGGCGCGTGGGAAAAGACCGTTCAGGGTATCCGAAATTGTCTTGAGAGCGAATTGTTCGTCATGACAAACTCTACCCTGCTGTCTAGCAATATACACTCTATCGGAGAAACCATCGACTTTCTCGCTGAATTAGGCGTCCCCACCGTCGGATGCAATGCGTTAATCTACTCCGGCAAGGGTCGAACAGTTGGCACCGGTATCCAAGAAAATGATCTTGGACCCGTGCTTGAAACTGTCCGTCAGCGTACAACTTCGAACGGACAACGGTTAATCTGGTACACACCAACACAATACTGCCATTTCGATCCTGTTCAGATGCAGCTTGGAGTCAAAGGTTGCTCTGCCGCTCGATACAACATGTGCGTCGAACCAAACGGCGATGTGATCCCATGCCAATCGTTCTATGAGCCACTCGGCAATCTCCTCCAGGATCCGTGGGATGAGATCTGGAATCATGACTTATCCATTTGGCTTCGAGAGCGTCAATATGTGCCTGAAGAATGCCACCAATGTGCGATGCTCAATGAATGTGGAGGCGGTTGCCCTCTCACGCTCCAACATCAACTTCAACAAGTACCAATTAATCAGATTCAATTACCCGGATCGACCATATAGCTTAATCAAAGGAAGAGCTCGATGTCATCTTTCCTATCCCGTCTTCTACCGCCTTTTGAAATTCCTAAACCGTTGAAAGCTGGCATGTACCACTGGATGGCACCAGACGATGTGCCCATCCCGTATCGACTTCATTTAAGGGTCGAGAATGATGAAACCAGTGTATTGATTGTCAACGCTACCACGGTTGTTCACCTCAATCCGACAGCGACCGCGCACGCACTTCAGATCATCGAAGGTGCTTCGGAGGAAGAAGCAGCCCAAGAGGTGGCGAGACGATACCGTGTTAGTCGAAGTCGCGCCTTGCAGGATCAGAGAGAGCTTCGGGAACAGATCCTCACCCTGGCAACCATCCCCGATGTCGACCCGGTGGTCTTCCTGGGCATGGATCGAGCGGAGCCGTTTGGAAAACACCCATCTGCACCTTACCGGCTTGATCTTGCGTTAACCTACCGCTGCGATGCCGAAGGCGAACTCGATCCACTGGCTCGAAAAAGGGTTGACCGGGAGCTCTCAGGGGATGAGTGGAAGAAAATCCTCACGACCTCTTGGGAAGCTGGAATCCCTCATGTCACCTTTACCGGTGGTGAACCAACTCTACGAGAGGAATTGTGTGATCTCATCGCACATGCTGAGGCACAGGGTCAAGTCACCGGATTGCTTACAGACGGTAGACGTCTTTCAGATGCGGACTACTTAGAGAAACTCTCACAGGCGGGGCTCGATCATATTCTTATCACGCTTGTAGAGGGAGATCCTTCAAGCAGGGAGGGTCTCATGAACGCGATCGCTTCAGACATCTATACTGCAGTGCATCTAACGCTTACCCCGGGACCTCTCGGTAAATCACGTGAGGTCCTCGAAGATTTGGTCAAAATAGGTGTACCAGCAGTCTCACTCTCCTCAAGTGAAACGACAAATGAGTTATTCGTTGAGTTATCCGCAGCGCGTGATCATGCTTCAGATCTCCACCTTGATCTGATCTGGGACATACCGGTACCCTACTCAGCCACCAACCCAATTGCGCTTGAACTTGATGCTCCTCCCGTGGGTGCCGGGCGCGCTTGGTTGTATGTCGAACCGGATGGAGATGTCCTTCCCACCCAGGGTCTGGATCAAGTCTTGGGTAATCTCCTTCGAGATCCTTGGTCTGAGATTTGGTCCAGGGCACAAGGTTGAGAGAGTAATCCAACCATGTGACCGCACCCATTAGGGGGTGTATCTCAGATTGAGGCTTACAGCTTCAGATGAATACACTGTAGCCGCACCCTTTAGGGTGCGCTGAGAATCCCGAGCTTAGGCCTACGGTTCTGGAAATTACAATGTATTTGCACCCTAAAGGTTAGTTTTGGAGTGCGCAAGCTCTGCTTGCGCCCAAAAGCAGAGCTTTTGGATTCCAAAACACCCTCTAGGGTGCGCGTAGAAACGCAGGCTGAAGCCTGCGGCTACAGTGTTGGTTTCAGATATCGCAGTCGCATCCTTAAGGGGAACACATGAAAGTTCATGGACTTCATACCAACATAACTTGACATGGAGCAATTCAGCTATCCACCCTCCGAGTGGCACGATAGATATCGCATTCAAGCGGCTTGGACGCAATCGCTTCGTGAACGACTTTATGAATTATCGAATCTGAGAAACGCAAACCGTATTATGGAGATAGGATCCGGCACCGGTGTGATCATCTCTGAGATCGCGGTCCAATTCCAAGGAAAGACCTATGGTCTAGACATCGATCACCAAGCAAATGCCTTCTCACACCAACTGGATTCAGTGACCAGGTACATCACCGGTGATGGACGAAATCTCCCCTTCCCCCGCGCATCGTTTGATGCCACGCTTTGTCATTTCCTTCTGATGTGGGTACCCAACCCTGAACTCGTAATAAGCGAAATGAGACGCATCACGAAGGTTGACGGATGGATCTTGGCGCTTGCCGAACCGGACTATGGTGGCAGGATAGATTATCCCCCTAAATTCGAAGAGATTGGAAAGCTTCAAACCTGCGCCTTGATCGATCAGGGAGCCGATCCGATGATTGGACGTAAACTTAAGGATATCTTTTCACAGGCTGGTCTGATCGACATCCAGGTTGGGGTGCTCAGTGGAGAGTGGACAGGGCAACCGACACTTGAAGAGCTCGATTCTGAATGGCGCACTATCGCTGCGGATCTTCGCCACAAACTCTCAGATGAAGCCATTGAAGAATACCGAAGAGCCGACGCTGAGGCGTGGCGAACGGGAAATCGCATCCTCTTCATCCCCACTTTTTATGCGATTGGTCGAGTCCCCTCTTATACAGAATAGCTTCATCTGATTTACTGAACTATCCACATTTGAGAGCTTACAAATTGGGAGCTTTCACCCTCTCCTTTATAGGGAGAGGGCCGGGGTGAGGGTTGTTCTCACTCAGACAACCTCCCCTCACCCTAACCCTCTCCCCACAGGGGAGAGGGGATTTTCACCCTCTCCTTTATAGGGAGAGGGATGAGGTGAGGATTGATTTGGCCAGTCAACCTCCCCTCACCCAGACCCTCTCCCCACAGGGGAGAGGGGATTTTCACCCTCTCCCTTTCAGGGAGAGGGATGGGGTGAGGGTGAAACGCTGTAAGGTACTGCGTATTATCGACGAGGGGCTGCCTGTTAAGAGCAGCCCCTCGTTAGATCCGGAGTTCGATTGGCTTAGAACAACCCGGTGATCTTACCCGTCTCGAGGTCGATATCGATATCCATGAAGGCCGCATGGGTTGCAAGACCGGGCATGGTGCTCATCTTACCAATCAAGGGATAGATGAACCCCGCACCGACACTCGCACGCACCTCACGCACCGGAACGGTAAAGCCAGTCGGCACACCCTTTAGAACCGGATCGTGGCTCAAGCTCAGGTGCGTCTTTGCCATACAGATTGGGAGACCACCGAAACCCGCTTTCTCATAGGTGGCGATTTGCTCCTCAGCTAGAGGCTCATAGGACACACCATCAGCCCCATAGATCTTGGTGGATATGGTCTCGATTTTCTTCTTGATCGACCAATCCAGAGGATAGAGGAACTCGAACTTACTCGGCTTTTCGCAGGCTGCAACAACCGCTTCGGCCAAAGCGGCTGCGCCCTGACCGCCGTCGGCCCAATGGGTCGAGACGACGGAGTCCTCCGCACCCTGAGAGAGAGCATACTCTCGGACCATCTCCATCTCCGCGGGCGTATCATCCTTGAACCCGTTGACTGCAACCACGACTGGGATCCCAAAACGCAAGGCGTTCTTGATATGCACACCAAGGTTGGGCAGACCGGCCTTGAGCAGTTCTAGGTTCTCCTCCGTGTAGGCTTTATCGAGCGGGGCACCAGGCGATACCTTAGGGCCACCACCATGCATCTTCAGCGCGCGCACCGTGGCCACCAGGACCACCGCATTGGGGATCAAGCCGGAGTAACGGCATTTGATGTTAAAGAATTTCTCCATCCCAATGTCGGCTCCAAAACCACTTTCGGTAATGACATAGTCGGCCAACTTCAATGCGATCTGGTCAGCGATGATCGATGAATTGCCATGAGCGATGTTGGCAAAAGGTCCAGCATGTACGAAAGCAGGTTGACCCTCCAAGGTCTGCATCAGGTTGGGCATGATCGCGTCCTTCATCAGGACCGTCACAGCGCCTGCAATGCCTAACTTCTCCAGATTGACCGGATTACCCTTCTTGTCCATCCCTACGACGACGCGTGCCATACGTTCACGCAAGTCACGCAGGCCAGTTGTAAGGGCCAAGATGGCCATGAATTCACTGGCGACAGTGATATCATAACCAGTCTTACGCGGGAAGATGGGGCTCGGAGAGCCATCCTGAAGCTTATCGTCATTGAACCCAACCTGGATTTCTCTCAAGGTTCGATCGCAAACATCGACGATGCGGTTCCAAGTAATTGTGTCGGGGTCGATATCAATCCGAGTAACGCCACGTCGTTTGAGCGCCTCGTCGGATTGCCGACTTTCATGGTACATGCGGGTGTCGAGCGCAGCAGCGACTAAATTGTGTGAGACGGTGATGGCATGAATGTCACCCGTAAGATGGAGGTTGAAGTCCTCCATGGGAATGACTTGACTGTATCCACCTCCTGCGGCCCCACCTTTGATGTTGAAGGTCGGACCCATGCTTGGCTGGCGGATGCAGCACATAACATTCTTCCCAAGCACGGTTCCCATAGCCTGGGTTAACCCAACCATGGTCGTGCTCTTGCCCTCGCCCAGCGGGGTTGGCGTGATCGCAGTCACGTCGACATATTTACCCTGTGGTCGATCGGCGAATTTCTCAAGAACATCGAGGTGGACCTTGGCTTTGTATTTCCCAAACAAATCAAGGTCATCCATCTCAAGGCCGAGCTTGTCGGCAATCTCTAGGATCGGACGGAGATCAGCCTCCTGGGCAATGTCAATGTCCGATGGAACGGGTCTACGTGGTTTGAGTGGCATGATTATCTCCTCTTGAAGTTTGCTAACGATCTCTGTTCGACAATGAGACCAACATCATTCTAGTGTGCAACGACTTTATAAAATAGGCAAGCGAAAAATTTCACAATCTCAGGTGTCATCTATAACTTTCCTCCGCCACCCTAAGAACGGAAAGATGTATAAACATTTCCTATCTTCTTCTATTGATGAACTCAATAGCGGTTGTGATACTCTTCACTATCGCCAATACTCAACGACTCTTATAGTTGCCATGGCAAACAATCAAGAATTCTGATAATTGTGTGAATCTCTGACAATAAATCATGGAAAAGGTTACCGAACAGCAGGCAGAATACCAGGCCAATATCTGCAACGTCTTCTCAAATTTTAAGCGAATTCAGATTCTGTGGACGCTCGCCGATGGAGAACGGTCCGTTGGTGATATCGCTGACGCTGTCGATGCTTCTTTACAAAACACATCCCACCACCTGCGTTTAATGAAGGACAAAGGTATTCTCAGTTCGCGCCGCGTTGGCCGCAGTATTCATTATCGAATTACTGAACCCAAGCTCGTCACTTGTCTGCTGTGTAAGGCACCCTTGAATTAACAACTCTTCAGCATTGAGAATCTAGAGAAAGCGAATAAAAGACAAATCACAAAGGAGCATAGAAATGGCAAACGAAGATCTATCTACGCTTGAAGCTGCAAAAGTCGTCGATGCACGCGGGAGCGCCTGTCCAGGACCTCTTCTCGAAGCAAAGAAGGGCATCGGGGCAATCAAAGTAGGTGAAGTGCTGGAGATCTGGTCCGGCGACGCGCGAACCAAAGAGGACATCCCTAAATGGTCCCAGAAAGTCGGTCATGAATTTCTCGGTTCTCTCACCGCTGAAGGAGGCTATGACCGTATCTTTGTTAAACGCGCAAAATAGAGGCCTCTCCCATGACAACAGAAACAGCTACAAAGACCTCCAAGATACTCATCCTTGCGACACTGTCCGGAGGTTATGCCGGCGCTGATACTGTCGGCCAACTCCATGCTGAATATGCAGCTAATACGTTTATCCTCCCAGTTGTGTGCCCAGCTCTGTTTCCCGAGGATTTCTACCTGCGAACCTTTGAGCAGGGGATCGATGCCATCCTCGTCATGTTCAGCGGTACGGACTGCCCCTATAAAGGCGGTGCTGAACGCACGGCACAAATCATCAACAATGTGTACCCGATGATGAGTGAGCGAGGCATCGATGCCCGTCGACTTCGTCTCGTCGCCATCTGCACCGTCTGCTCAAAGCCATTCATGAATGAAGTGAGCCAAATGAATGAACTGTTGCAGGAGATCGGTACTGTTGCAGAAGAGATGAAGGCCGAAACATCAACACAACCCCAGACAATGTAGTTGGGATCAAGGGAGGCTAGCTTGTTATGGAACCACAAAAAATAAAGGTCGATGCACTTGTCGTTGGTGGCGGGATCGCTGGCATGCAATCAGCATTGGACTTAGCAGATCAAGGTTACCAGGTGGCATTGGTGGAAAAGGAACCGAGCATCGGTGGTAAGATGATCGAGCTAAGCAAGGTCTTCCCCACCCTCGATTGCTGCAGTTGTATCACAACCCCGAAAATGTCGGCGGTTGCACATCACGAAAATATCCACCTGTTCACATATTGCGAAGTGCAAGCTATCCACGAGAACGGTACCGGATTCGTAGCTGACGTCATCAAGAAACCACGTTATGTCGACGAGGATCTATGTACCGGCTGCCGACAGTGCGAGTATGCCTGCCCTATTGATTTGACCCACCCCTTTGACAGACATCTAGGCGCACACCGAGCGATATACGTTCCCTTTTCCACTGCGGTACCACAAATAGCGGTACTAGACATTGAGAATTGTCTCTTGTGTGGTAAATGCGAGAAGGTCTGCCCGGTATCAGCGGTCGATTTCACGCAGACACCTATGAACCTCGAAATTGAAACCGGTGCGATCATCTTGGCAACCGGCTTTAAAATCACACCACCTGATGCCAAGCAAGAGTATGGAGCTGATCACATACGAAATGTCGTCGATGCACTGGTCGTGGAGCGACTCTTAGCACCGACGGGCCCTTATGGACATGTGTTACGTCCATCGGATGGGAAAGAACCCGATTCGATCGCTTATGTGCAATGCGCCGGATCACGCGACAAAACACTAGGGGTGGAGTATTGCTCGCGCGTCTGCTGCATGTATGCCATCAAGCAGGCCATGCTCCTCTCCGGAGCGCTTCCCCTGGCAGATATCACCATCTACTACATGGACATTCGAACTTTTGGCAAAGGCTACGATCAGTTTTATCAGAATGCGAAAGCCATGGGCGTTGAATTCGTCAAGGGCAAGGTAGCCAAGATCACCGAGGATGAAAATCAAAATCCGATCGTGCGGGTGGAATTGATCGACGAAGGATCGAAGGTGGTCGAACGCACACATGATCTGGTTGTGCTCTCCGTTGGCATGTTGCCTCAGTACAACCCACAAGAAATCTACAAAGTACCAGTCGCTCAGGATGGCTTTGTCCACACACCATCAACGAACATCTCACCATGTCTCACAGACCATCCAGGGATCTTTGTCTCAGGAACGGCAGGCGGTCCGATGGACATCGTCGACAGCATCGTTATGGCGGGATCTGCTGCAACTGAAGCGGCAGGATACTTGGAAGATAAAAACAATTCGATAAAAGCTGGCAAACAGAGGGAATTCGCTCATGCCTGACACACAGAACCCCAAAGAAGAAAAAAACGGCGATTCACCTCAATCCGATGAGGTTCGAATCGGCGCCTACACCTGCTATTGCGGCGGTAACATCAGTGATGTCGTCGATTGTGAGCATGTCGCCAAAGTACTCAATAAATTGCCGAATGTGGTCGTTTCGCGAACGGATATGTCGATGTGCTCTGATGCTGGCCAGGCGATGATCGAAGAGGACATCCGTGAACATGGCGTCAATCGCGTGATCATCGGAGCGTGTGCGCCTTCGCTTCACGAGCAGACCTTCCGTCACACCGTAGCTCGCGCGGGGCTAAATCCATACTTCTATCATCATGTCGGTTTACGTGAACAGGATAGCTGGGTTCACCACGATCACGACGATGCGACCGAGAAGGCGATTCGTCTCATGTCAGCCGGCCTCGCCAAAGCCCGGCTTCTTATGCCGCTAGAACCCATTCGGTTGAAAGCCGAGGGACATGTACTGGTGATCGGTGGTGGGGTAGCTGGCTTACGCACAGCATGCGACATCTCTCGTATAGGTCTGAAGGTGACTCTGGTTGAACGATCCCCATTCCTGGGTGGTCGCGCAGCCCAACTTGAGTCAGTCTTTCCCACCGGGGAAAATGCCCGTGACATCCTTCATCCCTTGATCGAGAAAGTGCTCAATGATCCCAACATCAGCGTTTACACCTACGCAGAAGTCACTGGCGTGCGAGGGTACGTTGGTGATTATCAAATACAAATTACCCAACAATCTCGCGGGGTGAGTGAGGAAATCGCCGATGCCGCTATGGAAGCGTGCACAATTGAAGTACCCGATGAATACAACTATGGGCTGACCAAACGGAAAGCGATTTTCCGTCCTTATCCAGGCTGCTTCCCTTCAACACCCGCAGTTGATTGGAACCATTGTCAGGATGATTGTTTGGAAATTGAAGTCGATGGAAAGACGATCAAACTGGAGAATAAACCCGAGAAGATAGAGATAACTGTTGGCGCCATCGTCGTTGCGACTGGGTTCACACCATATGAGCCGCGTCATGGCGAGTACGGATATGGTGAGTATCCGGAAGTGGTGACACTACCTCAGTTTATTCGTATGCTAGCTCTATACCCCGAAGGCGAAAGGTTAAGCTGGAACGGGCATCCCGTTCGTAATATCGCCTTGATCCACTGCGTTGGAAGCAGGCAAATTGATGGTCTCCATGAACCCCAACCAGATGGAACTGTGAATAATTACTGTTCCCGCGTCTGCTGCACCGCCACGCTTCACATCGTAAATGAACTAAGAGAACGCTTTCCTGAGATGAACATCTTCGATATCTATGAAGATATCCGCACCTATGGCCGGGGTCATGAGGAGTATTACACCCAAGCCTCCAAGAATCGAGCCCTGTTCTTGCGATTCCATGGTGAGGAACCACCCCAAGTCCTGCCAGCGCCAGAAAACGACAACAGCCCACTACTTGTCCAAACAAAGGACTATCTGACATGGGGCGACGTAATCGAGGTCCCGGCGGACATGGTGGTTCTAGCTGTGGGCATGATGCCCAATCCCATCAGTGACTTAATAAAACTCCTCAAGATCTCCCAAGGCACAGATCGGTTCCTGCTCGAGGTCCATCCCAAATTGCGACCGGTAGAGACCGCCGTACCTGGAATTGTGTTGGCCGGAACCGCTCAGGGCCCCATGAACATCCAGGAAAGTTGTGCGGCAGCATCGGCCGCAACGGCCAAGGTCGCAGCTCTGCTAAGAAAAGGCACGGTCGAATTGGAGCCATTCGTGGCCAAGGTTGATCATGAGCTTTGCACTGGCAGCGGGAGATGTGTCGAGGTTTGCGCGTATGAAGACGCGATTACATTGGAGACGTTTACGGTCGGTGGTGAAGAGGTTCAACGCGCCGTGGTGACGCCGGCAAACTGCGTCGGTTGCGGCTCATGCGTTAGTGCCTGCCCCAATCGAGCGATTGACCTTCAAGGTTGGACGTTGAAGCAGTATGAGGCCATGATCCAAGCCATTGTTGCCGATATACCCCCCGTGGAGGTTGAAGCATGAATGACAAAGACGCTGCAAAGAAGAGGATCCAATTGCTGAAACAACTGCGGGAGGAATATGCAGATACCGTAGCTCAAACTCAGGAGAAGTTAAAGACGCAACAAGCGATCCGCAAGCAAATCCGTCAAGCCTTAGACGCTGAACCAAAGACTGTGCCCGAATTAGCTCAGGCAACCAACCTGTCCTCTGATCAAGTTCTATGGCATATCACGGCCATGAAGAAATATGATCTCATCGAGGAAGTGGGGATGAGTGGAGAATACTACCAATACCAATTAGTGGAGGCAAGGAAGAAATGAATCTGCGCGCAAACCCCGCCTTCTTATCTGAACTTCAAGAATACGGCGACGTAAACATTGAAGCATGCTTCAATTGTGGAAACTGCACTGCTATTTGCCCGCTATCTACAGATGAGACACCTTTTCCGCGCAACAATATCAGGCTGATGCAATTAGGTTTAAAAGAACGAATACTTCAGAACACAGATCCTTGGTTGTGTTACTACTGTGGTGATTGTTCTGCAACCTGCCCGCGAGAAGCTGAACCTGCGGAAGCCCAAATGGCGCTGCGACGTTGGCTAACGGGCCAATACGATTGGACGGGCCTTGCGCGACGCTTCTATACATCGAAGGTCTGGGAACTTGGGTCGATCCTTGTTGTGAGCGCATTTATCGTCCTGATGTTCATGTTCTTCCATGGTCCAGTTGTAACTCAACAGGTGGAACTCAACACCTTCGCTCCGATCCATCTCGTCCACACCGGGGATTGGATCATGGCGGGGTTTCTTTCCTTCTTCCTGCTTTCCAATGTCCTACGAATGTACATCCTGATTATCGGTAAGGTCCCAATTATCCATATTCCGTTGTCGATCTACATCAGGGAAGCTTGGAACCTGGTTTACCATGCAGCAACACAAGCCAGATTTTCACAGTGTGACGATCGACGCCCTTGGATCAATCACATTCTTCTTGTGAGCGGCTACTTCTTGATGTTCACCATTATTGTGCTTTTCTTACCTTGGTTCCAGACGGATAACCTTTACCCACTGTATCATCCACAACGATGGTTGGGATACTATGCAACAATCGTTCTTTTATATGGCGCAGGTCAAGCCTTATGGGGTCGGATTAAGAAGGTCCAACAAATGCACCGTTTCTCCCATCTAAGCGATTGGATTTTCCCAATTTTGCTGCTCCTGACAACGGTGACCGGCATTCTGGTCCACGCATTTCGCTATGCAGGTTGGCCGTTAGCTACCTATTACACGTATGTAATCCATTTAGCTATCCTGACACCCATGCTGGTACTAGAGGTGCCATTCGGAAAGTGGGCCCATCTTGCCTACCGCCCCTTTGCGATTTACTTCCAGAGGATTCGGGAAAGAGCAGCGTTACAACAGCAAACTCCCAGTATGGTTCCTGCTGGAGCTGATTAGAACGAATATACACACTATAAGAAAAGGAGATAAATCATGAGCGAAAACAATGGTCCGATGGTGGTTGTCTGCAATAGTGACACTGCGGGCGTAATGCCCACATTTATTATGGGCGCGTCTGGTGTGGGAATCGGGGAAGATGTCATCCTCTTCTTCTGCCCGGGAGGAGCTAGTGTCCTTCTGAAAGGCGAGTTGGAGAAGTTCCAGGGGAAGAAAGGTTTACCCGATCCGATAGAGCTTTTCAATACGATCTTGGATGAGGGCGGAAGAATCATCCTTTGCGAATTAGCACTCGAGGCTAAAGATATCAAAAAAGAGGACCTGAGAGACGAAAGGATTGAAATCTTGAACGCGCCTTCCTTCTTGCTCGATGCACAAGGGGCGGGTATCACCCTTACTTTCTAACACAAGATATCGAACGCAACATCCTTCAGACGTCCTCTACGATGCCACTCTACTCAATGGGTGGCATCTTCTCTGTTCGAATGAACATCTTTGATGATCGAGGATGTCCTCATGCATTCGCTTTTTACGGTATATGCGAGGTAGAATCGCTTATAGAAAAGTCTATCTTAATGAAGTCGTTCATTGCACTTCGCTCCAACCTTTACCTTTAATAAACATACCTATGGCCTATCAAACCCTAACCCGCAGCCTCTCATCCCGCTTGATCCTCGGATTCGTGGCTGCGATCATCGTTACAACGATCGCAGCTGGTGTTCCTGCTTATTGGGTCATCAGCGGTGAGCTGGAACGAGAAGCATGGGCACGGTTGGAAGATGGCGCTCGCATCACCCAAACTTTGCTCGATGCTGAGAAAACCCGTCTGATTAATTTGGCAGCTCTAACCTCCCAACGCCCCACCCTGAAGAAATTACTACGTGAGGAAGACACATCCGCACTGACGGACTATGTCCAGGCCTATCAAGCCAGTGTCGATCTTGACATTCTCATCCTCTGCGACAACACGGGGCAGCATATCATTGGTGACTACACCTCCTGCCCGTGGGCGGATCCACCCATATCTCCTCGTTTTACCTTCCACGTTTTACCTTATCCAGAAGATACATTGGGTCTCATCGCGGGGATGGCTGTGCAAGAAGAAAGTTCCGCTGAAGTGTTAGGCTATGTTACCGTTGGCAACTATTTTGATATATCTTTCACGGGTCAACTGGCAGCCCAAACCGGATTCAGCCAAAGCCTGATCCTTGGCGGAAAGCGGGTCGTCAGCAGTATCTCCGGTTCACCTCAAAACCTTGATCAAGAAGCCGTTCGACGAGCGATAGCCAACGCAACCATCGAGGAAACACAGTTAACGCTCCAAGGGAGTCGGTTCTTTACCGCATTACTGCCTGTAGAAGATATGCTGGGTGAAGTCATCGCCCTTGGAGAAGTCGCCTTGTCAGTGGACAGTGTTGTCGCCGCTCAACACCGTGCTCTGCTAACGCTAAACATCAGCACTTTACTCATTGTGGCTGTCGTTTCTATTCTCGGTCTGCTATTTGCCCGGCGATTGACCGCACCTCTTAATCAGCTGACGGAAGCGGCACACAAGATCAGCCAAGGGGATTTCTCTACACCGATCCCCTCCCCCGAGGATCCGATCGAGATCGCCACATTGGCTCGAGCGCTCGAGGAGAGCCGTACCAATACGCAACGCATCCTTCATGATTTATCACAGGAGAAAGCCTGGTCCGAGACGCTTATTGAATCCATTCTCGAAGGTATCGTCACAATCAACACACAAGGACACATCACTTCTTTCAGTCAAGGGGCAGAACGTATTACAGGATGGCGACGAGATGAAGTCCTAGATACGACCATTAATCAGGTTTTTCCACTCGCCGAAAACGAAGGGGGTTTCACAGACCACCTACCCGAGCCTGGAAGTAAACAACAGGTCAACGTGCTCACGCGGCATCAACATCCAATCACCCTATCAATCACAGTTACCAGGATCTCGACTCCAGGAGGTGAGGAGGAATTGGCGCTGGTATTACATGATGTTACTGAGGAAGAAGCGATCCAGAACCTTCGCTCCTATTTCCTGGCTCACATATCCCATGAATTCCGCACTCCCCTCTCCGCTTTGAATGCCTCGGTCGAACTTCTCCTTGATGAGCTTGAGGATCTCTCTCAAGCAGAGATTGGCAAGTTGCTTAATTCGGTCCACATGAGTGTCTCCGGACTGCAGACGTTAATCGATAATTTGCTCGAAAGCCTGAGTATCGAGGCAGGACGCTTCCGCATCCGACGGCGCTTAACCGATGTGAATGAGATCCTCCTCGAAGCTGTCCGTGTAATGAAACCACTGTTAGACCGTCGCCAACAAGATCTTTCCCTGAACCAGCCCAAACGGCTTCCAAGAATCAACGCCGACCCAACACGTCTCACACAAGTTCTCGTTAACCTATTATCCAACGCCAGTAAATACAGCCCTCTTGGTAAAACCATCGATGTTACCCTAGAAATGGTTGATGATCACCAATTGCACGTAACTGTAGCTGATCACGGACCAGGCATCCCGGCAGGAGAACGCGAGAACCTATTCAGTCGTTTTGTGCGGCTGGATACTCAGGATGATACGCAGTACGGGATTGGTCTGGGTCTATCTGTTGTGAAAGCCATCGTCGAAGAACATGGTGGTGAGGTGGGTGTGAAGGAACGCCTAGGGGGCGGTTCCATCTTCTGGTTCACAATACCTCTAGATGGAGGGAGCGGATGAAAGCTCTAATCGTGGACGATGATCTTGCCTTGGCTGATGTTGTATCTTTTACCATGCGTCGTGCAGGTTTCGAAGTGTTCTTGGCCCACGATGGCCAGGCGGCGCTTGATCGATGGAAAGAGGAATCACCTGATCTTATCATCCTTGATTTAAACCTACCTAAAATCGATGGATTGAAAGTATGCCAGAGGATTCGGGATCAAGCTGATACGCCCATCATCATTCTAAGCGTTCGAGGAGAAGAGGATGATGTCGTGAAAGGGCTCGAACTCGGTGCGGATGACTATATTGTGAAACCGTTCAGCCCCCGGCAATTGGTCGCTCGATCGGAAGCCTTGTTACGGCGTGCCAAAGCCCATCCTGTGACCCCCGCACCTCTAGAGGTCGGTGATCTGACACTGGACATTACCCGTAAGGAAGTCTGCTGTAAAGGTCAGCAGATTGCCCATCTCACAGGTCTTGAATGCCGGCTATTGGAAGTTCTCATGTTAAATCGGGGACAAGTACTTACGGCTGACAATCTCATCGACACGGTATGGGGACCTTCGGGTGGTGACCGGGCGATGCTCAAACAACTTGTCTATCGCCTCCGCCAAAAAATTGAGGCTTGCCCTTCCGAGCCAGCTTATTTGATCACCATCACTGGTGTCGGTTACTCCCTCTCGACACAGGATTCCGATTCCTCATAAGACCATAAGTCCTCCAATCACCTATTCAATCTTTTCCCCCGTTTTGTTCTGAAATTCACCAAAACTGTTACCGCCTTGTTACCTTGACGCGACGAGGTTTGTTACCCTCGCTTCATAGAATGCAATCGAAAGAAGGAGGCAACGATGTCGGCAAATAGAGAGTTACAGCTGATCAGAAAGCTTCGCAGCCCAGATAACAAGACCGTCGTCCATGCTATCGAGGAGCTGCGAGCGCACGGTTGGCTCGAAAATGGAACCCTGCAAGGTATTGACCTTAAACATACCCATCTTCAAGGAGCAGATCTCTACGAAGCCAACCTATCGAAAGCAGATTTACGAATGGCTCATCTTCAATTAGCCAACCTCAGCAAAGCAAACTTAGAAGCTTCGCTTCTTAGCAGCGCAAATCTCTATGGAGCAGATCTGAGTGGCACCAGCCTGAAGGATGCGAATCTCTTTAGAGTAAATCTGCAATCCGCACGTAATGTGACCAAGGAACAACTCGCTTCTACAAAGAGTCTCTGGGGCGCCATTATGCCAGATGGTTCGCTATACGATGGCAGGTTTAACCTGTTCGGAGACCTCGAGTTTGCCCGTACGGGTCAGATCGATATCGAAGATGAAGAAGCGATGGCAAATTTCTACCTTGGCTCGGAGAGCCTTCAGGGAATCCGAACCGAGGAAAGGAGTACCAAGATGAACACATTCACAAACGTACAGCTCATTCGGAAACTTCGTAGTTCAAAACCCTTCATTGTGAGGCAAGCAGTTGATGAACTGAGAGATCGTGGCTGTCTCACTGATGGTTCACTCAAGTGGGTCTATCTACGCTACGTAAAGCTAGAAGGGGCTGATCTAAGCGGTGCTGACCTGCAGAGAGCCGACATGAACATGGCTCATATGCAAGGTGCGGATCTGAGCAATGCGAACCTCCAAGGGGCACGCTTACATAAGGTGAACTTACGAGGGGCACAACTTGCTAATGCAAACTTGCATGAAGCCAACATGGCGAAAGTAAATTTGCAGGGTGTGCTTGACCTAACCGATGAGCAACTCGCTCAGGCAAACAGATTACGCTGCGCAACAATGCCTGATGGCACCCGTTACGATGGCCGTCTCAACCTAGCTGGCGATCTGGCGGATGCTGGCTTCCTACACGTAAACACCAGCGATCCCCAAGCAATGGCTGATTTCTATGCGATCTCGGTGGATCAGTATGAGCTTGGCCAAGCTTGGGTGCGGGAGCATTTGCCGCTTGTATGGAGCGAGGTTTTCCCGAGCATGGTTTCGGTCGATTTGCAAAGTATCGTCGATTTCGACATGGATGCTTAAGATTAGATCCTTAACTATGCTCAGTCAATCCTCTCGCATTGCAGGTGGGATCATGAAGAAGACCGATACGCAGCAGCCAGTAGAAATCATTCAGGCTGCTGCGTCCTCTTTGGTCTTCTGTGAGGACATTGATCCCTACGGAGCATGTTATGCCTGAATCACTGATCTACGCATTTCCTATCATCGCGGCCCTTCTCGCGGCTATTCAAGCGATCCGAACAAGAAGCCTAATACGATCCGCTCTTTGGTTAGCGGTGGTCAGCGCTGCGTTATCCATCCTCTTCTACAAATTAGGTGCACACCAAGTCGCGGTGATTGAGCTAAGCGTAGGAGCAGGATTGGTTACGGTCCTCTTCGTATTTGCCATCAGCATCGCCGGTGCGGAAGTGTTCGACGAGAAACCACTTTTACCTAGAGCCCTCCCTTGGGCTCTTGTTTTGCTCTCAACGGCGCTTCTTATTTGGTATGTGCTGCCCGTGGAAGCCATAGATCCGATTGCTTCAGACCCTGACGTTGTATCAGTTTTTTGGAATCAACGCGGTCTCGATGTGATCGTTCAAGTCGTGCTGATATTTTCCGGAGTTCTTGGCCTACTAGGCATATTGGCTGAGGTAAAAGCACCGCTCAGCCAGCCTATGGTGGAAGAGGTTGCCGCAGAACGCGAACGCGATCTACGTGCCCTCGAACGCCAAAGTGCAGAAGCCGTGGAGAGTTACGATGAGATTCCTGCTCAAACAACCTGACGGTCTGTTTCAGGAAAAGGAACCACGATGACCTCTTCTTTGTTGAACCTGTGTTTGATCGGCGTTTTTGGATTGTTGGGCGTCGGCCTTTATGGTCTTCTGGCCGTCCGTAATTTAATCAAAATTGTGATCGTCCTGCAGATTTTAGTAAAGGCAGCAGTACTGGGGTTAATCATCGCCGGCAATTTAAGCGCGCACATAAACCTCAGCCAAAGTTTAGCCATTACAGTGATCGTCGCCGACACCATTGTTGCTGTTGTCGGCATGGCGCTCGCAGTACAAGTCCAACGACAACTGGGAACGCTCGATGTCAAAACACTTTCAAGCCTGCGAGGATAAACCATGTCCACCCTTCTGATGGTCCTCTCCATCGGTTTACCCTGGCTCGGTGCAATCATCATTTGGTTGTTGGGCGAAAAACAACGAAAAACGCAACATATACTCGCTACGGTATTCTCCGTTGCAGCCGGGATAGCGTCATTATTTTTACTAGGATACGGCTCAAATAAGGTCACATTTCGTATATCAATGGGAAGTTACTTCGGGGATTTCACCCTCATTCCAGATGGCCTCGGTGTTTTCCTTTCCACGATCGCTACCGTAGTAGGTAGTCTGACCGTGATCTATTCGATGGATTATATGCGCAAGGAAGCGCAATTACGCCGATATTACTCGCTCGTATTACTCTTTATTGGGGCGATGGCGGGATTGGGTCTCTCGGGCAGCGTACTTTTTATGTTCCTCTTTTGGGAGATCACGGCGTTTTGTTCTTACGCGTTGATCTCGTTTCACAACGATGATCCAAAGGCTGTAGCTGGTGGGATCAAAGCCTTGATCGTCACCCAACTGGGAGGCATTGGTTTATTGATCGGTGCTTTGGTCATCCGATCCCAAATCGGAAGTTACCAGATCCATGACTTCCTGATGCAAGCAGGGACCTTCCCGCCCCACATCCTAAGCTTGATCGCGTTTGGCTTCCTAGCTGCAGCGATTGCCAAGTCGGCCCAGGTTCCACTTCATACCTGGCTCCCCGATGCCATGGAGGCGCCCACGCCGGTCACAGCACTCATCCACGCTGCCACCATGGTAAATGCGGGGGTTTACTTGCTCGCTCGCTTCTATCCGGCTTTCAGCAATGTCCCAGGTTGGAAAATTAGTGTGATCGTCGTTGGGCTCCTTTCCGCTTTATTAGCAGCGCTGATGGCGTTAGCCGCCAACGATCTCAAGCGCGCTTTAGCGTACTCGACCATCAGCCAGCTTGGCTACATGATCTATGCCATTGGAACGGGTGCAGTTTTTGCAAGTCAGTTCCATCTGCTAAGCCATTCGGTCTTTAAAGCGCTGCTTTTCCTATGCGCGGGCGCCGTGATCCAATCTGTCGGTACGCGTGACATGCGAGCGATGGGCAGTTTGGGAAAAGACATGCCTTTCGTGCGTACCGTCTTCATCATTGGTTCCATGGCCTTGGCGGGGCTTCCGATCGCCAATGGGTTTTTCAGCAAGGAATTAATCTTAGAACATGGGTTTTTACATAGTCCACGCTGGGCATATCTATGCATGTTGTTCGGAGCCGGGATCACAGCTCTGTACACGGTACGTATGATCTCGATGATCTTCTATGGCGAGCGAAAATACACGGAAGCAACCAACGATGCGCCCCAGGCTATGCGAGTCTCCCTAGGTACGCTCTCACTAGCTGTGTTTACGACTTGGTTGACGGCTGGTGCTTTTGGAAACCTCCTTTCAACCAGCCTTCCATTCCACCAGATACAAACACTGAAGATCGTTGAACTCGTTCTCGGCCTCGTCGCTGCCCCATCCACATGGTTGGCACTTTTCATCATCCTTATGGGATTTTATCTTTGGACGCTGCGTCTGCGTCTCAAGTCGTTACTAGGAGCGTTTCAGCCGCTCGTCTCATTTGCGGAAGCTGGTTTCGGTTTCGAAGAGATCAACCGAGGTGTTGTCCAGCTCACAAAGCACTTGTCATCGGTTGTTCGTATCACCCAGACTGGACAGTTAAACTGGAATGTCGTGGGCATTGTTGGCGGATTATGCATTGTGCTCACGATCTTGGCATGGGGGGTGTGAAATGACCTATCCATCGTTCCTGTGGCTGATCGCTCTTCCACTGGTCACATCGCCCCTGATTTATCTAGCTGGTCACCTAGGGAAGCGGCACAGGCAACGCGTGATCGCCCAAGGAGCAGGATTCGTTGCCCTGCTCGCAACTTGGATACCCTTTTACTTATCTTTTCAGGAACTACAGATTTATGGTTCTTTGAGCTTCACTTTAGGATCGGTCGCGGTCCAAATGGATGGCTTAGGGTTGTTGTTGGCTGGTCTCGCCTTAGGGCTTGGCACTCTGGTGGTCTTTTTTTCCGGTCCCTACATGGCGCGCGAGGAAGGTGAAGAAAAGTTTTACGCCATGCTGGTGGCCATGATCGGTGTAATGATTGGTCTTGGATGCGCAGCCGATTTGTTCAACCTGTGGATTTGGTTCGAGGCGATGGCTGTCACTTCGTACCTGCTCGTCGCTTTCTACCGTGATCAACCCGCATCGCTCGAAGCAGGCATTAAATACCTTGTCCAGAGCGCAGCAGGCTCTATCTTGGTCTTGTTAGGGATTGGAATGGTGCTTTCTCATTCAGGTACCTTAGATCTTGAGGAGATCAACAATTTAGCCACCATTTCGCCCATAACAATAGCGGCGGGAGCCCTCTTCGTAATCGGTTTCGGGGTTAAGACCGCCCTTGTCCCCTTACACGCCTGGTTGCCAGATGCCCACGCGCAAGCACCAAGCGGGATCAGCGCCATGCTTTCAGGGGTCGTGATTGAGGCTGGATTGGTCGCCATGATGAGATCTCTGGCTGCGTTGGTGAGTGTCACGGCCCTCTGGGGGCCGTTACTCATGGGTTTTGGGGCATTAAACATGCTTGCGGGTAACCTTTTGGCTCTGGGTCAAAAACAGGTCAAGCGTTTGTTAGCTTATTCCAGCCTCGTCCACATTGGTTACATGCTTGTAGGGTTGGGAATCACTTTCTATGCAGATGAATCCGGCGGGGCTCAAGGTGGGTTGTTCCACATGCTGAATCATGGCTTGATGAAGGGATTAGCCTTTCTGGCTGCTGGTACGCTACTCTACACGCTACACCTTTCCCTCGGTGACCACAAACCCCTCCTGATCGAAGATCTGGCGGGAGCAGCGAAGCATTATCCCATCGCCGCACTGACCCTAAGCCTGGCAGTCTTGGGTCTTGGGGGCTTGCCCCCGTTAGCCGGATTCATGTCGAAATGGCAGATATTTGTCGCCGGTTTCGAGACTCATAACCCCTGGATCGGTACGCTGATTGCATTCGCGGCTTTAAACAGTGTGCTCTCGTTGGCGTATTATGCTCCGCTTGTCAACGCTGTTTACCGGCTGGAGCCATCGGAAGCTGTTCGTTCCGGCAGCCCTTCACCTAGATTGATGAACGTTCCCCTATTTATCATGGCACTTGCTGTCGTCGCCATCGGTATTTGGCCCAGGTTGCTAAGTTGGTTGACCGATCCCGCCGGTAGAGCACTACTAGATAGCTTTGGTAGGTAATAGTCGAAAAGATATGCAACCATGAAAAAAGAAAGTAGGAGATCTTAATGGAAAACGCCCTCTTATTTCCCCCAATGGCCTTTCTTATCTATCTCGCATTGGTGGGAATCCTATATGCTCTGGGAAGGTATTTGGCTGGACCTTCCCATGCGACCGCGCTCAAAAAGAGCACATACTCAAGCGGTGAAGCACCTCCGGCTCATGCAGCAGCTCCAGGTTATCGACCATTCTTTGTCATTGCGCTGTTTTTCGCCATCTTACACTTGGGGGTTCTCGTATTGGGTACCGGAGGTTTTACACCGGTTACAGTGATCTACCTGGCAGGACTTCTACTCGCCTTGTCGGCTTTGATCCTGGGGTGAGGATAAGGGAGCCGGAAAGATGAACCAAAGCGAAGATCAACGTTTCAAGCTTCTTACCAAGGTCAAGACATGGGCGCGAATGAACTCACCCTGGGTTCTGCATTTCAACAGCGGATCGTGCAATGGCTGCGATATCGAGATATTGGCTACATTGACACCCCGCTATGATCTCGAGCGTTTCGGCATCAAGCTGCAGGGAAGTCCAAGACACGCAGATGTCCTGCTCTGCACAGGAGCGGTCTCCAGACAGGCTCGCAACCGGCTATTACGTATTTACGCGCAGATGCATGAGCCGAAGTTTGTCGTTGCCATCGGCGCATGCGCCATTTCAGGAGGAGTCTTTCAAGGTTGTTACAACGTCAAGGGTGGTATCGACAAAGTGATTCCGGTGGATGCATACATTCCAGGCTGCCCACCTCGGCCAGAAGCCATCATCGATGGAGTCGTCAAACTGCTTTCAAGCTTGAAAATGCCTGTTAGCAATAACGATAAACAACTTCAAATAGGCGGAAATTCAATAGAAGTGGATGATCTGACATGAACACCAAGGAAGCATTGGAAATTGGGAGGCAGATTGCAGAAGAGTGGGTTTGGAAGACGGAAACCGACGCTCCGGAGCCCAACCGTTTGGATGTGACGCTGACATCGATAGATGACTTGGTCCCAATGGTCGTAGCCTTACGCGTGAAACGTCTGGGATACCTTGCCGCGATCACTGGGCTTGACCTTGGTTCCGAATCTGGTGAATTGGAAGTCATGTATCACTTCTGCACAGCAGCTGCGGTTATTACACTTCGTGTGCGAGTGTCACGCGAGCAGGCTTCAGTCCCTAGTCTGTGTAGCGTCATCCCAAGTGCAGAGGCCTTCGAGCGTGAACTAAGCGAGATGTTCGGGGTGGAGGTCACAGGTTTGCCTAACCCTCTCCGCCTTTATCTCCCTGACGATTGGCCCGAGAACGTTTACCCGCTGCGCAAAGACATGGACGAAGAAACCTTATCACTGCAAGAGACTCTGGGAGAATTTTGATGCATTCGGATAAAACGCTTGAGAGCTTCACGGTTCCGATCGGGCCTCAACACCCGGCGTTGAAAGAACCCGAGCATTTCCTGATTACCGTCGACGGCGAAATTGTGACCAAAGCTGTTGTGCGTCTTGGTTATGCCCATAGGGGCGTCGAGAAAGCCACAGAAAGTCGTAACTGGGTACAGAACCTCTATCTGCTCGAGCGGATCTGTGGCATTTGTTCTCATATCCACGCCACTGCTTACTGCCTCGGCGTGGAACAACTCGCTGCCGTCGAAGTTCCCCCACGCGCTCAAGCAATTCGAGTGTTGGTAGCTGAAATGGAACGTATCCACAGTCACCTGCTCTGGCTCGGTGTCGCTGCTCACGAAGCCGGATTCGACACGCTGTTCATGTATAGCTGGCGTGACCGCGAAACCATTATGGACCTTTTGGAATCGTTGAGCGGTAACCGCGTGAATTATTCAGTCAATGTGCTAGGGGGCGTCAAGATCGATATCGATGACGACCTGGCTCAACTGATACTCGATGGCATTCATTACCTTGAGGAGCGTACTCATCACTACTTGGATGTGGTCACCTCCGACGCGATGTTCCTCCAACGCACACGAGGGATAGGCGTCATGAATCGATCTCAAGCCGAGGTGCTTGGTACGGTAGGACCCACAGCACGTGCGTCGAATGTTGCGCGTGATATCCGCGTCGAGGCTCCATATGGAGCATATGCTAACTACCCAGTGTGGATCACCCTCGACGAACGAGGGGACTTGGAAGCGCGCTTTGTCGTTCGAATAAAGGAGTTGTTCGAGAGCTTCCGCATTATTCGCGAGATCGTCAAAACGTTACCACCCGGTGATCTCACCACGCGCATCCCCCGTCGAATTAAGGCTGGGGAGACCGTTAGTCGCGTCGAAGCACCGCGAGGCGAATTGTTCTACTTTATTAAGAGTAACGGTACAGACATACCCGAGCGGATCAAGGTTCGTACCCCAACGATTTGCAACATGATGTCCGTCGTCAAGCTAGCAATCGGACACCAACTGGCGGACGTGCCAATGATCGTGGTTGGCATTGACCCCTGTTTCTCGTGCAATGACCGCATGGTGCTCATCGATCATGGTCGCAACAAACAGTCAGGTTGGACCTGGGAGGCACTAAGACGCTATGGAATCGAATACTATCAAGGACATCCTCGCTAGCTGCTTATCGCTGCTCCTATTTCCAGGCGGTCTTTTCGTCCTGCTTACGGGTCTTTTCTATGAGTGGGTCGATCGAAAATTTCTCGCGCAGTTACAAAACCGAATCGGGCCGCGTTGGTTCCAGCCAGTTGCGGATGTGATCAAGCTGCTGGCTAAAGAAGAAGTCGTGCCCGAGGGCGTTGATGCGCGCCTCTTTATCGGTTTGCCAATCTTTGCCTTAGCAGGTGGGCTGACTGCGGCTTTATATGTTCCTTTCGCTGGTCTTTCACCGATAACCAGCTTCCCCGGTGATTTGATCGTCACGATTTACTTGCTAAGCATGCTCACACTTTGTCTGGGGCTAGCCGGGGCGAATACACTGGATCGTTTCTCACTCGTTGGAGCAACACGGACGCTGACGCAGCTCTTTTCGTACGAAGCGCCCTTCCTGCTCGCTTTGTTAGGTCCTGCTTTCGCGGCAGGGAGTTGGGAGATCCGAGAAATCGCATCTTTCGCAGAAGGACGATGGCTTCTCTTCACTCAACCTATTGGCTTTCTGGTCGCTATTATCGGGCTTATGGGAAAACTAGAATTACCTCCCCTCGACGCACCCGAGGCTGAGACCGAGATCGTGGCTGGAGCTCTTACGGAATATAGCGGGAGAGGTTTGGCGCTATTCAGATTGAGCAAAGGGGTCACGTTGATCATTGGGTTGACGCTCATCGCCTCCTTCTATTTAGCAGGCGTCGCCAACCCGTATCTCTTCTTCATTAAAACGCTTGCTCTTCTTCTGATCCTTGTTGTGCTCCAAGCACTTTTCGCTCGCTTACGAATTGACCAATCCGTTGGCTTGTGGTGGCGCTACGGGACGATCCTGGTTCTGATCCAATGGCTGGGGATGATCATCTGGCGAGGAGTAACAGTATGAAGCTAGGCATGATGTTCCGCGACGTGTCAACATCCCTTTTACGTCGCCCTGTTACAGAAAAATACCCTTTTGAGCGACGGGAACCGCCGGATCGATTACGCGGGAAATTAATTTGGAATCCGGAGGCATGTATCGGCTGCGGGTTATGCGAAAAAGACTGCCCTGCACACGCGATCGAGGTTTTTGTAGTAGATCGAGAAGAGAAACGTTTCGTGCTGACCTATCACCCCGATCGCTGCACCTTTTGCGCACAATGCGTCATAAGCTGCCGCCACGGCTGCCTCGAATTATCCAACCAGGAATGGGAATTGGCCGCACTCAACCGCAGTCCTTTCACGATCCATTATGGGAATGAAAATGATGTCCAGCTTGTCTTGGCAGAGCAATCTCTATCAGACGATTCTAAAGCTGAAATCGACCGAGACTAACCCTCGCATTGCGTTGCTCGGCGTTGGCAATCCTATGCGCGGTGACGATGCAGCTGGGATACTGCTTGCACGTTTATTGCGTCCGCTTGCCAATACAAATGATAGATTATTCGTGGTCTGCGCCGGAACGGCACCTGAGAACTACACTGGGCTTGTCCGGCGTTTCAACCCCGATTGTGTACTTTTTGTAGATGCCGCTCAATTGAATGAAAGACCCGGTACTATCCGCTGGATCCCCTGGCGTATGACCAACGGCCTTAGCGCTTCGACTCACACTTTACCCATTTACCTACTCGCCTCGTATCTGAACATAGAAATGGGCTGCCAGGTCGCCCTACTCGGAATTCAACCATCCCACATTTCTTTCGGCCCCTTGACTCCAATCGTGCGTAAGCGTGTATGGGAAATGGCTCAAGAGTTGAGGGCAATCTTTATCAATTTATGGTCCACCGGTTCTGGAGATCGATGTGCTCACTTGGTAGATACCCCTCATGATCACTTACAGAATTCCTTTGATCACAATCTATCGGAAGGAAAAGTAACTTATGAGCATAAGAATATTCCCTAAGATCAACTTGCCAGATTGGCTATTACGAATTCAGCGTGATTACCGTTTGATCGGTTCAACTGAGGCCGGGGATCAGATCGTGTTCGAAGAACTTCAATACCCCAGTGATCTCCTGCTAGATCACGCGCCCTCGATTCTCCCTCCCAAGAAGATCTTGCTGCCTCAGTGGGAAACCTTGCTTAAATTCGACACATCGGGCAGCAGTCACAAGGTTGAACCTGTCTTCGACCAATCCCCGACGATTGTCTTTGGAATTCATACTTGTGACCTGCATGCTATATCCCTAATGGATCGTGTTTTCGGTCAAGGATATCCAGATCAACATTATCAAGCCCGTCGTAAGGCTACGACACTGGTGAGTATTGAGTGTCTGAGACCTTGTTCGGAGTTTTCGTTTTGTAAGGACATGGGAACCCTAAGCACACCTGATGATTTCGATCTGCACTTAACGGATCTGGGCAGTGTTTACGTGATCGAGGTCGGCTCTGAAAAAGGACTACGGGTCCTTCATTCAGCGGCAGGAGTCCGCGAAGCGACCCCTAAAGATTACCAGCGCCTCCAGAAGGTGATGAGTGGAAAGTGGTCGCGCTTCTCTTATCAATTGGATTTTGACATGACCGAGCTACCAAGTCTGCTTGACCTAAGTTACGAGAGTGAACTCTGGGACATTCTTGGGGAAAAATGTCTTAGCTGCGGCGGATGTAATATCGTGTGCCCAACATGTAATTGCTTCGACGTGGTCGATCAGGTCGATTTTACTCTCCATTCTGGCTCACGAACCCGCGTATGGGATTCTTGTCAATTAGACCGCTTCTCAAGCGTGGCTGGTGGCCATGATTTCCGGAGCAATCGAGCTGCACGCCTGCGTCACCGGTTTTTCCACAAGTTTATGTATCAACCTGAAACATATGGTTTCATCGGCTGCGTCGGTTGCGGTCGTTGCGCCCAAGCGTGCTTGGTTAGCATTACACCCGTAGAGGTTCTGAATGATCTTTATCGGAGGCAAATCCCCTACACTAGCATCGAACAGGAGGTGTTGGTATGAACCATTCGCTGGTTGAAACCCTAGAAACTACCTCCATCTACCTCCCGAGGAGCATGCTTATTTCGGATGTACGTCCCTTGACCCAGCTTGAAAAGCTCTTCACCATCGAGCTGCCAGAGGGAGTCTCGCTCCATCATCGACCGGGTCAATTCGTCGAAGTCTCAGTTCTCGGTGTGGGTGAAGCGCCGATCAGCATCTCCTCTTCCCCGAGTCGGAGCAACACGAGCTTCGAGTTGTGCGTCCGCCGTACAGGAAGATTGACCAACGCGCTTCATGCGCTCGGCCCAGGCGACTTGATCGGAATCCGTGGACCTTTCGGCAACGGCTTTTCCGTGGAGCGTTTTCGAGGTAAGGACATGCTCTTCGCTCCAGGTGGATTGGGGCTTGCGCCCCTTCGTTCACTCATCAATGAGGTCCTTGACGATCGCGGAAATTATGGGCGTGTGATGATCCTTTATGGAGCACGTCATCCATCCGAATTGCTTTTTATCGAGGAGTTGGATCACTGGAAAACACGAGAAGATGTTGAACTGCATCTCAGCGTTGACCGACCAGATGACCGATGGACAGGAAACGTTGGTGTGATCACCACCCTATTCCCAAAGATCCAAGTCCATCCACGAAATACCGTAGCCGTTACCTGCGGTCCACCTGTGATGTACCGCTACGTGCTGATGGAATTTCTAGGAAAGAGCATCCCGGAAGGGAACATTTGGTTGAGCTTAGAACGACGCATGAAGTGCGGGGTCGGAAAGTGTGGTCATTGCCAAATGGATCATATTTACACATGTTTAGACGGTCCGGTCTTCTCTTATGCTCAAATCAAGCATCTTGAGGAGGCTTTGTCATGAAATCCAAACCCAAGATCGCATTTTTTGATTTTACGGGTTGCGAAGGGTGCCAGCTTACTGTAATCGATTCGCTCCAGAACCACCTAGATCTCCTGGATGCAGTTGAGATTGTGCAATTTCGAGAGGCCTTGAGCGAGAAAGGTGAAGACTACAAGATTGCCTTCGTGGAGGGCTCTTGCACACGACCATCGGACGAGGAGAGATTACATAGAATCCGCGAGCAGGCGCAGATCGTTGTAGCGCTTGGAGCATGCGCGCATCTTGGTGGGATTAACGCCGTACGCAATTTGCTACCTCTGGAACAAACACGCCGCTACGTGTACGGCGAGAATGCCAAGGTATATGAGAGTGGAATCGCAAGACCTATCAGCGATGTGATTCCAATTGAGGCTTTCATTCCTGGTTGCCCCATCGACCGAGAGGAATTCATTCGGGGGGTAAAGACACTTCTGCAAGGCAACCGTCCAGATATACCCGACTATCCTGTGTGTGTCGAATGTAAATTAAAGGAGAACGGTTGCCTCTACCACTGCGGAATAGCATGTCTTGGTCCGATTACACGTGCGGGTTGCGGAGCTCTTTGCCCGAGCCTTGGTGTTGGATGTGAAGGCTGCCGCGGTTTGATACCCGATCCGAACATCAAATGGCTCAGGGAATTGATGTACGATCTCGGTCAGAGCGATGAAAGGATCAGCTCAAAGATGGGATTGTTCATGACAAACCAAGTTCTGGAAAGCGAGGTGGTCGATGGTAGAGATGGATAATGCACAAACCACACACATCGACGTCCATCATGTGACCCGGGTAGAAGGACATGGCAACATCGTCGTAGACGTCAAGGACGGTAAACTCCAAAGGTGCGATATGCAGATCGTTGAAGCGCCGCGGTTTTTTGAAGCCATGTTGCGTGGTCAACCTTACGATCAGGCTTCTCATCTCAGCTCGCGTATCTGTGGCATCTGTGCTGTGACCCACGCGACAACTTCTTTGCGCGCAACGGAGAAGGCACTCGGCGTCGAACCCAGTGATCAAACGATCCTGCTTCGCAAGTTAAACCTTAACGCGGAGATGCTAGACAGCCACATCCTCCATGTTTACATGCTCGTTGCGCCTGATCTCTTGGGGGAAGGAAGCGTTATTCCGCTGGCAAAACGTGCGCCAGAGGTCGTAACGCGTGCTTTACGTATGAAACGTGTGGCAGGTAACATCTGCACGGTAGTAAGCGGTCGACATACCCACCCCGTTTCCATGACGGTTGGGGGCTTCACTCACCTGCCATCTGAAGCGCAAATGATAGAACTACATGAGCAATTAGTGGCTATGCGCACTGACCTGGATACGACCATCGACCTGTTCCAGAACCTACACCTACCTTCTTTCGAGCGCGATACCGAGTTTCTTGCGCTACATCTACATGACGAATACTGCTTCATGGATGGTGAGATCACCAGCTCCGATGGTGGATCGTGGCCGGTTGAAGAATACCTTGCGGTGACCAATGAATATATGGTCGATCACTCCACGGCCAAACATGCTCATCATCAACGTGAAGCCTATATGGTCGGTGCCCTTGCCCGATTTAATATCAACCATGACCAATTGCACCCGAATGCTCAAGCCGCCGCCTGCGCGTTCGATATGAGCAGCAAGTGCATTAATCCTTATTGGAATTCGCTTGCCCAAATTGTGGAGGTGGTCCATTGCACAGAGAATGCGATCCTCATCACGGAACGACTCCTCCAACACGGGATCGTTCCTGAAGAGCCCTCGCCGATTTCCCATCTTTCCGGTGAGGGGATTGGAGCTTGCGAAGCGCCCCGTGGAACGCTGTACCACCATTATGTGATCGAGGACGGCGTCCTAACGGATGCGAATTGTATAATCCCAACAGCGCAGAACTTAGCCAATGTTGAAGCGGATATGCGTGAGCTCGTCCCGCAAAAGCTGGATCGTTCTCCTGAGGAGATGACCACAGCATTGGAAATGCTCATCCGAGCTTATGACCCTTGTATCTCCTGTTCCGCACATATGGTGGAGGTGAACTTTGTCGAATAGCGCTTACCTCCTCGGTCATCTGCGTGAAGATGTGAAGCCCCACAAGATGATTAGACCTCACGTCCCCTGTGAAGTCTACCCGCAACCCACGACGATCATCCTCGCACTCGGAAACACACTGCGTGGTGACGACGGGGTAGGCGCTGCTATCATCCAAAAATTAACGTCGAATACATCGCTTCTCGAGAACGTGTGGCTCGTCGATGGTGGAGTTGCGGGATTGAAGGCCCTCCTCCTCATGCAGGATGCTGAACGTGTTATTCTAGTAGACGCAGCCGATCTCGGTCGTCAACCAGGCGAATGGGAACGCTTCTTTCTGAATAGTCGCCTTTTTGAAAGGTGGTTGGCCAAACGACCGTCATGCTCACATAACTTTGGCTTGGAAAACGCTCTATGCCTTGGTTCTACTCTGAATCTCTTGCCAGCAATGTTCGTTCTATACGGAATTCAGCCTTTAGAAATCGGGTGGTCAGTCGGTCTGAGCGATTGCGTCCAGCGGGTCATACCTACTATCTGCTCAGATATCTTGGAATTGCTGGACAATCCCTACCCAACAGACTTTTTAGGCTATCACACCCTCTCGATGATTCGAGATCAAAAAACCAAATCTCAAGAATCTTGTACAAAACCAGCAAAGGATGGGATCGAATGGCGAAAATTTTAATCATTGACGATGACCCGGATATAGTCACCTCCGCCCGGCTTTGTCTTGAAGCGAGGAGGCACGAAGTGATTGAAGCTCAAAACGGGACGGAAGGCTTAGAAAAGATCCAGGCTGAAAACCCGGACCTGATCATTCTCGATGTGATGATGGATACGACGACGGAAGGTTTTCAGCTTACATTGCAATTGCGCAATCCGGATCCGAGCTCAGCATACAAGGCATACAGCAAGATACCAATTCTGATGCTGACTTCTATTCATAGCACCACACCCTTACGTTTTGGACCTACAGAGGATTACCTGCCAGTTGAGGAGTTTGTCGATAAACCAATTGATCCTGATGATTTGATAGAAAAAGTGGAAGCCTTGCTGCAGAAATAAATTGCTCTACAATCTCTCCAAATCGCTATATTGGGATATGTCGGAACCAGGATGGAGAGAAAGAATACTCTAAAACCCGGCTCAATAGAGATTCCCCTACTCTGCGAACTCGCAGGTGATAGCGCTCACTTGATCCATGCTCGCTGGGTAGCAGGGGTTTTAGTCTTGTTGGCGACAGTAATTTGTGTACATGTGTTGGACCTTCCCCTCCCGGAAGGTCCACTTTACGTCCTTGGTGCCCTCATCTTGCTTTATAACACTGCACTTGCCTTCTATACTAGGCGTTCTTACATTCCCGATCCGCTGCTGTGTATCACACACACCCGCAAGATTTTGATCCTTCAGATCAGCTTGGATTTAATGAGCATGGCAGCGTTCTTACATCTAACGGGAGGTATATGCAGCCCTGCCAAACCCTTGCTGTTGATCCATGTGCTGGTGGTCGCTATATTAATGTCCCGCCAGATCGCCTTATTGTTCGTTTCTTTAGATGTCGTAATGATTGCTTTGATCGCGTTCTTTGAGTTTCTCGGGTTGTTGCCCCATTACAGCGTCACGCCCGCATTCCCTCCCAACACCTACGCCGATGAAATCTATGTCGTATCACGGCTAGCCTTTATTGCTCTAGCTAGTTTCGCGATCGGATATCTAACAACGACGATCATGAACCGTCAACGAAGACGGGATCATCGAATCGCTCACCTTCTACTTACGGCACAAAAGGTCTCCGCGACACTCAGCCTATCTGAGCTTACCGTGGATCTTGCAGATTGCGCCGCTGAAGCCCTTTCAGTTCAGGGCGCTTCGGTACGACTCATTGACGAAAGTAGCGGTCGCCTCGTTTTTTGTGGGGCGCACGGACTAAGCCAGACCTATTGTGAGGATTGTCCGCCTGAAATACCTCGCGAAATTCTCGAAGAAGAATTGCTCACCAATCCTCCGATCATCATTCACGATGTGGATCAAGACACCCGGTTGCAAGATCCCAAAGCACTCCTTCGGGAAGGGATTCGCAGCATGGTGACGGCACCTATCCTCAGCCATGGAAAACCGCTTGGAATCCTCAATGTTTATGCGAAAGATCCTTACGCCTTTAAAGCACCTCATACGGACTTCATCATGAAGATCGCATACCTGGGAGCGACGGCGATCGAGAATGCGCTCAGTTTCAAGCGACTTGAACTTTCTGGACAGGAACGTGGGATGTTTGTGCGTATGGTGACACACGAATTACGTACACCGGTTGCCAGTGCTCAAAGCTTGGTCAAAACATTGTTACGCGGCTTGGCGGGTGACTTTGCTGAAAAACAATACACGCTTCTCGCACGAGTCGATGTACGGCTTGAACAGCTGATGAATCTTATCAACGACCTCCTTGCGCTTGCGGCTGAGCGCATCGTTGATTTCGAAAAGTACGTCCATCCTGTACCAATTCAACAAAACGTAAAACAGGTTATTCATCAATTGAGCGACGAGATAGAAAGTAGAAAAATCGAACTCACCGTGCATGAGAAAGAAACCGAATTTTACACTCAGGCAACCGAAGATGGGTTGATTAAGATCTTTGAGAACCTCATCAGTAACGCGATCAAGTACACACCTGCTGGGGGTAAGATTAGCGTGGAGATGGAAAGCCTCGGACAGCTAGCCAGGATCCGTATCACCGATAACGGAATCGGGATTCCTGCCGAGGATCTGCCACATATATGGGATGAGTTCTATCGCGCACGCAACGCGAAACGCACGGGGATCATGGGGACCGGGCTTGGGCTAAGCATTGTAAAGCACTATGTTGACTCATTTGGTGGTTTAATCGATTTGACGAGTGTGGAAGGTGAAGGGACGAACATACTCGTAACGTTTCCATTATGCCACGAACCGCCACCATCGTCAGAAGCAGAAATCGATGTAGGAAATTGAGTTACGTACTTAAACACTCCGGATCAGAGGGTAAAACGTACTCATCGGATAATTGATTACTTTTCAGCTAGGATAAGAAGATCTTTATTCTCAGGATCGTGAACGAACCCCCAAAAAGCCTCGACAGCTCGGTTTGGAGCTTGTATCTGCTTTCGAATCATGTAGATTTTTCTTCTTAGATCGAAACCTTCGATAGGGATCTCTACTACACTTCCCAAACTAAGCGCCCATGCGGCAGAAAGACGTGAGACGAATGCTACACCAAATCCCGCTTCAACCGATTTGACGATCGCTTCCGCATTACCCACCTCCAAGGACACGTCCATATCATCTAGCGAGATGTCATGCTTCCCTAGTTCAGCAAGCATAACTTTATGCGTGCCCGAACTGGCTTCTCGCAAGATGAAAGGAACATTTACTAGGGCTGAGGGTTCGATGACCTCCGTCGAAGCCCAAGAGTGATCAGGCGGCACAATGAGTACGATGTGATCTATGAAAAATTCTTGACATTCAAGCTTGCCACCACAGGCATCATAACTAACTACCCCCAAGTTGGCTTCCTCCTCCAGCAGATGTGGGACAACGTTTTCCGAGGTACACGACATGATGGTTACTTTGACTCCGGGGTGACGTGCATAAAACCGAGCAGCAAATTGAGGCAGGATGTATTTCCCAGTCGTTGTGCTGCATGCGATACACAATTGACCAACGATATTCTCCTCAATCGAAGCCATCATCTCCTGCAATTCGATCGAGTCGCGCACGAGCTTGCGAGCCCAAGGTAATAATAATCGGCCGGCTTCCGTGAGTTGTAGTCTGCCTCCACTTCGATCGAACAGCTTCTTTCCGATATCCTGTTCCAAGATTTTAATATGATGACTAACCGTTGGCTGGGTGATATGAAGTTCCTTTGCCGCCTGAGAAAAGCTGTTGCTTTCAGCAGAGTGAATGAATATCGTCAGCCTGATGAGATCGAGCATATGGCCAGCTCCTCCTATCAAATCGATCTTGTAATTTCCCCGTAAAGAATTTTTAGATAAGCTAATTAAGGGTTAAAATTCAGGAAATTTCAAAACCTAGTGTTGAGTTCATGAATCTGGCTAGGACTTCACCATTTCTTTCATTTGCGATGAGTTGCAACAAAACAAACAAAATTATGTCCCTACAGCTTTCTATTATGCCCATTCTATACTATAAATAACGTTTATAGACAGCTATATAAAATATCTCTGACTTTTGTCGGTTGAACGAGTGCACTCTATCACTTCGCGAATGGTGAAATCTTTCACATACTATAGGTTGGTTTTTAGGTTCAATTTAGCTGATTTATGGAGAAATGACATCACACTATGTCATCTCAAACGATTCGGAGACACCTCACATTGTCCAGGCTCAGAGAAAGGTACGCGGGCTGATGTGAGGCTTTTCATTCAACCGTGAGGTGCATGATGATGGAATCGACGACAATCGATACCTCCAAAGAATTCCTAAATCAATTGACCACTGCTACCCAGGATGGTGAGCGCATTCGATTATGCCTCCAATGCGGAGCGTGCAGCGGCGTGTGCCCGTTTGGCTTCGTGATGAAATATCCTCCTCACGGCATGATCGCCGCCTTACGAGCTGGCATGCTTGATGATTTAATAGGCACCGACACGGCCTGGATGTGTGTATCGTGCTATGCCTGTACCCAGGTTTGTCCGGCTAAAATCCCGGTAACCGCTGGTTTGACGACCCGGGTTAAGGAGGAGATGCTCCTGGCTGGTAACGTCCCGTCCGAGCTTCAAGATGCCCTTGAGAAAGCCCAGCGGTATGACAATCCTCTGGGTGAGTCCCCGCGTAAGCGAGCAGAATGGGCAATTGGTCTTGAACCTGAGGTTACGATCATGGCCAAAGCCAAGCGACCAGTGGACGTCCTGTGGTTTGTCGGTGATTATGCCTCCTATCACACACGCGTTACGCCGTCCACTCGAGCGCTGGCCAAAATCCTCCAAGCCCTGGATGTGGACTTTGGGATCCTGGGTCCCGAGGAGGTCAGCGATGGCGACTCGGTTCGACTTGCAGGCGAGAGTGGGTTGTTTGAAATGCTGGCCGAGAAGAATGCCAAAGCGTTCGATAAATACGAGTTCAACGAGATCATCACCACCGACCCCCACGCATTCAACGCCATTAAGAACGAATACCCCAATCTTGAGATCTCCTATCCTGTGCGTCATTACACCCAATTCCTTGCCGAGCGGCTCGATCAACTCGAAAAGTTGATGAAAAACAGTATTGAAGCTACGGTGGTGTTCCACGATCCTTGCTATTTAGGTCGGGTCAATGGGATATACGAAGAGCCACGTCAGTTACTGCAGGCCATCCCTGGTGTAGAGCTCGTGGAGATGTCACACAACCACGAGAACAGCTTGTGCTGCGGTGGCGGCGGTGGTGGGATGTGGCTGGATGGTTTTCAATGGGAGAAAGCTCAAGTCAGGATCTCTGAGTGGCGAGTACGTGAGGCCGTCTCCGCCGTTGGAGCAGAAGAGAACGGCGCCCGTATCCTGGTCGTAGCTTGTCCTTACGAATCGCCAAGGTTTGAAGACGCAACGAAAACTGTGCGAGGTGCCGAGGGCTTATTGGTGAAAGATATTGCCGAACTGATTGCAGAAGCCATGGGTATAGAGGGGTGAAACGATGAACATTGCAGTGTTGATTAAACTTGTACCAGACCTCGTCGAGGAACTTGAGATCGATGAGAACGGAAAGTCACTAGATACAACCTTCATGCGTCTGATCATCAACGAACCAGACGAGCACGCCCTCGAACAAGCCATCATCCTCAAGGAGCGTGAAGGGGGAGAGGTCACGGTCCTGGGACCAAGTTTCGAAGACATGGATGGCGTCTTACACACAGCGTTTGCCAAAGGCTCCGATCGCATGATCAAGCTCGTTGACAGTTTTGAGCTAGGCGTGAACAATCATGCCCTCGCACGCGCCTTCACGTCCGCCGTTAGCGAACTCAAACCTGATCTCATTCTGACGGGTGTCCAAGCTCATAACGATCTCGATGGATCACTGGGACCTTTAGTGGCGGAATATCTGGGAATGCCCTTTGTCGGCTATGTGTCTGGCGTAACCACATCCGGGGACAAGCTTACCGTGCGGAAGGAGTATCCGGGCGGACTGATCGCCGAGATGGAGGTCACAATGCCCGCTGTTCTTGGTATCCAGGCAGCGGAGTCACCGCCGCGCTATGTAGCAATCAGCAAGATTCGCCAGGCGATGAAGACCGCAAGCATCGAAGAACAATCCATATCCGAATTGGACGCACGTGGTGGACCAACTGTGTCTGAGATGTTCCAACCTCAGGTCGGCGAGCGTGCCGAGATGATTGAGGGTGACATCGACCAAATTGCCGTCAAACTCGTTGAATTGTTCGGGGATTTGGGAGTGATCTGATCTTAGAGAACAACTGCCAATGGAGGTAGCGATGGATGGCAATATTTATGTCCTTATTGAACACCTGCAGGGTCGGGTGAGCGAAATATCTTATGTGATGCTTGCTGCAGGTCGTGTGCTCGCTGCTGGGATGGATGGAGAGTTGGTCGCGATACTACTTGGCCACGAGGCGCAGAGTCTAGCATCTGATCTGGTGGCTGATCGGGTGTTGTATATGGACCACCCTGCCCTTACTGAGTTCACTCCCGAAGCCTATCAAATGGCTCTAGCCGAATTGATTGAGGCGGATAAACCGCGCGCGGTTCTTTTAGGCGACACGTCCATGGGTGCTGAGGTAGCCGGCGTGCTTTCGGCTCGCTTAGAACTTCCCCTGGTGAGCCACTGCAGTACCGTCCATGTCAAGGAGGGAGTCCCTAAATTTGTCAGCAAAATTTGCGGAGGCAAGATCATGGCCGAGGGCGAGCTACCTAGTCCAACGGCTTTGGTAACGGTGGTTCCGGGTGACTTCAAGGCTGAGGAGGGGAAAAGTGATCAACCCGCAGAAGTGACTACTGTCTCTGCTCCGTCATTGGAAGGACTTCGGGTTACGCTCAAGCAGTATATCGAACCTGAAATTGGGGATGTAGACATCTCCACAGAGCCTATCCTGGTTGCTGTGGGACGTGGAATTCAACAAGAAGCAAATCTGGAGCTGGCTGAAGAACTGGCAAGCGCTATAGGCGGTGCTGTATGCGCCTCCCGCCCAGTCGTGGACCAGGGATGGTTGCCCATCAATAGGCTTGTTGGAAAATCCGGTAAGAGTGTCAAGCCGAAAATATTTCTCGCGATTGGTATCAGCGGCGCTCCTGAGCATGTCGAAGGTATAACCGGCAGTGAAATGATCATCGCAGTTAATACCGACCCCTCTGCGCCGATCTTCGATGTAGCCAAGTACGGAGCTGAGGTCGATGCGATTGATCTCATGCCCGTCTTAACCGAAAAGGTCCAAGAAGCAAAGAGCGGATGAAATCATGACATACGAGACGCTCAAATCAATCCTTGTACTGTTAGCTCTACTCATTGCTGGTGGGATTTTTGCATATCGAGTGTACCAGCTTCTATGGGTGAACATGAGACGTGGAGAGGCCAGCGGTCAGTTTGGACAATGGATTGAGCGGATTAGAGGGCTTTTCGTATTCGTAGCGGGTCAACTGCGTCTCTTCCGCGTCCCTCTACCAGGGATCTCTCATTTCTTCATCTTCTGGGGATTCTTGGTCCTATCCCTGACCATCATGCAGGCCATGATCGAGGGTCTGGTAACGTTTGCTGAGCCTCACTTCACCTTACCTATCATTGGGACCTTTGGTCCTCTGGCATTACTTCAAGATTTCTTCGCTGTATTTGTGACCATCGCAGTGATGTACGCGCTCTACGTACGTGTGTCCGTCGATCCCGAACGTTACAAAGGCAGCCATAAGAGCCAGGGCGTAATGGTTCTCCTATTTATCTTCACCATTATGCTCAGCCTCTTGGTGATGAATGGGATAAGGATCAACCAGGGCGTGGATCCGATTTCACAATGGCGTCCGATCTCGAAAATTGTTGGCAGCATTTTTGTCGGGCTTGCTGAAGGACCACAACGAGCGATCGAAGAGATCGCATATTGGATTCACCTGGGAGTCGTGCTCATTTTCCTGACTGAGCTCCCGGGCGGGAAACACTTCCATGTTGTCACCTCGGTTCCCGCAGTGTTATTACGCAATCTGGAACCCAGGGGATGGCTTCCCGCGGCTCCAGAATTTAACGGTGATGTTGGCGTGAGCGTGGTCGAACGTTTTCGATGGCGCCAAATGTTGGACTACTACACCTGTACTGAATGCGGTCGTTGCCAAGATGTATGTCCAGCCTACACCAGTGGTTTACCACTGTCCCCCAAGCTGCTTATGATGGGTTTGAGAGACAACCTCATGGAGCGCGGAAAAGCCTTGAGTGTAGCCCAGGGTGATGAAGCAGCGAAAGCGATCCTGGCGAAGCCCTTGGTTGGTGATGTCATCACCGATGAGATTCTTTGGTCATGCACGACCTGTTACGCTTGCGATCAGGAATGTCCGTTGTTCATCGAACATGTCACTCCTATTGTCGACATGAGACGCCACTTGATCATTGAGGGGCGGATGGACGAGATGCTCCAGGATGCCCTGGATAAACTCGGCCGTTATGGCAATTCATTCGGCCAATCTGATCGTGCGCGCGCCAAGTGGACGGTCGGTCTAGAGACAAAGATAAAAGATGCCCGTAAAGAACCTGTTGAGTATCTATGGTTCGTCGGTGATTACGCTTCCTACAATGCCAGCTGTAAAGATAGTACATTGAGGACAGCTTCTGTTTTCCAGAACCTCGGCCTCGATTTCGGCATCATGTACGATGGCGAACGTAACGCTGGCAATGATATACGACGCGTAGGAGAAGAGGGGTTATTCGAGATGCTGGTCGAGGATAACCTCGCCTCAATTGCACGCTGTAACTTTCAAAAAATCGTGACTACCGATCCACACTCATATAACACTTTAAAGAACGAGTACCCGTTCAAAAATGGCAACCACAAAGTTCTCCATTACGCAGAACTACTCGATGAGCTTCTATCGACGGGCAAACTCAAATTCAGCAAGAAACTTGATTACACCGTCACCTACCATGATCCATGTTATTTGGGGCGCTACAATGACGTGTATGATGCTCCGCGACGCGTGATCGAAGCAACCGGGTGCAGCCTAATCGAAATGCAGAACCATGGTGATCGAGCATTATGTTGTGGCGCTGGAGGTGGTCGGATTTGGATGGATGAGGGATCGGTGAAAGAACGACCGAGCGAAACACGTATCCACGAGGCAGTGAAGATTCCTGGTGTTCAGTATTTTGTCGTCGCTTGCCCGAAAGATACCAGCATGTATCAAGACGCAATCAAAACGACCGGCTATGAAGACCGCCTCGTCGTCAAGGACCTGATCGACTTGGTCCATGAAGCGTTGTGAGTGCAAAGGGAGCTGCCGATGACATCTGTAACTGTTCTCCAGGCGTTGCAATCCATGGAGTTCACCCAGAATTTGGAGCCAAAACACTTGGAGAAACTGGCTTCGATCGCCACTCATGTGACATTCTCTGAGGGCGCGACCATCTTCCGCGAGGGAGACGCGAGTGAGCTGGTTTATCTGATTGAGGAAGGGCAAGTATCCCTTGTGACACAAGTGCCAGGTCATGGTCAAGTGACTATCCTCACACTCGGACCGGGTCAACTCTTGGGTTGGTCATCCTTGTTTCCGCCCCAACGTAAGTCAGCTGGTGCGCAAGCCATGGAGCCCACACGGGTCATCGCCATCAACGCTACACAACTGCGGAACTTGTGTCAGACGGATCATAGTTTGGGAAACAGTATCATGTGGCGCGTGGCCGAGATCATTTCCACTCGCCTTCGAGCTGCCCGCGCACAGTTGCTGGATATCTTTGAACCAACTAAGAAAAAGGAAAAGTAATTAAGGAAGTGACTAGGGTAGATACATAATCGGTTTATACAAATCGTGCCTGTAATATTCAGGGTTATTGATGAGAAAGTGGTTTGCGAGATTCGGAGATGCAGGTAAAAGCGGCGTTAGGATACCTATTGCAACGAAGCTAATCCTGAGCTTTTTACTGATCATCGCTATCATCAGTTCTGTTTTTATCATCTTTGGGATCCGATTAATCGGTGACCGCATCGTCGCAGAAGCCCAGGATAAGGTACGTTGTGACCTCAATATTGCTAGGGAAATCTATTTAGGTAACTTACTGCACATTAACAATGTAATTCGCTTTACGGCAGATAGATTTTTCCTGAAAGATGCCTTGATGTCTGGAAATGTTGAACTAGTCGTTGAGGAACTATCGAAAGTCAAAGCAAGTGAAGGGCTCGATGTATTAACCATCACCGATGAATCGGGCAAAGTGGTTCTACGAAGCAACAATGAGGGTCTTTATGGAGATGACCAAAGTGATGATGAGCTTGTCGGTGCTGTTCTGAGCAGAAAAGTACCTATCGCAGCCACATCAATCGTGCCCGCGGATGAATTGCGAAGGGAGTCTCCTAAACTAGCTGAAAACGCTAATTTCACATTGGTCGATACCCCTCTGGCAAGAGAAACGGAGGAAACGGAAGTAACAGATGGCATGATGTTAAGAACTGCGGCACCGATATTTGACTACAAAAACAATTTAATTGGTGTGTTGTACGGTGGTGTTTTATTAAACAGGAATTTCGAGATCGTTGACAAGATCAAGCAAACAATTTACGAAGACTTGACGTACAACGACAAGGATATCGGAACGGCGACGATCTTTCTGGATGATGTGAGAATTTCAACTAATGTTAGAAACGAGGATGGTTTAAGAGCTATCGGAACCCGTGTTTCAGAGGAGGTGTTCAATCGGGTTGTTGAAGAAGGAAAGTCTTGGATAGGGCGAGCCTACGTTGTAAACGACTGGTATATTACGGCCTACGAACCCATCCGGAACATTAACAATAAAATCATCGGCATTCTGTATGTTGGGGTATTAGAACAGAAATATGTCGACATTCAAAGTCAAACCGTCCTTGCGTTTTTGGTAATCACTCTACTGGGTGCCTTTGCTTCGATGATGTTGTCTTATCTTCTTTCGCGAAGAATGTCTGTACCGATTAGAAACCTGGTATCCGCATCTCGGGAAATCGGGCGAGGCAATCTGGATGCAAAGGTAGAGAGCATCTCGAACGATGAACTGGGTGAATTGGCAGACACCTTTAATGCCATGGCCTCTGCCTTAAAGCAGCGAGATAAGCAGTTGATAGAATTCACCACAAGCAAAATCATGGAGTCTGAAAGGATGGCTCTCATAGGTCAGCTAGCGGCTAATGTGGCGCACGAATTGAACAATCCGCTACAAGGGATTGTGACCTATTCCCACCTGCTCCTGGAAAAGATGGCCAGTGATAATTCATCGACCCCATCCGTTCATAAGATCGTAACCCAAGCTAACCGATGCAGAGATATCATTCGAGGATTGCTAGATTTTTCGCGACAAAGGAAACCCGATAAAACAGTATGTGATATTAATTCTGTCTTAGAGGAATGTGTTGCCCTAGTGGAATATCAGGCTTTATTCCACAACATTGAAATCATAAAGCAGTTCGATAACGGTCTACCAAAGGTCGTCGTTGACCCTTCGCAAATGCAACAAGTATTCATCAATATGATCGTCAATGCGGCAGAGGCGATGGAGGACAACGGGCGATTGACTTTGGGGACCAGATACGACACAGTCGAGGAAGCCATCGAGATAGAAATCGCAGACACGGGTTACGGAATACCTGAAGAGGATGTTGACAAGCTCTTTGACCCCTTCTTTACAACAAAAGATGTGGGACACGGAACGGGGCTGGGCTTGGCGATTAGCTACGGGATCATCAAGGAACATCGAGGCACCATCTCCGTTGAGAGCATAGTCGATGAGGGAACAACCTTTCTCATTCGATTGCCTTTGAGAGCAGTGGAAGAGGGTGTAAATGGGAGAAGCTAAATCCAAGATACTCATCATCGATGATGAAGAAGTCGTTTTGGATTCCTGCACTCAAATCCTGGAGGGTGGACCCTATCATGTAGCGACATCCATGGATGGCGCCTTCGGGATGGAGCTTGTCCAGGAGTTTCAACCGGATCTGGTCTTTGTTGACCTCAAAATGCCCGGGATACCTGGATTTGAAGTGCTCGATCGAATCCACGGTTTTGATCCCACCATCGTGGCCATCGTAATCACCGGCTACGCAACCGTAAGTTCGGCGGTGGAAGCGATCAAGAAAGGAGCTTACGATTTTCTTCCGAAACCCTTCACTCCCGATGAGTTCCGTGTGATCACTCGCAGAGGCCTTGAAAGAAGGAAACTAGTGTTGGAAACCACAGCGCTCAAAAGGGAAAGAGAGATGCTCAGGGAGCATTTTGCTGCCATCGTTTCCCATGAGCTGAAGTCCCCTATCGGCGCCGTTCAGCAGAACTTACTTGCTTTGGAACATGAATTATCAGACCAACTAAATGAAGATCAAGGCAATCGACTTAAACGCATGAAGTCTTCTATTAATGACCTTCTAGAGCTTATCCATACCTGGTTGCGCGTGATTTCTGCCGATGCGGATATTAATAAACTGCGAGAGAATTTCCAATCTATATCCGTTGAAACTGTGATATCTAAAGCCATCGAGAGTGTTCAACCCCATGCGATCCGGAAAGACATAGACATCGTCTCTTCGATTGAGGAATCACTGGATCCCGTTTTTGGAGATGAGATCACCTTGATGGAAGCGTTGGTGAACCTGATAGGCAACGCTATCAAATACTCTCGCATGGGAAGCCAAATCCATGTAAGAGCTGATGAAGAAGAAGACTACATCTTGATTGCGGTTTCAGACCGGGGTGTGGGGATATCTGACGAAGACCTACCTTTTATCTTCGGTGATTTCTATGTCGGGAAATCCGCCCCTGAGGCTGAAAGAGGCAGCGGGTTGGGATTAGCCATCACGCGCCGTATTGTTGAGGCCCATGAGGGATCAATATCAGTAGAAAGTGCACTTGATAAGGGTAGTACATTTATGATTCGCTTACCCTTTTTGAATACAGATCGTCACAATGAACCCGTTCTGGATACGGGTATCTTGGTAAACAATTAGGAAGGAGATCTCAAGTGACCGAAGGAAAGAAACTATTAATCATCGACGACGACCCCGACTTTGTGGAGGGGATCTTATCTATTCTCGAGAACGCTGGGTACGAAGTTGAAACGGCTTACAATCCAAAGGACGGCTTCGCAGCTTTAGAATCCAAGCGTTATGATTTGCTTTTGCTTGACATCATGATGGGCCGTGGAGCGGAAGGTATCATGATAGCTCGCAAGATGAGAAAGGATCCCAAATTGAGGGAAATACCGGTGCTGATCATCACCGGCATTCGGGAACAGATCGCTTATCTCTTCCCTGGTCAGCCAGTACACCCTCACTTTGTCGAAGTCGACGAGCTGGTAGAGAAACCAGTAGAGCCAGATTTTCTTCTGGAACGGGTGAGCGCCTTGATACAAGCTGCGGAAGACCGACAAGCGGAAGGCAAGTAGTGATTCATCAAAGTTGATCCGAGCAAACCATCGTGGTATTAGCTTTTGTTCGTCGCCGCGATGTGGAGCTGAGATTTGGTTTCCTCGGATCTGGATATAACACACATACTGAGACTGTATTGGAAGTGTCGTAGGAGGAAACAATATGGTAAAACCTTCTTTCAGCGATGAGATCGCAAATCTACTACATGCATCACACGGGAATCCACTAAAAACCTGCATTCAGTGTGGAACTTGCTCTGGAACCTGCCCGGTGGTTGACTATATGGATCATACCCCGCGGCGGATTATTGGTATGATCAGAGCCAATCTCAAAGACGAGGTACTCGCCAGCAACACCTTCTGGTACTGTGCTTCGTGCTATCACTGTACCGTGAGATGCCCAGCCCAAATCGATATCGCGGAAACGATGTATGCGTTGAAGCGATACTCCATTTGGAAACACGTTCATCAGGAAGGATTGGTCGGTCCGACGTTCTCCGAGACCTTTGTAAAAACGATTCTAAGGAGCGGAAGATCGTTTGAACCTATCTTGGCAACCTCATACCTCTTTAGCGCCGGGGTTCGAGAGCTAATCCAGGAAGCCGTTACCGGCACCAAAATGATGTTGAAGGGCAGGCTGCCAATGTTACCGCCAAGGATCAAAAGACTCGATAACTTCAAGCGGATGGTAAGTCGGGTTATTCCTTTGGAGGCGGAATGATGAAGGAATACGCATATTTCCCAGGCTGCTCGCTTGAACAAATCGGTCTGAGTTATCACCAATCCTCGATCGAGACGACCAAGAAATTAGGTGTGGAACTCAAGGAATTGGAGGATTGGAACTGCTGCGGTGCCACAACCTACTTCCATGTCGACGAGCTCTTAGCGTATGCGCTCTGTGCGCGCAACTTAGCCATGGCGGAGAAGGATGGCTTAGACCTCGTTGCTCCCTGCAGCGCGTGCTATAAGAACTCCTATTTCACCAACAAGTACTTGAAGGAAGATCCGGATTTAGCTGAGCACATTAACTATGCTCTGGAAGAGGATAACCTAAGTTTCTCCGGCCAAATCGAGGTTAAACACCTGATCGAGGTGTTTGTCCATGACGTTGGATTCGACGAGATTCGAAACAACGTCTCTAAGCCGCTGGAAGGTCTACGGGTTGCACCCTACTACGGGTGTCAAATCCTGAGGCCGAAGAAAGACGATGAGGACGTCGAACAAGCCGAGTACTTCGAAGAACTGCTGTCCGCCATAGGTGCTGAACCGATTCCTTACCCTTTAAAACTGAAGTGCTGCGGTGGCTCGCTGCTCATCTCGAATCGCATCGCGGCTTTGAGCATGGTTCGTAATTTGCTTCAGAACGCGGAAGAAAATGGCGCTGCAGTGATCGCCACAGCATGTCCAATGTGTCAAGTCAATCTGGAATGTTACCAGCAACAGGTCAATCAGGAGTTTGGCACACGCTTCTCGGTCCCTGTTGTGTATTTCACGCAGCTCATGGGACTGGCTCTCGGAATCCCTGGTAAAAAATTAGGTATTGGGAAAGAAATCGTCGCTGCTACGCCATTAGCACCGTATGCAACGTGAAGAGTGCGTGATTCACGCCCTATGTGCATCAGGCCTCTACAAGGGCATCTACGAAAGGAAGGGAATCTATGACCGAAAAAGTTGGAGTTTACATCTGCCACTGCGGCAGTAATATCGCCGGGGTTGTCGACGTCGAGGAAGTCGCCAAGTGGGCAGGCGAGAGCCTCGAAGGCGTCACGGTCTCCCGCGAATACAAATTCATGTGCTCTTCACTCGGCCAGGAGTTGATTGAAGACGACATCAAGAACGAAGGGCTGACCCGTGTTGTGGTAGCTGCTTGCTCGCCACATCTTCATGAGAAGACATTCCGACGTGCTTGCGCCAATGCAGGGTTGAATCCCTACCTGTGCCAGATGGCAAGCATCCGCGAACAAGTCTCCTGGGTCGTTGAAGACAAGGAGCTCGCCACGGAAAAGGCGAAGGCCATGATCGCCGGTGCTGTCAACCGGGTTCAACTGCATGAAGAACTCGAGCCGAGTCTGGTTCCCGTCAACCCGAACACCTTAGTGGTCGGTGGGGGTATCGCAGGCATCCAGGCGTCTCTAGAACTAGCCGACGCAGGTTATCCTGTCTATCTCGTCGAACGGGAACCATCCATCGGTGGCCACATGGCTCAATTCGATAAGACCTTCCCCACCCTGGACTGCGCTGCTTGTATCCTGACGCCGAAGATGTCAGATGTCGGTGCCCACCCGAACATCAACTTGCTGAGCTACAGCGAGGTCGAGGAGGTCTCGGGCTACGTCGGGAACTTCAGCGTTCGAATCAAGAAGAAAGCCAAATATGTCGATGAAGAGAAATGTACCGGCTGCGGTATCTGCATCGAGAAGTGTCCCAAGAAAGTGATCGACGATGTGTTCGAAGCCGGGATGGGTTACCGTAAGTCGATCTACCGTCCCTTCCCTCAAGCCGTCCCCAACATCCCCGTCATCGACACCGAATCGTGCACGTATTTTGAACGCGGAAAGTGTAAGGCGTGTCAGATCTTCTGCCCAACGGAAGCGATCGACTTCGAACAACAGGACAGCTATCTCGATGTTGATGTGGGAAACATCATCTTAGCCACTGGCTACGACTTGTTCGATTGTAAGGCCATGCCCCAATACGGATACGGACGTCTTGCCAATGTGTTCACCAGCCTTGAATTCGAAAGAATGTGCAACGCCTCCGGTCCAACTGAGGGTAAGATCGTGCTCCGCGATGGTGTCACCGAGCCAGAATCAGTACTCATCGTCCACTGTGTCGGCAGTCGAGATGAAAACCACAACCGATACTGCTCGGCCATCTGCTGCATGAGCGCGCTCAAGTTTGGACACCTGGTCGTGGAGAAAACAAACGCAGAAGTAACTTCCTGCTACATTGATATGCGCACAAATCAAAAAGGATACGAAGAGTTCTATGAGCGGCTGCTCGAAGAAGGGATGAACTTCATTCGTGGAAAGGTCGCGGAAGTTACCGACGCTGCTCGGTTCCCCGGTGAGGAGGACAAACTGATCGTGCAGGTCGAGGATACCCTGCTCGGGATACAGCGTCGAATCCCAGTTGACATGGTGGTCCTCATGGCCGCCCTTGAGCCAAGGGCCGACGCCAGGGAAGTAGGCCTGCAATTTGGGATCGCCTGCAGCATGGAAGGCTGGTTTACCGAGCGCCATCCCAAGCTCGATCCTGTCGCCACGATGACCGATGGAATTTTCATTGCCGGTGTGGCACAAGGTCCGAAAGACATCCCTGCAGTCGTGGCACAAGGTGCCGCCGCGGCCGCGCGTGTTCAAGGTATGATCACCAAGGGCACTGTTGAGATTGAACCGGTTGTGGCGACGATCAACGAAGAAATGTGTTCAGGTTGCAGAATCTGTAACACGCTCTGCCCGTTCAACGCGATCGAGTACCTAGAGGACAAAGAAGTAAGTTACATCAACAGCGTCTTGTGCAAGGGCTGTGGAACCTGTGTCGCAGCTTGCCCAGCACAAGCGATCTCAGGTGCACACTTTAGTAACGAACAGATATTCGCCGAAATCGAGGGACTGCTCTACGATGTGATCAGTGGTAATGGCGCAAAAGCGCCGCAGGTAGAGCGGGAACCGATCCCTGCTTAGTGGAGGAAGCGACCTATGGCTGAAGAAAGATTCGAACCTAAAATTGTGGCTTTCCTGTGTAACTGGTGCTCCTACCGCGCCGCAGACTTAGCAGGGACGGCCCGCATCAAGTACCAACCCAACGTGCGTATGATTCGCGTCATGTGCAGTGGTCGTGTTGATCCCACCTTTGTCCTTAAAGCCTTAGCTTTAGGAGCCGATGGGGTCTTGATCGCTGGCTGCCATCCAGGAGAGTGTCATTACCTGGAGCAGAACTACAAAGCGATGAGGCGCTTCTCTATGCTCAAGCACAGTCTACGCGCCCTCGGTCTCGAGGAAGATCGCGTGCGTCTCCAATGGGCTTCTGCAGCAGAGGGTGCACAGCTCGCAGAAGCGATCAATGAGATGATTGACCAGGTGCGAGCATTGGGCCCGCTAAACTGGCCGGGCAATTGGTCTGAAGACGTCGACGCGGCAATCGAACGCATTACTGAAGAACACGCAGAAGCGATGGAGGTGCCAGCATGAGCGAAAAGGGAAAGCTTGCAATCTATTGGGCTGCCTCCTGCGGTGGTTGTGAGATCGCAGTTCTCGGCATCAATGAGAAGATCCTCGACGTCGCCAACGCCTTCGACATCGTTCTCTGGCCTGTAGCGATCGATGCGAAGGTTCACAGCATCGAGAAGATGGACGATAAAAGCATCGACCTCTGCCTGTTCAACGGTGCCATCCGTACCAGTGAGCAAGAGTACATGGCTCGCTTACTGCGCGCGAAATCGAAGGTGCTGGTAGCGTTTGGATCGTGTGCTCATGAAGGTTGCATTCCAGGTCTAGCTAATGTAACCAACCGGGAGGAAATCTTCCAGACCGCCTACCACGACACCCCCAGTACAGATAATCCGGAAGGGATTCGACCCCAAACAGAAACCGAGGTCGACGAGGGTATGCTGTACCTGCCGATCTTTTACGACACCGTAAAAACGCTCGACCAATGTGTTGAGGTGGAATATTACCTGCCAGGATGTCCGCCAGAGCCGGAACGAATCTGGGACGCGATCGTCGCTATCTTGGAGGGCAAACTGCCTGCCCCTGGATCGGTGATTGGTGCCGAGACGACCGTCTGCGATGAATGCCCTCGAACTCGGGAAGAGAAGAGGATCAAGGAGTTTAAAAGGACTTGGGAGATCATACCCGATACAGAGACTTGCTTGCTCGAACAAGGGCTCGTCTGCTGCGGAATCGCGACCCGAGCCGGCTGCGGCGCCCTGTGCCCGACCGTTGGATCGCCGTGTATCGGATGCTATGGCCCCAATGAGGGTGTAGAAGACTTCGGCGCCCGTATGATGACCGCTCTAGCATCGGTGATCGACTCAGAAGACCCCGAGGAGATCGACCGTATCATCCATGAAGGGATCCCTGATCCCATTGGAACATTTTACCGTTTCAGCCTCGCGGCCAGCGAACTCCGCCGTACCTCACTCGCTACTGACGGAGATGGTCAGTCGGCAGCGTCGGCCTAAGAGAAAGAGGGAGTGGACCATGAAAAGAATATCAATAGACCCCATCACTCGTCTCGAGGGCCATGGGAAGATCGACATCTTCCTTACCGATGAGGGTGAGGTCGCCAATGCCTATCTTCAAGTGCCCGAGCTGCGAGGTTTTGAACGCTTCTGCGTCGGCAGACCAGCGGAAGATATGCCCAACATCACCAACCGTATCTGTGGTGTATGCCCCGAGGCCCATCATATGGCCTCCACGAAGGCGCTCGACGCGCTTTTCCATGTCGATCCACCGCCAACCGCCAAGAAGTTGCGCGAGATGTTCTATAGCATCTTCTTTGCTACCGACCACACGACACACTTTTACGCGCTAGGTGGTCCGGATTTTGTCATGGGACCAGACGCGCCGGTAGCTGAGCGGAACATCTTGGGGATCATCAAAAAAGTCGGCATGGAGATCGCCGGCAAGGTGCTCAAGATGCGCCATGACGGCCACCATCTGATCAAGATGATCGGTGGCCGACCCGTTCACCCCAACTGGGGCCTCCCGGGCGGTGTCAGCCGGGGTATCACCGAGGAACAACGGGAGGAGATTGAGCAACTCGGCCGCGATGCGATCGAGTTTGGTAAATTCTCCATCCAACTCTTTAACGATATTGTCCTCGGCAACGAAGCCTATGTTGCACTGATCACGAATGATGCATACATCCACCGAACGTACAACATGGGCACGGTTGACGAGAACAACCACGTCAACTTCTACGATGGGATGATCCGTGTCGTTGGACCCGACGGGAAGGAACATGCGAAATATCACCCGAAAGATTATCGTGAATACGTCGCTGAGCATGTTGAACCCTGGTCCTACTTGAAGTTCCCCTACTTGAAGAAGATCGGTTGGAAGGGGTTTGTCGACGGTGAAGACTCAGGTATCTACAAAGCCACGCCACTCTCACGCCTTAATGCTGCAGATGGAATGGCTACGCCTCTAGCACAAGCAGAGTATGAGAGGATGTACGATACCCTGGGAGGCAAGCCCGTAAACAACACCTTAGCAACTCACTGGGCTCGTCTCGTCGAACTGCTGTATGCCACCGAGCGTTGGGTAGAGTTAGCTACCGATCCAGAGATCACGGGTGAAGAGTTCCGCGTGCTCCCCACAGAAACCCCAGATGAAGGTGTAGGTGAAGTGGAAGCACCACGCGGCACGCTCACTCATCACTATTGGACGGATGAGCGTGGTATCTTGACCCAGGTGAACCTGATCGTCGGCACGACCAACAACAACGCCCCGATCAATATGTCGGTCAAAAAAGCCGCTCAGGGGCTGATCACCAAAGGGACGGTCATCAAGGAAGGGCTGCTGAACACGATCGAGATGGCGTACCGAGCCTACGATCCTTGTATGGCTTGCGCTACCCACACTCTTCCAGGACAGATGCCCCTCGAGGTGATGATCCGCACACCCGATGGGGAGATTATCGAGCGGCTGACACAGAATATCTAAAAACTGCTTTCAGCGGTCAGCTGTCAGCCTTCAGCCATGCGTTCATCCCAGGTGCTGATTGCTGATAGCTGACTGCTAATGATTTTGGATGGATCTCTATCAAATGAGGACTTTGATCCTGGGCCTTGGGAATCCCCTGCTGCGCGACGATAGTATCGGCCTTCGTGTCGTGCAAGAACTTCGTGGACGACTGGGTGACAATCCCGACATAGAAGTGTGCGAGGACTATTGGGGCGGTCTACGATTGATGGAGCGCATGATCGGCTTTGATCGCGCCATCATCATCGATGCCATTCGTACGGATGCTGATCCAGGCACCATCCATATGCTTTCACCAAATGATATTCCTACGCAACGGAGTGCTTCAGCACACGACGTGAATCTCCCCACTGCGTTGGAGCTTGGTCGACAAGCTGGAGCGCAGCTTCCCCCACCAAGTGAGATTCTCATCGTGGGTGTTGAAGCCGCGGATGTGCAGACATTTGATGAGACATTATCACCAGAGCTGGAAACCGCTTTACCACTAGCCGTCGAAGCTGTCTTATCCGCACTCCATCTAGAGAGAGAGAAAACATGATTTCATCAGAAGTTTTACGACGCTACCCACACTTCGCTGGAATTGCTGACGCCTGCTTAGGAGAAGTAGCTAAGATTAGCGAGGAGCACGAATTCAAAGCCGGCGAGCGAATATTCGAAGAAAGCGGTTCATTTTTAGCCACCGCAAGGATATATGAGAGAGGCGAGGAGGCCACACATCTCATGGTCCTTACCGAGGGCAAAGTTGACATTACCCTGACCCTTGGCACAGGTGAGGAAGTCGTGGTTGGTACGCTTGTCGAAGGCGATCTGATGGCGCTTTCGGCCATGATCCCTCCCTATCATCTATCAGCGACGGGTATTGCCAAGGAAGATGGCAAAGTAATACAAATCGAGGCCAAACCTTTGCGGCGCCTTTGTGATGAAAATCCCGAGCTCGGCTATCGCCTGATGCAGGGCGTTGCGAAGGGGATCATGACCCGCCTGCAGGACACACGTGTCGAGCTTGCGGGGCAGAGCTACGCGACATAACATCTTTCTACAGGTTCCACAGATTGAGAATGACGGAGGTCTGCGATCCTCCGTCATTTTCTTTAGGAGTCATATCGTCGCGCATAAGCGATACAATAATATTCCTTTCGTTTTTGTAGGGGCGGGATCACCCCGCCCTTACATTATTGGAATCCTTTCACACTCCAAACAAATCCCTCAAGGTTGTTGTAAATCCCGTGCAACTCATCCATGTAGCCRCAGGCTTTAACCTSCGTTGTTCTTCAATAAAGGCGCAATGAATTGCGCCCCTACGGTTAANCCATACGGCGAATGATGAAATRGTCGGCTAGATTRRTCCTCRGAGGTGCATTAGGAGGTCATWATCCAAGATGTAAGGGCGACMGGTCGRTCGNCCCCTACCCAAATAGTTGTCATTCTGAGCGCTCCTTCGACAAGCTCATGACAGGCTCTCGGCGTAAAGAAACCCTTTGATTTACCGATTTCAAAGACATCATCATARKCATAAATCGCACATCATACTCACTTTGAATGATATTTTTTGGCATTAATACACGGCTATGCGAAAGAAAATGGGGAAAAATCGATCTGGAAGATGCGGATTAATGAATTTAATCGAGAACTTTGAAAATCTCTACGAGTGGAGTACGATGGACCGGATTTCATCCAATAGTTATAAAATGTTGACATACTTGTGTAACTCTGTATGTTATTTCTCTCAAAGTAATTCTATAAGATCTATCTTTTTCAGTAGAGGCGGCTCCCACGCCGCCGTAGGTCAGACGTGGGAGCCTGACCTACGGGAGAGTTAAGTGAGAAATATATAATTTCGGGCAGTATCTCCTGCCCAGATTTGATTGATCTCAATTTGGAGAAATGACAAAACTCACATACGAACCCATTAATCCTCGAAGATATCTTTGATTCTCATCCAGAAACCGCTGACTGAAAAGCCACATGCACCTTTCGAGTGCGCGGTCCATCGAATTCACAAAAAAAGATCCCCTGCCAAGTCCCTAACTTCAACCCACCGTCGCTAACGATGACCCTCACGCTCGATCCCATGATGCTTGCTTTTACGTGACTAGCGGCGTTCCCCTCACTGTGTTCGTAGTAGGGCTCCCGCCAGGGGACGAGCCGATCGAGGACGGCGAGGATATCATGCATAACGCTAGGATCGGCGCTTTCGTTGATCGTAATCCCTGCGGTGGTATGCGGTACGAAGATCGTGACGATGCCCTCGCCGAGATTAGATTTGGACAACAGGTTTTGAATTTCACGAGTGATGTCGATCAGTTGAGCATGCTCACGGGTGCGGACTGTGATGGTCTCCATTCCCTCAACCTCCCATTTGTTCCAAAACCGAGTTCGTGATTGCACGCGAACTGATCCGGATGTAGCAATACAATGACAGTCTTTAGCTTATACGCTGGATTGCCATCAACGTAATATCATCAAATTGTGCCGTTTCATCGATAAAGGTTTGAACATCCAAGACGATGTTCTCGATCAACATATCCACTGAGGCGGAATGTTTCTCAGCGATCGAGAGGACAGACTCTCGTCCAAATTCTTCACCATCTGCATTGCAAGCATCCGTAATCCCATCCGTGTAGAGCAGAAGAACATCATCGTGATCCAAATGTGTTTCACCAACATCAAAATGGATATCTTCAATGCCCCCAACAATCGGACCGGTCGGCATGAGCTCCGCCAGAACCTTTCCTTGACGAAGGACGAGAGGAGGTTCAAGCCCAGCGTTGATATAAGATAACGATCCTGATTCAGGATCAAGCAATCCAAAGAATAGGGACGCAAACATGGCAGACTTATGAACACGACAGATGTATTGATTGACGAATTCAATGGAATTCTTCAGCGCACTGGCACTGTCCAATTCTGCATCTTGCCTTTCTAGCCCACTTGAAAACCTTGTAATATCTGAGGTAGCCCGTAATAAGCTGCGAAAAAGAGCCATATACAACGCAGATCCCACGCCTTTATCGCATACATCACCCACGACCAATGCCAACCTTCCTTCAGAAAGATAGAACACATCATAGAAATCACCGGCGACTTCTCTCGCAGCCTGGAAATAGGCGGCGATTCTCCATCCTTCTGGTTGAAGAATTTCATCCGGCAAGAAATCGGCCTGAATCTCACGACCGATCTCAAGTTCGCGTTCCAATGCTTTCAGATAGAGACGTTCCAAATCTCGAAAGCGTTTCTTCTCCAGTCCGGATTTGATGCGGGCCTTTAATAAAATAGGATTAAATGGCTTTGGTAAATAATCCTCTGCCCCCAGCTCAATTCCTTTCGCCACGTTATCGATATCGCTTAATGCCGAAATCACGACCACGGGAATATCACGCCAATGCTCCTCTGCCTTTAATCGTCTAAGCACCTCAAACCCATCCATTATTGGCATCATGATGTCTAGAAGGATCATATCTGGCAATTGCGATTCAACGCATTCCAATGCTTCGTGCCCATTTCTGGCACTGAGAGTTTCATAACCCAGGTCTTCGAGTTCTTGCTCCAGGTAATCGATGTTGAGGGGTTCGTCATCAACAATCAGAATTCGTGGGAGTTCACCCATCGCACCTCTCAATCCTTTAGGTACGAATCTAATTTCATAAAGAGGAGCTCGTCATCCAAAGGTTTTGTCAGATAATCATCACATCCTGCTTCGAAAGCCTTCTCCGTATCACCATGCATCGCATGGGAAGAAAGCCCAATGACAGGAATATGTTTCAGAGCTGGATCGGCTTTTATCCGGCGGGTGGCCTCCCACCCATCCATCACAGGCAATGCCATATCCATCAGTATGAGGTCTGGCCTTTCTGAGTATGCTAAATCCAAACCCGTGGCCCCATCCTTTGCAGCAACCAGCTCGTAATCATCCTCTAACAACTGCACGAGTAAATCCAAATTAAGCTCAACGTCTTCCACAATCAGAATCTTTTTCACAGCCACCTCCCCCTTCGATATCCATCGATCGTAAAGATTGTTGATCCATCCTCTGTGCTGATTTCATCTCACACACACGATGTTGTTCAATCAAAGCGATCCAATAAGGTCAAATCTGTTTTCTCCTACGCTTGATATTGAAGCGGTATCTTCAAGGTGAAGGTTGAACCTTCCCCTTCCCTGCTGGAAGCGACTAAATCTCCCCCCAATAACTGTGCGAGTCGATGACTGATCGACAATCCAAGACCGGTTCCGCCATATTCACGCGTCGTACTTGTGTCCACCTGCTGGAAATCCTCGAAAATGCGATCAAGCGCTCCTTCCGGGATCCCGATTCCAGTATCGGTAACGGATAAGATGAGGGTATCGACATCGTGTGAAACACCAACTGTTATTTGACCCTCGTGCGTAAACTTGGCTGCATTTCCTAGCAAGTTCAGGATGATTTGTTTGAGCTTACCTTGATCGGAGTAAATTGCGGGCACTCCCTTCTCAATCTTCTTTGCAAGTACGATTTTTTCGCCTCTAATCAAAGGCTGCGTTGTGGTCATACATAGATCCACCAGCGGTTCTAACTCGAAAGTCGAGGCTTCCACCTCTATCCGACCCGCTTCGATCTTAGAAAGGTCGAGAACATCATCGATCAGATTCAATAGATGATCTGCGCTGACGAGCACCTTATCAAGATTATCTAGCTGCTTCTTGGGTAAGATTTCTGATCCTTTTCGTTTCACAATCCGTGTGAACCCAATGATCGCGTTGAGTGGTGTACGTAATTCATGACTCATCCTGGCCAAGAAATCGCTCTTGGCTTGATTGGCGTCTTCAGCCACCCTACGGGCTTCCTGAAGTGGTCTGATATCATGGTAAATCGCGATGAATCCAACTCTTTCCCCAGACACGATGACCGGTAAAGCTAAAATATCCACATCCACCAGTGAACCATCTTTTCGGGTACGCTTAGTAGAGGCCTTGATGAGATCCTCAACCTGTTCGGAATATCCGATAGCTTCTTCTCGAATCGAGTCATGGTCAGCCACAATACTATCGAGATTACGACCAATCACCTCGTCCTGAGTGTAACCAAACAATGTTTCAGCAGATGGATTCCAAGAGACGATATTTATATCCATATCAGTAGTAACCACAGCAACCGGACTGTTCACGAAGAGGGCTTCGAAGTAATCCCTCTGGCGCTGAAGTTCCTCCTCGAATTTCACCCGTTCGCTGATGTCATGGTAGATGGCGATGTATCCAACCATTTCTCCAGCCACCATGACTGGCAAGGACAATAATTCCACATCTACCAGAGAACCATCTTTGCGGTTTCTCTTGGTCGTAGCCTCTACGTGCCCAAGATTAAAAATCTGATCTGTGTGTCCTGCTGCTTCAGCACGTAGCGAATCATCCTTGGCCACTACCGAAACCAAATTCCGACCAACCACCTCATCCTGAGTATAGCCAAATAGCTTTTCAGCAGATGGATTCCAAGAGACGATGTTTGTTTCCATATCCGCAGTCACCACGGCAACAGGACTATTCACGAAGAGGGCTTCGAAGTAATCCTTCTGGCGCTGAAGTTCCTCCTCGAACTCCATCCGCTCGCTAATGTCGTGATAGATGGCGATAACGCCAACGATTTTCCCCTCTACGATTACCGGTAAACCTAATAGATCTACATCCACCAGGGAACCATCTTTACGAGTACGCTTTGTGGTCGTCTCTAAACGCCATGATTTACCAGGTTCACCTCGTTCTTCAAGAAACGAATCGGTGTACTCAACTGCTTCAGCTCGAACCGATTCATCGTTGGCCACCAGATCATCAATATTCCGCCCTATCGCCTCGGCATGTGTGTACCCGAATAGTCTTTCAGCGGCTTGATTCCAAGAGACAATCTTGCCCTCCATGTCATGGGTTGTCACTGCAACAGGACTGTTCACGAACAGGGCTTCATAGTATTCCTTCTGTTGGCGAAGTTCCTGCTCGATATTCTTGAATTCGGTGATGTCAACATAGATGGCGATAAGTCCAACTTCTTCTCCTGCAACGATCACAGGCAATGCCATAAGCTCCACGTCAACGAAGGAGCCATCTTTACGAGTGCGTTGGGTTGTGGTTTCTACACGCTCTCCCTGGAGTGTTTGTTTGCTAAAACTCCACGCTTCCTCCAGGATGGTGTCATCCTTGGCGACCAAATCATCGAGCAAACTGCCGACAGCTTCCTCTTCTGTGTATCCGAAAAGCTTCTCCGCTTCGGGATTCCAGGACACAACCCGTCCGTCCATATCTTCTGTGACCACAGCGGCAGGGATGTTGCTAAAAAGGGATTCATAATATTCCTTCTGACGGCGGAGTTCTTCCTCGATTCGCTTTCGTTCGCTGATGTCGTGATAGATGATAATGGTTCCAACCTTTTCTCCCCCAACGATAACCGGATGATCGGCAAAAGCCAGGATTTCTACGTCCACCAGCGAACCATCTTTTCGAGTACGTTTTGTCGTCGCATGCAAGCGCCCCATATTGAGCACTTGATCTGTGTAAGCCGTGGCCTCCGCTCGAATGGAGTCATCTTGGGCGACAAGGTCATCAACATGGCGGCCTACTGCCTCCTCCAGGGTGTAACCAAATAGTGTTTCCGCAGCCGGGTTCCATGACATCACATTTCCGTCTGGAGCAGCAGTTACCACCGCAACGGGATTGTTATTGAAGATGGCTTCGAAATATTCCTTTTGGTTTAGCAATTCTTCGTTGACTCGTATGACTTCGGAGATGTCGTGGCAGATCCCGATGTATCCTATCTCTCTATCCTCTACAGCCACTGGAATGATCTGCAACTTGACATCGATAAAGGATTCTTCTGGGGCAACTTTCGATGTTATGAAGATTTTTTCTTTTAGTGAAAGGATTTGAGACAAATCCACAAAATCGGTAGCTGTTTTGTCTTCTTTCACCATGAAATGGCTAATGGATCTTCCAACGATCTTCTTCGGATCATCCCCGAAAAGCCTCTCCGCAGCTGGGTTATATGCGAGGATCTTCCCTTCCAGATCAAGATTGATCACCGCGCAGGGACTGTTTTCCATGAGCACCTGGTAATACGCCTGCTGATCCATAAATCCTTCCTATGGGGTTCAGATATTTTGAAATAAAAAGTGGATATGGATGATGGTCTATCAGCATTGTATATTTGATTTACCTTTTCCCCAAGATTTTCCCTTCAGATTTCCCACCAAAGGTTTTTTACTAAACGAAAATTTCCAACCCGCCCCCGTAGCTCAATGGATAATGATCCTGACACGGTTGACTTATTCTTCACAAACGAGAGCCTTACGTAATTAACGGGGAAACTTTCAGAGATATAACAAACGAAAATTCGAAGAGAGCAGGCCAAATCCGTAATATCTCAACCTGTTGCGTTGTACCATCAGATTTCTGAAAGTGTGTTATTACTTGAAGAAATAACCAGTAGATTAAAATTCTTTAAAAAATGCCCCACTACACACTGAAGGTGATCAACGATACTTCGTGATTTGCCAACATAGATGTATGATACGAGTCGGGAGAAAAGATCGTGTCGGGTATTCCCCGGTCGCTCATCTCAAAACCGTTAGGCGAACAAGCTAGTCGCCCAATCCTCTCTGATAGCAATTGAGGAGATAACCACCGATGGATATTCTCTATATCACCTTGCCTGAACCATCGAACTCGGTTCTGTCTGCCCGCCAGTCCCTCAACGCCAGGATTAAGGGTATCCCCAGCGCAACCCTAAATGAAATCATGCTGAGTGAATACGCTGACATATATCGACAACATTCTCACTATTCATTTGATCTAATCATAGCGGAGTGTCAAATCAACACATTTAACGATGACATTCAAAAATACGCTAACAAACTCAATGCTATTTTCGTCGGTGACAGAGAGGTTTGGGGTGACATTGCCAAGGAATCTGCCACAGCCGCACTCTTATATACCGCACCAGGAAGGGCATCGATCATCTTTTTGTATGGTGATGGACCCATTCCCCAGAAGGTCATTGATCGGACGCTCCCCTATACCCACGTGACCTTCAAGTCTTGTGATGAGGTTACGAAGCCCGACTTCATCGAGCTGCTTGTTTATCGAGTGGAGTCAGGTCTAGCACCCTTGCCCTTGTTGCAGCATATGAACGTTATATCCTTCGCAGGGGTAGTCACTGCTCAAAAAATACCCACATTAATATCACAAGTGTTAGCCGATACGTTTGAAAATGATGATATCAATCGGTGGATCTTTTCCTTTTGCTACCGACAGTATGCCGGAGATTTTCAAGCCGCCAGGACGCTCTGCCTCGTTGTACGCTATGCGCGTATCGTCACTTCGGAGCAGTTAGAAGGTATTCCGCTACAATTTCAGTGTGCTATCGTCCCCAAGAATTGGTGGGAAGAAAACCATTCGAACTTTAAATCTATCCTTCAATTTCGAGACTCAAAAAAGCCAAGGATGTCTATTACGGAAGCGGCCTACCTGAGAAAACTTATTCACTTCTCTGACGGCTACTCAACGTTATTCGTGATAACAGCCGATGGGCAATTCCAAGCTTTAGTGGAAGGCGGCGTCAATGACCAATACACTCGCCATCGCCTAGACAACCTCGTTGAGAAATTCAACGGTTTTGTAGTCACAACGGATCTCCGTAGACAAATCTGGATCCATGGTCAACATATGTCATCTCCCATCATTCTAATGGGAAATCAGTGGGGTATTGACCCTTCTAACAGAGCCGTGTCAATTCTCTCTAGCTCCCTAAAACGCCGCGGTATGCCAAGTGAGCGCCTCGCTAGAATGGTGGAGATAATCCGCTACCTCTCTGATGAGCACATTGGGGGGTTCTTCATATTCCATCATGAACCACAAGAGGTGGCAAGGCAGTTAAACACAACGCAGTTGAGAGAAGACATCCGAATTCATTTCGAGCTTCCTATCACCATCGACACAATGTCGTTACCATCTATCGTAAGATTTTTAAGTCTCGATGGTGCACAAATTATTGACTATACTGGCAACATACACCTGCTCTGTCAGCAGCTTAACCCTCCAACAACAACAAAAGACATTGGGCCACCTGGAACGAAGCATGCTACCGCAGAGAAGGTCGCACTTCGTCTAAGAGACGCGGTGGTAGCTGTTATTTCACATGATGGCCCGGTAACCGTTTTTGCCGACGAGATCAAAGCTACATCGGAAGGATTGGAACCGTACTGATATCGGTATTTCAGGTGATGCATGTAACTAGTGTGAGTGTTCTGTGAACTCCTTTACCCGCATCGTCTTTGGTTTTATTGCAGAGTCCGGATTGAGGATCACCACCTAATTCATCTTGTTATATGCACCCCTAGATAGACGTTAATCCTGAAACGACTGATCTTATAGGCAATATTGCATTGGTTTTTGGGCTATAATTATCAACTGCCCGCCCCCGTAGCTCAATGGATAGAGCGCCTGACTTCGAATCAGTAGGTTGGGGGTTCGAGTCCCTCCGGGGGCGCCTCTTTTCCTTCGTTTCTTTTTTTAACACACATAATGAAATAATACTTAACTGGAAGAGATATTCGATTCCGTGATCGGCGTCACTGTTGTCAAATTGCTTCGAAGGGATCTTAACTCGCGTATACTGTATACTGCAACGAGCGAATCCACACTATGGGTGACTGAAGCAAGACCCAATCTGGGGCATGAATTCAATCCAGGATACTGCAGATGGACACGAAACCTTCACAAAGTTGAAACATCTTAAAGATTGGATGCGGTGTAGGGCTTGGTATCACGCTATTCTTTTGCCTCTTATCGGTCGTTCTTGGGATGGTAAACCCACGGGATTGGATCGCTGCAGCAACGCCCACCCTCCCTTCTGCTCCAACGCTATCCCCCTCGAAGACACCAAGGCCTGCGACACCCACGATGACGCCCGAAGCCCTCAATCCGTTCGGAGATGGTCAAGTCGCTTGCTTCGAGTCCTACGGTGATGATCTCTCTTGCTTAGGGGATAGCGGCTGGCAGACGTTCCCCGCGAGGAGCCTACCGTACATGAATCTTGACCGCATGACGGTTTGCCCGGACGGTCGAATCGTTACAATAAGGTATGAAGGCATCGGCATCTTCGATGGTCTGAACTGGAGGACACACAAGAACAGTTCTTTAGTGAGTGGAAATCGCGTCGCCTGCAGTCCCAACGGAGATATCTGGGTCTCCCACTACCAGGGTGTAAGCCACTTCGACGGGTCGGAATGGACGACCTACCCCTCCAAGTATCTGGGAAGCGGTGAGAATGTGGACCTGGTGCGGGATTTGGCCATCGATCCGGACGGGATGGTTTGGGTAGCAACAGACGATAGCATCGCTTGTTTCAATGGTGAGGAATGGCAGGTGTTCGAAGAGGGGCGCGGATTCGATCAAGCATACAATTTTAAGAGAATTATCCTCGACAATGAAGGTCGTCCGTGGACGACGGATTATTTGGTTCTGTTAATGTACGATGGAACCACTTGGGAAGTCATCGATCGTCCAAACCCATATTTAATTGACGCATTTGCCATAGATGGACTAGGGCACATTTGGGTAGGCACCATGTTTGGTATTTCTGTTTTCGATGGCAGCGGGTGGATCACCTACGATGTCAAGAACGGCAGCTTGAGCAC
>DUEZ01000078.1 GCA_011174825.1 Anaerolineae bacterium | reverse complement strand
GGGATGGGTGTGTTGCCTTTGGAATTCATGCCGGGTGAGGGTGTAGAGGCGTTGAACCTGGATGGTCGAGAGGTTTATAGCGTTCTTGGATTGAAGGATGATCTCGATCCTGGGGCTGTTTTAACAGTGAAAGCCGAGAATGAGGAAAGTTCGATCGTCGAGTTTAAGGTTCAGGTGCGAATCGAAACACCGATCGAGATCGAGTATTATCGCAATGGTGGAATCCTACATACCGTCCTTCGTCAGATGCTTCAGGGATCAATATAGTCGCACCTTCAAGGATGCGAAGTGATGCGCAGGCGAAAGCCTGCGACTGTAGAAAAGATCTTTAATATCAATGGATACTTACCTATCCCTGGGATCAGAAATAACGTTGTAGGGGCGCAAGGGCAGGGAAGATCACCCTGCATCTTCGACCTTGCGCCCCTACGATGATCTTGGGTTACTTTAAACTCACGGGAAGGGGATTTAAATATAATCGCACCTTAAAGGGTGCGAAGTAATATGCAGGCGAAAACCTGCGGCTGTAGGTTCGTTGAAATACTTGAGGTTAATTTTAAGGATACCTCCCCGCGAACTTCAAGCTCGCGGGGAGGTTGTGTTCATGGAGCCGCACCCTGTAGGGTGTGCAACCTGAGGTCTGTAGCTTGTGGCTAAAATTAGCTTGTAATTCAAGCATTTCAAGATATAATCTCAACGACAATACAAATATTCAGCAATGTGGGTGCCCGACCCCCGGATGGGAGGGCATAAAGGCGAAGCCGGTTCAAGTCCGGCGCTGTCCCGCAACTGTAATCCGCCTCTGCGGAGAGCCAGGACGACCGCCCAGATTGCGACCACAATAGCCTTCGCGGAAAGGGGGTGGTCTAACGATCAAGAAACCCCCCTGCTATGATGGCAGGGGTTTTTATTTAGATGAACAGGAAACATTCACGAAAGGGAAGACAAAGCATCCAGAGACTTACTCGAATAGGGAGTAAAAATGATCCACTCAAAACGCACACAGCTCGTACTATGCACTTCATTGCTCATACTAACCTTACTGACGAGTGCTTGTTCGCCATCTACAGATTCAGTTATTGAGCCTACCTCACCGCTGCCAACCGAGGAAATCGTCTCCACACAATCTATTCCGCAAACTGCGACCCAAGAACCTATGCCTGAACAGATCTCGTTCATCGATGGCTATGAACGGGAGGTAAGCATTCCAAAGCCAGCCCAGCGCGTCGTCTCGATCGCGCCCTCCAGCACTGAGATCCTCTTCGCGGTGGGCGCGGGCTCTCAAGTCGTCGGTCGCGATGAGTTGTCCGATTACCCATCGGAAGCTATTGAAGTAGACAGCATCGGTACGACATATGGAGAATTGAATGTTGAGGCGATTGTGGCCCTCGAGCCGGATCTCGTGCTTGCGGCAATGATCACCAGCCCCGAACATGTCCAGGCACTTGAGGACCTCGGCATCGTCGTCTTTGTACTTCCCAACCCGATGGGGATGAATGAGCTTTACGATGTCCTTGAGATGACAGGAAAGCTGACGGATCACGAGACAGAATCTGAAGACCTTGTTGATGAACTTGAAATACGCGTCGAAACTGTCCTGAAGGCTCTCGCTGGTGCTGAACCTGTTCCTGTCTTCTATGAGGTCGATGGCACGGATCCAAACGCACCTTGGACCACGGGACCTGGGACTTTCCAGGACGTGTTAATCAGTTTGGCCGGAGGCGAGAACATCGCCAGTGATATCGAGGGTTGGGGGCAATTAAGTTTGGAGGAGATTATCGCCCGTGATCCAGCGGTGATTGTTTTCAGTGAAGGTCCTTGGTACACAACGACGCCTGAATCGATTGCTGAGCGACCCGGTTGGGGAGAGATTAGGGCCGTGGTCAATGGTGATGTCTATGGGATCGATACCTATTGGATCGATCGCCCTGGACCACGTTATGTGGACGCGCTAGAAGCCTTAGCAAAGTTGCTCCATCCGGAGTTGTTTGAATAATGTCAAAGCTTGCATCCTCGTCTGAAGAAGAGGGAATCCGGCTAGCAGAACCAAGGAAGAGGCGTTTTGTATTTACACCATGGGTGTGGGCGATTGGCGCCCTCCTGTTCATGCTTGTGTTGAGCGCCGCGATTGGACCCGTTGCAATCCCTCCCTTCACGGTGATTAAAATATTGATCCATCGCCTGCCGTTCGTTACTTTCCCTGTCGATTGGCCCACGACCTTCGATACGATTCTTCACCAAATACGCTTGCCACAGACGGTGATGATCGCACTGACAGGGATGGCATTGGCGGGGAGTGGCGCAGCGTATCAAGGACTTTTTCGTAACCCGCTTGCGGATCCTTATATTATCGGTGTGGCATCAGGGGCAGGATTAGGAGCGGTGTTAGCGATGGCTGCAAAATGGCCAACAACCTTCATGGGTATGACGGTTATCCCCATCGCGGCTTTCATAGGTGCCCTCATAACCGTAGCGGTCGTGTATTCACTCGCTCGCGTGGGACGAACAACCCCCATAACAACGCTGATCCTGGCTGGAGTAGCAGTGAGCGCCTTCACCTCGTCTCTGACGAGCTTGCTCATGCTCCTCAGCACGGAACAACTACATCGTGCGCTCTCCTGGCTGCTGGGAGGTTTTGCCTTGGGAGGGTGGAATCCAGTTTTGGCAGCATTGCCCTACCTGGTGGTCGGTTTAGGGATATTGTTTGTCCTTGGCCGTCCCCTTAATGTCCTGCAATTCGGTGATGAGCAGGCTCTACAGTTAGGTTTACATGTCGAAAAATATAAAATCGTTGTCGTCGCTGTCTCATCTTTAGTAGCGGCAACAGCGGTCTCATTCACCGGTATCATTGGCTTTGTTGGCCTGATCGTGCCCCATTTGGCCCGTTTGTTATGGGGGCCAGATTACCGTCGTTTGATCCCCCTAGCGACAATCACAGGCGGCAGCGTCCTTCTCGCGTCGGACATCATCGCGAGGACTGTTCTTGCACCTCGAGAATTGCCGGTGGGTATTGTTACAGCTGTCATAGGTGCCCCCTTCTTTCTCTGGTTGCTTCGTAGAGCCAAGCAGGAGAGATTTTGGTGAAGATCACGTTACGTTTTGATCGGGCGACCATAGGTTATGGGGACAAACCGATCTTACGCGAAATCTCACTCGAGGTCATACCCGGGGAAGTGCTGGGCGTCGTCGGTCCCAACGGAGTCGGTAAATCGACCCTGGTTAAGGGAGCGAGTGGGATACTCTCGCCATTGGGCGGGAAGATTTATGTCGATGGGAAGGAGATATCTGCGTTATCGCCTCCAGAACGAGCTCGCTTGGTAGCCGTCGTACCTCAGGCCACGAAGCTGCCTGAAGCTTTCACCGCGCGCGATGTTGTACTCATGGGACGTACACCCTACCTCGGTTGGCTTGATCGAGAGGGTGAGAGCGATCATCGAATCGCCATTAAGGCCATGGAGCGGACGAACACGACTCACTTTGCCGATCGAAAGATCGGTGAGCTATCGGGTGGGGATCAGCAGCGATTGCTCATTGCTCGCGCATTGGCTCAAACACCTTCTGTGCTGCTGTTAGATGAGCCTACTGCACATCTAGATCTCAGACATCAGGATGAAATCCTCAACTTCATTCACTCATTAGCAAAAGAGGAGGGGTTGACAGTTTTGATTACTTTGCACGATCTCAACCTCGTTGCGAGGTTCGCTGATCGGGTAGCGCTGTTATCGAACGGAAGGGTGCAGAAATTAGGGAATCCCGAGCAAGTTCTGACTCCCGAGGATTTGACTCCGGTATATGGCATGGAAATTCATGTGACCTCCCATCCCATTCACGGAACACCTTTGATCCTATCTTAACTCAACCGAGAGCAACACAAAGACGCTCGTGGTTTGTCAACCAAGATTTAATCCATAATAAAAAAGCACCCTGAGCCTGTCGAAGGGTGCGTACTATAGTGATGAGTTATCCTTCGACAGGCTTAGTCCTGAGCCATGTCCTGAGCGTGTCGAAGGATTGTCGAAGGGCTCAGGATGGCTCATGTTTTTAAGATTCATCGTTTTCGTCGTGATATAGCACTCGTGCATGTCGCAACGAAGAATGGAATAGGACTAGACCACTGGTAAACCGAAGGGAATATTTCCATCTGCTTCAGAGAAGCTAGGGTAATTTCTCTTGAGTGATGCCACGAGTAATTGGCTTAGAAAAATTCTCCACAATTGTGGATCTCAAAATTAAAGATTCACCAATTCATTGGAACATTCTTCCCCCCTACTTATTTGTTCAGTGCATCAACCAGCGTAGCATGATTTTGCAGGACGAAAGGCAAGCCTGGATTGTGATACCTGTACTATGTCATGGTTTGCCTAATATGTTATTATAAGGACAACCTAATATAATACGCTAAAAGCCTTTCCTTCACCATTGCCTGCCCTCATCTAAGATGAATTCTAAATGAGGAGATTTTTAGTGGTTCAAAACAGATCTTTCGGTTCAAGCGTTGAGATGTATTTGAAGACCATCGCCGAGTTGACCAATGAACGGGAGCCGGTCCCTGTCACAAACGTAGCGGATCGACTGGGTATCTCAACGGTTTCAGCCAGTGAGATGATCCATCGTCTCGAGGCGAGAAAACTCGTCAAGCATCGACCCTATAAAGGTGTCTATCTTACGGAAGTAGGTCGTAGAAAGGCCAATGGCGTCATCAGGCGCCAACGATTGTGGGAGTGCTTTCTCAATGATGTTTTGGGCATTCCATGGGAGCACGTTCATGATTTTGCTTGTCAATTGGAACATGCCACGCATCCCGTTGTTACTGAAGCACTGGCCGATTTTCTCGAACACCCTTCCACATGTCCCCACGGTAATCCCATACCAAATGCGGATGGTGAGATGCCTACCCTTGAGGGGGTCCCATTGGCTAATCTTAAACCTGGTGAAAAGGGGGTTATCCTGCGTATTCATCCTGTGAGCGAAGAGTTGGTTAAACATCTCGATGAGCGTGGTATTTCACCCGGCAGGGAGATCGAGGTCACTGAGATCGCGCCATTCAATGGGCCTCAATCAATAGAAGTGGGTGACGAAGTCCACGTGCTTGGTCGCGAAGTCGCTGCTCACGTCATGATTCGACAAACCGCGGAAACGAGTTGAAAACAATCCCTGTGGATGTTTGGGAGCAACACGCATGAAGCCGCTAAAGACCCTCCCACTAAGCAACATCCAAGCCGGCCAAACCGTGATCCTTGTTGATATTTTAGCGAGCAGGCGATCCGCACAAAGACTTGCCGAGCTTGGTCTGACACCAGAAACACCAATCACAGTGCTGCAGTCGATGCCTGGGCAACCTTTGCTCATTCGGGTGCGTGGAAGCCATCTGGCCCTCGATCGTGCGATTGCGGATCAACTGTGCGTGCGCGTGATGGACATGAAGATGATGGAAGCGATCGGCTTACCTTTCCATCATCACAGACGGAAGAAACACAGGCGTCGACGACATGCCAATCAATTGATAGGCAAAGGTGCTCGAGAACGTTTAAGACGTCATTGGAGGAGACGACTTCGTATCAGGAAACGCTCATGAGTAGGATAGTTCCATTGTCTTTACGCACTTGGCCGGGATATCGCATGGAACCAGTATATTAAAAAGTTTCGAGGCTTGGCGCATATGGGTGATGTACCTTTGAGTATCTAGGAGTAATCCTGATGAGAAATATCAAGGTCGCATTAGCAGGCAACCCAAATTCAGGGAAGTCGACCATATTTAATGCGCTTACAGGTTCACGACAACATGTCGGCAATTGGCCTGGGAAGACGGTGGAACATAAATTCGGGCATTTCTCGCACAACGGTCACCGCATCGAGGTGACCGATCTGCCCGGGGCTTACAGTCTAACAGCTTTCTCTGAGGAGGAGAGCATTACGCGTGACTACATTCTCAAAGAGAAAGCTGATATTGTCGTCGCCGTGGTGGATGCCTCCAACCTTGAACGTAACCTCTATCTTGTGACTCAAATCCTTGAATTACAGGCTCGGTTGATCCTTGCGCTGAATATGAGCGACAAAGCCGAGAAACTTGGCTATGAGATTGATATGGACGACCTTTCTGATCTGCTCGCTGGCGTTCCAGTTATCAGGATGGTAGCGATCCGAGGCGAAGGTATCGAAGAGCTTCGCGATACCGTTGTGAGCTTCGCGGAACAACTCATTGGCGCGGATACGGTATCGACGTGAAAGCGGTAACCTCAGATCAGCGAAATTTTGAAATAAATTACGGTGATAAGATCGAAGCTGAGATCGATCACCTCCAAGATCTAATCCACAAGCATCCGGAAATCTATAACGAGTATGATCCGCGGTGGCTGGCACTTAAGCTCCTTGAGGGTGAGCAGGATATCGCAGATCACGTGAAGACTCTCCAAGGTGGGGGGAGAATCCTAGACGCTGCGACTGAAAGTATCTCAAGATTAAATGCATCACTACCAGAAGGTGTAGAGATTGCCATCGTTGATCGTAGGTATGGTTTTATTGGCCAACTTATTGAGAAGGTTTTTCATAGACCGGCTGAACCCCGTTCAACCCTGTCTGAGCGAATAGACCAAGTGGTCACACACCCAGTGCTAGGTATCCTTATCTTCCTGGCTGTGATGTACTTCGTTTTCCAGCTTGTAGCAAATGTATCAACCCCGTATCTGGATTGGATTGATGGTGTGGTTAGAGGGCCAGTCACAAGCTGGATTGCTTATCTCCTCGACCTTATTCGTTCGCCCTCATGGCTTGATGGATTGATCCTTGATGGCATTATTGCAGGTGTCGGTGGGGTGCTGGTATTTATACCGGGTTTAGTTGTTCTTTTTTTCTTTATCGGCTTGTTAGAAGACAGTGGTTATATGGCTAGAGCGGCGGTCGTCATGGATCGCCTTATGAAATTCGTTGGTTTACGCGGCAAAAGCTTCGTTTCATTGGTGCTTGGATTTGGATGTGCGGTGCCTGCGATCTATGCAACACGCACATTAGGAAATCGTCGTGATCGGATTTTAACCACGTTATTGGTGCCACTGATGTCCTGCTCAGGACGATTACCGGTGTTTGTGATCTTCAGTCTTGCCTTTTTTGGCAGGCAGGGTAATTATGCTATCTGGGGTCTATATGCCTTAGGCGTGATTGTAGCTGCGATCGCAGGACTCGTATTCTCGCACACGATCCTCAAAACGGGGGAAGAGTCCACCTTTGTCATCGAACTGCCCGCATATAGCAAACCAAGCCTTAAAAACCTGTTGCTCCACATTTCACTACGCACCGGACAATTTATCCGGCATGCAGGAACAGTTATCTTGATCGCTTCGGTTGTTGTTTGGATCTTATTAAATCTGCCTTTGGGCTCCTCGTCGTTACAAGATAGTTGGTTTGGGCGGATAAGCAACGTGATCGCACCTGCATTTCGACCAGCGGGATTTGGTTCTTGGCAATCCACGGGATCACTTGTCACAGGTTTTATCGCAAAAGAGGTCGTTGTATCGACGATGTCACAAATCTATATCGGGGAAGAAAGAGGGGAAGAGGTCCAGGAGAAATCGTCTTTCGCTGAGGACCTCTGGGGCATCGGTGCTGGTTTTTATCACGCGACGATCGACTCAGGTAAGGAATTGGTCGAGGTTCTGACGCCTGGGTTAACGATTTTTCAAACAGAAGAAGAGACAGACGACACTGCACTCAGTGAAGCGTTGCGGGAGGTGTTCTCACCGCTATCGGCTGTAGCTTTCTTGGTCTTCGTTTTGCTCTATGTGCCATGTGTGGCGACCCTGGCAACCATTCGTGGAGAATTTGGCTGGGACTGGGCGGCCTTCGCTGCGGTGTACCAAACAGGTACTGCTTGGCTCCTCGCAGTCATTGTCTACCAAATTGGCCGACTTCTTGGATATGCATAAAAGTCCACCGATGGCTTACTGAATGAGACAGAAAACGCGCGTTTCTTTTTCGAGCTTAAACTGCGAATTGATAGATCAATAGTCTTCAGGGAATCGAGATGTTGAGCCAGATCCTTACGGAGTTTGGGAATACAACGAGAGGTTTGTGTTTGGAGGAGATCGTTCAGAGACTCGGCAAAAATCCAAGAGTGGTAGAAGGTGCATTGGATCTGCTTGTCAATATGGGTAAATTGGATGAGATCGAGAGCAGTACGTGCGATTTGTGCCCGGTTCGCGGCGTCTGTGGGGTGATCTCTGCTCCCAAGCGTATCTATATCCTCTCTGCTAATAGAACGTAAAGATTCCAGAACATCGGATCATAGATGCCTATATCGATGCTTGAGGGATTCAATCTTTCACCATGGTCTCAGATCGCTTGAGGTATAGATCTACACTAGATCGATTTTTGTCTCGCGATTGAGTGTTGGTAGGGGTTTTCTTTCTCATCTTTTTTCGATCTTCAATTGAAGCACGCTCAACCTGACAAGGTCATGACACTTCTTTCCAAATTTAGAAGTGAATGGATTCTTTTATGGAGGCGGAGGTAAAATTGGTAGAGAAGGAGGGATACCGACCATGACACAAAGCGAATTAGTAAAAACTGCCTTAGATCTAGTCTCCCCTGGGAAAGGCATTTTAGCAGCGGACGAAAGCCTCGGCACGATCAAGAAACGTTTCGATCGGATCAACGTCGAGTCGACGGAAGAGGCGCGGCGGTCTTATCGTGAGATGCTTTTTACCACCCCAAACCTGGAGCGACACATTAGTGGTGTGATTCTGTTTGACGAAACCATTCGACATGCCACTGCGGAAGGTACACCCTTTGTTGAGGTGCTATCCGAAAAGGGAATCATTCCTGGGATCAAGGTTGATAAAGGGGCTAAGGCTTTGGCAGGATTCCCGGGAGAAAAAATCACCGAGGGTTTGGATGGATTGCGTGAACGGCTTATTGAATATTATGAGCTGGGTGCGCGTTTCGCGAAATGGCGAGCTGTTATCACCATTGGGGAGGATATACCAACCGGTGCTTGTATCGACGCGAACGCCTATGCGTTAGCAAGATACGCTGCGCTTTGTCAGGAAGCTGGCCTCGTTCCGATCGTCGAACCAGAAGTATTGCTGGATGGTGATCATGATATTTCCCGCTGTGGTCAGGTTTCGGAGCGAACTTGGTCCGGCCTATTCACGGCGCTTCATAAGCACCGTGTGGCGAGCGATGGTCTCCTGCTGAAGACGAACATGGTTCTACCAGGTAAGGATCATCCCAGGCAGGCTGATGTTGAAGAGATAGCTGAGATTACAGTAAACTCCCTGCGCAATACTGTCCCACCCTCCATGCCGGGTGTTGTCTTCTTATCTGGAGGGATGACTTATCTCGAAGCTACAGAGCGATTAAATGCCATGAATGTAATGGGCGATCATCCGTGGCAATTAAGTTTCTCCTATGGCAGGGCGCTGCAAGAAACAGCCTTAGATGCCTGGCAGGGTGATCCCGCAAAGATGGCTGCCGGACAAGCTGCCCTCTACCACCGTGCAAAGTGCAATGGCGCTGCGCGTGATGGGCGATATACCAGGGAGATGGAAGCCGAAGCGAGTTGATCTTTTGGCTTTACTTTATCGTTGATGCTCCTGAAACCACATTTTTCGGGGCAGATTGGACGAATATCGGCAGGGATTTGGCCGGGCTTCCACGCCCGGCCTATTATTCTTAAGAGCAGAGGCGGCTCCCACGCCGCCGTTGATCAATCTGAAATCCAATGATTAGAAGTAGACGCATTATTGTCCCCGATCAATGCTATTTCATTACAAGTGCCACCCACAAACGGAGACCAATTTTTTCTGATCGTCGTTTGGCAAAAATTATCGTTGATCAGTGGAAGCACTATGAAGAAGCGTTTGCGTTCAAATTAGATGCCTATTGTGTTTTGCATGATCACTATCATACGGTGCTCAGTATTGGCAACTTATAAACCATTTCTCAGGTATTACACGCAGTACATTCTTACACAGCCACACTAGTAAACAATCAGTTAGGTTTTGAGAAGAAAAGAAAGGTTTGGGAGGGTAATCCATGGGATGTCGTCATTCGAGACGAGGAGATGTATTGGCAGAAAGTGGCCTATACACTCTTCAACCCATGGCGTGCAGGTGAAGTACATGATCCACTCGAGCCGTTTGAATTCTCAAATATTGATGAGTGGCGGACGAGGGAGGGTGATGAGTTTCTCATTGAGCTATTCTCAAAATACAAAAGGTGGTTTGAGTGAATATCTAGATGGATGATTGTCGATTGCTTACAAACTGGATAATTCAACCTACCGAAACTCAGCCGGGCGTGGGAGCCCGGCTTACTATTCTTAAGAGTAGAGGCGGCTCCCACGCTCGTCCTGAGCAATGCCGAAGGGCCGCCGTTGATACTCATGAAGTCCACTTAATGTGAACAACATCACAGAAATTCAACGAGCAAATTGGTATAATATTGTCCGATTTGTTATAATAGCGACATGAAAGGGTCATTCTGGTTTATTGAAGTTTAGGAGACACGATGGAAGGTTCGGAAAACGAATTCTCACTTTCCCTAACAGGCGCCGATTGTGCTTGTGATGTGAGCGAGATCGAAGGCGAGGTCAGCTCGATGGAAGGCGTGCGATCTTGTGAGTTTAACCCTTTCACGGGTCGATTACGTATCGTAGGACCAATACAACATAGGGATGTCATCACGCGAGTAGAAAAATTGGGTTACAACATCGTTGAGCAGGGAGATAAGACGATTGGATTGCAGGAACCACATAAGCCGACAGGTTTTTTCCATTATATGTGGAGGAGCCTAGATACACGCTTAGCTATCCTCGGAGCGGTATTGATCCTCCCGGGCGTGATCTTTAGCGAGATCTTAGGTCAACACCACATCATCATTGATCTTGCGTCCATTGCAGCCTACATAACTGCGGGTTTCCCAATCGCTCGCAGCGCCTGGCGGTCGCTACGAAGAGGGTTTGATATCAACATCAATGTCCTTATGACCATCGCTGCCATCGGGGCTTTGCTCATCGGCGCGTACACCGAAGCGGGGATGGTGATTGTGTTATTCGCCTTCGGAGAGGCGTTAGAAGGGTATGTGACCGAGAAAGCTCGCACTTCAATCAAGAGTCTGGTGGAAGTTGTCCCTCAGCGAGCAACGATCGTACATGAGCATGATGGCCACGTTCGTGAAATCCTGGTTTCCGTGGAGACTTTGCAGGTCGGGAATTTGATCTTGGTCAAGCCAGGCGAACGAATACCCATGGATGGTCGCGTAGTTAAGGGGGCCTCATCGGTCAATCAAGCCCCTATCACTGGTGAGGGCAGACTGGTTGAAAAAATCGTGGGATCCGAAGTCCTGGCAAGCAGCATCAATGGTGAGGGAGCACTGACGATCGAGGTAACCCGCATTGCTGCGAACAACACCATCAGCCGTTTGGTCAAGATGGTCGAGGAAGCCCAAGAGAAGAAGGCACCTGCTCAGAGATTTGTAGATCGATTTGCCAGGTATTACACCCCAATCGTCGTCCTCCTTGCTGCCGTTGTAGCAGTCATTCCTCCCCTTTTCTTTGATCAACCCTTTCTCAATCCTGCGTCGGGCTCCTTTGGTTGGCTCTACCGCGGTCTGGCGTTATTGGTTGTTGCATGCCCATGTGCGCTCGTCATAAGCACACCTGTCAGCATCATCAGTGCGATCAGCAATGCTGCAAGGAATGGGATCCTGGTTAAGGGCGGGGCCCATCTCGAGGCACTTAGTCGGGTTGAGGCAATAGCGTTTGACAAAACCGGCACGCTCACAGAAGGTAGACCGTCTGTTGTTTCCGTTCGTTCCGTGAATTGTCGGATGCCTGATTTAAAATCCCACTCACCCTACGGATCTCCTCTATGTGAGGAATGTGATGATTTGTTAGCTTTGGCCAGCGCGGTTGAAGCACACAGTGAGCACCCTGTAGCAGATGCCATCATCCACGAAGCAAACAAGAGAAATCTGGGATTAAAATACCCTGCGGCTGAGGGTGTAAGAGCGATGGTCGGTCATGGCGTTATGGGTCGAGTGGATGGTCAGCAAGTGACGATTGGAAGTCACAATCACTTTGATCGTTTTATCTTTCACCCTGAGGACGATTGCCTTCAGGCACAAGAGGACGCCTTAAATAGTTACACCACCGTCATGATCGAGAAAGATGGCGAATTCCAAGGCGCCATTGCTCTAGCCGATACCATCCGAGCCACAAGCCGTGAGGCGATTGAGATCCTTAAACATATCGGTATCAAAACCCTCGTTATGCTTACGGGGGATAACCGCTCTGCAGCCGAAACAATCGGTGCTCAAGTAGGTGTTACTGAGGTACGCAGCGAATTGATGCCGGAGGAGAAAGTTGTAGCAGTTAATCACTTACAGAAGGAGTACGGTCATGTAGCAATGGTCGGAGATGGCATCAATGACGCACCTGCATTGGCAACGGCTGATATTGGTATTGCCATCGGGGGCGCTTTGGGGGGTACGGCTCAAGCGATGGAAACCTCTGACATTACGCTGATGAGTGAAGATCTACGGCAGCTTCCTTTTCTTCTCAGACTAAGCCGCGCGACCATGCGCACGATCCGTACGAATGTGGGTTTGAGCTTGCTAACCAAATTGGCGTTCTTGATCCTGGTCCTCTTAGGTTTCGGGACGATGTGGATGGCAGTGCTCGCTGATATGGGCACATCTTTATTGGTCACTCTTAACGGAATGCGGTTGCTCCGGCGCCCCACAAGCGGGTACTCAAATTTATAAACTGCTGATCAAGTATATATCAGGCCTAATATCTGGGGATTAAAGTGCTGAAGTAGCTGTAAAAATCCTCTGAATGCGATCAGCACATATGGATGGATCTCTCTTTTTCTTTGAGTATGAAACTCATGGGAAATCAGTCTCATCAAAATGCCATAGTGTAGAACTCTGTGTTGAGTGGATAACTATGGTATGCTCTTTGGCTTGGAGGAGAACAATGCGGAAGCTCTTTCAATATCCCCAAATGGGGCTGGAAATTATCGCATATCGATTGCGGAATCAAGGCCTTGCCACAACATTGCTTTGGCTATATGTCCGAGGTATAGATTTCATCAGGGGTATTCCCTTTCAACGGTATTGTCAGATTACACCCGTGCTCTACGTCGGACCACAGTATCGTAAATCTGGGAAACAAGCACTCGAGCGATGGGGGATAACCGGAAGCATCAATATGCGCACAGAACATGATGATGCACTTCACGGATTAACCTTCAATCATTATTGCCATCTGCCCACGGTTGATGATCAAGCGCCGACCCTGAATCAGTTGGAGCGGGGGGTTGAGTTTATAGATAAACTTCTCTCGGATGGGGGGAAGGTCTATATTCATTGCGCGGGCGGGATTGGTCGTGCTCCTACGATGGCCGCTGCTTACTTCATACATCAGGGCATGGCACTCGAGGAAGCAATTGCGTTGATTAAAAAGACAAGGCCAATCATCCGTATCATGCCACCTCAGATTGAACAACTTAAGCGATATGAGGTTCTACAATGTGAAATCCGAGACGAGAGCCTTGAAATTCCCTTCAGGGATCGAGAAACTACACGCGAAGGTTAATCTGATCATGCTAAATCTTCTTTCATGGAATGTGAACGGCATAAGGGCAGCTCAGAGGAAGGGCTTTCTTAAGTGGTTGAGGGCATCTCGCCCCGATATCCTCTGTGTACAAGAAACCAAAGCAAACCCCAGCCAGTTAGATGATGAATTGAAGGATCCTTCGGATTATCATACCTACTGGGCTTTTGCCGAACGTAAGGGATATAGCGGTGTGGCGCTGTATTCAAGGGTGGAACCGGTATCTGTTGAGATCGGTTTGGGAATTGAAGAGTATGATCGAGAAGGTCGTACGATCATTGCGGATTATGGGGAGTTTATCCTTCTAACGGCATACTTCCCCAATGGAGCACGAGACCACAGCCGGGTACCCTTCAAGATGGCCTATAAAGAAGCCTTCTTGGAACGCTGCAATCAGTACCGGAGTTCGGGGAGGCCCGTTGTATTCTGTGGTGATGTGAACACGGCGCATCGGGAAATTGATCTTGCCCGACCCAAGGACAATATGAATTCGACCGGATTCCTTCCCATTGAGCGTGCTTGGATTGATCAGGTTGTTGAGGAGGGTTACATCGACACTTACAGGTTCTTACATCCTGATCAAAAGGACGCTTACAGTTGGTGGGCCTATTGGGGAGGGGCACGAGATCGGAATGTGGGATGGCGTATTGATTATTTCTTTATCTCACCCGGTCTGCAGGACCGTGTTACAGCGGCAGATATTCACCCCGATGTTCTGGGCTCGGACCATTGCCCGGTGAGCCTTACGCTTGCTGATGGATAATCTATTGGGAGTTGCTCCACGCTATTTGTCGAATCAAGATTTCATATAAATCGTAAAATATCAGTGTACGTGACAGGCAGGGAAGAACCTTTATAGGTTCTCACTGCCTGTCATCATAAATAAATCGATTCTGGGGGAGTTACAAGGAAGCACCCTCGTTATTAACATCTTTTGTTTTCAGTAAAGCATTAGCTAAAGCCTGAAGCGGTGTTCTTTGGGTTGTGAATGAGCATCCGATGGTATTTCCTCCTCCGAGCAAGCGCACAGTCGAACGCTCCATGAAATAAAGGTTGTTCTGATGAACGTCTAATGCAAATCAGGTATGATCAATTCCAGAACAAGTTAGGACCCAGAATCTACATCGGAGGTTGGGAGATGGACGAAATAACACGTTGGGGGCCCCGAAGCGAGATACGCAGAATGCGTAATATGCTCGATCGGATGATGGACAGGACTTTCTTTGACGCGCCATTTTTTGGCGATTTCGCCGAAGAATGGGGCGTTCCGATTGATGTCTATCAGACGGATGACGATGTGATCGTTATGGCAACCACACCGGGGATGAAACCCGAGGATATTCACATCTCAATCACAGGCGACACCTTGAATATCCGGGGTGAGACCCAGGAAGAACGAGAGGAAGAAGGTCTTCGATACCATATACGTGAACGCAGAATGGGAAGTTTCTCCCGATCGATTTTACTCCCCGCGTCGGTGAACGCTGATGAAGCAAAAGCCGAGTTCGAAAACGGCATCCTTACGCTTACGTTACCGAAGGTTGAGGTTGTCAAGCCAAAGACGATCACCATAAAAGCCAAATAAGAGCCTAAATCAACGAGACCAGGAGCCGGTAAGAGAACGAGGCTCCTGGCTCCTTTTATGTTGTTCTATCGACAAGGTGGAAAGGATTGATTGAGTATTCGTTTTATTAAGGAGGGGAGCGGCATGAAAGAGAGTTTATCCTCGGTACGATGGAACAGGTATGTCCTGACATTGATCTTGGTCATGCTCATATCTGGCGTGATTGGAGGGGTAGTTGGTGGGACCATTGTTTATTCAGCCCAACGAAGCGCCTCGCCAACCCAACCCATCAGTAGTCCCACACAAGAGGCTCTTGAGCCAAGTTCCATTTCGTTGGAAATCACCACGGCCATTACGGAAGTTGTGGCACGTGTCGAACCAGCGGTGGTCACAGTGATCAGTCATTTAAGTCCGCGGGTTACTTTCTTCGGTGGTGTTATCGAGAGATCCAGCTCAGGCTCCGGTGCGATCATTTCGTTTGATGGACATATCGTGACCAACAATCATGTGGTGGAGGGGGCAGAACGGTTGGAGGTCATCCTGGCAGATGGCACCATCCTCCCAGCTGATCTTGTTGGGGTCGACCCTTATGCAGATCTTGCAGTTATTCAAGCCGAGGGTGAGATGCCAGAAGTCATCACATGGGGAAACTCGAACGTCTTGGACTCAGGCGAAACTGTGATCGCTATTGGGTCTCCGCTCGGCAGTTTTATGAATACGGTTACCGTTGGGGTGATCAGCGCCATAGGACGGTCGATCGAGACCAGCAGCGGGTTTCTCATGGAAGATCTGATCCAGACCGACGCAGCGATCAATACAGGAAATTCTGGAGGTCCGCTGGTAAACCTTGCTGGTCAAATGATCGGGATCAACACGTTAATCGTCCGTGGGAGTGAGGCCGGGGGAGCGATCGCTGAGGGGTTGGGATTTGCAATTCCTAGTAATTCGGCTCAGGCGGTAGCTGATCAACTCATCGAAAAGGGTTTTGTGTCACGACCTTTCCTGGGTGTGCGATGGCAGTGGATCACCCCGGGGATTGCCAGTCGTTATCGACTCCCTGTTGAATACGGCGTTTACCTTTCCGAGGTGACCCCTGAGGGACCAGCGGATCAGAGTGGGCTCCGTCGTGGTGACATTCTGATCTCAATGGATGATCAAGCGTTTGACCCTGAGCATCCCTATATCAACCAACTCATTAAACATCAACCCGGAGATCAAGTCGTCCTGGGGGTGGTAAGAAATGGAGATCGGTTCGATGTCGAAGTGACATTAGGCGGGAGTGAAATACCGTAAATCCTTTGGACGATCCCGGGAAGGTTGGAGGGTGAACTCCACGGGTTGCTGTTCTTGATCCGTAACACAAGAGCAGCGTGATTATCGGAATATTATGAAGGAAAAAGGTAGAGATTGATATTGGACAATGATAGCCGATTGATTCATGTGGTTTAAGCGAAAAAGCGACTGAGTTTCTGCTCACAAGCGTGCCCAAGTCGCTTTTCTTTATGAATTAGTAATGAAGAGGGGACGGCGGGAATCGAACCCGCGCTTAAGGGTTTTGCAGACCCCTGCCTTACCACTTGGCTACGTCCCCAAGGGTTAGACCATCAATCGCCTGCCGCCTACCGTTGGTTCCGATAAGCGATAGGCGATCGTGATCTGAGCGGGCGATGGGATTCGAACCCACGACTTTCTGCTTGGCAAGCAGACGTTCTACCACTGAACTACACCCGCTTTTAGCGACCGAAGCATACCGTGATCAAAGGATAATGTCAAGAATCGGTTGCTGATCGGTCGTGAAGCGTGTAGACTGGATGCCTTGAGGGGCTTGAACGGGTTTGAAAATGCAGCATAACGACGAGAAGCTTGAGCTTCCTATTAATAACATCCTTCAAGGTGATTGCGTCGAGATCCTGAAGACCTTGCCTGAGAAGAGTGTCAACCTGATCTTTGCCGATCCACCGTACAATCTTCAACTCAAGCAGGAACTTTGGCGACCGAATATGACCAAAGTAGACGCCGTCGATGACGCATGGGATCGGTTTGGTAGCTTCGAAGAGTACGATCAATTCAGCCACGCTTGGTTGAGTGAGAGTCGGCGGGTTCTCAAGGACGACGGTACGCTTTGGGTGATCGGGAGTTACCACAACATCTTCCGGCTCGGAACGATCATGCAGGATCTGGACTATTGGATTCTCAACGACGTGCTCTGGATTAAAACCAATCCGATGCCTAATTTCCGTGGTGTGCGGTTCACCAACGCACACGAGACGATAATCTGGGCAAGTAAATCGAAGGGCGCCAAATATACATTCAATCACCACGCCATGAAGGCGCTCAATGATGGCAAGCAAATGCGCAGTGATTGGTTGATACCGATTTGCGCAGGTGATGAACGGATCAAGATTGAGGGGCGTAAAGCGCACTCGACTCAAAAGCCTGAAGCGCTCCTTTACCGCGTGATCCTTGCCTCGAGTGATCCAGGCGATGTCGTGCTCGATCCATTTTTTGGCACCGGCACCACAGGCGCGGTGGCAAAGCGGCTACACCGCAATTGGATAGGTATCGAGCAGAATAAAGACTACGTGGAAATTGCCCAGACGCGGATCGACTCTCTCCAAGTTGAGCCTTATGACGATACGCTTTTCGATGTGGGTGATCGACGAAGACGAGAGCCTCGTGTCCCCTTTAGCACCTTGGTAGAAAACGGCTTCATCCAACCAGGTCAAACCCTGTATTTCAAAGGCGATCCGTCTCAATCTGCGCGCGTCAGACCGGATGGCAACCTGATCTTGGATGGTTTTGAGGGATCGATCCATCAGGCGGGAAAGCATCTCATGAAGGGCAGCCCGTGCAACGGTTGGCTTCATTGGTACTACGAGGCAGAAGAAGGAGATCTGCGCCCGATCGATCAATTAAGACAGGCGTTTCGGGCATCAAAGAACTCCTCAGGTTAATCGGGGTAATATCTTAATGAAACAAGAAAACCACCCCATGGACAGGGGTGGTTTACCCTTTAGCTATGCCGAGAGCCAGAATCGAACTGGCGACACCTTGATTTTCAGTCAAGTGCTCTACCAACTGAGCTATCTCGGCTCGCTGCGGTGGATTGTACTCGTGGCGCTGGATGGCGTCAAGAAAGATGGGGGAGGTGTGGGGTATGAACTGTTGTTAATTTAGGAGTTTATGAATAGCGAATGGAAAAATTACAAGCTGGGCCTACATCTTATTGGAATCAATTCATCTATTTCTTCAGGACGACGAAACAATTCGACCTTGTAGATCTCACCATAAATCAACAGAATAGATCTTCCATTTCCCATTTTCTTGCACCAGTTCTACATTTACGAATACAAATACCTCTGGATAACTGGCATCACCTGTTTCCAACATGCCTTGCAGTTCGCCCCATTTCCCTTCTATCCCACGATAATCCCACGAAACATCCACGTACTCCTCCAAAGGGGATTCTCGACACATTTCTCTAAAATCTAGTAAACTGACCTCAGCTTGAACATCTCTGGATGTCAATTGATATGCTTCGCTTACTTTGTCTTGTGATATGAGGAGAAAATAATCTTCAGCCACATTTGCTAATGGATTCGTCACGAGTAGTGCGCTACCGATAGGTACCAGGGCACAAGTAAGTATTATTAAACCTACAAATAACACGACTTTCTTCATTCTTGTGCCCTTCCAAATAACATCTGATTGGAATTCGTTCTGTACAATCCCGGCATCTCTGTCCCTCGAAATGCCAAGAATATTGAGCAACTTGAGTCTATATTTCGAGGAATGTGAATTCAATCAACCCAAAGTACCCTCAACCTGAGAAATTAGAGCTAAGTCTGAGCTGTACACTCAAACGAAACAAAGCTTTCCGGAATATTCTGAAGCGAGTTTCTCCACAACTGCCCCGTCCCCGTTGAGAAATTCACCATACTCATCGGTAAATGCATCGTAGCCGCCAATCGAATGTCGTAGATTTCCAAAAAGAGAGTAGGGGCGGGGTGACCCCGCCCCGATTTATGTAGTCGCAGGCTTTCGTCTGCGCATCAGCGTAATATGTGGATTGAAACCAAGAGTACAGTCATCCTGAGCCTGTCGAAGGATGACTGTACTGTTAAGAAACCGATCTTGTAGCAGCTTTTTATGCCTATCTTTCACCCATCAGTTAAATACCTCACCGATATCTCGCATTGAGTTCTAATCTCGTCAATCACCTTTCTGGACATGAAGCATGAAGGTGGAAGAGAAGGGTATGAATTCCGTGTTCTGTTCCGCATGGGTCTGCAATAGGTTTGAGATGGAGGCATGAACCTCCGGATGTTTGCCCTTAAATGTAGGTGGTACGCCGTGTATATGGATGGGGTAGAGTTCAACTGGGTTGAGGTCTCTAGTATTTAGCATTTGCATCAATTGAACAGGCGTGAATTGAAAGCGAGATTCTACATCGACCCCTGTTCTTGCGAGTTTGATATCGGGCTCTTGCAACGAAGCAGGAATTATTGCCAGTAATTCGGCAATATCTACATTTGAAGCTAACGCTGCGGCCTCATTGATCAATGCTTCCACATCCTTGCCCTTAAGCTCATCCTTGGTAAACGGGCTCATGGAGGTGATATTAAAAAGACGATTGCGCGAGCTGACGACGAAGGAGCCTCGGGGAGCGAGAATCTTTTGGACAAGATCGAAAAAATCACTCATTTCATCTTGGGAGAGGTACTCGATAAATCCATTGGCAGAGATAAGATCGAATTCTCTTTCTGTGAAATTACAATCAAATATGGAGCAACATTCAAAATGTGCCATTTCAAGTTGCATTTCTTGTTTTTTCTGTAAAGCGATATCGATCATCTCCCGCGCAAAATCTACACCGAGAGCGCTGACACCTTGTTTCGCAATCTCACACACCAAATCACCGGTGCCACTGCCAACATCGAGCACAGATCTGGTTTCAGAACGATCCTCGAAGACCTTTAGAACATATTGATTTCGTTGCTGAATGACATTCACTTTGCCCCGGTCTGAAGAAATCGCCTTTTTTGCCCATTCTTTCGCATGGGTTGTGAAGTAGTCAAGCGCTTCTTCTTGCTTTCTCGATGTCATCTTGTTTTCTCTATTCTGAGATTTCAAGCCGACGAAATGCCGTATCTCCTGCAATCGAAAAGGGCTCGGGAAAGATTGTGATGCCCACGCTTACCTTATACCATCAATTGAACCCTTCTTCTAGATCGCTTTTCCACGTTTCGGTTTCTCCTTCTACATTCTCATTCCAATACAATAAAAAGCCGACCTCTTGCGAAGTCGGGACTGATATTATGACGGGTGTGCCTGGTCTCCCACCACACCGAAGCGTATTTACGAATGAAGGATTATATTACACATCCATTCACGGCAGGTATAACTCGAAACGATCGATAATCGCACCTTCCGGTGTCAAGGCAAGGGCGTTCAATTTATCCCCCTCAATGTCGATAAGAACGAAATGAAAGCCCACAAAATACCTTAGAAGGTGTTCATCTTGTTTAATTCGATCAGAAAGATCCCCTCCACCTCCGCCAGTGACGATGTATGTTATGCCGTTCACATGACTGCGTTGGTAATTATGATTGTGCCCAGAAAACACAAGTTGTACACCATGCTCTTCAAACAGAGGGGTTAATCTAGCGCGGATATAGGCTTCGCTCTGCCCTTCGTATTCAGCTGAGTAGGGAGGTTTGTGGAAAAAAACAAACAACCAGGGCTGTGTATTCTTAGCCAGGGTTTGTTGCAACCACTGATATTGTTCGCTAACATCATCAAGTTTCGTGAATCCATCGATTTCTAAACAAATAAAGAATGCCGGTCCATAGGAAAAGCTATACCAGCGCTCATTGCCGGGTAGGAAGAAACGTTCGAAGTAATCCTCGCTTTGCAGCTCATGGTTCCCGAGGGTTGGGAAAAGAGGCACATACGCGAGGAGTTCTTTTGTGATCCAAAAGAACTCGTCCCACTGTGCCTCATCTCGTCCCTTGTTCACCAGGTCGCCGACATGAAGCACCAAATCGGGCGTGAGTGAGCGCGCTTGATCGATGATCGCATCATGTATCTCAGGACGTTTTTGGGTGTCTCCGTATACGACAAAGGAGAGTGATTTCTTCTCAGGACCGGGCGCCGTATGGAATGTCAGGTCTTCGGTCAGCGGCACATCACCACTGATGAGTCGGTAATGGTAATGTGTATCTGGATGTAGATCGGAGAGTATCACGTGATGCTGTTTCCCAATCATGTCATCCACGACAGATAGGTTGTATTCACTCGTACCTCCATAGACGATTTCACCTTGACTTGCACCTGCGGTCCTCCATGCGATGGTGACGGAATCCGTGGTGACGTTCTGCAAATAGGGCCCAAGCAGCTCTCCGATTGCCTGTTTCTTTGCTAAAGCCTCCGAAGAATTGAGATCAGCTGACTCCGTTTCTGACCATACGGTGGGTGTTTCTGTTGGTATAGGAGATGGCGTCTCTGTCCATTTAGGAGGTAATGCAACGGTGGCTCTTTTCTCCGAAGTGGGAGTAAAGATGACCTCCACTGTGGGTATGGGAATTGGAGTCTCCGCTGTTAATGACGAATAATAGATGGCCCCAACAACCACAAGAGCGCCGATGAAGAGCAAACCGAACAAAAAGATGAAGATATGAGTCAGTCTGCCGGTTCTCATCAACAAGTACCAAATCGCGGAATGAGGGAGTGTCCGCTTTTAAGATGGATCATGGGAAGAATTGTCTGAATCATCATCTTTGCTGATCCGAGCGGTTTTTGGACGCAATGAAGGGGTTTAGATTTCCCCTACAAGTTCTCGAGGTTACTCTTATTTTCGAAGTCATGCAACACTCGGTAGCGTCTTCAATTGCAGGTCACTAATTTCAAGCCATTGTGGTTCCTTCAATGGCACAACACCGAAGTGGAACCCATCCTCTGGGGTAGCTACGGCGTATTGATTATCTATCCAGGCGACAAATCCTAAAGGAGCGGAGGGCACTTCAGGCGCATGGAGAACGATCTCTCCATCAACCTCAAAGGTGGCTCCCTCTGAGAGCCAAGTTAATGAGTATGAATGCCATTCGTTTAGCAGGGGGGTGAGGAGACTTTCGTAAGCGACGATCTGCTGTAAAGCTTTTCGCATAATCCATCCTCGAAGGATGGGAACCTTGCTAAGGATGAATGCGCATGCTGCCAGAGGGGCTAGGAAAAGCGTGGGTAGGTCAATGGAGTCTAGACTTGCAGCTTTCCAACCGTATCCGGGCACATTCGAAGCGAGCGGCAGATTGTTCGGATACGAGCCATAGAAAAACCAGAGAGCTTTAGGTGCAGTCGGCAACTTTCTTGTTGCTCCTCCCTGACCGAAGGAGAATGAGAAAGGGTCGTTCCAGAATCCAAATCCAAGCGTTCCGAGGGGGCGGACATGAGACGCGCGCGCCTTTAGAGAAAGACACAGAGGGGGTCGCCAGGGGAATTTCCCACGGGCTAGCCTCCGGTAATCATCTATTTGAGCGTTCGCGTAACCCGACGGTGTGGGAGGGATGAAAAATTTTGTTGACCCTGATGGGGTCTCCTCTACCACCCCGCCACCTATTTCCAATCGCACCGCTTCGGGAGAGATTATTCCCATTAGGTTGATTTTAGCCTGTGATACAACTTTATCAAATCATACATTAGTACGGACCTAAATAGAACAGCAGATGATTATTACCCGAGTTTGATGTGGGAGAGTGTCTTCAGGCTCATATTTCACGATAATAATCACTTATAGCTTGAGGGGGCAAACCAACACCTTGACCGAGTATCTCTTTCCGTGACTCCAATGAGCAACTTCTCAAAAGAAGCACCAAGCTTGATGATAAGCTTTGGCACTCTGTGGGTTGATCGTGTATAATCGCTCGCCTATGGTTGTGGAGGATGAGTGGAAATAACTTGGTATGGCCTTTCATGTTTTCGCTTAACCGAGCGGAGTCTAGCGAGCGTTGTAACGGATCCCTTCGATCCTAGTTTGGGTTTGCCGGAGGTTAAATTAAGGGGCGACATCGTGACCGTGAGTGATGACACGCCATCTCATAATCATGTCAAAGCCGTCAAAGGGAAGCGGAGGGTCATCCAGCGTCCCGGAGAGTTTGAAATCGGCGGTGTCTTCATCATCGGGATTCTGATGACCCCGAAGGATGGGAAGAAGAAAAAAAACCAATCGAATTTACTATATGTATTCGATTTCAACCGATTAACCGTAGCTCATCTCGGCAATCTATCTTATGTCCCATCACAGGCTGAGATTGAGAACCTTGGTGCGGTTGATGTTGCCTTGGTGCCAGTTGGAGGTGGGGGAGCGCTGACACCATCTCAGGCGGCTGAAGTGATCAGTCTTATCGAACCTTCGATTGTTGTTCCAATGTACTATAAGACGATCAAAGAAGGGCCGAAGTTGGGAACTGTCGCACGCTTTCTATCGGAGATGGGAACTGCGAAGCTTGATCCCCTTCCTTCATTAAAGATCAGGAAGGGTGGACTCTCATCGGAAACACAGGTTGTTGTTCTTGAACCTGTTTCCTAGGAAGCAGCGTTGAATAATAGCATGAGGGGGTGGTGTAACCCTCATCGTGATTTAAGGTAGAAAGGCGATCTATGGCGGTCAAGTTGCTCATGACCTGGGATATGGTGCCTGGGCGTGAACAGGAATATTTCGAATTTCTCGTACGGGAATTCGTGCCAGGAATGCAGCGTCTCGGAATCCAACCAACCGAGGCCTGGTATACGACCTACGGAGAAGCTCCGCAGATGTTGACCGGTTTCGTGGCCGAAGAGATGGACACGATGCGCGAGGCTTTAGACACGGATGAATGGGCGGAGCTCAGTAGCAGATTGTTTGATTTTGTGATTAATTTTAGTGCCAAGGTGGTTCGGGCGACGGGTGGATTCCAAATGTAACGATATTGAACCCTAGAATTGAAAAGAGCCGAGATGTATCTCGGCTCTTTTTTTGATTACTCAGGTGAAATCCGTTAATCATCTCGTGAGGATTCACTGGAAGACGGTGAGTCCTCGGATTTGTCTTTCGTTTCTTCTGGCTTGCTGTCAGATTTCTTGGTCGTCCGCTGACCTGATGGAGAACGATGGTCGGTGGCATAGAAGCCAGAGCCTTTGAAGACGATCCCAACTGGTAAATAGACCTTCCGTAAGGCATCCTTACTACACTCGGGACAGCGAGTGAGTGGCTTGTCGTCAAAGGTTACACGACGATCGAATTGAACACCGCAATTTTGGCAGCGATACGTATATACAGGCATCGCTCACGTTCTCCTTTACCAAGAGAATTATAGCTTGCTCATTAAATGTATTCAAGGCGAAAACCATTAGAAATGCGTTAGTGCACCATAAGTATGCGTTAAGAGGGTTAATGCCTGAGCTGGAGATGAGCGGTCTCCAATGGTGAGCACAAGGCTTCAGTTGAAGTTGAAAAGGGCTCTTTGTGTTTGAGCTGCCACTCAACCTCTCAATACAATACAGGTGGTGGGAATGTGCAAGATTTTCGAGAATCTACACTTAGTACTAGATCACGATGAAAACGATGAAGCCCAAGAACGAAAGTCATCCTTAGCCCTTCGACAATCCTTCGATAAGCTCAGGACATGACTCAGGACAAAACCTGTCGAAGGATCACTGTAGTACGCATCCTTCGACCCTTCGATATGCTCCCCTCGGCGAGCTCAGGACAGGCAGGATAAAGCAGGCTCAGGGTGAGTTTTTGTTTATATGCATTCAATATTGGTCATCAAATCAAGAAGATGAATGTGGTTGACGACGGAGTATTTGGAAGGTATGATGGAATCGACTGATGGATCGACCGGGCGATCGCAGGTGGCTTTGACCGCCTGAGGAAAGTCCGCGCTCCGCAGAGCTCGATGCCGGGTAATACCCGGGCGGGGAGACCCGCGGAAAGGACCACAGAAAAGGACCGCCTGGTCTATGGGTCGTGGCGAAGGGTTCCTTTGCCATTGATCTCCTTCGATCAGGTAAGGGTGAAAAGGTGGTGTAAGAGACCACCGGCGTTGGCAGTGATGTCAGCGGCCAGGCAACCCCCATCGGGAGCAAGGCCAAGCAGGAGCGAAGTCCGTATACGGACGGGAGGTTGCTCGTCTTCCTTGAGCTCCGGGTAGGCCGCATGAGCCTCACGGTGACGTGTGTGCCGAGATAGATGATCGCTCAGATCGATGTCTGAGGGATGAAGGATCCGCTCTGTTGTAAATTCGTCAAACTAGCCTAGCGGTTTGGCAAAGAGTGAGCCCGTAAACCGCAGATATCTTTCGGACAGAACGCGGCTTATAGGTCGAGCCACAGTCAAGGCCCCGGAGTCTTTGCTCCGGGGCTATTTTTTGTTTTCACCCCTCCCAGAATTCACTCGGTGTTACCGAATTTTCGCCCTCAAACGATCTCGGCCAAGAACATAGGACGTAGAGAAAATCGCCAGGGACGAGGGTTTCCCATGTAACTCCCCACGAACTTTAAGCTCGCGGGGAATTTGGAAAGATCGCAATCGATTCAAAGGGTGCGTTTCTTCTGACCTATGCGAATAGGAACAAAGTACTGATCCTTAAAAATATCGAAAGGGGTTGCGTTGACATGTGGAATTGAGTTATACTGAGTGGGTACTTGTGGGTAAAAGTGGGGGATAGTGGGACGCCGGTATGAGCCGGCGTTCAAAATTGTGATCGCTGAGAAATCTACATGTTCCTAGGCCAGTTCACTCACCACATCGATGCGAAAGGCCGGCTAACCATCCCGGTGCGGTATCGCGCTGCGCTCTCCTCAGGAGCGTATATTACCCAGGGTTTCGAACGTAACGTAATTGTTTATACCACAGAAAGCTATAACGTGCTGGCCCAGCGAGCAACGAAACTCAGCAACACCAATCCTGAAGCGCGTGCAATGCGGCGCCTAATTTTCGGTAGAGCGACCGAAGTCACACTTGATGGATCTGGTCGCATCCTCATACCACCTTATCTTCGTGAGTGGGCACATTTAGACGGAGAGACGGCGATTATTGGTGCGGGGGAATACTTTGAGATTTGGAGCGCCGATGCCTGGGATATAGAACTAACTTCGGTAGCCGATCCGGATATCAACGCTCGGCGTTTCTCAGAATTTGATCTTTCAGCGGGGTAAGCAATGAGCGCGTCAGTTGACGACGCTCATGTCCGTGGACATACCCCGGTACTTTACCAACGCGTTCTTCACGCGCTCAGACCGGGTGCGGGAGGGCGCTATATAGATGGCACGATTGGAGCTGGAGGTCACAGCTTAGGAATACTTGAGGCTTCCTCTCCGGACGGCCAGGTGTTAGGCATCGACCTCGATCCAGCAGCGTTGGAGCTTGTGCAGGATCGCCTTGCAGAGTTTGAAGACCGTGTGCATCTACGACACGGATCCTATCGCGATCTGGCAGTGTTTGCTGATGAACTCGGTTGGAAAACCGCGGATGGTTTGCTCCTCGATCTTGGTGTTTCTTCGATGGTTTTAGAGGATGCGAAGAGAGGTTTCTCTTTTCGTTTGGATGGCCCCTTAGACATGCGTTTCGATCCAACGCAAGCAACGACAGCAGCAGATCTCGTCAACGGCCTGCCCGAGGGAGAACTGGCAGATTTGATCGTTCGGTACGGAGAGGAGCCTCGCGCGCGTCGTGTGGCGAGGGCAATCGTTAAGGCCAGACCTCTACATACGACGCATGAGTTGGCGGAGCTCATTACCCGAGTAGTGAAGGGGGGGCGAAGGAAGATACATCCAGCTACTCGGACGTTTCAAGCCCTGCGTATCGCGGTCAATGACGAGTTGAATGCCTTGGTGGAAGGGCTGGAGCAAGCTATCGATCGGATAGCTCCTGGTGGTCGGATCGCGGTGATCTCGTTCCATTCGCTGGAGGATCGACTGGTTAAAAGAATATACCGGCGTGAGAGCGCTGATTGCATTTGCCCACCGGATCAAGTGGTTTGTACGTGTGATCATCAGGCTCGATTACAGGTGATCACAAAACGTCCGCTTAGGCCAGACATATCGGAATTGGAGGCCAATCCGCGATCCCGGAGTGCCAGGTTACGTGTAGCAGAAAGGATCGAATTGGCATGAACCTTGCACTGTGTAGGTTGCTTAGTCCGTCGCGTTGAGGATGAGATGAGACGTCGTTTCCAGGCTTTTCAACAAGCGCCCTGGCGTGTCCAAATTCGGCTGACCAGTGGATCCATGCTGCCGTTGATCGCATTATTGATCATCGGTGGAATGTACTTGACGGTAAATGCTCGGCATGCTCGAGCGGGTCGTCAAGTCCTTGATCTACAGAGGCAACAGGCGGAATTGCTTCGCTACAACGCTGAAATGGGAGCGACATTAGCGGAAATGACCTCACCGGAAAGGATGTATCAACGTGCTCTCGGGCTAGGGTTTCGATACGCTTATCCTGCCGAGATTGACTACATCCTCTTGAAGGATTACACACCTCCACTACCGTTTATCGCACCTCGACCACCAGCGTCTACCAACACTGGCGAGGGGATGTTATCTCCTGCCTACACCGAAACACTTGGTGAATGGCTACTTCGTTGGCTGGGTTGGTGAATTAAGTGAAGAAAGTGATGGAGCAAAGACCGTCTCGGCGTCGAATTCGGATGCTGTTGGCCCTTGTGGCGATTGTTGTACTCGCCATGGTAGTTCAGTTGATCCGCGTCCAGTTTGGCCCCTACGCCCCTGCATTCGCAGCTATCGAGGAAATTGTTGCCGAGCAGGTGGACAAGGTCGAACCGACCAGAGGCGTGATTTACGACCGAGATGGAAGAGTCCTGGCTTCGAACGTCCCGCTGTACTACTTAGAGGTTGAGGTTCGCCAACTTACTGAGACCAGTAAGAAACAAATCGCGGCCGTATTGTCTCGTGCTTTGGTTCTTCCTTTCGATGATGTTTATAGCCAGCTAACGTACGAATGGGTAGATGAAGGTCAACTACGCATCCGCCTGACACGCGAGATCAGCGGTGGGAAGCGTTGGCCCATCACTGTCGATCAGATCGCTGCTGATGTGCTCAAAGGTTTCCTGGAGGATCCCGAAGCACCTGATCTGAGCGGTTTATCACTCGTCCCTGCTCCGAGTAGAGCTTATCCAGCAGGATCGTTGGCTGGTCATGTAATCGGCTTCGTGAATCAAAAGGGTAAAGGATATTTCGGGGTTGAAGGTTACTACGATGACTGGCTTGTCGGAAGATCGATCACCATCGAACGTGGTTACATTCCGCTTGAGGCAAGGCTGAGACCAGATCCTCCTGCCGGAGTCAACCTGGTGCTGACCATTGATTTAGACATCCAGCAGATGGTGGAGGACATCCTCAAACAAACGATTGAAGCCGATAATGCAGAAAGTGGACAAGTGATCGTAATGGATCCCGAAAATGGCGAGATCCTCGCCATGGCAATTTGGCCTCCTCTCGATCCCAACAATTACGAACCATGGCTGCCTCCAGAGGAGAGGTCGGAAGAGGAGAGTGAGGACGACGAGGAAGAGCCCGTGATTAATCCCGCCGTTGCCGGGCAATTTGAACCAGGTTCAACCTTTAAAGTCTTGACCATGGCTGCGGCGCTCGATGCTGGATTGGTGACGCCCGAGGAAGAATTCATCGATACTGGCCAAATCGAAGTGGGAGGTCACACGATCCGAAATTGGGATGGCAGGGCATGGGGATCGCAAACGATGCTCGGGTGCATGGAACACTCGTTGAATGTGTGTTTGGCGTATGTCTCCTCGGAGAAGTTGGGCGCGCCGATGTTCTATGAGTATCTGAGAGCATTCGGGATCGGAAAGCAGACAGGGATCGATTTGGCAGGCGAGGTTTCAGGGCAATTACGAACGCCACGCCATCCAGATTGGACCGAGTCTGATTTGGGGACCAATGCTTTTGGCCAAGGCGTTTCTGTTACCTCCATCCAACTGATTACAGCCGTTGGCGCAATTGCTAATCAGGGTGTCATGGTGCAACCACATGTGGTGCTCGAAGTTGTCGGTCCGGATGGTGTTTATTGGCCTAAAACAACGGTTCTAGGACAGCCGATCTCACGCGAGACAGCCGAGACATTAACAAACATGTTGACAAAGTCGCTGAGTGGAGAAACGAATTTCGCTCATGTAGCTGGGTATCAGCTGGCAGGTAAGACGGGCACAGCACAAATACCCGGTGAATTTGGTTACGACCCCCGCTGGACAGTGGCGTCCTTCGTGGGTTGGGGCCCGGTGAGGGATCCAGAATTCCTCGTGTTTGTACGTGTGGATAAGCCGCAAACCTCCCCCTGGGGATCTGTGGTTGCGGCGCCAGTGTTCCGTGAGATCGTTGAACGTTTGGTGATCATGTTGGAAATTCCTCCTGATTCAATCTACGAAGGATTGAACCTAGAGGAATAGAAAAGTGATAGCCCGATGCTAACGCTGGGACACGTTCTCAAAGCAATCACTGGTCAGGAGATGGTCGCGTTTGATCAAGTTATCACGGACGCGGCGATTGACTCGCGTTTGGTGATCCCTGGGTCGCTTTTCGTTGCCCTACCCGGAGAAAAGGTGGACGGGCATGACTATATCGGGGAGGCTTTCGGACGCGGTGCGTTGATCGCGCTTATTGAGCGTGAAGTCCCCTCCGAATTCACAGTACTTGATCTTCGGGAACCGGTTTCAGAGCAGGCGGTAAACGAACTGGTTTTACCTATCTGTTTGCGGGTCGAAAGCTCGCTTGATGCGTTACAGAAAATCGCCAAGAGTTGGCGGGAGTCGCTTGACCTTCGAGTGATTGGCATCACAGGCAGCGTAGGGAAATCAACGACCAAAGAACTCACCGCAGAAGTCCTGGAACAGCGTTATCGAACGATAAAAAACCCGGGAAATCTGAATAATGAAATCGGATTACCGGTGAGCTTATTGAAGATCACGGAAGGCCACGAGCGAGCTGTGCTTGAGATGGGTTTCTACATTCCTGGTGAAATCGCTTTACTCTGCGAAATCGCTCAACCGCAGGTTGGCGTGATTACAAACGTCAGCCAAGTCCACCTTGAGCGTGCGGGAACGATGGAAGCGATCGTGCAGGGTAAAGGTGAGTTGGTCGAGAGCCTGCCTCCAGCGCCAGAGGGGGTAGCGATACTGAACTATGATGACCCACTCACGCGCGCGATGTCTGAACGAACACAAGGGAAAGTGGTTTTCTACGGACTCTCTCCCGACGCAGATCTGTGGGCAAGTGAAATCCGCAGCTTGGGTTTAGAAGGTGTGCGATTTGTCATGCACTACGGTAATGAAAGCATCTATATTCGTGTGCCCCTGCTTGGTCGGCACTCCGTGCATACCGCTCTGCGGGCAGCGGCCGTTGGGCTGATCGAGGATCTGAGCTGGGAAGAAATTGTGAGTGGATTACAGAGCAGCCAAAGCCAATTACGCCTGGTCGCGGTACAGGGACCGAACGGCGCCCTTTTGTTGGATGACACGTATAACGCAGCACCGCCATCAACGATTGCAGCATTGAATCTGCTGGCGGAACTGGAAGGACGTCGGGTTGCGGTATTGGGCGACATGCTCGAATTAGGGGATTTTGAAGAGCGCGGTCACCGTATGGTCGGTGTACGAGCGGCGCAGGTGGCTGACGAATTGGTCACCGTAGGAAATCGTGCCCATTGGATCGCCAATGAAGCACGTTTGGCGGGAATGTCTGAGGATCAGGTTGTGATCTTGGAGGATAGCCAACAGGCGATCGAATATCTGCAAGCCCGGGTTGGGGAAAATGATGTTGTTTTGGTCAAAGGATCGCGCGGCATGAGGATGGACCTCATTGTGGCTAGCCTGGAGGAGATTGTATGAGCCAGACGGCGCTGGCGCTCTCCTTGGGTGGGATCACCTTCTTGCTGAGTGTGATCTGGGGCGGACCACTTGTGCGTATCTTACGCATATTACACATCGGCGAGCAGATTCGCATCGAAGGTCCTCAAAGGCACTTCACCAAGCTGGGGACGCCGACGATGGGGGGGTGGCTTTTCATCATCCCCGTTTTGTTGATCACCGGTGTCTTAAATCTGGTTTCCATCCTCAGTGATCTTACTGTGCTTGGTAATTCGATATTGCTTCCAATGTTGGTCATGCTTGCGTATGCCGCCGTGGGAGCTTGGGACGATTGGCTTGGAGTCCGAGGTCCACGCCGTGGGGAGGGTATGAAGGGGCGCTGGAAATTCCTGCTTCAAACGATCATCGCTCTCGGCGCTGCTCTGATCTTGAAGTATGGATTGCAACCACCGGAACTGATCCTGCCCAATGTTCCGGAGGCGCTGAACCTCGGCATTTGGTATGTTCCGATTGCTATGTTTGTGATTGTTGGTACCTGTAATGCTGTCAACCTGACGGATGGTCTCGATGGATTAGCCGGATTAATCGCCGCGACGGCATTTGCTGCATATGGGGCAATCGCCATGCTCCAAGGGCAGATTTTCTTGGTCCGATTCTGTTTTACCGTCGTGGGTGCTTTGTTTGCATTCCTTTGGTACAACGCCCACCCTGCCGAGTTGTTTATGGGTGATACAGGATCATTAGCACTGGGAGGGACATTAGCTGTCGTGGCGCTCATGACTGGACATTGGTTTTTGTTGCCTATGATCGCCATTATCCCCTTCAGTGTGACGGTGAGTTGGATCCTGCAGGTTGCCTATTTCAGATGGACCAAGGGTCGACGGTTGTTCAAGATGGCGCCCCTTCATCACCATTTCGAGCTTAGCGGTTGGAGTGAAACCCAGATCGTGCAGCGATTCTGGCTTGTGGCCTTGTTATCGGGCATGTTCGGGGTAGCTCTGGCCTTAGTGTAAGGAGGAAATCCTTATGGACATTGGGATGCTTTGGTTCGACGATAGCCAACTTACCATTGCTGAGAAAATCAGCCGTGCAGTGGCCTTTTATGATGAGAAGTATGGTCGTACACCTACGCTGTGTCTGGTCCATCCCGAAACCTTGAATGGTGGGGAGGAGATCGTGGCAGGTGTCGAAATCCGTCAAGCTCGCTCAGTCATGCCAGACCACTTCTGGATCGGTGTCGATGATAAATCAAAACGACGCCAACCGACTCAGCTGAAAGCCGCTTGACGGTTGGGAAGATGATGAAAGGTAACCGATGGGTTCGGTTACCAGAATCAACTGAACGAATGATGAAGTGGGAAGGGAAACGGGTAATCGTGCTTGGATTGGCGCGGCAGGGAATCGCTCTCACGCGATATTTTGCCAAGGGAGGGGCTGAGGTGGTGGTAAGCGATCTCAAGCCAAGAGAAGCCCTTTCTGAGGCGCGTCAAGCATTGTCTGATCTGCCTGTTGAGTATGTATTTGGAGGCCATCCGCCGGCTCTTCTGGAGCGTGCCGACCTGTTGTGCCTATCCGGTGGGGTTCCCGCCGATCTGCCGCTGGCACTTCAGGCACGCGAACTGGGCATCAAAGTGACCAACGATGCGCAATTGTTTTTGGAGATCTGCCCTGCGACCGTGATCGGCATCACCGGCTCTGCCGGGAAATCTACTGTGACTACGCTGGTGGGGCGGATGGCCTTATCTCAATTTGAAGACACTGAATCGAGTGCTTGGATCGGAGGCAACATCGGTCGACCACTGCTTGCAGATCTGCCGGATATCGGAGCAGATGACCTGGTGATCATGGAGCTCTCATCTTTTCAACTTGAGTTGATGACAATCAGCCCTCCCGTGGCGGGGGTCTTGAATGTCACTCCGAATCATCTTGACCGACACCTAACCATGGAAGCCTACACTGCCGCGAAAAGCCGGATCTTGGATTTCCAATCCAGCGAGGATGTCGCCATCTTGGGGCGCGAGGATCCAGGAGCTTGGGCTTTACGGGAAAAGGTGCGGGGCAGATTGATCAGTTTTGGTTGGTCAGCACCCGAAGAAGGAGACGGCACGTACATCGAGGATGGGATCATCATGCTGCGATTGGGCATGAACGATGTGGAGCTATCTCCTGTGGGGGAGGTTGAGTTACGCGGAGAACACAACCTTTTGAACGTGCTTGCATCTTGCGCGATCGCTGGGGCAGTTGATATCTCGCCGCAGGCAATGGTCGCAGGGATACGAGGTTTTCAGGGCATTGAGCATCGTTTAGAGTTTGTGCGCAGGATCGATGGGGTTGATTGGTATAACGACTCGATTGCCACCTCACCCGAACGTACGATAGCCGCGATACGAGCCTTCGATGAACCGTTGGTCTTGCTGGCAGGAGGTAGAGACAAAGATCTCCCATGGGGTGATTTTGCCACGCTGGTACGGCAACGAATTGATCATCTTATTTTATTTGGTGAAGCAGCGGAGAAGATCGCTCAAGTGATAAAAACCTCCCCGGGCCCTAATAAAATTCAAAGCTTTGAGGTCTGCGATGGATTGGAGGCAGCTGTCCATCTGGCGAAGCGAGTAGCAGAGGCCGGGGATGTTGTATTGCTTGCGCCAGGCGGTACGAGTTTTGATGAATTCAATGATTTCGCTGAGCGGGGTGAAGCCTATCGTGCATGGGTGGAAGGCTTATGACGGCACATTTTGAGCCCACAGTACCGATGCAAGGATCCTCCTCCCGACGCCGTCTTACCTTAGGCTTCGATCCGTGGCTATTGGTACTTATCGTTGCTCTGATGGCTTTCGGTTTGGTCATGGTGTATTCCGCCAGTTGGGATGTATCTTGGCGACTCCACAATGACCCTGACGCCATCTTCTGGTCACAGGTTGGCCATTTTGGGATAGGGCTGATCGTGATGATTGTTGCAGCATGGGCTCCCATTGATTGGGTACGACGTTTGGCACCGATATTGATGTTAATCGCCATTGGGGCGTTGCTCGCTGTCTTATTGGTTAATGTGGGAAGTGCCCACCGACGTTCCTTTCTTGGAGGTTCAATTCAGCCCTCCGAGCTGGCAAAACTAGCACTGATCATTTACTTAGCTGTCTGGATGGAATCCAAGGGCGAACGCTTGGAAGACATGGGTTATGGATTTTGGCCATTGATCATGATCATGGGAATCATAGGAGGCTTGATCCTCATTCAGCCAGACCTGAGCGCAGGTCTGACAGTTGGGATCATCTCAGTGACGCTGTTCTTCCTAGCAGGCGCGCGTGTTTTCCAAGTCCTGGTGATGGCCTTTGGGGGCGGAACCCTTGCGCTTCTCGTTGTTCGGTTGACCCAAACCGGGCAGGAACGTTGGGGGGAGTTTATTGGAGGTCTCGTCGACCTTGAAGAGGCATCCTACCATGTTCAGCAATCTCTTCAGGCATTTTACTCAGGTGGCATCATGGGGCGAGGATTGGGTGCCAGCCGAGGTAAGTTTGGTTTTCTGCCCGCACCGCATACGGACAGTATTTTCGCGGTGATAGGTGAGGAGCTGGGTCTGCTTGGAGCGATGTTCGTTTTAACGCTATTTTGTTTATTCCTATGGCGCGGATTTCGGATTGCGATGTCCTCACCTGAGAGTTTGGAGACACTGTTGGCGAGTGGTATCACGTTTTGGATTGGTCTTGAAGCGATGATTAATATGTCCGTCTTGCTGGGCTTGCTCCCCTTTGCTGGGAATGCTTTACCGTTCTTTAGTTATGGTGGCTCCAGCTTAGTGACTACGCTTTCTGCTGTCGGCCTTTTATTTAACATCTCACGCCGAACACCAGAAAAGATAGACGTGCGAGGTTCTATTGCGACTCTTGGTATCGGCTGGCGGCACAGGAGGCGGCGTATATCCCGCCTTAGCAGTCGTCGGCACACTCGGCAAGAGGGTTGAAGTGCTCTGGGTAGGGAGTGAAACCGGCATCGAGACTACCCTGGTAAAGCATGCTGGTTACGCTTTCAGACCTGTACCCGCCGCGGGTGTTCACGGCGTGGGCTTACAAAACTTGCCGGGAAATCTATGGCAATTATTCCGGGGCATTCAAGCTGCCCGGAAAGTGATCGATGAGTATCAACCGGACGTACTTTTCTTCACAGGTGGTTTTGTGGGGATCCCTATCGCATTGGCAGGATGGCGCTTGCCAAAGGTGATCTTTGTACCGGATATCGAGCCTGCATTAGCATTGCGGCTGATTGGGAGAATGGCGGACGTGATCGCTGTCGTCACAGAAACCTCAAAATCCCATTACCCCTCCGACCGACATGTCGTTGTGACCGGTTATCCAACTCGATCTGAGCTTCAGGTTGTTACACGGGATGAGTCTCGAACGAGTTTGAACCTCTCCACCGAGCGGCCAGTCGTGTTGGTGTTTGGAGGCAGCCGCGGGGCAAGGTCGATTAATCAGGCGCTGTGGGGGTGTCTGACAAACCTCCTCGATAAAGTCCAGGTGGTGCATATAACAGGCGAGTTGGATTGGCCGCAGGTGGAAGAGGTTCAAGAGAGTCTCCCTCAACATTTAGCAGGGGAATACCACCCCTATGCATATCTTTATGATGAGATGGTACTCGCATTGGTTTCTGCTGATTTGGTCGTGTCGCGCGCTGGGGCAGCAACGCTCGGTGAATATACCCTCCTTGGCTTGCCAGCGATTCTCGTCCCTTATCCCCATGCTTGGCGATATCAGAAGGTAAATGCCGACTATATGGTATCGCAAGGAGCTGCTATTCAGATCGATGATGGTGAATTAGTGGACGAATTGTTCCCAACGGTGGTGGGGCTAATCAACGATAAGGATCGTCTATCCAATATGGCCTCTGCCATGCAGCAACTCGCAGTCGCAGATGCGGCCGAGGCGATCGCTGATGAGATCCTCGAGTTGGCCAAGATGAAAGGCGTAGAGCGTGGTTAGTTTGATCGTGGTTTTTGGCATCTTGATCATCCTCTTCGCTGTCATTGGTGCCATGCGGGGTTGGGCCAAGGAATTGTTGGTCACAAGCTCTGTTGTGTTGGCTTTATTCATGATCAACATCCTTGAGAATTACATCTTGGCTTATAACTCGGCTCTGACCGCCCAGCCAGATACAAAGCTTGTCGCGCGAGCTGTGATCCTGCTCTTGTTGACCTTTTTCGGTTACGAGACACCTCAAATCCGGGCGTTACAGCCGAAATTGGTGCGCGAGCGTCTTCAGGACACATTGTTGGGATTCATCTTGGGTGCTCTTAACGGTTATCTACTGATTGGTTCGCTCTGGTTTTTTCTACACCAAGCGGGATACCCCACCGACCTCATTATTACATCAGGGGAAGGGTGGGAGGAGTTGGCGGGGAGGTATGAAGAGGTGATGAGGTGGCTGGCTCCTAACTTGCTGCCGATACCTCATATCTTTTTTGCGGTTGGAGTTGTCTTCGTTGTCATTCTTGTGGTGTTTGTATGAGACGGGTCCATTTTATTGGTATCGGAGGAGCGGGTCTGTCGGCTATAGCAAGGATCTTACACGAGCGAGGTGATAAGGTGACTGGATCTGATTTGATGACTTCGGTTTACTCCCAGGCATTGGAACGAGACGGTGTGATAGTGACTTATGGCCACCAAGCTGAGAACGTACTTGGTGCGGATACTGTCGTCGTCTCGTCAGCTGTGCCCGATGATAATGTGGAAGTAGAAGCTGCGCGGCTTGCTGGCATCCAGGTGCTACATCGGGCGGCGTTTCTCGGCGAGCTAACTGCGACCAGCCAAACGATCGCGGTGGCGGGGACACATGGAAAGACAACCACTACAGGATTGATTGCCTGGTTGCTTGATGCCGCTGGTTTATCCCCCAGCTTCATCGTCGGAGGGATGGTTCAAGACTTCGGTATTAACGCCAGAGCGGGTGGTGGAAAACAATTCGTCATCGAAGCCGATGAGTATGACCGCACCTTCCTTGGTTTGCGTCCAAGTGTGGCCATTGTGACGAATGTCGAGCACGATCATCCCGATTGCTACCCAACAGCGAAGGATTTCAGAAATGCCTTTGAGACCTTCGCTCGCAATGTGGAGGACCTACTGATTGTATGCCTCGACGATCCGGGAGCTGCTTCGTTGATTCCAGTGGGCGTGCCTCGTCAGACCTATGGTTTGAGCGAAGGTGCAACCTGGCGAGCTGATGAAATTCGAACCAATGCTGCTGGCGGATCCGATTTTTTGGTCATCCGTGGTGGTGAAACTTTGGGTCTTTTCCGAACACGTCTGCCAGGAAAACATAACGTGCTTAACGTACTTGCGGCATTGATCGTGAGCGATTACCTCGGTCTGGATCTTAAAGTAGTTAGAGAGGCGTTGACCGAGTACAGTGGCGTGCAACGTCGTTTCGAAATCATTGGTGAAGAAGCTGGAGTGTTGGTTGTTGACGATTATGCACATCATCCGACCGAAATCAGAGCTACATTAGCGGCAGCACGACAGCGTTTCCCTGACAGAACGCTGTGGGCCGTTTTTCAGCCTCATACTTATTCGCGAACGCGAACCCTTTTGGAAGCGTTCGCCGAATCATTCTCAGATGCGGACCATGTCATCCTCACGGATATCTTTGCCGCAAGGGAAGCATTGGATCCTGAGATCACTGGTCAGTTGGTGGCGGATCGTATCGAACATCATGATGTGCATTTCTTCCGCCATTTCTCAAAAGTTGTGGAACACCTTTTGCAACATATTCAACCAGGCTCAGTGGTTATTACCCTTAGTGCAGGTGATGGCAATGAAGTAGGCCAAATGTTGCTGCAAGAACTTGCATCCAGGGAAGGAGAGCGTGGAGATGACTAAGAAAACGCGACGCGTCTTCCGACGTGACCGTCGGCGACAGCTAAGAATACGCTTAGCAACGAAGAAGGCCGATGGAAATGGGGATTCGAACACGGTAGCACTGCCATATAGTGTGTTTCCCGAGCGTGAGCTGCTCGATCGAATTATTGAGAGGGTGCGTCGACTTTGATGAATACGCCTCTTCAAACTGCCAAGGCTGAAGTGCTGCGAGGCACCTTCGATGAAGGCTTACTTGAGAATGTGCCATTAGCGCAGTACACGGCTGCTCGAATCGGCGGTCCTGCTGATTTCTTGATCATCGTGTCATCGGGAGATCAATTGGCTGAGGTTACCAGTGCCTTATGGGACATAGATGTGCCGTTCAGGGTTCTGGGTGCGGGTTCGAACATCCTGGTTTCTGATTTAGGCGTGAGAGAGGTCGTAGTGCTGAACCGGGCGCGTGAGGTGAACTTTTTCAAAGACTCTCAGGGACCTAAAGTCGAAGCTGAGTCTGGGGCGATGCTCGGGGTTGTCACACGGCGGTCAGTTGAGCGAGGTTTGAGTGGGCTGGAATGGGCGGCGAGTATACCGGGCACAATCGGCGGTGCCGTAGTTGGAAACGCAGGAGCTTATGGCGACGATATCGCCGGGACGCTCGAGGTGGCCGAAATCTTGCAACAAGGAATAGGCGTGGAACAATGGCCTGTTCAACGCCTGGAATATGCCTATCGCGATAGTTGGTTAAAGCGGAATCCTGGTGAAGCCGTGGTGTTGAAGGCTGTTCTCGGTTTAGAGGAGTCCACGCCAGAGGATTGCAAAGCGAAGATGGGTGCCTTTGTCGAGCAACGTAAGCGCACTCAGCCTGCCGGCGCGAGCATGGGATCGATGTTCAAGAACCCGGAAGGGGATTATGCGGGTAGGTTGATCGAGGCCGTAGGCTTGAAGGGCACCCAGCAGGGAGCGGCGCAAATCAGTCCGCTGCATGCGAATTTTTTCGTCAATTTAGGTGACGCTTCGGCTGCCGATGTCTGGGACCTAATTCAATTGGTGCGGGAACGGGTAGCATCGCAGCTTGATATTTGGCTCGATTTGGAGGTTGAACTGGTTGGTGATTGGGAGCCCATGAACTCCAATGTGATTCACACCCTCTCAGGAGGTCAGGCGTGACCGAGAAATTGAAGGTCGGCCTTATCTTCGGAGGTCGATCCGGCGAACATGAAATCTCTCTTTTATCCGCGCGTTCGGTGATGGACGCTATGGATAGATCAAAATACGAGGTTTGTCAGATTGGTATTACGCACCAGGGTCATTGGCTTAGTGGGTCAGAGGTGCTCGAAGCGTTCGAACGGGGCCAAGTGGAGCATCTGGAGACGGTGGCCATATTCGCTGAACCGGGAATGGGTAGGTCCTTTCGCTGGGCGGAGGGACGGGCTCTGGAGATGATCCATGAACTGGATGTGATCTTCCCGGTGCTGCATGGCACCTACGGAGAGGACGGCACGATACAGGGTTTGCTTGAGTTAGCGGATATCGCCTATGTTGGCGCGGGTGTATTGGCGTCAGCAGTTGCGATGGATAAATGTCTCTTCAAGCAAGTGATGCGAGCGAATGACATTCGAACGGTTGATTGGACCTTGATTCTTTCAACGGAGTTGCAAGACGAGATGGACGAGGTGATCCGTAGAGCAGAATCGGTTGCGTCCTATCCCTTGTTCACCAAGCCAGCCAATTTAGGCTCATCGGTGGGGATCTCTAAATGCCGCAACAGATCTGATCTCATGGAGGGCATGCTAGAAGCCGCCCGATATGATCGTCGGATTTTGGTTGAACAAGGGCTTGAGGCGCGAGAGATCGAGGTCAGTGTCCTGGGCAATGAATATCCGGAGGCTTCAATTGCAGGTGAGGTCGTTCCGGGGGATGAGTTTTACTCATATCGAGCGAAATATAAAGACGATACTTCTGAACTGCATATCCCGGCTTCCATTGACAAGGAGATCGAGCAGGAAGCACAGGAGATGGCGGTTGAAGCTTTTCAGGCCATCGATGGAGCAGGGATGGCACGGGTAGATTTCCTTCTCGATCGGGAGACCGGGACTCTCTATATGAACGAGATCAACACCATCCCTGGCTTTACGAAGATTAGTATGTATCCGAAGTTGTGGGAAGCGAGCGGTCTCCCTTACCCGGATTTATTAGATCGTTTGATTGAGTTGGCATTTATGCGTCAGGAACAGAAGGAGAGCTTAGTTCGTGTGTACGAGGGCGAAGCATGACCCTGAGTGAACGGACATTGGGGAGAATTCAAACACGGGCAGACCAAGTTCGCAAACGTCGGGCTAAACTCGTCCGTGAAATTGAACCTGTGTCCAAAGATCCATTGTTGAAGCGGCGCCGTCGAAAGCGTACTCGTCGTCGTTTTGATTTTGTTCTCCCTACAGGAGTAGGCGTTGAGGCTCGCTTACCAGCCATTCCCAGTATTCGGATTGGAATTCGCCTGCTAACGATCGTTCTGCTCGCGAGCATGATCTTGGCTTTCGTTCGTGTGCTCACTTCGAATGATTTCTACGTAGAGCAGGCGAAGGTTCTGGGCAATAAGATGCTCAGTAGCGCTCAAACACGATCTATGGCTCAAGTAGACGGGAACCTGATTTTCAATATCGATCCGCAGCGAATTGTTGACCAGTTGAAGCAATATCCTGAGATTTTATCTGCCGAGGTTGATATCCGTTGGCCGAATCAGGTGGAAATCTCTCTGGTCGAACGTGAACCGGTTGTCGAATGGTACGACGCCGGTAGAACTTGGTGGATGAGTGCAGACGGCGTGGCTTTCATCCAATATGGATCGTGGCCAGATATCGTTAAAGTACAGGCTCAGGCACCGGTCTTGCACGTATTTGAGGATCCGTTGATTCCGGTCATTAAGCCTGAGGTCGTGAGTGCGGCCGTTGACCTCAGCGCGAATTTGCCGGAGATCGAGATCTTGAGTTATGACCCTATGTATGGACTTGGCTTCCAGGACAGCAACGGGAGGATTGTTTTTTTTGGGATTGAAGGGGACATGACGGTGAAGGTCGAGATGTATCGTCAACTTGTGGAACGGCTGTCTGCCCGCAATATTAATCAGGTTGCAATATTCCTCATGAATCAAGACCGTCCGTTCTACCGATTGGAGTGGTAGGTGACAGTTATTCTCGGGTCTGATGAACCGATCTTTGTCGGAATAGATGTAGGAACCACCAAGGTTTGTACATTGGTCGGTCATTTGGGGGAGGATCACCGTTTACGTGTGATCGGGGTAGGGATCGTGCCTTCGCAGGGTATGAGAAAAGGTGGCGTGGTTAGCATGGAAGGCGTAGCGAAGGCAGTGGAAGCTTCCAAAGATAAGGCCGAACGCACCTCAGGATATGAAATCACCTCGGCTTTGATCAGCCTTTCGGGAGGGCAGATTGCCTCCTTGAACAGCAAAGGGATGGCCGGAGTTGCTGGTCGTACGATCGGCTATGACGATGTGGGTCGAGCGTTGGATGCGGCGCGTTCGATAGTGCTCCCGTACAACCGCGTAATGGTTCACGTTATTCCGCGCAGCTTTGTTGTCGATGGTCAAGATGGGATCGAATCTCCAGTAGGCATGCATGGATATCGATTAGAGGTTGAAGCACACATCGTCACCGCCGGTTCCACTGCGCTGCGGAACTTAGAGAAATGCATCAACACAGCCGGCGTGGAGGTTGACGGTTGGGTGCTCAGTTCGATTGCTTCCGCCGGCGTGGTGCTGACAGAAACGGAACGCGAGATGGGGGCAGTGGTATGTGATATCGGCGGAGGCACGGCGGATATTGCGATCTACATCGAGGGTGCAGTTTGGCACTCCGCGGTTATTCCTGTTGGGGGGGAACACTTGACCAACGACATTGCGCAAGGTCTTCACCTCCCCTATGAGACGGCTGAGACGATCAAACATCGTCACGGCCACGCACGACCTGCTGATCTTGATCCAAACCAAACCTTTGCTGTTCGACCTTTTGGTGAGGAACAGACTGTGCAGATCCGGCGCGTTGAATTAGCACAAGTCGTAGAGCCTCGGGCTGAGGAGTTGTTCAGTTTGGTGAGGCAGGAGATTAAGCGTAGTGGATACGATGGCCTCTTGCCAGCTGGGATCGTGCTTACGGGTGGGACAAGTCTGCTGCCAGGGATTCGAGAGGTGGCCGGGGATGTGCTCCGACTACCTGTACGATCTTCACAACCTGAGGAATTACGTGGTTTGGTGGATCGTCTACACTCGCCTGCTTTCTCTACGAGTGTGGGCCTCATATATTGGGCCCAATTGTTGGAAGAGGAGAGGGCGTACGACGGCTACAGAGGCGGTATTCCCTTGCCCAGGTTTAGCTTGGGAAGGGCCGCAGAATTTATTCGAAGGCTTTTGCCCGGATAGTTATCAGATTTTACGAAACGTTGACTATCTATAAAGAGAAAACAAGATCATGAACGATATCAGATCGAGGAGGAACACAATGCAACCCGTACCACAAATGGAGTCATTTGCTCGAATTATGGTTGTTGGTGTTGGCGGCGGTGGGAGCAACGCCGTCAACCGGATGATCGAGGAAGGTCTGATCGGCATCGAATTCGTAGCTGTTAACACCGATGCTCAGGCTCTCCTACTCTCTAACTCCCCCACCCGTGTTCGCATCGGAGATAAGCTCACGCGCGGATTGGGCGCGGGAGGTGATCCAGAGATAGGGAAAAAAGCGGCTGAAGAGTCCGCTGAGGAACTGTATGAAGTGATCAAAGGCACCGATATGGTCTTCATCGCTGCTGGGATAGGTGGAGGCACCGGGACTGGAGCAGCCCCGATCCTCGCCCAAATCGCGAAAGAAGTGGGCTCATTGACCATCGGTGTGGTAACACGACCGTTCACCTTCGAAGGAGCAAAAAGAAGGAAGACGGCCGAGGATGGGATTGAGAAGCTTAAAGAGCACGTCGATACATTGATCGTGATCCCTAATGACCGATTGCTCCAAATCGCTGACAAACGCGCTAGCTTGCATGAGGCGTTTAAACTTGCCGATGATGTGCTGCGTCAAGGCATTCAAGGGATCAGTGAGCTGATTACTGTCCCCGGTTTGATTAACCTCGACTTTGCCGATGTGCGCACCATCATGTCAGAGGGTGGAGCCGCTCTCATGGCAGTTGGGCGAGCATCAGGTGAGGATCGTGCACGCGCAGCGGCTGAGCAAGCGATTTCCAGCAATCTATTGGACATCACGATCGATGGTGCACGGGGCATCCTCTTTAATGTCACGGGCGGATCTGATTTGAGCCTCTACGAGGTTAATCAGGCAGCCGCGATTATCAAAGAGACTGCCCATCCGGAGGTCAACTTGATCTTTGGGGCGGTGATTGATCCAAACATGGGTGACGAGTTGAGGGTCACCGTGATCGCCACCGGTTTCGCGCGTTCTAGTGGTGTGCGGAAGTTGGACCGCAGACCCCGCAGTCGTACTGAAGCAGTCGCTGAGCCGGTAACGGGAAGAGAGGTAGTTGCGGAAGAGTTCCAACCACGCGCCTTCGATGTCAATGATCTTGACATCCCGGCATTTTTGAGACGGCGGTAGCGGTTTGAGCATAGGGGCTCAACCGTTACTACGTCAAGGGGGAAGCCGAAGAAGCTGATAACTCTCCGGCGGCTTCGGTGAACCACCTTCGCATGCAGATTGGCGTCGGTCTCCTCCTCCCGACGCCGATCTGCCGTGTTTAATGACAGGACTGCACTGAAAGAACAACCGTCAACACGCAGAACGGAATAGGTGGGGGTGTGAGTAACAATCACACACCCACCTATTCCGTTCTCTGGCTGGATGCTCGGCTATTTTCAGGAGATTCACGATAGGTGACCAGGGTACTAATTTTTTTAAGGTTACAAGGGGGTCTTAATCTTGCTCCCATCTGGAGCAGGTGTTAGAATGTTCTCCCGCAACCCGTATATATCGGGGTTCAGGAAGCTTTACATCCAATATCTGGCGCCGAACACGTGTGCTGAGTGAGGTGGGATCGATGCGCTGCCCGTATTGTCGCAGCGAACAGACCAGGGTGATCGATACATATCGTGATTCCAAAGGGGGGATTCGAAGGCGACGGGTTTGTACAGGATGTGAGCATCGGTTTAGTACGTATGAAAGAGCGATCCTTTCCTCCCCTCTTGTGGTCAAACAGGATGGAACCCGGGAGGAGTTCGACCGGGACAAGCTGGCGCGGGGTGTGCGTATCGCCTGCGCTAAGCGACCGGTTTCTGCTGCTGATATCGACCGACTCATTGGCGAGATCGAATCGGCATTACGGTCGATGGGCAAGGCTGAGGTGTCGTCGAGGGTTATTGGTGATTTAGCCATTGCCGGATTAAAAGATCTCGATCACATTGCTTATATCCGATATGCAATTGTTTATCTGGGATTGGATGACCTGCAAGCGATCAGGGGAGAGATCGATCGTTTGCTAGAGGGTTAGTTCATTCGTTAACGCATTTATTTATATTTTTTAAATGGATTGACAAGAGGGTGACTTTCTCGCTTTAGGAGACAATTGGGATGTTAGAAACAACGAACCGCGATGTTGAGGTGGGAATTGAGGATTCGACTCCCGATGTGAGACCACCTCTTCCGGAGGGATTGGAGAGGTTCGAATTAAGTGACAACGGTCGAACGATTCTTAGAAAGCGATACCTCCGCCGTGGAGAGGATGGTCAACCGATCGAGACGGCGGAGGAGATGCTGTGGCGGGTAGCTTTTCACGTAGCAGCGGCTGAGAAGGAATGGGGGGGAGACATTCCTTCAGTAGCTCGGGATTTATATCAATTGCTTGCAGCAAAGCGCTTCTTGCCCAACTCACCAACATTTACCGGGGCCGGAACGCCGTTGGGACAGTTGGCAGCCTGCTTTGTACTTCCGATCTCAGATGACATGGGGCGCGATTCGGCTGGGATATTCCAAACCCTTCGCGACGCCGCATTAATCCAGCAAACGGGTGGTGGAAATGGCTTCTCATTCAGCCGTTTACGACACAAAGGCTCTGTCGTCCACACCTCTGCTGGTCAAGCGACAGGACCGGTCGGATTCTTACGAGTATATGACAAGGCATTTGGAGAAATTGCGCAAGGGGGCACGAGGCGGGGCGCAAACATGGGGGTGCTAAGGGTCGATCATCCCGACATCCGCGATTTTATCACCTGTAAGATCGATGAGGACGCGATCACCAACTTCAACATATCCGTTGGCGTCACCGATGAGTTTATGCAAGCGGTGGAGGATGATCGTACCTATCATTTGGTCGCACCTCATACAGAAGAGATCATTGAAACGATACCCGCACGTGAGATCTTCGAATTGATCGTCAAACAGGCCCATCACAATGGTGAACCGGGTGTGCTGTTTCTTGATACTGCGAATCGAACCAATCCATTGCCCCACCTCTATGAATTGGAAGCGACCAATCCATGCGGTGAACAGTTTTTAGGTCCATATGAGAACTGCTGTTTAGGCTCAATTAATTTGGCGCAACATGCCGGTCCGGACAAAACGGTGGATTGGGAAAAGTTACGCGATAGTGTAACCAGGGCAACAAGATTTCTTGATAATGTGATCACAGTCAACACTTACGTTCCTGCCTTACCTCAACTCCGGGAAGCTGCTCTAAGAGCCCGGCGCATCGGCCTAGGAATCATGGGTCTGGGCGATCTTATGTATCATGTCGGTGTCAGATACGGTTCTGATGATGCTCAAGAGTTCGCGGCTCAAGTGATGGAGTTCATACGATATCACTGTCTCCTGATGAGCGTTGAGCTAGCCAAGGAACGCGGCTCTTTCCCGGCTATCGAGGGTAGCATCTACGATCCGGACAATCTTGATTGGAATCACCCCCAGCCCATCACAGCGTATCAAAGGAATTATGGTCGACCTCAAATTGATTGGAGCATAGTGCGTGATGGCATCCGGAACAATGGCATCCGGAATGCAGCTCAAACTACCATTGCTCCAACTGGAACAATAGCAACAGTCGCTGGTTGCGAGGGTTATGGTTGTGAGCCGGTTTTTGCGTTGGCCTATTATCGCAATGTTGACGACAATGGAAAAAACCTCCGTCTAACATACATCAGCCCCCTTTTTGAACGAGCTATGTTGGACGCGGATTTAGAGGACGCCACGCGTGATCGGATTATCGATCAGGTGATGGGAACCGGTTCTTGTCAAGATATAGATGAGGTACCTGAACACATTCGAAACGTTTTCGTTGTCTCGCAGGATATCAGTGCTGAAGAGCATGTCCGTATGCAAGCTTCGCTCCAAGCTTTTGTCGATAACAGCTTGAGTAAAACGATTAATTTCCCCTCGAATGCGAGTGAAGACGATATCGCACGGACATATTTGTTAGCTTGGGAATTGGGTTGTAAGGGGCTGACGGTTTATGTAACGGGCTCGAGAAAAAAAGTGGTTCTTGAGACCAAAGCGACGGTTGAAGGTATGATCGTTCCACGAGCGCCAAATCAACTGCATATGTGGCTGGAAGGGAAAAAACCTCGTCCTCAGAAGTTAGAGGGTAGCACCTATCACGTAAGCACACCTCTGGGCAAAGCGTTCGTCACTGTCAACCACAACGGGACCAATCAACCGTTTGAAGTTTTCATCACCACGGCTAAAGCAGGTTCTGCGACCGCTGCTGTATCGGAAGCGATTGGAAGGATGATCTCTTACATCCTACGCGTGGCTTCTCCCGTTTCGCCTCGAGATCGGCTGGCTGAAGTGGTCCGCCAGCTCGCAGGCATCGGCGGTGGCCGCCCACTTGGGTTTGGTCCCAATCGAGTGCTTTCTCTTCCGGATGGTCTTGCACAAGCGCTCGCGGCATACTTAGGTGACACGCCAGAGATCGGCATGGCCGAGTTTATTTCGTTACCCGAGGATCCGCTACCAGCGAAGATCGGTGATCTCTGCCCAGAATGCGGTGCTGGAGCGGTGGTCAGGGAAGAGGGCTGCCGTAAGTGTTACGCGTGTGGCTTCAGTGAGTGTTAGGTTCTGAGGAATCGTGAACGTAAACATTCCGTTTCTGAAATAAAAACGCAGCGAATTGAATCTGGCCCCTATGGGGTCTTTCTTTTTCTATTTCCATCTCATTACACTATGCATAGTTTTTATTCGAGCGAAGACCACCATCAGCTTTAGGAATTCTGACTCGAACGAGGCAAAGAGGAGGCAATCGGGATGGCAAAACATTTCGTCCTTGTATCTGGCAATATCAGCTCTGGTAAGACATCGCTCACCGAATGCTTGGGCAGGCGACTTGGATGGATTACTGCATACGAGTCCGTGGTAGATAATCCCTATCTCTCCGATTTCTATGCCGATATGAAGACATGGGCCTTTCATCTGCAAATCTTCTTCCTCGGCCACCGTGCTGAACAGCATATGACCCTCTCTCGTGCCCCACAATCAGCGATCATCGATCGATCGATTTATGAGGACGCTGAGATTTTCTCGCGTGCGGCCTTAAATTTGGGAACGATCACGGAACGCGATTATCAAACCTATCGTCATGTGTTTGATCTCATTGTAGGATCGTTGGATCTACCTGATCTACTTATTTATCTATGGGCACCTGTAGAGGTATTGTTGGGGCGTATAAAAGATCGTGGTCGCGATATGGAAAGAAGCATTGACGCTAGCTATCTGAGATTGCTTGACTCATATTACCAGGAGTGGATGGCCGGCTTTGATCTGTGCCCGGTACTCAGCATACGTACTGACGACTTAGATTTTGTACATAAACCCCAACACCTTGAAATCGTTATTGAACGTATCCGTGATAAACTGCTAGGTCGGGAGGAAATAGAATTCCCAGTCGAATAGAGCCTCTCAACAGAGTTCCATTTCTATATTGATACAACTTCTAAAAATGCTTATTAGGCACTTGGGCACCAGGGCACTTTGGTTGTTTGTCATAAATGGTTCGAACCACAGAGGCCGAGGTGCCCAATTACCCCGGTGCCTAGCCTTCCCTGATCCCTAATTCCCTCTTCTGAAATATCAATCCCCCGATTTAATACATCCGACTAGAGAAACCCAATTTACCGTCTTTTTACATCTTCTATACACCTAGATTGTTCTCTTCCTTTACCTTTTGAGTAACCATCCAACGGAGGTAGACATGAAAGGCAAAGTCAGCAATGCATTGGTGGTGGCCTTAATCCTCTCGTTGATCGTTGTCGGCGTTGCCTACGCTGAGGAAGGGAAGCCACCACATCGGATTCGCGTTCTAGGGGAGATCATTTGGGTAGATCTGCACGCGAGTGCTTTCGGTCTCCATGCAAGAAGTGGGGAGGAGTACCGATTTGAAGTGGATCGTGGTACTCATTTCCGCAGCCCCGCTGGTTCGGTCAAAGAATTTTCGGATCTGGAGGCCGGTATGAGAGCACTTGTTATGGGCTTCCGAAGTGAAGAGGGACTGATCGCTCGCTTGGTGGTCACGACGCAGGTGGAACCTCAACCTGAGCGGGTGATTGGCGAGGTGTCAGGAATCGCCGCAGCTTCTGCTTCCTTTAGCTTAAAGAAACAAAACGGTGCTGTCGTGACAATCCATACCACCGAACGGACGCATTTTCGAGGCCGTGATGGTTCGATCCAGTGTATCGAAGATCTAGAGAAGGGGATGGTCGCTTTGGTGATCGGATTCGAACGTGAGGACAGCAGTCTTGTGGCTTTGATCGTGACCGCTGCATACAGAGAAGATAATCCCGATAACCTGCGACGGTTCAGAGGCGAGATCACGACCGTTGATCCTGAGGAGGGAACCTTTACCTTACAGATTATCGAAGGTGCTTCCGTGACCTTTCAGATAGGTAAACGGACTCGATTCGTCAGCAGGGATGGATCAGTAAAGGGCCTCGAAGATCTTAAAGTAGGTATGATCGCCTACGTGGGTGCATTGGAGAATGAGGGCGGATGGTTTGCCTTCGTTGTAGCAGTCGCGATCCCTAAGGATCCTCCGGACTGTCTATGGGGGAGAGGAAGAATAGCTGCCCTCGGGGATCACGTTTTCACGATCGAATCGAGAGATGGCTCTGTGATGACTTTCTTCGTCGATAACTTAACACGATATCGATCTCGAGATGGTAGTGTTGAAGGTTTCGAGGATCTTCAAGTAGGGATGTTCGCCATCGTGGGCGCCGTGAAGCTCGAGGATGGACAACTGAAGGCAGTGTTTGTAGGTGTAACCAGAGCCTCGACGGAGAGACCAGGTGATGCTGAGCGTCATTACGAGCAGCCTGACATGCAGGTCGGTCCATAAAACTAAGGATGGTGAACGAGCATCACGATTTGAGTACTGTCAGCTTCACGCGAGCTATACGCTCGTGGGAAGCTTTTACATTCATTCAACCCTGTAGGGGCGGTTCGCGAACCGCCCCTACACTGATCAAAAGATGATTTATTACCCTGCGATTCTTTCCCACGTGTTTTTAATTAATTGTGCATCGACATCCATATCTTCAGGGCTTTCACAGAGGATGCGACCACTGCAATCGAGATCGTTGAGAGCACGTAAAAGATCCTCTAGATTGAAATCAGACTTGGCAAGCATCAGGTGGTTGCGCTCCCCCTTTGGTCCGTATTCTATTCCCGAAAGATGACAGTGCAGACGTTGTAGGGCATCCACCCCAAGAGCCTCCCCATATTGGATCAGTATTTCGCACCATTCAGTATACGAATTCGTAGAGCCGTCACCTGGGCGGGCGTGCAAATGTGCAAAATCGAGACATGGCTCAACACCTTCGATCTCCTGTGAGAGGATCAGAGTGTCGTCGAGTGAACCCAGCATAGCCCCTTTACCCATTGTTTCCGGACGTAACGTGATCATGATGCCTGAAAACCTAAGTTCTTCAACACAACCAAGAAGCCTGGGGATGGCAACTTCGAGAGCTTTCTGCGGAGTTCCTCCAAAATATGAGCCGGGATGGAAGACGATGTCTGTTGCCCCGGCGAGATTACCAAATCGAGCAGCATCCATTATTCGCTTTCGACTCCTGGGCCATTCCTCATGATCGGCGTTTAGATTAATGTAGTAAGGGGCGTGTACGCTGATATAAACACCTGCCTCCTTCGCCGTCTGATTAATCTTGACGCAGGTCTCCTCTGAGACACGAACGGATCGGACCCAACCTAATTCGAAAGCCGTCAGGTTTTGATCTGCGAGGTGCAATATAGCGCCTACGGAACCGCCAGGTTTTTTTGGCGTCGAGCGCGGTGAACCAACAGTTCCAAAGTGGAAAATTGGTGTTTGACTCATCGATTCTATTCGCTTTATGAAACGTGACGGTTACTGGTGAATCTATTCTTCTTTGCGAAGCGATCCTGTCTTGGGAGTAGGCTCACGGGGTAGGGAGAAGAGAAAAGTGCTCCCTTTGCCTTCCTCACTCTCGACCCATATGTGACCACCATGTTGTTCAATGACGGTCTTAGCTAGTGCTAAGCCGAGGCCCGTTCCCTCAATTGGGTTATCGGGGTCTTCCACATTGATCCGACCGCGGAAAAGGTGCTCAAAGACACGTGATATCTCATCTTCTGGGATACCTGGGCCGTTGTCCCCTACGCTGATGGTAGCCTGATCGTCATCCCACTTGACAGCGATCGTGATTTCGCCTTCCGGTTTTGTGAACTTGATTGCGTTGCTTAAGAGGTTGCTCATAACCGAATTTAATCGGTTGGGTTCACCCATAAGGAGGAGGGATTCATCGGGAGGCTGGTAAATGATCTTATGCTTTTTAGCTTCCGAGAGTGGACGTAAATCTTCAATTGCGCGACGGATAAGATCATTAACCTGACAGGGTTCATAAATCACATTAGCAGTGGATTCGACCCGGATCGTCTCCAAGAGAGCGGTGATCAGATTTGTCATGCTCTCAGTGGCTCGCTGCATCATGCTCAACGCCCTTCGCTGTTGATCATTAAGTGGAGCATCATAGAGTAGATCAGCGCCCAATCGGATCGCGTTGAGAGGATTTTTTAAATCGTGTGCTGCGGTGCCCAGCAGTTGAGATCTCATACGGTCGATCTGTTTCAGGGCTGTGATGTCTTGCATGACAGCGACGCGGCCGACATCGGTGACCTCGCTGATGGTTGAAAAGAGAATTCGCTCAGTAGGCGTGGAAATCTCTTGGCTGGTGGGGAGACTAATCTCCGGATCCATCAGCATATCACCGAGGGGATGTCCCGCAAAGACTTCAGATGCCAAGCGACCAGCAGCACGGTCAGGGTTGATTCGGAAAGCTTGTCCAGCGGCTTGATTGATGAGGATGATGCGGCCCAATGTATCGGTGAGCACAACAGAGTCTACTGTCTCAACCAGTGTCGCTTCAAGTCGACTTCGTTCTTCAGCAACGCGCTGGAACAAAGTAGCGTTATCAACAGCGATGGCGGCCCAGGAAGCGACGGAAGAGAGGACTTGTTGATCGCCTTCTGTGAAGGCTCCCCGTGGATGGTTGATGGCTTCGATTACACCAAGAACTTCGCCACGCCTCTCCATCGGGACACATAACACGGAAGTCGTTAGCAGCCCTGTTTGGCCGTCGATCGCACTTTGATATAGAGGATTGGCTCGAACATCGTTCACAATCAGAGGACGTTGATTACGGGTTACCCAACCAGCGATACCTTCTTCGATGCGGATTGCCACATCCCGGATACGAAGGTGTCTACCCCCACTCGCCTTGAGCACCAATTTCTCGCCCAGTTCATCCAGTAAGAAGAGAACGCAAGCTTCAACATCCAGCAAGCGCTGCGTATGCAACATTGCGTTCTCGAGAGCCGCTTCCAAATCGAGCGTGGAGGTCATCTCACGACCGATATCACCCAAGACCTGCAGTTGGCTTGCTCTCGATTCAGCCGTCTCTAGGTGGATAGCATCTTGGAAACCGACAGCACCGATATTGATGATCGCTTGTGCGAGCTCCATTTCCTGCTCGTTGATCTGTCTGCCAGGTCTGTTATACAACATACGCACAATGCCCAAAGCTTGATTACGGGTTGCAAGCGGGAAGATAGCAACCGCTGCAAAACCCTCATTCTCCAACATCGCGATGTCTTTCGCTGAACCCTTGGGAGGCACCAGGCTTAAGTTGTGAGGTAACAAATCTTGTAATACTTTCTTGTGGATTGGGTATTCGGGAAGCGAGTCGCCCTCTTGCGACATAACAGTAGGTTGCATTGATTTGTCCAATTGCTGGCTGAAGCGACTCGTGTGACCGTTTGACTCATCAAAGACCATGACCTCACAGAAATCAGCAGATGTGGCCTTCAGAAGGTGAGCCGCAGTTTGACGGATTGCCTCCTGACGGTCGCGCGTACCTGTAATGGCGTGGCTGGCTTGGTAAAGCAAGGATAATTTATGGAAGGTATACGTTTGGCTGGCTGATTCGCGAGCGAGTAGAAGGGATTCGGCAATACGCGTTGCCAGGACTTCAATTGTAGCGAGTTCCTCATCGTTATAGGGTACTTGTTCTTCCCTACCTATAAAGAGTAGACCAACTGTTTGTCCACCAGTGATGCAAGGTGCACAAGCCACAATCCCCGGAGCAAGGGGTAGGGAGAGTGCTTTGTAATTCTTATCGGTTCCAACCGCGCGGTGATTCGCTAAGACGGTCCTGAGGATTGGATCATCTGTGGACGATGAAAGCCTCCCAAGGTTTCCCATTGGAGTTCCAATGGCAAAACGTGGGATAAAGGAGGTCTCTCCCTCGTTGTATTCATACAGCGCGATACGATCAGATCCCGTGAGCTTACCCGCAAGATTGAGTAAGCCGTTAATGATCTCCCCAGGACTATCGAAATCGAACGAAGTTGTGGCGGCCTTATATAAATTGCCTTGTGACGGACTAGACTCCATCAAATATCAACCTCATATCATTCGCATATACGTATCGAGCAAAGACTTTTCTATCAATCCAACAACCGAGATTTCCGACATTAAACGCTCAAGCACGCAAGCGCGTTAGCCTAGTGGCCAAGGCTTTGCCCACCTCAGGCATTATGGCACAGAACAAGAATCGCTGCAATAAATCCTTTGGGGGAGCGATTCTCAAAGGCCGAGTCTATCCAATAAGGGTGGGCCGAGAATCAACAACCCAATAACAGCTGCAGTGGCGGCTGAGATGAGAACTCCAGCAGCTCCAACGTCCTTTCCGACTCGCGCAAGGGGATGCATCTTGGGGCTAGCGAGATCAACGACCGCCTCGAGAGCGGTGTTCAAGAACTCTGCTAACCAGACTAGACCAATGGCCAAGAGTAGAACTGCCCAATCACTTCGTTCGATACTTAGCCAATATCCCAGCACGATGACACCCAATGTTGCTAAGGCATGAATCCAAGCGTTCCTCTGGGTTTGAAGGACATACCACCAACCTGAAAAAGCGTGGTGAAAAGCAGCAATTCGTGACCGGGATTGTTTCGACTTGGTCATACCATTTCCTCCGGGAACGTGATCTGGTACCCATGTTTAGCTAAGATCGTCTGTTTCACGGCCCACATGTGGTCCCGTTCATCTGGGTTGGTATGATCGTAACCTAATAAATGCAATATTCCGTGGACAGTGAGAAGTGCAAGCTCGGCTTCTAGAGTATGACCAGCGATTTTGGCCTGGGTTTTGGCTATTGGAACCGCAATGATCACATCACCATAATAAACACCTTTGCTGTCCGGATCGAGACTTCCGTCTGCAAAGGAGAGGACATCCGTTGATGAATTGTGTCCTCTATACTGCTTATTTAGCTTATGGATTGTATCTTCGTCTGTAAGGACGATGGTGAGTTCTCCTGGTGGGACCCCCTCATGACTGAGAACGCCGACAGCAAGAGTGGCCAGGCCAGAGAAGTCTTTAGCATATCCTGCATCACAATGTAAATGCGTTTTGTAGGTCATGAACTGTTGGGTGAGCTAGCCGTGCTGCCTTGAGGATCTTGGATTGGGGAGGTGTCCTCTTCCCCGGGTTCAGGATATTGCAGTCGGGGATGATAGAAATTCCTCAGTGTGCGGGTGAAAGAAGAACGGATAGAATCGAGATCTTTTAATGTCAATTCGGTACGCGCAAGTTGTCCGTTCGATAAGCGATCGGCAATGACCCAGCGGACAAGCTTGTCGATCTCTTCACGATTCTGAGGTTTGTCTGCTCTGACTTTAGCTTCTACGCCATCCGCTAACATGAGGACAGCAGTCTCACGTGTGAGTGGGGTGGAGCCATGATAAGTAAAGTCATCGGTGTTGACGAGATTCTTATCGCCTCCGGCAGCCTCTATGGCAGCGTGGTATTGGTACCTGACTTTCTGGTTACCATGGTGTTCTTTGATGAAGGCTTGGATGCTATCTGGTAGGTGATACTTATTGGCGAGCTCGAGGCCGTCATCCACATGGGAAATGATGATGCTGGCGCTTGTCGTTGGATCTAACTGCTCGTGCACGTTTTGCCCAGGCACCTGGTTTTCGATGAAGAATTGAGGACGAAGAGCCTTGCCAACATCGTGATACAAGGCTCCGACGCGTGTGAGTAAGGGATTGGCGTCGATGGCTCGGGCAGCTTGTTCTGCGAGATTCGCGACCTGTAAACTGTGTTGGTATGTTCCCGGCGCGTTTTGCAGGAGCAACTGTAGCAACGGATGGTCAGGACGAGACAATTCGATCAGTTGTAGGCTTGTGGTGATACCGAGAAAGTTGCTGGTGAGGAGTAACAATCCGAATCCAAGACTTGCGGAGAGTAAGCCGTTGATGATCGCAGCACCCATAAGCGTCGCCTTACCAAGCAGGTCCGTTGCTGGATCGGGGAAGCGGAAGATGACGATAACCATGGCGGCGGAAATCGAAGTGCCTATCCCTGCCCAGAAGAAGGAACTAAGACGCTCCGCTCGGCCAATGATCAAGGCCGCTATCGTACCGCTAAGAGCGGTGTACAACCCGAGCTCCAATCCCCTTGGTGCCAGGAAACCCGCCAAAGCACCGCTGACTAAGGCGCTCATGATGCCCATACCAGGGCTGAAGAGCACAGCTAACAAGATGGGGAGGGTTGCTGTCGGGAAGAGATAAGGTAAGACCGCTCTTCCAGGGATCATCAGTTGCATGTTCAAAGCTACGATGATGAACATGATGCTTAAGGTTAATGCATGACGGGTTTTCTTGATCTCATTTGGGTGGATTCGGTAGGCGTATAGCGCGATCGTGCTTGCTAGAAGTGTGACCAATAACACCTGGATCGCAATTCTTTGCCAGGGTTCAGGGGGCTTTAATAGGTTATAAGCTTCCAAAGCCTCGATCTCAAGCGGTGTTATTCGAGATCCTACCCTGACGATCGTTTCCCCAGCAGCATATGATGTGCGAACCAATTCGACCGATTGACGCGCATTATTTTTAGCTTCCTCGGTTGCGGACTGATTGAGCCAAGTGTTCGGGGCTACAAAGGCGGTTACCAAATGGCTAACCAACTGAACTTGGTCTACTGGTAGAGCGATACTCACGAGCGTTGGCACGGATCGCCGCGCCTCGTTTACCCTGTCCTCCCTGATTTCATTGCGCATCACCTGTTCTAGCACGGATGTCGATTCGAGTTTTATGGCTTCCCACCGAGGATCAGGCAGTTCCAATATTGCTTGTGCGACTTCGGTATCCAAGGGGACCTTTATGTTTTTGATTAAATCTTCGATGAGTTCTTTGGACGTGCTGAGTTGATCAGCCCGAATAGAATCGATGTAGTTAAGCACTTCTCTTAAGCTTTCAAGTTGTTGTCTGGCGACATTGCTATCAGGAGGGTCGTAAAGGTCCGTGACGGCCTCGGCTGCCTCTTCGCGTGCTATCTCGGTTAGAACCTCACTTGGGAAATCCAGCCTGTAGGGTGCCAGGATATCCTGTGGAGCGACATCACCAGGTTCTAGGATAAACGTTGACCCGTTTTGTGCTTGTGGTATAGACAGAACGAGGACCGTCCCAATCAAGCCGAGAGCGAAAATCAGCCCCAATCGGGTTGCTTGCCAAGCGAGCTTAATACGCTCGCCAATGGAGGGTCGTCCTCCCGAGGGATCTTCCATGGCTCAGATCAGCGGTTGCTCAGTAGCTGTTGCACGAGTGTGCTAACCGTCTTGCCATCGGTTCTGCCTTGGACGCGCGGCATTAGTACTTTCATAACCTTCCCCATAGATTCTGGTCCAGAGGCCTCTACTTCCTCAATCGCTTGATGAGCAAGGTCTTCCAGTTCCTCCGGTTTTAAAGGTTGGGGGAGGTAATTTTGGAGCACTGTGAGCTCGTCCTCAGCCGAGGTGATTAAATCTTGTCGGTCAGCACGTTTGGCCTCTTCGATCGCCTCTCGACGGGTTTTAGCTTCCTTCTGGATCAAAGTCAGCAGTTCAGTTTCGTCGAGTGGCTCTCGACGTTCAACTTCGGCGATTTTGATAGATGTGAGCAACATCCGTAACGTACGTTTCCGCACATCGTCGCCGGAGCGTATGGCATTCTTAAGTTCTTCCTGGAATGTGTCTCTGGTTAACATAGCACCATTATACAGGGGAGATGAAGGTCAGGGTAGCAAAATGGATTAAAACCCGACCAAGCTCTGCCATCCAATGATATATCGGTGTTGCTCTCTCCCATCTCCTATGATCGATCGTTCTCGAGTATGTACGTTTATCGAATTCATTATCGCACACGAATAACCATGTATTGATCTGAACATTCTAACATGATCGAAGATTATTCCAATGATGATAAAATATATCCGGTTGTGATAAGTTTTGTATTAACTTTCTGTACATCTTGACACGATCGAGTTCCGTGCTTGCCGGTAGATATGAGGTCATGTGTCGTTGGTATGCTACATTGGGGGATTGGAATTCTCGTTAACGGCTAGGTGGATATTATCCTCTCCAGCAAGATCTTGAAATCAAAGATGTACGATTGTCACATACAGTGTTAGGACAGTATATTATCCTGATCTAAGGAGTGCACTATGAAGAAGATTCATCCTTCAGAAATTACACCTGAACATGTTTATCTCTCGCGACGGAGCTTTATGAAAGGTACTGGTGCAATTGCATTGAGTTCGTTGATCGTCGCAGCATGCAGAGGAAATGAAATCCCTTCACCGGCATCCGATTTACCTGATGAGACTGCTATGCCTGCGACGGGTGCAAGTCCTGAAGCCACTCCACAAACAACAACTTTGACGGATGAATTCGGAGATCCCCTGAATGTTTTTGAGGATATCACCCAGTACAATAACTTCTACGAGTTTACAACCAATAAAAACGCCGTTGCGGATTTGGCAAAGGATTTTATAACCTCACCTTGGGTGGTCCAAGTTGGCGGTCTTGTAAATAAACCTGCGACCTTCGATCTCGATGACATACAAAAGAAGTTCTCCCAAGAAGATCGGATCTACCGTCTCCGGTGTGTCGAAGGGTGGTCAATGGTCATCCCTTGGATGGGCTTCCCCCTAGCATCGATGTTGGGAGAGGTCGAACCGCTGAGCGATGCGAAGTATGTCCGATTTGAGACGCTCTACGATCCCGAACAGATGGTTGGTCAAAATGATCTGCGATACCCCTGGCCTTATGTAGAGGGTTTACGCTTAGATGAGGCGATGAACGGGCTAACGCTCCTTGCGACGGGTATTTATGGCAAACCTCTCCCCCCGCAGAGTGGAGCCCCGGTTCGTCTGGTGGTCCCGTGGAAGTATGGGTTTAAAAGCATCAAATCGATTGTAAAGATTGACTTGGTCGCAGAAGAGCCAACGTCTACATGGATGGCGGTTGCCCCACAGGAATATGGGTTTTATGCAAATGTAAATCCGGATGTACCCCATCCACGTTGGTCTCAGGCTACCGAGCAGCGTATCCGCGAATCGGGTCGACGACCGACTCTACTCTTCAATGGATATGAAGAAGAGGTGAGTTACCTTTATCAAGGATTAGATTTGCAAGAGAATTATTAAATCCGGTTTACAGATGAGTTGGCAACGGTAAACTTCCCGTGAACTTTTAGCTCGCGGGAAGTTTGTAATCTCTATCTTTTGAATATTAGCAATTACCCACAGAACCTGGAGGAGAATTATTTTAGATTAAGCATCAACAGGGGGATGGGTATTCGTTGACCTTTTCTTCTTCTACTTCCATCACGGGTCGAACAAAGACCCAAGTGAGGCTTACCGCTCTTCGATAAGCTCTCCTCGTACCGTTTCACCCTCTATTTCACGAAGATGAGCTAAGGATATTTTATTTCCTAAATCATCCCTGCTGTCTGCGCGCACTCTTATGTAATTGTCAGTCAACCCAGTAAGATCCCATCCATTGCTCTCAGATGGACAGGCTTTCTCCCATAGAACAGGCATGGTAGTACCAAGAAAACCGATCCGGAAAGTGTGTCCGGATTCACCCACAATCTTTCTAACCCTGAGGCTGCGTTCACGTGCAATCTGGGTAGGGATATGGTTCGCCAGATGGACAGCAGCTGTTCCCCTGCGTGGTGAATAGATAAACACGTGAGCTCCAGCAAACCTCATCTTCTCGATGAAGGCCAGGCTCAGTTCAAATTCCTTCACCGTCTCGCCAGGGAAACCCACCATAATATCCGTAGTTACAGCAAGTCCGGGGATGGTTTCACGTGCTTCGGAAACGAGGTCCGCAAATGCATCTGAAGAAATTGGACGTCCCATGCGGCGTAAGGTTTTATCGCAGCCGGATTGAAGTGGGATGTGCAACTGTCTGCAGACTCTCGCATCTCGAAGTAGAGCGAAGAGATCCTTCGGTAATCCCCAAGGCTCCAAAGAGGATAGCCTGATACGTGAGATATTTGTCTGGTCAAGGACAGATCGGATTAAGGTGGTCAAATGATGTTCATCTGGTTGATCAAGTCCATAAGCGCTGAGTTGAGAACCTGTTAACACGACCTCTTTCACGCCACCCTTAACCGCGCTTCTGATCTCAGCGATAACCGCCTCGATCGGAAGGCTGCGGGATGCGCCTCGAGCGATGGTTGGTAGACAGTACGTACAGTGGTTATCACATCCATCTTGGACTTTGATAAAAGCACGTGTTCGTCTCCGTATTCCTGGGACAGAACGTCTTTCCAATACATCCCATTGAGGTTCGAGTTCGGGAAGTCCAAGCACTGACGGGATCAGGGTATCTTTTTCGGAGTTGGTGACCACCTGAATCACGCCTGGTAAAGCGAGTGCTGCATCATGTTCAAGTTCACTCCAGCATCCAGTAAGGACGATTTGAGCCTCTCGATTGCGACGGTACACACCACGGATTGTGCTGCGCGAATCGGAAGCTGCGGCTGTCGTGACGCTGCAAGTGTTAATCACGGCAACATCACACTCTTCTGGTGATGCGACAGGGTCATGACCAGCCTGCATGACTTGGTAGGCCATGATCTCGATTTCACTTTGGTTCAACCGGCATCCTATGGAGTCAAAAAAGAACTTCATAGCTTACCTATACCATGATCTATCATTTTATGGCAGGAGAACTGAAAAATTTTCAAAGAGAATATCTGTGCCAGCTTTGTCGTATGTTCCAGCAATAAGACCGACATCTCCGTGGGCCCAATCTGTGGCTGTGGCTTGGGCAACGAGTGCTCCGTTAATGTAGAGGGATAATTCTTCGCCCACACAATCTGCTCGGATGTGGTTTCTGGCTTCCCCTTGATTGATCGCCTCAGATGGCAACATCGCTTCATTGCTCAGCAGGATTTCCTCCCCATCTTGATATATACCGATCCCGTGGTATCCATCGCTGGATATGAGAAAGAAGTAGAAATTGCGGGCGTCTTGGTAACGACACAGCACTCCAAATACATTGTCGTCAGGACCTTCAAGTTTGGTGGCCAAAACTTGGATAAGGGTATCCCCAAAGTCGAGGTGTGGACGAGACCAGACGTTCGTCTCCGTTGTGAAGATCGCTATTCGGTATCCGCCCTCCTCATAATCCGTCAGGTAGGAATCGTTTGAATATCGATCCCAACCACTCGCGGAACGCGAGAAATCGTCTTGGAACAAGACTGATCCAGATTCAACGGGCGGTTCCAGTAAGTTACATGCATGGCAGAAAGTCAACATCACCGAAGCTAGCAGCATCAGGGAAATATAGATCCGGAAACGAGTTGGCAGGTTTCCTTTAATCATGTCGGCATTCTAGCATAGAACGAGGTCGCTGGTATTCTTCGGGTTGATCTCGAATACTCTCATCAACTGACCGTAGCTAACGGTCCTCATGAAAACACGGAACTATGGTCGCAAGTTTATCAAGATCCGGTCAGCGAGTTGGCCGATGGGTCCACCCGGGTCAAGTAGGATAGCTATCGAAAACGCTGCGCGAGCTTTTTGATCTTCTCCCTGAGCGTAGCGTAACAAACCCATGTGGTATTGGATGTCAGCTCGTTGAGGTTCAAGGTTAATCGCGTGCCATAGTAGGCGTTCGCTCAGGCGGAAGTTCCCTAACAAGAAGTGAGCATATCCTAAGGCATCGAGGCTGGTGGGATCATTCGGATTTAATACGACAGCATTGCGTGCAGCTGGCAGACCGAGGGTAGGAACTTCAATTTCATTCGTTAATGAATATTGTGCAAGCAAAATCCAGAAGCGAGAGTCTTTCGGCGCAAGATCGGTCGCTTGACGATAGGCAGCGATAGCAGATCGAGTATCTCCCAGAGCGGAATAAACTGATCCAAGCTCAGCGTTTACAGCCGGGTTGGTCGGTTCGAGCTGGGATGCGATTTCTAGTTGCTGCAATGCGATCTCAGGCTGCCCAAGCTCTTGCCAATGCATCGCGAGGAAGATCCGAGGCAATGCTGCAGAGTTGGCAGCTTCAACGGCTTTCATTAAGTATTGAAGGCCGTCTCGGCCAGAACGATCGAGTGCTAAGCCGAGGTACGCACGGGCCTCGATGTATTCTGGATTCAGAGTTAGGGCATTTTGAAAAGCCCAAGTCGCAATCTGCCATTCGCCGTGCCTGGCGAAAGTTTGGCCAACCTGTGCTAGAGTGTAAGAGGGATCACCAAGTGCTAATGCGCTTTCTATCGTCTGGATTAGGGCGTTGGAGAGTGGTTTAGCACCGGGGGATAGAGCATCAATCCGAAGCAAATATGACAGGGCCTCTTCAGGATTGCTTGATGACGTGATCAGCGCAAAAGAATAGAGGGCGTCTTCGTGGAGGGGTTCCAAAGAAAGAAGTTCCTCGAAGATAGCTCGAGCGCTTATCGGATCATCTTCCTGCAGATAGGCTTGGGCCAACGTATCAAGAAAAGGAATAGCATTCGGGCAGGTCTCTCCTGTTTTTCTCCAAGTTGTTGCAGCCTGATCTAGGTTGCCAATCGCCAATAAGGCACGGCTTCGCAAGCATCCCTGAACTGAAGCGAGCGGAGACGAAAGGTTCAAGTAGTTCAGGGCTCGAAGAGGATCATCTGCTGTGAGAGCGATCTCCGCTGCTCGGAGGTAGAACCCTTCAAGGGCATGATCGAATGCCATTACGTGATCAATGAGATTTAAGGCTTCATCTAGTCGACCGGCATCTAGCGCGATATTGGCAGAACGCAGTGACCCAACAGCGGGTTCTGGGATTGGTGTTGGGCTTAGAGCGACGAGGATCGCCAAAGCTAAGAGAAGATGAGGCCAGCGGGGTGTAATTTGATCGAACAATCTCGATACCTCTCCCATCAGCAGTTTGGATTATAGCCTCTAGATCACCGTCGCACGAACAGTACGATCCCCTCATTTGGATTGCGTGAAGAATACGGTAAGTACGTTGTAAATGAAATTGAATCACGAAGAGGTTAGACCTTTGTTTCCTCTACATCGTTTGACTTCATTTCGACGGTAGGGGAGGAAATGAAATGTGAGATCATTCTATGAATGACCTAATCCGCTTCACAACCGCGGACTCTATCCGAAGCAAATTGAGTTTCTGGCTGGGACCTTTTAGGATGAGATTCTCGCTCATTATGGATGAGGTTGTGTGCGTAATAATGAGCGACTATAATCACGAAAGTTTATCGGTAGGCGATGCAGATGGATAAATCTCAGTATTGACAATGATAAGGTATGTAAACTTTAATACTTGATTGATACTCTATCATGGGTGAGGGAAGGAGGATAACTTGAACATCGTAGTCTGTGTGAAGCAAACTCCGGACACTGCGGCCACAGTAACCGTCGAAGATGGTGTTGTCTCATGGGGGGACGCACCAGTCATACTAAATCCGTGGGATGAATTTGCAGTAGAGGAAGCGCTTCGAATCAAAGAAGCCCATGGCGGACAAGTAACTGCCATCAGCTTGGGCCCCGAGGACGCTAAGGAAGCACTGAAGCAAGCCTTGGCCATGGGGTGTGACCAGGCAATATTGATAAGCGATCCGGCTCTCGCAGGTGCCGACTCGCTTGTGGTTTCCAAAATCCTCGCGGCAAGCATCAACAAAATCGGGGATGCTGACTTGGTGATATTCGGCCGCGCCTCGGTGGACAGTGATACCGGCGTAACTGGACCGCAGGTAGCCCGACGACTTGGATGGCCAGCGCTCAGCCTCGTGGCTGCTGTCACCGCATTAGACCCTGAAGGGAAGAACATCGCTGTCGAGCGAATGTTGGATGAGTGCAGGCAGCTTGTCCGCAGCCCGCTTCCTGCTGTGGTCAGTGTGGTGAAGGAGATAAACGAACCACGTTATCCATCATTTATGGGTATCCGTAAAGCATCACGTGCCGAGATTCCACTTTGGACAGCAGCCGATTTGGGATTGGATGAGATTTCAGACTCAGCGGTGACATGGCCAGAAATCATCGCACCACCGAAAATCGAAACCGAAGTTGAGATGATTGAAGGCGAGACACCTGAAGAACTAGCTGCTCATTTGGTGGACCGTTTGATGGAAGAGAAGGTAATCTGATGGCAAATAAAATCCTTGTCTACATTGATCACTTCGCCGGTCAGGTTGTGCCAGCATCATGGGAAGCTGTTGGCGTTGGAACGTCGTTAGCTGAGAAGCTTGGAAGCGAGGTAGTAGCCGTTGTTTTGGGACATGAGGTTGAAACGTTTGCTCAAAACGCGATCGAGTTTGGGGCTGGTGGGGTTCTTATGGGGGATGCCCCAGAGTTGAAGGATTATCGACCAGAGCCGTTCGCTCGTGTGCTGTCACAGTTGGCAGCGGAAGCCGAGGTGCTTTTGCTCCCGACCACCAGCAGGACACGTGAGTTAGCAGGAATGGTCGCTGTGGATCTCGAGACGGGTGTGATGCCCGATGTGGTTGCCTTTGAAATCGAGGATGGATCGGTATTAGCTACGCGACCAATCTATGCCGGTAAACTCCTAACAAAAGTGATCTGTCCTGAAAAGCGCCCACAAATTTTCACCCTCCGAAGCCGCGCTTTCGTTAAGCCAGAACCTGATCCTGGACGTAGTGGAGATATCACACGGATCGAATTGGACCTTGGCGAGATTGTGACTGAGGTGACAGGTTACAGCGAATCCATGGTTGGCGTGAGCTTATCAGATGCCGCAATTATCGTCTCTGGAGGACGGGGTGTCTCGAACAATCCACGGCTTAGCCCACCAACGGAGATTACCGACGAGGGCGAGCAGGAGATTTGGAGGGCTCAGCAAGGCTTCGCTTTGGTTAGTGACTTGGCTAAAGTACTTGGTGCAGCCATGGGAGCTAGCCGAGCAGCTGTCGATGCTGGCTACGTCCCCTATGAACATCAGGTGGGTCAGACCGGGAAGGTGGTTTCACCGGACCTCTATATCGCGTGTGGTATTTCGGGTGCAATTCAGCACCTTGCAGGTATGAGGACCTCAAAGACCATCGTGGCAATTAATCGGGATTCTGACGCGCCGATCTTTAAACTAGCTCGGTTTGGAATCGTAGGCGATCTATTCGACATCCTTCCCCCTCTGACGCAGGCCTTCAAAGAGCGATTAGGGTAGTAAGCTTGAGGGGCAAACCAAGCCCTAGGTATGCCAAGCCCATTGGCTCATGAGCGCACTGAAAACAACCCGCGAGGAGAAGGGGGGCATATGTGGGGGTGTGGGCGCAGCCCACACCCCCACATATAACGATTCTCCTCGAGCAGCTGACCTTTTTTCAATGGATTCACAAGCTTTAAAGCATGGCGCACAAAAGTACGCCATGCTGCGCGATGCAGTTGTCCGATAAAGCTAGGGAGGATAGATTCCCATATGACCAGACATTGAATCTGGAAGGGCAACACTTGGAACTGTTGATAGATAGCGAAAGTGTTCGCAAATTTGTGATACGCTCATGCGAAGTGTAGTGATCTGCCTTTGCGATCCGCGATGTAACGGAGCCTCCTATTGCGTCACGGAAAGATGATCAGAGACCAACAGACTTCGTTTGGCTGTTAAACTGGATCTGGGGATAAGGTGCGACGATCGTAGATGATTCAACCAAAAGATCCGCAATCCCGTGCCATCATGATCTTTATCGGACTTGGGCTGGCATGTTGTTTATTGACAACGATTTGTGTAGCCGTAACCGTGTTTGTTATCGGTTTACAGTGGCCAGAGGTCTTCCGCCTGCTCAGATCCTCAGATGTTTACTTAACCCCACTTCCGATATTCACGCCAGTAAGCGTAGGAACCACCCCATCTCCTTCACCAGATTTAGACGTGACACCAACCCCGACTGGATTAAAAGAAGCGGAAAAACCTCAAGAAATGATCGTTTTTACATGCTTCATCGATGGTTATGATGAAATATGTCGTATGGATCCGCTTGGCAGGGAGAGCCAGCGGCTCACCTTTGACCCCGCGACAGACTTCTATCCTTCACTCAGCCCTGATGGAGCTTCTATTGTTTTCTCATCACGCAGAGATGGTCGATTTGAAATCTATAGTATGGATTTAGATGGGGAGAACCAGATCCGCCTAACGGAAGGCCTGGGAAGTCTCTTCGCTCCTGATGTGTCGCCAGACGGGCAGATGATCGTCTTCACCAACGCCGATGAAGGTTATCAATCCATATGGGTTATGAAACGTGATGGTCGTGACCCTCATCCTTTGACAGAGGGTTCTTGGGATGATATCGATCCCACATGGTCTCCGGATGGCCAACAGATCGCATTCGCTTCGAACCGTGACGGCTCACGACAACTTTACATCATGCAAGCTGATGGCAGCCAACCGCGGCAGGTAACGCAGGGGGTGTCTCAAATTGGAGGGCGAAACGACTGGTCACCGGATGGTCAAATGTTAGCATTCTACGCCGGTCCAAGAGGAGACAGAGATATTTTTGTTGCAGATATTCATGATCAAACTGTCCACCGATTAACGGATGGTGGTGACAATTTGGCTCCCAGCTTTTCGCCTGATGGGCAATGGATCACATTTACCTCCTATCGCGATGGGAACAATGAAATCTACATCATGAGGTTGGATGGCTCAGAAATCATCAGGCTGACCTTTGGGTCCCGCTCTGATTGGCAACCTAGATGGGGTCCTTGAGGTTTTTCGTCCCTTCATCTTCTTTTTTGGGTGGGGTGAATCTCCTTCACGAACCTTGATGCTCTCGACGCTTCTGCTACAATCAGGCATATGTTCTGGAAGGGAGTCGTTAATGTCGAAAGTTGGTGCCTTTACATTTGTTTTACATTCTCACCTCCCATATGCTCGGCAAGCCGGTCGATGGCCACATGGAGAGGAGTGGCTTCACGAAGCGGCTTCAGAGACATATGTCCCGTTATTAGATGCACTATACGGGTTACATGAGGAGGGATTTCCAATCCACTTGACGCTTACATTGACGCCCATCCTGCTGGAACAGCTCGCTGATGAGGATGTCCGCAGAAATTTTGTTACCTTTCTAGACGATAGAATTGCATCCGCCACTGCGGACATCCCTCGATTTGAGTCGATCGGTGATGCGCACTTCGCCTATCTTGCCTCCTTTTATCGCGACTGGTATTTGGGGGTACGTACCAGCTTCATTGAGCGCTACAAAGGGAATCTGGTTCCTGCTTTTCGTCATCTGCAGAACGAAGGCGTGATCGAGATCGTAACCTGTGCTGCGACTCATGGCTACTTGCCCCTCTTAGATCGGGACGAATCGATCAATCTTCAACTAACGACGGCTGTCCAAAGCTACCGTCGTCATTTTGGTCGCGATCCAAGATCGATATGGCTTCCGGAGTGTGCCTATCGGCCAGGGTATTATTCGGAGGATGGAAGGGAGAGGCCTGGTCTTGAATATTTTCTCGCCCAGCAGGGTATCACACTGTTCTTCACAGAAACCCACATGATCGAAGGGGGGAAGCCCGTTGGCGTTGCAGCAGGGGAAGCCATAGGTCCGTATGGGAATGTAACTCGGCGTTACCTGGTGCCTTTCTCGGAGGTGCAACTTGACCAACCTGCGAATACATACCAGCCCTACTATGTGACCCAACCCCAAGTGGCCGTGATCGGACGTAATAATCGAACGGGTCTCCAGGTATGGAGTGCAGAATGGGGTTACCCTGGCGAGTTCGATTACCGGGAGTTCCACAAGAAAGACGGAATCTCAGGCATGCAATATTGGCGCGTGACGGGTCCGAAAGTTGACCTGGCGGATAAAGACGCTTATCAACCCGATTGGGCCGCATATAAGGTGGAGCAACACGCAGACCACTATGCTCGCTTGGTGGAAGAACTATTGCGTGAATATCAACAGGAGACTGGTCAAACTGGAATTATCTCTGCCATCTACGACACGGAGTTGTTCGGTCATTGGTGGTTTGAAGGAGTCGATTGGATACGGGAAGTCTTAAGGCGGTTGGCGACCTCTGAAGTTGCTGAGCTCACGACGGCGTCGGATTATGTCCAGATTCATCCACCAACAACGGTTCTCAACCTCCCGGAGGGATCTTGGGGCGCAGGTGGCACGCATTTCGTTTGGGACAATACCGATACACAATGGATGTGGCCCATCATCCATGCAGCAGAGAATCGCATGAAAGAGGCAGTAGAAGCACATCTTGCCGCTAAAGGTGTAACCCGTCATCTCCTTGACCAAGCTGCGCGCGAGTTGCTGCTCCTCCAGTCTTCCGATTGGCCTTTCTTGGTCACCACCGGGCAGGCGCGGGAGTACTCCATCCAGCGTTTTCGCCAACACGTTGACCGTTTCAACATGTTGTTAGATGAACTAGATCAACAACGACCGAGCTCCGAGCTTGCAGCGGATTTATGGGAAAAAGATAAGATCTTCCCCGAAATGGATTTCCGCTGGTTTCAAGCATGAGTGCATTGAAGAAAATAACATCGAGGTGTAGGGATGGGTATATGTGGGGGTGTGGGCGTAGCCCGCACCCCCACATATAACGGTCCTCTTCTCGCGTTGATTTTTTCAGCGGAGTCAAGCATGAGAGTTTTATATCTAGCCTCAGAGGCAACTCCCCTTGTCAAGGTTGGAGGTTTGGCTGATGTTGCTGGGGAGCTTCCCCGGGCAATATTGTCGCTAGGGATTGATATTCGATTGGCTCTGCCTTTTTATCCTTCGATCAAGGAAACCCACTTCGCAGTGGAGCAGATTGGGGAAGCTACTGTCAAGCATTCTCAGGGAGGGCATGGAGCTGAGATTTATGCGACTCAGATTCGAAATGTACCGGTGTTTTTGATAGACGGGGATCCAATTCGTCAATCAGACGATATCTATGATGCCCCTGAGATTGATGTTGACAAATTTACTTTCTTCTCCCTGGCAGCTCTCGCATCATGTGAAGCGATAGGATGGCAACCCGAGATCGTACACGCCAACGACTGGCACGCAGCGCCGTCGGTGGCTTGGCTCAAGGCACATCGAGATAGTGACGGATTCTGGAGTGGGGTGGCGAGTGTATTTACCGTACACAATTTACCATATATGGGCAGCGACGCTGGACAGGTTTTCACAGGTTATGGTGTGAATGTCACTGATCTTGAAGATCTACCATCTTGGTCCCGAACTTTACCCCTGCCCATAGGACTAGCAACAGCAGATTGGTTGAGTACCGTCAGTCCATCCTACGCAAATGAGATTCAAACTCCCGAGTTCGGCCACGGTATGGAGCAACTTTTACAATCCCGTCGTGAACGGCTCGTCGGAATTCTAAATGGGATCGACCCGGAGGTGTGGAATCCAACCCAAGATACCGAATTAACCGCGACCTTTTCACATGATGACTTCGGATCCCGTACGAAAAACAAGCAGGCGCTTCAAAGTGAGCTTGGGTTTGAAACTGAAACTCGAATCCCTTTATTGGCTATGGTCACTCGTCTTGATCAACAAAAGGGTATTGATTTGGTGCTGGACGCCTTGGTTGACATGATGAATGAGCGTTGGCAATTTGTTATCCTGGGAACAGGCGATCCAGTGTTGGAGGAGAAGGCGAGGCAATTTTCCACAACATATCCCGATCGAATCCGTTTTGTGAGACGCTTTGCCCCAAAACTTGCGCGCAAGATCTATGGTGGTGGTGATTTAATGGTCATCCCGTCCCGTTACGAACCGTGCGGGTTGACTCAGATGATCGCGATGCGATATGGCTGCATACCAGTCGTTCGATCCACCGGTGGATTGAAGGATACCGTGGAAGACTACGAACCAGAGGGTCATGGGACAGGCTTCACCTTCGGACCGGTAGAATCATGGGCGTTAAGAGAAGCCATTCAGCGGGGGCTAAACCTTTATGAAGACCAGGCAGCATGGTGGGCATTACAACGACGCGCAATGATGAAGGATTTCTCGTGGCAAAGATCTGCAGAGGATTACCATGATTTATATAGGGGAGCACTTGAGGAGAAGTTAGCGTAATGGATAAAGGGGAAAAACGATTTCACCGCGAAGGTGGTGTGCTGCTTCATCCTACGGCCTTGCCTGGACCGTACGGCATTGGTGATTTGGGTTCAACAGCATGGGGTTGGATCGATTGGTTATCCGAAGCAGGTTGTCGGATTTGGCAGGTCCTTCCATTAGGCCCAACCGGATATGGGGATTCGCCATACCAAAGTTTCTCCTCCTTCGCTGGCAACCCATTGCTCATTAGCCCTGAGAGTTTGATGGCGGAGGGGTTGCTTAGAGAGGATGATCTCGAGTCAATACCCGAATTTTCTGACGACCGAATCCATTTTGGAACGGTCATAGCGTATAAGGATCGCCTCCTGAATCTCGCGATGGACCACTTTCGTGCAGGAATAACTCCAGCTTTAGAGAAGGAGTTCCAGGTCTATTGTCAACAACAATCGTACTGGTTGGATGATTTTACGCTTTTCATGGCGATTAAAGGGGAACATGAAGGCATTTCTTGGACAGATTGGGAGCCGTCTTTGGCTCTTCGTAAGTCACACGCGATCTCTAGGGCAAGGGAGAGGCTTAAGGACGAAATTGAAGCTCATCGGTTTCGTCAATTCCTCTTCTCTCGTCAGTGGCAGACCGTGAGACAGCTTGCGGCGAAATCAGATCTGAAGATCATTGGGGACCTACCGATTTTTGTTGCCCATGATAGTGCTGACGTTTGGGCTCATCCTGAGTTTTTCTTCTTGGACGATGCCGGTATGCCTACCGTAGTAGCAGGTGTGCCTCCTGATTACTTTTCACCGACTGGTCAGAGATGGGGGAATCCACTATATAGATGGGATGTATTGCGAGACGATGGATATACATGGTGGTTGTCCCGCCTGGAAAGTGTTTTATCGATGGTAGACCTCGTTCGATTGGATCATTTTCGCGGTTTTCAGGCATATTGGGAGATCCCAGCTGAAGATGAAGGAGCAACGACTGGGCGTTGGAGAACTGGTCCTGGAGAGGATTTTCTGGAGGTAGCTCAGAAGGCCCTTGGCGATCTGCCCATCATCGCTGAGGATTTAGGGTTGATCACACCGGAGGTGGTAGCTCTACGGGAGGTTTTCAACCTTCCAGGGATGAAGGTGATGCAGTTTGCGTTTGATGGTGACGCTACTCATGAGTATTTGCCCCATAATTTCGAAAGACATTGTGTGGCTTATACGGGGACGCATGACAACGACACATCAAGGGGATGGTATGCTTCAGCACCGGAAGAGACGCAGGAATTCTGTCGGCGTTACCTGGGATGTAATGCAGAAGATATCGCTTGGGGCATGATCAAGGTGATTTGGTCTTCGGTTGCCGATATGGCAATTGCACCGATGCAAGATCTTCTCGAGTTAGGGAGTGAAGCGCGCATGAATTTCCCGAGTCGAGCAGAGGGGAACTGGCAGTGGCGTGTAAGAGCCGCGCAGCTTTCTCCGCAGTTAGCAGGGCGTATGCAGGAAATGAGCGTCTTGTACGGTCGGTTGGTAGAACCAACGAAGGACAAAACGGAAGATGGGTAATGGGCACTTTGACACCTTGGCACCATGGCAATTAGGCTCTAATCATGAAATCCTAAGCGCCTTGGTGCCCAAGTGCCATAGTGCCCAGTCGCCCACGTGCTTGCGAAGAGAGATACGTTTCCTAAGTTGAAAGGAGTTCCTTATGAAAATCGCTATCATCAGTGACACACATGATAACGTGTGGAAAATTGACCAGGCCATGCCATACTTGCGTTCAACCGATGCGGTGATCCATTGTGGAGACCTCTGTTCGCCGTTCGTCGTGAAGAGATTAGGGGAGGGATTAGGTGACACACCGGTGCATGTTGTATGGGGAAACAACGATGGTGACACATTCACGATCTCCAAAGTTGCCCAGAGTTATCCCCAAGTGGTCTTACATGGTCCCTTTGCCAAGCTTGAAATCGGTGGACTACGAGTGGCTGTGAACCACTATCCGGACGTTGCGCGCGGTCTTGCACTTTCAAGGGAGTTCGACTTGGTTTGCTATGGCCACGATCACACCGCGCATGAGGAGACCGTTGGTGGGTGTCTTCTTCTCAATCCGGGTGAATTGATGGGCTTGAATGGGTATAGTACACTGGCGCTTTTAGATCCGAGCAACCGTGAGGTAACCTGGGTGAATCTCTAAGCGTAATGAAAGACTCCCCTGAAAAAGATCGGCCTTGAGAGAACGGAGAAAATAAGTGGGAGTGTGGAGGAATTCCACACTCCCACTTATACTCTTTTACTCCCCTCTATTCTCGTTTTTTTCGCAGGTTTATAGAAATCAAACGCCCTGGCTTCAGACCAGGGCTTATAGCGCCCCTGCGGCGACTCGAACGCCGGCATTTGCCTCCGGAGGGCAACGCTCTATCCACTGAGCTACAGGGGCATACTGCTTTTTGATTTTACCCCATGCATTTTAGCGCAACAAGTTATGGATTGAAATCGAGGGGTGGAGGGTAAGGGTCTTTGAGCTTCCCGCGAGCTATAAGCTCGCGGGAAGCTTGTCTTTTGCTTCACATCAATGGAGACGTCGCATATTTGCGTATGTTGAGACTTCCGCTCGATGTTCGATCACGGTTCCTTTGTTCTCGCTTGACCTCAAGCCTTTGACTGTGCTATAGTAAAACTACCGACCGGTCGGTAGGCTACGCTTATGCAGCGTTCAGATATCCTTCAAGCAGCGGCACAGGCCTTTCGCCAAAAGGGCTACCACGCGGCCTCGATGCAAGATATCGCCGACGCTGTACAACTCCAGAAAGCAAGTCTTTATCATCATGTTGAAGGCAAGCAAGACATCCTGCTTGCCATTCTTGATCATGCCCTTGATCTTTTAATCACCGATCTAGAGGAAGTGATCGTCACGGATATCCCTCCAGATCAAAAGCTACGACAAGCCATGCATTCATATGTGGGAAGGTTGACCCAGGACGCGGATCTAGCGGCCGTCCTACTACTCGAATATCGCAGCTTAGAGCCCAAAACGCGCGCTCAACACATCAAGCGTCGTGATCATTATGAACAAATCTGGCGAAATTTAATCAAGGAAGGGGTGGAGGCGAACATCTTTCAACCCGTGGATGAAGCGGTTGCCACCTTTGCGTTGTTAGGGGTTCAGAATTGGATGATCACATGGTTCAAACTTGGTGGACCATTGACGGCTCAGCAATTAGCAGATCGATTCTGTGATTTGTTCCTTCATGGTTTACTGACGACCGAGGGCCGTGCTAAGTAATGACTTCAGGCATTGAATTCTTCCAATCAAACGCCGGTGCACGCATTTACCGCATACCGTTGGAGCTTTTCCCTATCCTATCAGGTTATGCTCACCTGGTGTTCATCGACGATATCGTCGCCTTGATCGACGTTGGCTCTGGTTTTGGGGATTGCAACGCGCAACTCGAGGCGGGTATGGATGAACTGCGTACAAGCTATGGTGAGCGAGCCAATTGGGAGGATATCCATTACGTATTGATCACACATGGTCATGTGGATCACTTCGGTGGACTTCGTTATGTCCGTGAGCGAACCCAAGCAGAAATCGGTATCCATGAACTTGATCTGCCTGTGTTAGCTAATTACGAAGAGCGCTTGAAGATCGTAGAAAACCGTCTACGAGCCTTTTTGGTGGAAGCAGGAGTAGAGAGTCAAAAACGTGAAGGCATTATGATCCTCTACATGCTGAATAAGCAATTGTATTCTTCCTTGCCTCCCGATTTCACCTATGATGCGGAGGGAATGCGAGTAGGACCGTTTCTCATCACACATGTGCCCGGTCATTGCCCTGGGCATGTCGTGATCCAAGTTAATGATGTGCTTTTCTCCGGCGATCACATCTTGAAAAAAACGAGTCCCCATCAGGCTCCAGAAAGCTTAAGTTTATACACCGGATTGGGGCACTACCTGGAATCCCTACGACATGTGCGTCGAATAGCAGGTGGCATTCGTCTCACCCTAGGGGGGCATGAGGGACCGATCGATGATCTGGAAGGGCGCATTCAGGAGATTGAGGCGCTACATCTGGATCGCTTGGAGCAGGTTTTAGAATTGTCGAACGAGCCTATGACCATCGCGCAGATCTCTCAAGCGCTCTTTCCGGGAGTAGAAGGTTATCATGAGTTGTTGGCCATAGAAGAAACGGGCGCGCATGTGGAATACCTGTCACAACGGGGGTACCTCAACATCGACAACATAGACGGATTGGATTTTGAATCACCAGCTCCTATTCGATACATACGTTCGATGGGGGCGGATCGATTGAAAGTTGCCTTTAATAATAAACACCCTGAACCGGCTGCAGCACCTGAGGGTATCTGATTAACGAACGACCCTCACTTCTCACCCCATAAGCAGTGAGGGAGGATCCCTCCAAAGGAGTGTCTCATGTACTCATTCGAACCTACTGAAGAACAACGCATGCTCATTGAGGCCATAGAGCGTTATGCTACAAACGATTTGAGGGTAGCCGCTCATGATGCCGACGAAACTGGAGAATTGCCAGCGGATTTGATCGAAAAGGGTTGGGAAATGGGCGTGCTCCAAGCGAGTATACCTGAAGCGTATGGTGGTTTTGGTGAGCGATCCGCAGTTACAGGAGTATTAGCAGCTGAAACCATGGGATGGGGGGATTTAGCAGGCGCCTTAGCGGTCATGCTTCCGGCTACCTATGCCATGCCGATCCTTCTTGGGGGGACGGAGGGTCAAAAGACCGAATTACTGCCACCTATAATTGAAGCTGAATGGAAGCCCTACACAACGGCTTTCATCGAACCCGTCTTCGATTTCTATCCTGGTGACATGCAAACGACAGCCGAGAAGAAGGGCGATGGCTATGTTCTGAACGGTGAGAAGGCGTATGTGCTCTTCGCTGACAAGGCTCAGTCTATTCTTGTCTACGCTGCGTTGGATGGTCAGACACAGGCATTCATTGTTCCAGGAGGTGCGGAGGGTTTATTGATTGGTGAGCGCGAGAAGCTGATGGGGATTGGCGGGCTTCCTTGCTTTCGTGTGAGATTGAATAACCTACAAATTCCCTTGGAATCGAGACTTGGTGGTGAGGAGGGGTTCGATTTTGGTCCTGTTTTGGCCAGCGCTCAAGTAGCCATCGCCGCTCTCGCACTTGGGGTCAGCAAAGCGGCCTTGGATTATGCACTTCCCTATGCCAAGGAGCGTGAGGTTTGGGGGGTTCCTATCGCTCAGCGACAGTCCATCGCTTTCATGCTGGCAGAGATGGCAGCAGCGATCGAAGCCAATCGATTGCTTGTTTGGGAGGCAGCGTGGATGCTTGACCAGGAGAAGGATGTCTCGAAAGAAGCTTTCCTAGCCTTTACCGGTGCGACAGATATGGTCATGATGGTCACGGATAGGGCGGTTCAAGTCCTTGGTGGTCACGGTTTCATTCGTGAACACCCGGTGGAATTGTGGATGCGCAATGGCCGTGGGTTTTCCACCTTCACCGGTCTGGCGATGGTTTAAACTTAACGCTGAAGAAGGGAGGAAGACGCGATTATGATCAGCTTTGAGATGCCTGAATCAATCCGCAAGACGAGGGTCTTGATGGAAACAGTTGCCGAGAACATGATGCGCCCAGTGGCTCGTTACTTTGATGAGAACGAGCACGAAATCCCCTGGGATTACATTAATTTCATGCACCAAGCCATGGCCCAGATGGGGGGATCAGGTTTAGCAACCCAAGAAGACGAGAAGAAGGAAAGAAAAGGTCCCCGGTTAGGTTTCCAGAACCTGACATTTTTGGTTGAAATGCTCTCCTGGGGAGATACAGGTATCTACCTGTGCACGCCGGGAGGTGGATTGGGTGCAGCCGCGATCCAGGCAGCTGGCTCGCCTGAGCATAAGAAACGTTTCTTGTCTAAGCATCAGAGGGAAAAGCCTACATTTGATGCGATGGCGCTTACCGAATCGCATGCAGGCTCTGCGATGCCGGCCGAAGTTCGAACAACAGCTGTACGCGATGGTGATGAGTGGGTCCTTAATGGCGAGAAGATCTTTGTCACAGCCGGCAACAAGGCGTTGGTTGACTCGGACGGTTTTGTCGTGATATGGGCGACAATCGATCCATCTGCCGGTCGAGCTGGAGTCCGACCATTCGTTGTCGAAGCAGGGACACCTGGGTGTACGGTCACGAAGATGGAGCATAAACTCGGCATTCGAGCGAGCGACACGGTTTCCATCCTGCTGCAGGACTGCCGTATTCCTTTTGAGAATTTAATGGGTGACCCTGAAGTCAAAGTGAAGAAAACCGAGGGTGTCAAAGGGGTTATGCTCACCTTTGATGCAACCCGGCCCATTGTGGCGGCGAGTGCAATTGGGGTCGCCAGAGCAGCATTAGAATCATTAAAACAAATGCTCGAGGAACAGGGGATCGAGATCCGCTACGGATTACCTCGCTCCCGATTGACAAATATCGAGCGTGAGATCATCGACATGGAAGCCAGATTGCGGGCGACCTGGTTGTTGACGATTAAAGCGATGTGGTTGGCTGATGAGCGGAAATACAACACCATCGAAGCTTCGATGTGTAAGTTTCTTGCGGGAGACGTGGTGGTCGAGATCACCCAACGAGCCGTCGAATTAATGGGACCCCTTGGATACACACGTGATTACCTGTTAGAGAAGTGGTTCCGCGACGCGAAAATCAATGACCTTTACGAGGGGACTGGTCAGATCAATCGACTCATCGTTGCCCGACGTATTCTGGATTACTCCAGACACGAATTGAGCTGATTATTCGGATTTTGGTCAAACGGAACCCTTCCGTATCCGTTAATAGATTTAGCGTGAAGAAACGCGTAATCAACTTTTAGGCTAACCTATAGAGAGGAGAAGACCCTATGGGATATCAAATCAAGCGAGCAGCTGTCATTGGTTCTGGGACGATGGGGGGTGGCATCGCGGCACTTCTAGCGGGATTAGGCATCCCCACACTACTATTGGATATTGTCCCTTCAAAGCTGACACCAGATGAGGAAGAGGCCGGTCTTACTTTGGAGGATAAACAAGTCCGCAACCGTATCGTCCAGAGTGGCTGGAAAGCCGTAACCAGGAGCCGCCCACCATCGGTGATGAGTGAAGCTTCTAAACACTTCATCACGTTGGGAAACCTCGAGGACGACTTCGATAAGCTGGCTGAGGTGAACTGGATCGTCGAGGTTATCGTTGAAAACTTAGAAATTAAACAGGGACTCTTCGAACGCATCGATAAGGTGCGGCGGGAGGATTGCATTGTCTCGACCAACACCTCAGGTCTTCCAGTCAACGCCATCGCTGAGGGTCGAAGTGAATCCTTCCAACAGCACTTTCTGGGGACTCACTTCTTCAATCCACCGCGCTGGTTGAAGCTGTTGGAGATCATCCCGCATGAGAAGACCTTGCCCGAGGTGATGGATTTCATGATCCGCTTTGGCGAGGAAACATTAGGGAAAGGTGTGGTGATCTGCAAGGATACACCTAACTTTATCGCCAACCGCTTTTTCAGCCTCACCAACAGCTACAGCATCTCATACGCTTTGGATCATGGTTACACCATCGAAGAGGTGGATGGCATCACCGGAGTATTGCTCGGTCGTCCGAAGACGGGGACTTTTCGCCTTCTTGACCTGGTTGGGATCGACGTCGGAGCTCATGTGAGCAGCAACCTCTATGAGTTGATACCACATGATGAATCGCGTGAAATCCTCAGGCATGAGGGAGCCGCCAAGATATTCACGACCATGGTTGAGCGTAAGTGGTTCGGAAACAAAACGAAAGTTGGCTTCTCCAAGCCTGTAACCAACGAAGAGGGCAAACGAGAGTTCTGGCCATTAAACTTACAAACTCTTGAACATGAACCCCCGAAGAAGCCACGATTTGAAATATTCAGCAAAGGCAGGGACGTTGAGGATCTGGGTGAGCGTTACAAGTGGATTGTCTCGCAAGTAGATGATGAGCAGGCATCCGAGGAAACGAAAAAGTTGGCCAAATATATTTGGGCGACGATGGCGTACGCTTTTGGCTACGCATCTCGACGCATCCCCGAGATCGCGGATGATATTGTGAGCCTCGACCGAGCGGTTAAATGGGGCTTTGTCCACCAGATGGGTCCCTTTGAAATCTGGGACGCACTCGGCGTCGAGAGTACCTTACAGCGATTAGAAAGCGAGGGTATCACGGTCGGGGCTTGGGTGAAGGAGATGCTCGAAGCTGGATGTCCTGCCTTCTATCAATACAAAAATGGCAATGTGGTAGGTTATTACGATCTGGAGAAGAAAGGCTACCAGCTTTTCGAACCTGATCCCCGCATTCTACCCATCGCCACCATCAAAGCAAAAGAGGACGTGATTCTCAAACGAAATGCCTCCGCCAGTTTAATTGATATGGGTGATCGTGTCGGTTTAATCGAGTTCCACAGCAAAGCCAATGCCCTTGATCAAGACATCTTTGACATAATCGCCCACGCGCTCGATGTAACCGAAGAAGGCATGTTCGATGCTCTCGTGATCGGCAACGAGGGAACACATTTCAGCGCCGGCGCTAACATCTTCGTGATGTGGATGGCAGCCCAACAGGGTTTATTCGATCAGATCGATCAAGGGGTACGTGAAATGCAGAACACGCTTTTACGTATGAGATATTTCCCCAAGCCGATCGTAGCAGCACCCTTTGGCATGACGCTCGCCGGGGGAGCCGAGATCACGATGTCTTGTAGCAAGTGCGTGACCGCTGTTGAAACCTTCATTGGCTTGGTCGAAGTAGGCATCGGTGTCATCCCGGGCGGGACCGGCAACAAAGAGATGCTCCGCCGCGTAGTCAACCCGGTGATGCGTATCAATAACGCCGATCCTATCTCTGTGCTAATGAAAGTCTTTGAGACCATCGCCATGGCCAAGGTCGCCACCGGCGCATATGAAGCTTTTGAATATGGCTTCTTCCAGCTAGGCGATCGGATCATTATGAATCAGGATCATCTGCTGGCGGAGGCCAAGCGTAGCGCGTTGGCGATGGTCCAGGAGGGTTACAAACCACCTCAGCAAGAGATGATTTATGCCGCAGGGCGGGATGTCTTGGCCGCGCTGCGAACGGCCGTGTGGGGTTTGCGACAAGCCGGTTGGGCTTCTGAACACGATGCCGTGGTATCCAATAAACTTGCTTGGGTGTTATGCGGTGGGGACATCACCGAACCGACCTGGGTACCAGAGGAATATTTCCTGGATCTAGAACGTGAGGCATTTGTCGATCTCTGCAAGGAAGAGAAGACCCAGGAACGAATGGCCTTTATGCTGGAGCACAATAGACCACTGAGGAATTAGGAAGGAAGGGATCAGGGATTGGGGATTAGGGATCAGGCCAATAAGATCTAAATCCCCTGGATAAACCAATCTATGGATCCTAATCCCAGATCCCTATTCCCTGATCCCTTAACCAAGGAGAAATCGTTATGGCGAGAGAAGCTGTACTTGTTGCTGGAGCCCGAACAGCGGTAGGGCGAGCAGGAAGGGGAACACTAAAGAATTACCGGGCAGAGGATATGGCTGCTGAAGCGGTCAAAGCAGCTTGGGAACGAGCCGGTAACCTGGATAAAGCCATGGTAGAGGATGTTGTCATTGGCTGTTCGGGACCTGAAGGTAGTCAGGGCATGAATGTCGGGCGTGTCGTGGCTTTACACGCTGGTTTCCCGAGTTCTGTTCCAGGGATGACGGTGAACCGTTTCTGCTCTTCGGGTTTGCAGACCATCGCTCAGTCCTGCGAGCGGATCATCGCTGGGGGAGCGGATATCATTATTGCCGGTGGTGTAGAGACGATGAGCATGGTTCCCATGGTGGGTTTCCACTTTAGTCCAAACCCCGGTATGGTCCGTGATCTGCCGGAGATATACACCTCGATGGGCCAGACGGCCGAGAATGTTGTCGTTAAGTACAACATCAGCCGCGAGGACATGGATGAGTTCGCTTACCACAGCCATATGAAAGCAGCCAAAGCGCAAGATGCAGGTCTTTTCGATGAGGAAATCGTGCCGCTCGAAGTCAGGACAGTGACCCTTGAGGGTGAGAACACAATAACCTTTGATAAAGATGAGTTGATACGCCGCGATACCACACCAGAAGCGTTGGCGAAGCTTCGACCCGCATTCACGCCGGATGGCCAGGTAACAGCAGGCAACTCATCGCCATTGTCAGACGGCGCAGCAGCAGTTGTCATCATGAGCGGCGAAAAGGCGACCGAGTTAGGGCTCACGCCGTGGATGCGCTTCGCGGGTTACGCCGTGGCTGGCGTTCCACCCGAGATCATGGGCATCGGTCCAGTGGAAGCAGTTCCGAAGGTATTGGATCGATATAGTTTTAAATTAGATGACCTCGATCTGATTGAGTTGAATGAAGCCTTCGCCTCACAAAGTCTGGCAGTAATTAGGACCCTTGATCTGAGCACAGAGATACTGAATGTCAATGGGGGAGCCATTGCTCTAGGACACCCATTGGGTTGTACAGGTGCCAAGTTAACAGTCCAAATAATGTACGAGGCGAAACGCCGTAAATCGAAATATGTTATGGTTACCATGTGTATAGGCGGAGGCATGGGTGCGGCAGGGATTTTCGAGAATCTGATAAATTGATGTTTAATCCCTGAACATGCATCCTTGAGTCAAGCGGTAGAATTAACAACAAGTGAGAGACTTGCTTCAATAACCTGCGACTCCTAATTCTTTGGAGACACGGGGTGCAGGAGGGATTAAAAACCAAGGAGAGGAGAAAAAATGTCACCCTTAACTGTTGAGACATTGATGGAGCGTATGCCAGGAGCCTTTCTTCCAGAGAAGGCCGAGGGCGTTGATGCTCAGATCCAGTTCCATTTAGGTGAGGGCGGGGATTGGGTCGTCACCGTCCGTGAAGGGACATGCACGGCTGAGCAAGGCGTCGCAAATGATCCGAAACTAACCATAACTGCTGAAGCCCAAGCATACATCGACGTCGTCACGGGAAAATTAAATCCCATGACCGCGCTGGCCAACCAGCAGGTCAAGTACAAAGGCGATCTCAACCTGGCGATGAAGCTGATGCAGATGTTCAAGTTGAATTGATGTTGTGAATTGCAAAGTTTCCCGCGAGCTTTAAGTTCGCGGGAAGCTTTGGTGAATATTTAATTCAGACGAGCCCTTCATCAGGGCTCGGATTCTTTATATCACTTCAAATTAATATTCACTGTTATAACCTAGTGAAGCAGCGGAGTCAGCAGCGTCATCTTAGGGCCCCCTCGCTCGCCAGCTCACTCGGAATGACAGAATAATATATGTCAATCTGAGCGCCCACAGGAGCGAAAATCTCCTACATTATTTGGAATTCATATGTTAATCCCAGCGGAAGGAAGATGGAAAATACAGAGTGGACATAGGGGCGACTGGCCAGTCGTCCCTACAACATACATTAGAAGGTGTCATTCTGAGCGTTATTACTGATGTAGGGGCAATTCACCGTTCGTGCCGCGAGACGCCGAGAAAAACACTCGACACTTTCAGCTGGCCAGGGTGCGAGACGCCATGAATTGCCCCTACGGATATGCTCCCTTCGACGGGCTTTAAAAAAACCTTCGGTAAGCTCTCTTCGGTGAGCTTGGAATAGGCACGACAAGCTCAGGCAGGTGACAGGCGCGAAGAATCCTTTAGCTTCCCGCGAGCTTAATGCTCGCGGGAAGCTTTATGGAAGCTCATTTCAACCGGGCCTTTCGTGCAAGCTCGTTAGTACAAATCCAAATTTATTCAGAATCGAGGATCAATCTTGTGCGGTGGATACGTGCGTAGGTTGGATCCAACCCTAAGGAGGCGATGACTTCCTCAGGCCGGCCGGTCGCTCCTTCACGAGCGGAGAGAATCATCCTTAGTATCGGTCTTCCCATACCCTGACGGGCAATTTCAAGTGACTCTATCAGTGGACGTAGATCATAATCCTTTCCCCTCCAGTGGCGTGGGAGCTTTTTTGCCTCTACGACGGCGTGGACGGACCTCTGAAGCTCATCACGTGGTGGGGGTGGATCGAGGATCACAGCGTATTCGATCGCGACGGTTTGAGATTGCAGGCTGGGTGCTCGGGGATTTACTTCTAGGACAGACAGAATTTGAAGTCCTTCGGGAACGACTTGCTCAACATCATGCTGAATACTGTCAAGAGTTCGCTCTTCTTCGAGCCAGATATCCACCGCCTCGCACTCGCTGGTGCAACCTAGGGGTAGGGCGGGGCTTTGATTCATCTTTGGTCGGGGGTTAAATCCCTGAGAATAGGCAAGAGGGACCTTGGCGCGACGCAGTGTTCGCTCCCATGTGCGGTGCAGGTCAAGATGGCTTGTAAACCGGATCGTCCCCCTCTTGGCGAATTGAATGCGGTAGCGGTGGTGTTTCTTTTGAGCCATCGATCAACCCTGAATGTGAGGGATTGCCTCCGCCTTCTTCTGGTTTGGTGAGTGAGTCTCTGGGCATTCCCATGTTTTGCCTGGATATTGACGGCGAAACTCGGTGAAGATAGGCAGAATACCACAGGCGAAGCAGTGATCCCGGCAATCGACCCGTGTGCGACCTTCAGTACTCCAAATGTAATCCTCGACGAGGAATTGCTTCTTTACTGCAGCATTGATGTGATCCCAGGGTAATGTTTCGTTGATCGATCGCTCACGATGGGTGTAGAAGTGTGGATCTAATCCAACGAATTCAAAAGCGTCCATCCATGCCTGGTGGTCAAAGTGTTCCTGCCAGGCGTCAAACTTCGCACCCCGCTTCCATGCTTCCAGAATGACTTGTCCTAGCCGTCGATCCCCTCGAGATAGCCAAGCTTCGAGCATGGTTTCCTGTGGGTCGTTCCAATTGAGCTTCATTCCTGGGATCCGCAATTGACGCTTCAGAACTCCCTGTTTTCCTTCGATTTGTTCAACCGTGTCGCATGCTGTCCATTGAAAAGGGGTATGTGGTTTAGGGACGAAGGTGCTAATGCCGACGTGTAAACGAGCGCGCTTGCCGATGATTGAACGTCCCTTCGCAAGCACGGTCTTGCATAGATCAGCGATAGCCTGGACGTCCTCGAGGGTCTCCGTGGGATGACCGATCATGAAGTAGAGCTTGATTGTGTGCCATCCGCGTGTGAATATCTCTTGAGCTGTATTTAGAAGTTGTTCAGTTGAAACCGGTTTGTTTATCAGATCACGTAAGCGTTCGCTGCCGGCTTCTGGAGCCAGAGTGAAGCCACCGCGTTGTGACTTACCTTGGAGTAGATCCATAAGATCGATGGAGAATGACTCGATCCGTAAGGAGGGAAGGGAAATATTCAAGTGTTGGTCATTGAAGCGTCCGCTTACTTCACGCACGAGATCGAGGATCGAGCTGAAATCGGATGAAGAGAGTGAGAGCAACCCTACCTCTTCGAAACCAGTATTGGCTATCCCATCTTCGATCGCTTCAACGATCTCTTCGATGGGTCGCTCGCGAACAGGTCTGGTGATCATCCCAGCCTGGCAAAATCGGCAGCCTCGGGTACAGCCTCGCATGATCTCAATCGGGAAGCGGTTATGCGTGATGTCGATGAAGGGTACGATGAGATGGCGGGGTGGAGGCGGTAGTTTCGGAACGATGCGTTTGATGAGCGGTATCTGCGCTTCGTCTGCCAATCGATCGATGCGAGATAATCGACCATCCTGATGATAATGTGCTTGGTAGAGTGAGGGTACATAGACTCCCCAGATCTCAGCCAGTGATTTGTGTAAATCTAGCCGGCTTCCCCCACACCTCTTCCACGCTTGTACACACTGTATGATTTCTAAGATGACGTCTTCACCTTCACCGATAACGAACGCGTCGAAGATTTCCGCCATCGGTTCGGGATTGTACGTTGCATGCCCGCCGGCGATGACCAGTGGTTCCTCTTTGCCACGTTTTGAGGTCATGAGCGGAATCCCGGCAAGGTCAAGCATGGTCAACACATTGGTATATAGAACCTCATAAGGCAGTGAAAAGCCGAGGAGATCGAAGTCTCTCAACGGATGTTTTGTTTCGAGGGAGAAAAGCGGAGCGCCCTCTCGGCGCAGCGCGTCCTCCATGTCCATCCATGGTGCGTAGACGCGTTCGGCTAAAACATCGGATTGTTGATTGATAATGTCGTATAAGATAGCCAACCCGAGGTTGGACATCCCCAAATCATAGATATCTGGGAAAGCGAGTGCGACACGGGTGGGTGTTTTCGACCAATCCTTGACCACCTGGTTAACCTCACCGCCGGTATAGCGACCGGGTTTCTGAACCGTGGGTAGGATGCGATCCAGCCTTCGCTGAACTTCTTCGGGGGTCATTTGACTTCTTTACCTAACTTGGGAATTTGGACGAACCTGGTTGGATTTATTATAGCATGTCGTCGATGTCAGTATCTCTGTAGAGAACCGAAGCCAAATTTCTCCTTTGGTAGCTTCCCGCGAGTTTCAAGTTCGCGGGAAGCTAGAGTGATGCGCCCCTCTGTTGCGTCATTCCGAGCGAGTCTACCCTCAATCTGTCATTTCGAGGAGCACTCCAGTGCGACGAAGCAATCTTTTGGTTGAGAAGATTGTTTCGCTCCGGATCCTGTCCTGAGCTTGTCAAAGGAGCGCTCAGAATGACAGATAAAGCACAGAGCTTACCAAGTACGGATGTATTCCAATGTTTTTGGAATCTAAAAGCAGAGCTTTTGCCTCGTCCTGAGTTCGCCTTAGGGGCGCAAGCAGAGCTTGCGCACTCCAAAATGCTAAGCATCCAAAAGACCTGGCATGGGTGGAAGTAAACCTTATGAGTTCAAGAGGTCTGGCTTCTACAAACTCTGCTTTTGCCTCGTCCTGAGTTCGCCTTAGGAGCGCAAGCAGAGCTTGCGCACGCCAAAATGCTCAGGGACCAAACGATATCGATTCATGCATTGGGGAAACTTCTGCATCCCAAAATCACGATATATGGAATACGGATCAGCCCCGGTGCTCTTCCCACGACACGCCATCAAGTGGTCCACCATAACCGTAACGTTGACGATGAACCTCGTGGATGGTAGAATGTTCGCCGCTGCCCCCATCGTCTAGTGGACCAGGACGCGGCCCTCTCAAGGCTGAAACCGGGGTTCGAACCCCCGTGGGGGCACCTTCGAAAGACCAAATACCATCGCCATAGCCTGGTGGCGATGTTTCCTTTTTTTTAATTACTTAAATTAGCCTAGCTGCGAAACCAATCAGATGGCTTGTAGCGTGCGCGATCTTGCCAAGCTAGACTCAAGGAACATGTCCCTAAAATGTAAATTCTTCTGCTCAAAACATAGTACATATGTCCCGCTATGGATAGGTATGATTGTTGATACCATTGTAGAGTAGCTTTAGGTACATGTTTGCGGTGCCTAAGTTATGTTAGGTGTATCAAATAGGCTGCAGGCCCTTTTTTCTATTCAGTGCTTTTTGCCGCTGATAACAATGAGGTGGGATGTATATTCTCCGATCGAATCTACAAGAAAGTGAGCCTAACCCTGGAGGGTTTGAGCAGCCTCGAATGAGAAAATGCAGCGTGATTTGCTTAGGTTTGGCGATGGTTGACAGAAAGTATCATCTAATCTATGATGATGCTTCGCGTTTCAAGGAAAGCTCATGTCATCTCTAGACCCGGAACGATTGGCCAATGAACTACACGACGGGGTCATACAGGAGATTTCAGCGTTGCTCCTACAGTTAGAGACGTACCAGCGTATCCTAAAGAAGGATCCCGAGGCGGCTCAAACTGAACTCGATAGGATCAAAAAGCAAATCAGAAAAACCCTTCGGAATTTACGGGGGATTTTAACAACGTTACGCAATAGTCAGGGATAGACCTTTAACCTCCAATGAGCGAAACAGAATACGCTCCCATTCGGATCGTGATCGCCGAAGATCATGCAGTTGTGCGTCAGGCATTACGCGTCATGTTGGAGATGGAGCCAGATGTCACGGTCGTTGGTGAGGCGGTTGATGGTGAGGAAGCCGCTAAGCTGACGGATGAGCAGCATCCAGATCTCGTTGTCCTCGATGTGCGTATGGAAGGGATGGATGGTGTTGAAGCAACCCGAAAGATACGGGAACAAAATCCGGAAACGGCCATTCTTATCCTGACCGGATTTGGGGATGAAGAGATCTTAATCAATGCCGTGGAGGCCGGTGCTCACGGCTTTCTGCTAAAAGACGCTTCTCATGAGGAGTTGCTTGATGCCATCCGTCGGTTAGTCAAGGGCGAGTCTCTCATCACGCCCTCTTTGTTGCGTCGATTATTGGATGAATTTGCACACCGTCATGAGGAACATCGGTCTGCCCATGGTCAGTTAACACCTAGGGAAACAGAGGTTCTTCAAGCCTTAGCTCGAGGATTGAGAAACGAGGAGATCGCTCGGGAATTGGTCATCTCAGAGAAGACCGTGAAAACCCACCTCACCAACATCTTCGGCAAGCTACAAGTAGAAGGGCGCTCTCAAGCGATCATTTACGCTATTCGACATGGCTTAGTAAATGTCTGATCTAAGACCTAGGTCTTAAGACCAAGGTCGCAAACCATACGCTTCTTCTAAGACTAAGGACCGATATCGAAGATCGGTCCTTTTGTTTATACGATACAGTCCTGCTAGTGGATGACTCCTGGATTGAATTAATGCAAGAATAGACACAATTGATGAGAGGGAATACAGGTTGCCGCCTAGTAGCATGGATGCAACCTGTTAACTTTTAAAAGGAAGAAGGTCTGGAGCGTGCACCAACCGAGCCGCACACTTCGAAGTTATTTAACAACCGTGGCGTTGATTCATATTTGGAGCCGACCAAGGTTTAGGGTTTTCATTCACCAATATGATGGTCTCCATGACAGTGTCAATCGATGAGCGTGCTTGAGAAGTGGATGATCGAGAACAATGCTCGGGTACAGCACATACGTGAAGAGGTTAAGGAAATTGGTGTGAGGAGAACAAACGGGTTGTCTGATCAGGAGATTCAACATTGAGTGACGCCTCAGAAACGCGTCCCAACATCGGGCAAGTCAGGGTTCTAATCGTCGACGACAATCCGTCGTTCCGGCGTGAGCTTCGAATCTTCCTCGAAGCTAGCGGCAACATCAAGGTTGTCGGTGAAGCTGAGAACGGCATGCGCGGGGTTGAATTAGCCGAACACCGCAATCCGGACATCGTCTTGATGGATCAGAATATGCCTACGCTCTCAGGGGTGGAGGCGACGAGGCGCATCAAAGCGAGTCGACCACGAATCCGGGTGATTTTCATCGCTGCTGAGGGACGATGGGAGCACGATGCCATCCGAGCGGGTGCGGAGCGTTTCTTCCTCAAAGATGACGATCTGAATGAACTGGTCAAGGCAATCCAAGATCCGCTTAGTAGTTTACGACCACTCGTTGAACCGGAACCCCGACGTGTATTTGGGGAGATGTGGGAGAACCCCTGGTTGTGGCGAGGGATAGGTATCCTAACCGCCATCCTCTACCTTGCTTCATTGATCTCCTCAGTCAAGATGACATTGGTTTGGACGGCGCTAGCATTTGGGTTGTTCTTCTTCCTCTATGGCTTGAAATATTACCTGAGTGTGGCTCTTATCCTCCTTGCAACGAGCGGAAATGCTAATAATAACGGTCATGCTAATGGCGCACTTAACGGCAGACTCAACGGTTGGCTGAACGGGTTACGGAATGGCGAGAGGAACGGTAAGAGTAACGGCGAGAGGAACGGTCGAGGTCTAAATGGGGTCAAGGCGTTCAATGGTGGGAACGGTCGATTGCCAAATCACCTGCAACCGTTCATCTGCATCCATCTACCACTGTATAACGAGACCGAAGTCGTCGATCGGCTACTGACGGCATGTACCTCCCTGGACTACGAGAATTACGAGATCATTGTCGCCGATGACTCAACAGATGAGACCACTCAAATCCTGCAGGAGCGTTGGGAATCTCATCCCCGGGTTAAACTCTCACATCGCATTGATCGAAGTGGGTTCAAAGGTGGGGCGCTCCAAGTGGCGGTCCATCGAATGGATCCGCGCACAGAGTTCATAGCCGTCTTCGATGCCGACTTCGTCCCTCCTCCAGACATCCTGCACCAATTCTTGGCGTACTTTTACGGTCTCAACGGGTCCAACGGGAACCATATACGCGAAGATGCCACCCACATTAGCCTGGCTGATGACAAGGTGGCGGTGGTCCAGGGTTACCAGTGGCACATGCTGAACGCCTCCGAGAACTGGATCACCAGAGGTATCCGAACGGAGTATTCCGGCTCCTATGTGATCGAACGTACCGGGCAAGAGCTATTCGGCTCGATGAAGATGATCTCGGGCTCGGTATTCATGATCCGGGCGGACGTGCTTAAGCAGATCGGATGGAAGACATCGATCACTGAGGACTGGGAGCTCACGATCAGACTGTATCTAGCAGGATACAAGGTCCTCTATACGCCCTTCATTCAAGCACCAGCTGAATGTGTCGCCAGTTTCAAGCAGCTTACTCGCCAACGAATGCGCTGGGCCGAGGGACACACCTTCAATGTGAAGAAATATTTCATGGAGGTGTTGCGTTCCACAAAAATCAACCTGCGAGAAAAACTTGAGTGGGTTTATTTTGCGCCTTACTACCTACAGGCGGCCTTCTTCCTGCTTGGCACAGGAGCATGGCTGATTTCGGATTTCATCCTCAAAGCCCGTTTGCCATTCTGGACCAGGTCACTCGGTTGGTCGTTGGTTTTTGTCAATGGTTTTTCGTTGATCTTGATGAACGTCACCGGCCTGTTCCTGGAGCGTGGGGTGCGCAGGAACTGGCGCGGCTTGTTATCTTTTGTCCTCCTTACTTATCTACTCGTCCCCTACCAGGCGTACGCCGCGTTGAAAGGCCTGTTTGAGCCGCACGAGGGCGGATGGCATCGTACGCAGAAGACCGGCGTCATCACTGAGGTTCTAGGCCGACTTGGCATGAGGCGGCGGTTACGTCGCTTACGACCAAAACCATCGGAAAAGAAAAAGGGCGGTTCACTTGCTTTTTCAGGTCGCCTCGGCTCTTACATCGAAAGCGCGATTGAGAGTTTCGATCCGTGGCTCGAACGTATCAAGCGCCTCTTCCCTGAGAGATTCAGGCGCCTCTTCCCTCAGAGGCTGAAGCAACTATTCCCTCGCAGGTTCAGGCACCTTGCGGGTCGATTGGGTCTTCGCTTCCGGGTAGCCTTCAGCCTGACGATCAGCCTCATCCTGTTGGTCATCCTCGCCTCTCGAATCCTCATCGTTGCGGCAGCCCCGGATGCTTTCTACCTACACGCGGCGAACGCAGGCGAGCAACCGTTGAATTCCAAAGTGGGCACGTTTACAGCCTTGGCGGGCACCGGTAGCCAGTCCGTTTCAGGCGTAGGTTTCGAGCCGAAAGCGGTACTCTTCTGGATCACGGACCGCACCAGCGAAGGGAGTGGCGCTTACGCACGTTTCGGTCGAGGTTGGACGGACGGCAGCAATCAGGCCGCGATCGCGACAGCATGGGACGATGAGCCAGCCGGGGGAAGCGACTCAAACGAATCGAGAGATCGCATCGTCACCTCGGCCAGCATCACACTTGTGGACCACAACGGCAATCTGCTCGCTGAGGCAAGCACGAGTTCCTTCGACGCCGATGGCTTCACCCTCAATTGGACAACTTCTGGCGGTTCTCGCCTCGTTACCTATCTGGCGCTTGGCGGGGACACCCTCACGAATGTGAAAGTCGGTGGATTCGTCTGGCCTTTCAGCAGCATGAATTATTCGGAGACAGGCATTGGCTTCCAACCGGATGCCGTGATGCTCGCAGGGATCGAAATGGCAACCGGTTTTGGGACCACAACCCGCGGCGGCCACGGTTTTGGGATCGCGCTCTCCTCCTCGGACCGCCATAGCGACGCCCATCGGTGGCGCAACAATGTGACTGACGTGGATTCGGGTTCTAGTGGGTTAATGAGTAACCGGGCGTTGGTCTTCGCTGACGACACCAATACGCCGGAGAACGAGCTTGATCTTGTATCAATGGACGCCGATGGTTTCTCGCTCACCAAAGCGGTCGGTCTCCCCGACGAACAGGTGACGGTCATCTATTTAGCGCTCGAGGGGATGAACATCGATCGCGGTATGCTGACGCAACCTACTTCAACGGGTAATCAATCGGTTAGCGGCTTGACTTTCCAACCCACAGCGGTTCTCTTCGATGGCGGCGATAAAGCGACGGTGGATGGGTTCGAACAAGACGCCGAGATGGTGGCCGGTGTCGCGACGAGTTCGAGTGAGGAAGCTTCATTCTGGATCGGTGCTCAGAACACTTCCAGTCCCTATCCTTCCGATACGAGCTTCTCGGCCAGTCGATCGATCCTCAGCTACACAGCTGGTACGCCGGCCTCTAACGCGCAAGCCGAATTCGTTTCCATGAACGCCGATGGATTCACGATCAATTGGACCCAAGCGGACTCAACGCAACGTAGAGTGGGATGGATCGCACTGGGTTCCGTTACGCCGAGCATCTCTCCTGCCGGAGAATCAATAAATACCACCTTGGGTTCTGGTGCGGCGACATTGGTCTTCGACGATATCGCAGATGAGGCCTATTGGTATACCGACCTGACTTATCCCACGGGCAATGACGACGCCAGCATCTCGGCTGGCAATTACACGCTCAACATGTATTTCGACCAATTACCCGGCGCGTGGTGGGACACGGATTATCTGTACCGACAGCAGATCACGGTTTCCACTGGAGCCGCCGGTGTGGCGCAGGACTACTCCGTTTCTTTCACTTTCAACCATACATCCCTGGTAAGCAGTTTGAAATCCCTGTCCAATGGCAACGACGTGCGTGTCCTGCATTGGAATGGTTCAGGCTGGACTGAAATCGATCGCGTGCTCGATCCGCTTTCTTCATGGAACGACGCTTCGACCAAAATCTGGTTTGCGTTAGAGGACTCGATCTCGGCCTCCAGTTCAGATAACAACTATTATCTCTACTATGGCAATTCATCAGCCACAGGCCCCCCAGAATCGTGGGCGAATGTTTTCATCCTTGGGGATGATTTTGACGATGGAGCGCTGACAAACGACGTCGACATCTCATCGGCTGGCACAGCCACCATCAGTGAGATCGGTGGGGAAGCCTTTATCGACCTGGGCACCAATGAGACCACCGATGCAGGGATCATCGTCACAGCGAACGCGCTGCCGAGTGATAACCAGTTTGCCATCCAACACAAGACCAAGGTGGTGAGTGGCGGTGGCGTGAGCAACCCTGAGGTTAAAAACCTCGGCATTGTAGAGTGGCCTTCCCAGCCGGGTGTGGAACTCAACACAACAGAGAATCCTCGCCGGCGGATCATCGATTTCCAACGTGTGGATACATTAGCGTCGCTCTTACGCTGGGACAATGTTGGGCAAGATTATTCCTGGGATGGCTCGAATTGGGTGACTGGGTGGGGATCTTGGGGCAATCTCGCGCTTGACACCTACTATATTCATGAACTCATCAGTTATGGAACGGATTGGTACCTCAGGGTTAGCGACGCCAACGGAAGCGTAATAACCACGACAACCCCTGTCAGTTGGGCAAACACATTGGACAACGGTGATCCCTTCTGGTTCTACTGGGGTGATGTATACACCAACTTCTATTACGCTGATGTGAAGAGTGATTGGGTTTATGTGCGCGATTACGTCAACCCGGAACCTACTACGTTGCTCAGTGGTGAAGAGAACGCACCCTATGTCAAGATCGATGTGAGTGTATACCATACGAAAGATGACGGGACCGATCCTCAAGAGATCATCACCTCCTCCACGATCACCATCAATGGCAATACCTCCGATCCATATTTCCTTCCCATAGGAAGTGGGGTCGAACAGACTTTCACCTCTGCTGATCCACGACGTGTGCGTGTTTACATTGATGTCACGGAGGTCAACGGCGGGGGGAGTTTCACCCTGGCCTACGACTCCGTCTCCAATCCCTCGGCACTCATTACGCCTGCACTGTCCATCCCTGGCGTCACCGTGCTCCTACTAGCGGTAGTGGTTTTCATCCCCGTGGTGACCAGCATTGTGACGCGCAAGCGCAGATTGGCGGTCTGGGTCATCACGGTCATCATCTCACTTCTGGTATCTCTCACCTTGTTGGCGCGTCAAGTCATACCGGTAAGCGCGGCGCCGGACTCTTTCTACCTCAGGGATACCAATAACAACGGAGCCACTCCTGCTGGCCAGGACATGAACAGCGGGCAGGGCTCCAACGAAATCACGCTCACCTTCGATGATCTCGACGATGAAGCCTACTGGTATACAGAGATGGTTTATCCCACCGGTGGTGACGATGCCAGCATCGCCGCTGGGGATTACACGCTGAATATGTACTTTGAAGAGTTGCCGACTGACTGGTGGGACAGCTCTTATGGCTATCGAAAAGAGTTAACCATTACGGCGGGATCTGCGGATATTCCGAGTGGCTACAGCGTTTCATTAACCTTCGATCACGCTGCTATGGTCAGTGCGGGCAGGTCTCAAGAGTTTGGTGACGATATTCGGATCACCTACTGGAACGGCTCAGACTGGGATGAGTTGGAGCGAGTGCTAGACCCCGGTTCCGCGTGGAACACCAGCACAACGACGATCTGGTTCCAAACTCAAGCCGCGATCCCCGCCTCCTCATCGGACAGTGATTACGATATCTACTACGGCAATGGCTCAGCGGCCTCGCCGCCCGAAGATAGTGAATATGTGTTTTTCTTCTACGATGGTTTCGAAAGCGGAGATCTCAGCGCTTGGGGCGGGATCGTCGAAGGTGACGGTGACTATATCAATGTCGATGATTTCATCGTTCACACCGGGGATAACGCCGCCGAAGCTTGGGTCGATGACGGTACCGAGGCGGCGGTTGAAAATAATTTCACCGGGCAGGGAGGTTTAAGCACCACGGTTTGGATCTATCTCCCCACCGACTACAACGCCAGCTCGGCCATCGATGTGGTCCAGTATTACACAGGTGGCTGGACGACAAAGATTGCGACACTTTCCATCAGCACCTCTCTTTATCCATACATCTGGACTTACATCGAGGACGAACCATATTACAGTCTAACTCCCCTGACAACGGGTGAATGGCACAGCCTTGAAATTAAAATGCTGATCTCCGATGTCAACGGGAAAGTAGAACTTTGGCAGGACGGAGTGAAGAAGGTCGACGAACCCGGCATCGACACAGGTACAGCGACCATCGACCACAATGTGGTTGGCCTTGCTTACAAACCGGATGGTACGGGGGAAGAAACGATCTATTTCGATGATTGCTTCGATAGGCTTTGGGTGAATCCTGAGCCTACGACCGGGTTGGGTTCTGAGGAGACACCACCATCGGTGGACATCAAGGTCAGTGTCCACAAAACGCAAACCAGCGGTTCAGATCCACAGTCGATTGTCACCTCTTCAAGCACCAGGATCAGCAGCAGTACAAGTTCTCCTTATGCTTTGAACATCGGATCTGCAGCGGAACAAACCTTTACCGCTGGGGACCCCCGACGTTTGCGAGTATTTATCGAGGTTGAAAGTGTCAACAATGGTGGAAGTTTTACCCTGGCGTACAACTCTTCCGCCAATCCGAGTTCACTGGATACCCCCAGCCTGACGATCGCCGATGTAACACTGCTCCTGATGTTGGTTGTGGTATTCATCCCTATCCTGACTACATTGGCAACGCGAAAGAGGAAAATGGCGACCTGGCTTGTGTCCATTGTCCTCGCGTTGCTCATTTCGATCGGTTTGCTTGGTCAACAGGTGGTCCCTGTAAGCGCTGCACCGGACGCTTTCTACTTTAGAGATACAACCGTCAACGGCGCTACGCCAGCCGGCGAAGATATGAACAACTCGCAAGGCACCAGCGAGGACACCTTGGCCTTCGATACCACGGGTCAGAATGCTTATTGGTACACCGACATTACCTATCCCGTCGGTGGTGAAGATGCCATCCTCGATGCCGGAACCTATAACCTCAACATGTACTTCGATCAGTTGCCGAGCAGCACCTCGTGGTGGGACAGCAATTATCTGTATCGTCAAAAGATCACCGTCACCAACAATGACACGATCCAACTGGGCTCCAATACCATCGCCGCTTTCACGGCGAATACCCAACAGCTGATCAACGATAGCCAGCTTCGCTCAGATGGCAATGACTGGCGCATCGCTCACTGGAACGGTTCGGGCTGGGATGAGATTACGCAGCTGGTGGAAGCTGGGTGGAATACCACCTCCACCGAGACCTGGTTCCGACTTGTAGATGCGATCGACGCTAGCGCCAGTGATAGTAACTATTATGTCTATTATGGTAACTCTGGTGAGACCACCAGCCCATCGACGTTTACAACCTCAGAGCAGCAGCTTGAGTCCTACATCAATAGTGATGGTCAGAGCGCCGAAGCAATCGATTACAACCAAACTGAGTGGGGGGCCGCGCAGGGTGTGCAATTCAACGCAGGCACATCCCGCTATTGGAAGATCACCCGCTTCAGTTTTTATCAGAATGCAAATAGTGCTGGAACCGACGAAGTTGCAGGGTTTATCTTCGATGCGACGGATTCTTTAGAAGGGGACGAGATCACCAACGGCAAGAGTGACGCGGTCGCATCAAACACCTTCACGAATTACACTCAGAACGATCTGACCTGGAGTTCAGCGAAACCCAAGGTCAAATCTGGTACTCAATATTACATCGCCATCCTTCCGACGACGCCAGCCGGACGAAATGCTTCAACGGATTGGTTCCGTTGGGATTTCGATAGCTCTAGCCCCACATACCGAAGCAGTTGCAGCGACTGCAAAGCCTATGGAGTTGCCCAGGACGGCACATGGGACTTCTTCTTTGTGCCCGACGGGTCTGACCGTAATTTCTATGTATACGGACGTGAAGCGGCAAACGATGATCTATCGACGGTCCTGGGTTCGGAGCAGACCGAGGGTGTCGAGATTAGGGTCACCGTTTCCCATGCGGCTTCCGGCGGGGGCGGAGCGACCACCATCGTCCAGTCCTCCGTCACCTCAATCAAAAACAGCACGTCCAATCCCTATCAACTGAACGTCGGCTCCGGGGCGCAGCAGACCTTCACCTCTTCGGACCCACAACGATTGAGGGTACAGATCGAGGTCGTCGACGCTAATGATCAGAGCTTCACCCTTGCCTACGATTCGACCTCAAATCCCACCAATCTGGAAACCCCCAGCTTAGTAGTTCTAGATGTAACGATCCTCCTCGTCGCAGTGGTGATCTTGATCCCCATCGCCACAGGCCTGGCGACCAGGAAACGGCGCATGGCCCTTCGCATTATCAGCGTTGTGGTTTCGATCATCCTCGCGCTGACATTATTAGCCCAACAGGTAATTTTCGTCAGCGCCGCACCTGATATTTTCTATCTACACGATTCGGACACCGGCTCAAGCCCAGCCTGGTACGACACCAGCTGGTCCTACCGCAAGAAGCTCACGATCGATAACACCAAGGTGCCTGCCGATCAAACGAATTTCCCGGTGCTGGTCAGCCTGGCTTCCGATGCAGATCTGGCTGCCAAAGCACAGAACGCTCCGACCGCTGGCTACGATATCTTGTTTACGTCTTCCAACGGGACGAGCAAGCTAAGCCACGAGATTGAGTACTTCGACGATACGACTGGCGAGCTGGTTGCTTGGGTAGAGCTTTCTAACATCTACTCTTCATCGGATACAGAGTTCTACATGTACTACGGGAACGCCTCGGCGGGAGATCAGCAAGATGCGCCCGGTACTTGGTCGAACAACTTCGACGCCGTCTACCATCTGCATGATAATTTCGCCGACTCGAGCGGTAACCATGCCGTCGCCACCAACAACGGATCGTCGGACATCAGCGACGGGCTGGCGGCAGACGGCCAGAGCTTCAACGGTTCCAGCCATTACATTGATACAAATTTCAGCTCAAACTACGCCTCGAGCACGAGCTTCACCTGGTCGGGTTGGTTCCGACCCAACGGTGTCAACGGAAGTGATGACGTCATGGGCATCGAGGACCGCGGTGCTGGCGATGATTCGGAGATTCGGCTCGCAATCCGCGACGACGTTGCTCCCAGCGGCGAGGCGGATAGCTACGACGTCTGGATCCGACCGGACGGGGGAGGCTCCTACAGTGCCACAATCGCCGTTACCGACCCAGAAGACGGCAACTGGCACTATGCCGTATTGCAGCGAGATGGTAGCACAGCCCGACTTTACTACGACGGCGGCGAGGTGGACAACGATGTTGTTAGCACGGGTGCTCTTAACTTCCCGGTCACGCTCTTAATTGGCGCACAGTGGTATACAGACAGTTCTGGACAGCGCAACTACTTCGAAGGCGACCTCGACGAGATCCGCATCTCGACCGAGGCACGAACCGCGAATTGGATACAAACCGAATACAACAATCTGTCTTCCCCTTCGACGTTCTACAAACCGCCTGGCTCCGAGGAACCGGCGCCGATTTCTCCCTCGGGCAAGTATATGGATATAAACGAGGGCAGCGGCTCGGCTACAAAGATCTTCGACAGCACGGATGACGACTCATATTGGTACACGGACCTCACCTATCCCACTGGAGGCGATGAAGCCAGCATCGCCGCTGGCGATTACACCCTCAATATGTATTTTGACCAGCTACCGAGCGACTGGTGGGATACGGATTATCTCTATCGTCAGCAGATCACGATCACCACTACAAGCTCTGGGGTGGATGCAGGATATTCCGTCGACATCACCTTCGATCATGAGACGTTAGTAACCGACACAAAGTCGCTAATCTCAGGCGACGACGTGCGTGTGGTGCATTGGACAGGTTCTGGCTGGACCGAACTTGACCGTGCGCTAGATCCACTCTCATCTTGGGACGATACTTCGACCCAGGTCTGGTTTGCCTTGGAAGACCCGATCTCGGCCTCCAGCGCAGATAACAACTACTATCTCTACTACGGCAACTCATCCGCTTCAAGCCCCCCGGACGATTGGGCGAACGTGTTCATGGTCGGCGATGACTTCGACGATGGGGCACTGACGAGCGATTTGAGCACCTCGACCGCAGGAACGGCGAGCATCACAGAGGCGAGTGGGGAGGCTTTCATCGACTTGGGCACCACCGAGACCACCGATGCGGGGATCATCCTCAAGACGACCGAGCTGCCGATCGACAATCAATTTGCCATTGTACACAAGACCAAGGTTGTAAGTGGTGGTGGGGTGAGCAATCCCGAGGTGAAACTGATCGGGATTGGCGAAGACTCTAGCCAATATGCCGTGGCGCTGAATACTGTCGAAAACCCACGTCGTCGGATCATCGATTTCCAACGCATCGATACCGATGCACAGGTTTACTACTACAGTGATCCCGTAACCCCTAACTACTGGGACGGTGATGCGTGGCAGACCGGGAATGGCTTCTGGGGCAACCTCTCCCTGGATACCTACTACATCCACGAGCTTATCAGTGATGGTACGGATTGGTATGTTCGCATCAGCGACGCCACTGGAGCCGAGATCGAGGTCACGGCGCCGATCCTTTGGTCCAACACCTACGATAACGGTGAGTCCTTTTGGTTCTACTGGGGTGAGGTGTACACCAACTTCTACTACGCTGATCAAAAGAGTGATTGGGTTTATGTAAGAGATTATGTTGATCCTGAACCCACCACGGGATTAGGTGGCGAGGTAGACGCCCCCTTTGTCGATGTTATCGTCAGTGTCTACCATACCAACACCAGTGGCGGTGATCCCCAAGAAATTGTCACCTCCTCTAGTGTGAGAATCGACGCCAATACCTCCGATCCACTGGCGCTCTCGATCGGAAGTGGTTCCGAACAGACTTTCACATCATCTGATCCGAGGCATGTACGGGTTCTCATCGACGCCACAGCAGTCAACGGCGGCGGGAGCTTCACCCTTGCCTACGACTCTGCAACCGACCCCAGCTCGCTGGACACGCCCAGCATGGTGGTTCCGGATATCACACTCTTCCTCGCAGTAGTCGTGATCTTCATCCCCATGATCGTGAATCTGTTCATGAGGAAACGCCGGTTAGCGACTCGCTTGGCTTCGTATGGTTTGTCCATCGTGGCAGCGTTGGTGATCCTGGCGACACAGACCTATCCAGTAAGCGCTGAGGTCTCAGAGACCACCAACACCTTCTGGCTCTATGATGACACCACGCCGGAACAGTACATGATGTACCAGACACAGCCTTCTGGGAGTGAGTTATCAGCGACAGGTACGACCACATATTTCTACTCTGATACCTTCCCAGCGGACTGGCAGATCAACGGTGGCACCAGCACGGTGTACGTGATGGGAGAGGTCGTTATCCTAGGATCCTCCTTTACCATCACCCTGGATGCTGGATCACCGGGGGATTGGACGCAGCTAGGCACCAACACGCAAATTCAGATTCAATGTCCTAAACAACTCCTCACCTTGACGATGTCGACCAGCGGATACACTTTCTCGAGTGGTGAGCGCTTGAGGTTGACCGTCACAACTGCGTCTGGGGCGACGATTTATTGGGATGGCGTAAGCAACAATTCGCGGCTGGTTACACCAACGATCGTGATGGTTGAATGGGGTTTGGTTTTCCTGCTGCTTGCTTGTTTGATCCCGCTCGTGACCGGTTTGCTGACGAGGAAGCGCCGACTTGCGGGTCGGATCATCAGCGTAACAGTATCTATGATCATCGCGTTGTCGATACTGGCGTATCAAGTGGGGATCGTAAGCGCTGCACCGGATACCCTCTATCTGCGCGATACAACCACCAACGGTGCTACTCCTGCCGGTCAGGATATGAATATCGATCAGGGTTCCACAGAGGATACCCTCCTCTTTGACGACGCCGCAGATGAGGCCTACTGGTACACCGAACTGACTTATCCGACCGGAGGCGATGACGCCAGCATCGCTGCAGGTGATTACACACTCAATATGTACTTCGACCAGCTACCCGCAACTTGGTACGACAGCGGGTGGTCTTATCGCAAGCTGCTCACCCTCGACTCGAGTATGGTGGCGACCGATTTCACGGCCTTCCCGGTTCTGGTCGGTATGACCGATGCTGATCTGATCGGAAACACACAGGGTGACGGCGGAGACATCCTCTTCACGACCGACGACGGCACCACCAAACTCGACCACGAGATCGAGAGCTTCAATTCGGGTACGGGTGAGCTGGTGGCGTGGGTCGAGGTGACGAATCTCTCTGGATCATCCGATACCGATATCTACATGTATTACGGAAACTCCGGTGCGGCCGATCAGTGGAACATCAGCGGCACCTGGGACAGCGATTACATCGCCGTATGGCATCTAGACGAGAACGGTGACGGCACGCTGAACGAATTCAACGACAGCACCGCCAACGACAACCACGGGACGGGCGGTAAAGGCTACAGCGACTACGCACCCACCCAGGGAACGGGACAGATCGGGTACGGGCAGACCTTCGATGGCAACGACCTGATCGACATGGCTAGCTCCGGATGGTTGGACTCTAACTGGCCCTATCGCAAGCGGATCCTGATCCAGGGCAGCGAGGTCAGTGGGACCTCGGATTTCTCGAACTTCCCGGTTCTGATCGATTTTGATCCTGATAGCGACAACGACCTGAAGTTCACCGGCAACGGTGGTCATGTCGGGAAGGACGATGGGACGGACATCTTCTTCACCAACGACGAGGGGACCAAGCTGGATCATGAGATTGAAACCTACGATCCGACCACCGGTGAACTCATCGCTTGGGTTGAGGTCTCAGAACTCTATCACAGTGCAGACACGACCATCTATATGTATTACGGCTACGCTTCCGCCCCCGATCAGCAGAATGTGAGTGGTACGTGGGACGAGGGTGGCAGCGGTGACTACAAGGGCGTCTGGCACCTGAATGAGGACCCGACGGATCCAGCACCTCAATTCCTAGACAGCACCTCCAATCCCAACGAAGGAACGGCAATGCCTGTAGGTCTGGAACCCAGCCAGACCACAGGACAAATCGTCAATGCTCTGGCATTCGATGATACGAACGAGCGGCACGTCGAAGTATCTCACGATACCAGTATGCAGTTGGGGACAAATATCACGGTTTCAGCCTGGGTGAAGACAACCGATACCGAGACCGATGTCGGCATAATCGCTAACAAGTGGGGGTCAGATCCCGCTGATCGGAATTATTGGCTTGGTAAGCTGAATGAAACGACTCTGTCTTTCTACGTCGATGACACGCAGACCATTACGACCGATTTGAGCTCAATCAATAACGGTGAGTGGCACTATGTTGTAGGAGTCGCCGATGTCGACAACAGCCTGCTGAGGATTTATGTTGACGGAACGCAGCGGAACAGCGGAGCTTATGATGGCGATTCGGTGTTGGGAACCTCTGATTTCTACATTGGCAGTGGCTCTGGCGCGACACAGCAGGAATTTGATGGCAGTATCGACGAGGTTCGGGTTTCGGGAACCGCGCGCCCGCTGGATTGGATCGCCACCGAGTTTGCCAATCAGGACAGCCCCTCGACCTTCTACCAGGTTCTTTCCGAAGAACAGCAGAGCGATATCACGCTAGATCTTACCGGCTATGGGCTCACCATCGAAGCCTGGGTCCAGTTCAACAGCGGCGCC
>DUEZ01000077.1 GCA_011174825.1 Anaerolineae bacterium | reverse complement strand
GGTCGAATTTGTCTTGAAATGCTGTACAAAATATCGGCTGCCCGAGCCAACGCGATGGGCGGACAAAGTCGCTGGAGGGGAGAAGTTACCCACGGATGTCGGCTATCAAACGAGTATGTTTTGAGGGACTAGCCATGAGTCTGTAGATACAAAGTAGGGGCGGGATTACCCCGCCCTACACATCGATCCAGGTATTCATTCAAGTGTCAATTGCTGACAGAATACTCCTTCACAGTAGGGGCGGTTCGCGAACCGCCCCTACGATTGCTTCGTCGCCCCTACGGGCTCCTCGCAATGACAATTTGAGGGAGGACTCGCCGGAATAACAATTAATGGGTCTGCATTAGGCTTATTAAGGTGCAGAAACCTAGATCCTCATTCCCTATCTGATCGGATTTGAGAGTGGATTGTTGGCATTTGAGAGCCGGTTTCGGAAGAGAATAGGACCATATGCCATTCGGTGGAATAGCGTTAGGTTTGGGCTTATTGGATATCGCTATACTTGCAGGCGCGGGTCGCCTCGAAGGCACACCTAAAAAATAATTTTGCGCAACATTGAATGAACTCGCGAGGCCAAGGACGACCAAAGGAGCAGAGCATGGAACCCAGTACAGAAGCGGATGAAGAGCGAAAATCCCCGGCATTTCGTTACCCTGTCTGGCTGGCGGTCACCGGATTGATCCTGGGATTGAGCGTCGAGGTTCTTTTCGATGGACATGCATTAGGGATCTCCTTCCCCATTTGGTCCGCATTGTGTGTCCTGGCGCTGTTGGGGATGGCCGCGCGGGAGGGCGTACGTCTTACCTGGCCCGAGACAGGGTCAGCGATAGTGGTCCTCTTCTTCTCGATCCTGACCGCCCTTCGGCTGGAACCCCTGACCGTGTTCCTCGATATCGTTCTCACCTTGGCAATCTTTGCCATTTGGGTGCGGACCTTTCGAGATGAAAAACTGCTCAACTTTGGTTGGCTGGATTTTGGCTGGACGTTCATCATCGTTCCCTTGGAAGCATGGATCCGCCCATGGCCGGTAGCTCAAACCGCCTGGCGACAGGCCCTGGGTGAGCGTGGCGAGCGCAGTCAATTTATGGCGCTTCTGCGGGGGGTGCTTTTTGCGCTCCCGATCTTGGTGGTATTTGTTGCCTTACTCGTGTCTGCGGACCTGGTTTTCGCAGATTACGTGGAGAACGCCCTGCGTTGGTTCGATTTGGAAAGAATAGTGGACTGGATCAGGCGTGCCCTCATCGTGATCGTTTGCGGGATCTTCTTCTTGGGAGCCTTGGTGTCTGCTCTCCGTGAGCGCAAGGGTGAACCGATGATCAGCGTAAGACAACCGATACTCTCCCCCTTCATAGGTTTCGTTGAGTCGATGGTCGTCTTGGGTGCGGTCGACCTGCTGTTCGTCGGTTTCGTCGCCATCCAGTTCGCTTACCTCTTCGGTGGTCAAGAGAACATCACCACTGCTGGTTATACCTATTCGGAGTACGCCCGACGGGGCTTTGGAGAGCTTGTTGTCGTGGCTTTCCTCAGCCTAGGGCTCATCATGGCACTGGGAACTTGGGCCAAGCGCCAAGAGAAACGCCACAACACTTGGTTCAATGGGCTAAGTGGGGGGCTTGTCGGTTTGATCGGCGTGATCCTGATATCAGCCCTCAAGCGGCTGTTACTTTATGAAAACGCATACGGCTTCACGCGATTACGGACCTATACCCACGTCGCGATCTATTGGATGGGGCTCCTTTTCGTTGTATTCCTTGTGCTACTTATTATGGGTCATCTGCGCCGGTTTGCCCTTACCGCAGCCATCTGTACAGTCGGTTTTGTGGCAACAGTGAATCTGCTCAACGTTGACGCATTTATCACGGCCCGGAACACCACCCGCTTGGAAGAATCGGGGGAGATCGATGTCGATTACCTTTCGACTCTTTCGAATGATGCTACGCCTGGCTTAATCGATCTGGCCCAAGGATCACCGGGTTGGGTACGCTCGGAATTGCTCCCTTATCTCGCCTGTCGCCAAGCTATGCTCTCCGATCGGGAAGCTACGGTAAGTTGGCAGTCATACCATCTCTCACATGTGAAGGCTCAGAAACTCCTCTCAACGATCGATGATGACTTGGGGGCATACCAGGTGGAGCTTACGGACCGAGGATGGATCGTGAGCGGACCCGATGGTGAACAGAGTTGTTTTTGGATTAGAGATTAGGACACGTATCAAGTTAAGACAAGTTCGGGGGATGTAGTAGATGTTTTTTCACCCACGACCCATGCCGTGTGCCCCTCACGATAGACCGTGACCTTAGCGTTGTACTTCTCTAGAAGTGTTGCGATCCTCTCTGCGGGGATGAAATGGCTTCGGAAGAGTGTTACTTTCTCCGCCAACGCCACCAACTTGACGGCCATTCGACGAATATCGGGTTCTTCGATAACGAGCAACCCACCAGGTGCTAGCACCCTCCAAAACTCATTCAAGCTTAACGCCTGATCTGCGAGATGGTGGAAAGCGTCCACAATCATTACACGTTCAAAACTATCATCGGGGAATGGCAAGCGTTCTGTTTCGCCTCCAACCAGGTCCAAACCACCCTTGAAGCGTGCCTGTCGTAGCATCTTTAAAGATGTATCAGAGACCACGACTCGACCGGCATGTTCAGTCAATCCTTCAGCAATACGTCCCGTCCCGCCACCGGCGTCGAGTAAGCGACCGGAAATGGGTAGATCGAGAATTTCCGTGAGACGTTTACTGTCCGGAGATTTGATCACCAGGTCGTAGAACGGTGCTAAGAGGTCAAAGTGATTGAGAAAGCGCATTCGTTGGATAGGTCTCTATGCAGGACAGGATACTTGTCCTTGGAGTGAATCATTCTGAATATTCTTCGATGGTGAATTCCCACGCGCAGAAGAAGGTCTCCGGGTGTGGGTCAGGCGGGCAGGCGATGCAGCGCGTTTGGATGCGTGGATCGATTGTCCGAGCGAACCCAGCGTACTCGACCAACCCCACCGTCTTGCAGGGAAAGTCGGGCAAGCCTTTCCGCTTGCGAGACGACTGGACACGGCAGTCATTCATCTCGAAGCGCAATGTATGATCGTTCACCCAAATTGTGGATTGTTCATTGATGTGAGCGTACATCCGTAACTTGAGGGCTTGCTCAAGCGCAGGCAAACCGCCTCCCTCCTCAATCCCGTAACGCTTCATGATCCGACCGGCTTCGATGACGGTGAAGCGTTCCCAGGCTTCGCCATCGAGTTGGATGGCTTTTTCAAGCCCATAGCTACCCTCGACAGCTTGAAACCATACACCGTCATGCGCTAACCAGTTCTTGGCTGCGTCCTCGAGCATGTCGATAAGGTGTTCTTTGCTGAATGTGCGCAGAAAGTTCCGATTTGGCATGTGATATCCCTTGTCTATAAGCTTGGTCTATCATACCCGATAGCGGTCTACCCGCCAACGGTGATGGCGACATGGATCGTGTGGCGTGATGAGGTGTCGGCGAGAGGGAAGCGTTCTAAGGGGCAACCAAGTTCATGTAATGTAACCGCATTTTTTGGGGTTCGTCAGCGCAGGTTACAGCCTGCCGTTAAATTGATGAGGCGAAAGTAATGCAATCTCAACTTTCATGTGGTTTTGGAGTGCGCAAGCTCTGCTTGCGCCCAAAAGCAGAGCTTTTGGATTCCAAAATCCATTAGCTTGATCGAAAAATCGGGACGAGGGTTACTCCCTCCCATTCACAACAGAAATGATCTACTTATAACCCTCAAGAAACTATATAGCCACACACTCTAGGGCGCGTGAACGCACGCTAAAGAATGTGGCTACATACTGATTGCAGATTATGGCGGGGGGAATTTTGCGAGGTACACCTCTGTGAATGTATCCACCCATGGACCACGTTCTGAGGAATCAAGACCGCTGAAGACGACGATCAGGAAAGGACCGGATATCCAGATCCGACCATCCGCGCCGGATGTTCGATAAGCGGCTACGCGTTGATTGGCCACCTCTTCGAAGGTCCATTCATAACCTTGTGCGGCGAGGATGTTCAGGTGTTCGGTCCGTCCATTGCGACTGTCATAACTGAAGATTTGTACCGATACAGAGTTTTCTATGTATACCTGATCGCCGATGGGTCTTTGGTAGTCCACACCCAGCATCTGGAGGAGATGCCCTCCTGGCAGCTCGCTGGTGCCGAGACCGGGTTCCAGCGCGTTGAAACCAGAGGGTAAACGGTCGGTGATGATCTCAGGTAATTCGGGGGGTATGGGCTTAAAGGGACTTTGACCGAGCCATTCCAAAGGGGTGATACCAACAACCGAAGCAGGGGTTTTGAGTGGTGTGGTCGAAGTTGGGGAGGAGATGGTTGAAGCGGTCGTAGGTGGTGCTGCACAACTCACAAGCATGGCAAGCATCGCGCTAGACTTAAGAAGACGTACAACCATACAGCCTCCTCTTATCATAAGTCAGAGGATCAATAGCGATGGTGGCCTTATTGTATATCAGTTGGTTGTCAGGAGAAGTAGTATTTATGTCTGCAACATCTGGGGAGCCTAACCAGAAGACAATCTACATATTGAGGAAGACCTTTACGTTTGACCGATGACGAAAGCCCATCATATTGAAGGATCCTTCTTATTGAATCAAACGTGATCGAAAAGGTTTATATTAAAAGTGTGGGGTGAATACCATCACCTCGGAGAGAAGGATGACAAAAGGGATTGTCCTCCGTAAGATGGGGCCAGAGGATCAAGTCTGGGTGAAGGATCTTCTCCGTGAGCGCTGGGGTTCACCTCGTATTGTTACTCGCGGGCGGGTGCACAAGGTCGATCAACTGTCGGGGTTCATCGCTGAAGATCAAGAAACGCCGATTGGGTTGTTAACCTATAGGATCGACGGTGATGCGTGTGAGATCGTCAGCCTCGATAGCTTGCAGGAAAGTGGGGGTGTTGGTTCAGCCTTGGTGGCAGCTGTAATCGAGACAAGCACCAAGCACGGATGTAAAAGATTGTGGTTGATCACGACCAACGACAATATAACAGCGCTGCGCTTCTATCAGAAGTTAGGATTTAGGTTGGTTGCCGTGCACCGTAACGCCGTCGATGCATCGCGCGAACTGAAACCTGAGATTCCCCTCATCGGTATGGATGGCATTCCCATTCGCGATGAAATCGAATTGGAACTCCGAATAGATCCGTAAAAAGGTATCAGGATCAGCGCCAGATGCTATCGTATCCGTGTTCACCTTTCAGTAGTTTACCTTCGGTGAAACGATCGAGGGAGAAGGGTGAGATATCGACTGTCGTCGCTTTACCCTCGAGGATAAGCTCACTCATACAAGCGCCCACAGCTGGACCAATCTTGAAACCGGTGCCGCTGAAACCACAAACCAGGTAGAAACCCTCCGGTCCGGCTTGACCGAGGATCGCGCGTTGATCGGGGGTGATACCATCGTATCCCCCGTATGCACTGTGGAGCGAAGCCCGTTCCATGCTCGGTATTCTCAGGCAGATGCGGTCCACTGCGCGCTCCACAAAACCAGGTTTGGCGTGGTCAGTGTCCCCTTCAGGAGATTCCCCGATCAGGTTCCCATCTTCGAGCCCAACGAGAGTCAAACCGCCGGTCTCCGGCCGAAAGTACATGGCGTTGATGTCATCGATGACCGAGGGATGGGAGGGGCCGATTTCGGCTGGACGACGGACGAATATGGTATCGTGACGCCAGGTATCGATAGGGAGATCGAGCCCTGCCATCCTTCCTACATCGGCCGCCCAGGGACCGGCAGCGTCGATCACAATGGGCGATGAAATACCTCTCTTGCTGGTCTCGACCCCATTGACCTTACTGTTAGACTTGAGAATCCCTGTTACTTGGCAATCTTGGATCAATTCCGCACCGTGCTCACGGGCAGCTTGCATGAAAGCGGCGGTGCTGCTGTTCGGGTCAGCATAACCGGACTCAGGTTCGTAAGCAGCGAGGTTGAAATCTTCCGTCCTGAAGGCGGGGGCTAAGCGGCGAACATCCTCAGAGCTGACAAGCAAGCTAGGGATGCCAATTCGTTGATGCATAGCGACATTGGCTTTGAGATGATCTTCGTATTCCGTACGAACGAGCTGCAGGAAGCCGGTTCGAGTGAAACCGCAGTCACCGCCCACGGTCTCTTTCCAATTCCGGAAGTATTGATAGGATGCCCAGGCCAAGCGGCTCTCAGGCTCAAGATCGTAGTGCATGCGTACGAGACCGCTGGAACGGCCGGTGGCACCTGCAGCTAGGAAGCGACGCTCCAATACAACGGGTTTCACACCACGCTGGGCTAAGTGAAAGGCTAAGCTGGTGCCATGGATTCCTGCGCCGATAATGATGATGTCCGCTGTGGTTTTCATCGTTCACCTCTGTCAACGATCTTTCTTCATTACACACCAAGGATCATTATAAGGTAGGTGTCGAGAATGGGAAGGTGGGTGAAAGGTGCTCGTGAAATGTTCTTCCTTAACCGGCGCTTTCTGTTTGGCTGCGCAGGAGGGAGAGATGTTGAAGGTGAATATTTCAATCAGCGTAGTTATTTTGTGTCAGCTATTAATCAGGCCATTGACCTTCAAGAATAGGTTGTTCTGCTAGCATGTTACTGTGTGGCAAACCCACGCAAAATGAGAACTGTAGTTTGAGGAGGTTACGTTGGCAGAGTCAAAGAAAGTATCATGGCTTCTATGGCCCTTTGTAGCCCTTTGGCGCCTTGTGACGTTCATTCTCGAGATGACAGGCAGGTTCGTGGCCATACTCTTGGGGTTCGTGTTGATCGCTGTAGGCGTGCTGGTGAGTCTTACGGTATTGGGCGCTGTGGTAGGGGTCCCGCTTGCCTTGTTCGGTCTTTTGCTCATCTTCCGAGGTCTTTTCTAGAGACTCACAGGAAAGAGCTGACCACCAACCATCTGAGGTGTACGCTTATTCTCGGACGGGTTCCAACTAGATCGCCTTGATTCTATGAATGTTGCGCATGGTGTTATGCTCTTGAGGGTAGACCCACATTGAGTGATGCGAATTGATCGCACAAAGCTGAAACCTTTCTCGATCACCTACGTAGATATCGATAGACTGAAAGTAAAAAAAATGGGAGGATGGAAATCATGGCAAGTGAGTATAAGCGTCTGTATCGTTCGCGTGATGACAGCATGATCGCTGGCGTATGTGGCGGGCTGGGCGAGTATTTCGCCATCGATCCGACGGTCATACGTCTAGCTGCTGTGGTGGGTGGTTTGATTAACCCACCGTTGGCAGTGCTGGCGTATTTTCTGATGATGATCGTTGTGCCCCAAGCGCCACTCGCTGAACTTACAGAAGAATGATCTCTGATCGATCATAACGTGTAGTTTACGGATGAGCGTACGGATATAAAAACTTGAAGATTGCCAGGAGAGGACCTCAGACGCCCGTAGCGACTGGGGTCTTCTCGTTTAATACTGAGCATAGAAGAAACGACCCCTGTGCGGATGATGAACTCGGATCGTAGGAAATCTTCGATAAAGCTGCATCCATGTTTTGGAATAATGTCAGGTTAGGTGGGTCCGAATGTGGTTCAAGAGAAGCCAGATACTGAACATGAGGTTTGATAAACCCCATTCATTGAAGGAACCTCACTTATATTCTTGATGGGTTGTCACCATTATTGATGTAGGGGTGGGGTTGCCCCGCCCCTACAAGCTACAGTTCTTGGAGACGATATGCACTATGCAGGTTGGTATAGGTTTATGGGGAGGAACCAATGCCTCACAAATCTTCATAGGCCTTTGACCTCTCTTTACGCCGTGACAACTCAGAGGTGTATTTTCTACCCAGCGTAGATGCGTTTTCCCTGGCCCAATCGGTTAATCTTGTGTTCCCGATGGGTGGTGAGTTGGTGTAGAGCAGATTCGCTTTTAAGCCCTCGATTTCCTCGCGTGTGATGAGGACATCGCCAAGGAGCTTTCCCAGAACCCATCCAAACGCGTAGCCAAATGAATCGGGAATAAAAACGATCGGTCTCCGCTTACCGATGATCCCACCAATCTCGCGAACCAGTCCCTTGTAAGTGAAGGTCTCCGGACCGATGGCATCGATAAAACAGTCCTCGGTCGAACGACCTTGCACTACTGCCAACTTTGCCATATCGTCGACATAGATGGGTTGCAGTCGGTAATTACCGTCCCCAAAAATGCCGAACACTGGTAGCCTCCTCAGGATCCAAGCGATATTGTTGATCAGGACGTCTTCCTTCCCAAAGATGACCGCAGGGCGGAGAATGGCGTAGGAAAGCCCTAAATCAATAAGTTCTCTCTCTAGTTTTGCTTTACCGCTGAAATACTCGAGAGGTGACTCTTCGGACGGATTGGTGATGCTGACGTGGACGATCCTCTTTACCCCTGCTTCTTTCGCGGCGCGGAAAAGTGTGCGCGTATTTCTCACTGCTGTGGCGTGTTGAAAATCCTTGTGGTTGAACCTGACCCAATATGTGTTGTATAGGACCGATGCTCCTTGCATGGCAGCCACGAGTTTTTCGGGGTTCTCAAAGTGAAAGGGCGTTGCTTTAATCCGTCCCCCAAACGGATTGGGGCGGTTAGGGGAGTTCGTCAGTGTTCGCACCTCGTGTCCGGCTTCTAAGAGACGTTTCGCGATGTACTTGCCGGAATATCCGAAAGCACCGGTCACAACATGGATTTCCGTACCTTTCATTTTTCTCATCCTCACTCTGATGTATCGTCAGGAGATCCGCCAACCTCATAGGAAACCAAGTACGGATGTCTAGAGTGGATCGATCCTATGATACCGCGACAACACGTCTGTTAAGGCTACGTATCGCAGGGGTTGATGATGATGACCTCTCTTTGGTTGGCATCAAATCCATTAAACCGGGTAAACTACATCGAATCAATCAATTGACCGGATCAAGGTCCGGACGATACAATATACTTCACCGAAGTCGAGGAGCGTGATCCATGGATATCACTACGAAACAATTTCGACGATGTGATTTGGTCAAGGCGGTGGGTCGAATTGACAGTCAAACCGCTCCGGAAGTGAGAGATGCATTTGAGGCTCTTACGAACGATGGGAGATTTCGACTCGTGTTTGACATGAGCGAGGTTACCTTTATCTCCAGTGTTGGCGTTTGGGTGTTGTTGGAGACGCAGAAAGCCTGTAAGCGATACAATCGTGGCGATTTGGTGATCGCTAACGTGAACGAGAAGATCAAACACACATTGGATTTAGCAGGATTATTGTCGTTCTTCAGGATTTATGACGATGTACTTGAAGCGGTAGGTAGTTTCTAAGGTAGAGTTGTTATCCATTAAATGTATAAAGCTACGTTCCCAGGTCGGTTTAAAAGTTTAGCCGAAATATCCGAATTCGTCTCTCGAGCCATCAACGAAATTGGTTTCGATGAGACGACTGCTTATACGATCTTGGTCGCGGTTGACGAGGCTTGCACCAATATCATCGAACACGCGTACGGTGGTGAAGGACGGGGGGATATTCAGTGCTCCTGCGATGTTAGTGAGGATTCAGTAACCATCATCCTGCGCGATCGTGGTAAACCCTTCGATCCATCAACTGTCCCAGAGCCTAATTTTTCGGTCCCACTTCAAGAGCTTGACCTTTGCGGCGCCGGGCTTGTTCTGATCCAGAAAATCATGGATGAGACCAGTTTCGTATCTACACCTGACGGCGAGAACGTGCTCACGATGATCAAGCGGAAGTAAGGTATTCCCCAGTTGTGTCACTTGTCCCGAACGAGGACCAGCAGGGTGATATCATCATGTTTTGGCGCATCACCGACAAAGTGATGAACGGCGTCCAGGATGTTCGCTTGTAAATCTCCAGCTGTTTGCCCCAGGCTCGCTTTCGCTACCTGAACGAGGGTTTCCTCCCCAAAGAACTTTCCATCATTATTCGCTGCCTCAGGGATGCCATCAGTGTAGAGGATAAGTGCATCCCCAGGCTCGATCAGGATCGTATCGTTCCCCCAGGTCGTATCTTCTACAATCCCAATTGGAATGGCGTTACGGACGAGGGCTTCTGTATTTGCTACATCCTGCGAACGCAGCAGGTAAGGTGGATTATGACCCGCGTTGCAGTAGGTCAATTCACCTGTTTGAGGATTGAGGACACCGTAGAACGCGGTGACGAATAAACTGCTGGTGGTGTCTGTCAGGATTCGTTCATTGGTCGCGAAGAAGACCGTGTCGGGTTGGGAATCCAACTCGATAGCGTACGTCCGTATCAGGGTGCGACTGATGGCCATGTACATGGCAGGACCGACGCCTTTATCCATCACATCCGCGACCACAATACCAATTTTGCCATCTGCAAGGGGGATAATGTCAAAAAAATCCCCAGATGTCTCTCCAGCGGGTTCGAGTGTCATCGCGAATTGCCACCCATGAATGTTGGGGAAAACGGTCGGTAAAAGACTGGCTTGAATGTCGCCCGCCATTTTTAATTCTTGAGTCACGCGTAGGTAGTCAAGAGATCGGGTATAGACGACGGATTGGTGCATCGCTGACGCGACCTGATCCGTGAAGGACTGAACAGCAGGCACTAGCGCGTCGAGAGAACGATGTTCCCAAGGTTGGGCCAAGGTGTGTAGTTCGAGGTAGAACCCCCCAAAAGTCTGACCGCTTTCAATCTCTCGAATGGGAGCCGTCAGAGCGGGAGAGTGATTCGAATACTGGTCAGTCCAAGGCAAAGTCTCTTTAGGGAGGAAACCCTGAACTTCTGTCTGTCTTAGAAGCCAGGGCCATACAGTGTCTAAATCTGGGGCCCATTGCTCGGGTTGTTTGAAGAGGATTTGATCCGGGAACGTCCAAACAACGAGATTCCCGGCGGGGAACATGTTCGGAGCGTGTTCCTCCAAGATACCTGGAAGGGATTCCTCACCAGGTGGGGCGTTGATGATCGCTCGACCTAATTGTTCTAACCGTTCCAACATTCGGGTTTGCTGACGAGAACCTTCGGCCGCCCAGCTGAGGCGTTTAGCTAAGAAAGCGACCAAAAGCATTCCTGCCATGAAGAAGAGATAGAACGGTAACCCGTTCTGAATGAAAGCCGCAGCAGCCAGGATGGCGAACGGATGCCCTAAGTGGTTCATCCCAATGGCCATGAAGAGAAACGTGATGAACAATCGAAAAGTGGGTTTCGTACGTAGGATGTTCAATGCCCAAATGCTGAACCAGAGGTAGCCAGCCCAGATTAGCACGAAGAACGCTGTGTTGATAAATACCGTTCCTAAGGCGGGAAGAATGGTCTCCAGATCTAGCGCTGATAATGGGTAAGTACCGCCCCATGTCTGATAGAAGTAAAGTGAAATAAGGGGAGCAAGCGTAACCCCGGCCAGATTCAAGATGAAATTGCGGAGCAAATTCCATCGTTCTGCGCTAGACGTGATCCTTCGCCATTCAGCGATCGATTCATAAACCGCCTCGATCACTGCTAACCAGAGAGCGCTGGGACCTATGAGCAGGATCGCCGACCACAAAACGATGCCTGATAAAGACCCGTCCGCACTCCCGTATCGGTTCGGACCCAGTTCGACGATCAGAAAGAATTTTAGATAATCAAAAATGACCATTAAGGCCACAAAGATAAGTAGAAGGATGGGATCTTCAAGGATCAAATTAGGATTGGTGACGCGGATGAGCCATATCAGACCGCCAAGGGCTAGGGGAGATGAATACAAAATCGTTAGGACATCACCGATCCCCGCTAACCGCCGCTCGACCGACATGGTTTCAAGCTCGGGTCGAAATACTTTGGCGATGGATAAGAGTCGATCTTCCATTATTCGAGCTACCCCTGAACACAACCCCATTATCCAACACTGCGACCTGGATGTGAAGTGGGATTTAGCTTAAGCCGCGTGGAGTGTGAATGGATTAATCATTCTCCCGGGTTGGGGTTATCTTCAAACCACACGCTTCCATCCGTTGGACCAAATCATCAAGTGATGGGAGCCACTGCCCCCACTTTCTAGAAATGTGTTCCGTCCAACTATAATCGTCGAAGGTGAACGTCTCTTCTCGCTCTCCTTCGAGAGGGATCATGTAATTCACATTGCGGTAGTAGTCCTGAGCTAAATACCCCGTATCCATCACCCTCATCGCATCTTCGATCTGTTCTGGACTGAATGATGAGTACTTATCCTCAAAGAGCACAAAGTCTAGCGGATATCTTGGTCTGGGGGGTGGATCCTCGGCGGGGTATCCCATCACGAGTTGGACCAATGGGAAAACCCCCTTGGGTAGTTCGTATTCCTTTACGATCTTCTTGGACCTATAGGGTGTGTCTCCTAAAAAACAACTACCTAATCCGAGACTCTCCGCTGCGATGACCATGTTCTCCGCCATGAGAGAAGCGTCTTGAATTCCGAGGAGAAGCAAGAAGAGGTGGTTTGTCACCACTTTCCAGTTTCGTTTAGCCATGAACAACTGCAGCTTGTGCATATCAACGCAGATTGTGAACAGCAGAGGGGCTTCATAGGGGATCGATTCTCGATCCCGAGAAAGCAATAAACTATATAGTTGCGAAGCGAAAGGCGCTTGTTGACCCGCTCGGACAACGGACTCGATGACCTCATCGGATGGTGACTGATCTGTATAGCGGCGGATCGATTTTCGATTGAGCATGGTTTGGATGATGGGATTGTCCATTTTGAGAAGCTCCTTTGGGCGTTCGGTGATCGTTTGGAACGATAAGTCGCGCGTTTTGAGAAGTATGAGGTCATTCTGGGCCTGTCGAAGGATGACCTTATACTTCAACACTCCTTAATGTTATTCTGAGCGCCGACAGGCGCGAAGAATCTCGTTGTTTGGATAGAGCGTTATATGAATTCAGAAAACGAGTTCCTTCGCTTCACTCCGTTCCGCTCAGGATGACATTAAAAGTAAGATCGAATTAATGTTATCCTGAGTCCTTCAACAAGCTCAGGACACAGCGCGGGACTGGTAGCTCAAGGCGGCTGTTCGTTATTTTTCCTGCTTCCGCCTTCATCATAACAAAGAACCTGGTTCACTTATTGATAAGTTCTTTCAAGCTATCACGTGTGTCAAGGGCTTGACCTATGAAGAATCCAAGGATGGTGAGGAAGAATATAGCCCCGATACCTACGAAATCTATCCAACTGGTTTTAACGAAGTAGGGAAGGATGAGAAATATGAGCAGTCCAAGGACCCCTCCAACGAGGGTACCTTTGATCTTATGTGACACCTCGCGAAGGATTTCCAGGAAGGAGACCTTTCGTACCGATTTCCGTCGCTTAGTGGCGATGGTACGCTGAAGTTTTTTTTGTTTGACCGACGGATCGCGCGCTCGAAGCTGTTGATCACGGATTCGTTTTAATCGTCTTAGCTCGTCGTTCTTGTCGCTCATGGGACCCTCCTTGACGGATCGGGCTTGGTGAAGGTGCGATCCGATCATGGGATCTGGATGTGGTGCAGATGAGGAACAGGCTGGATACTCTACACAATGCGCAGTGTGGCTTGATGATGTATTCAAGCATTTGCTGCGCGTTTCAACACCTCTAGTGCCTTCCTCATTGGATCTAGTGCTTCTAAATACTCTCCTTGATCTTGAAGTTGAATGGCTTCATCCCTGAGAGCCATAGCTTCATTGGTCTCACCTACCCGCATTCTCAGCTTAAGATATTCGGAGATGACCAAGCATAAATCCCATTTGTCCTCGTGGCCGAGGAGAAAGACGACGCGGTTTTCCTGCTCCAATTCTGAGGTGCAGCCCGGACAGGAGGCGTGGGAGAAGAAACGACTTTCACTTTGTAATTGCCACACCATGGGGGGGAAATGATTGAGGGCCAAGAAACAGGCGTTGTGCCTCTCAGGGTTCACCAGGTTCATGTCCACGATCTGGAGCACATCATCAGGCGATAGGTTCGCCGGACACCGACCGATGATTTCAACAGGCTTAAGCAGGATCGTTTTCATGGACTTTCGATGAATGACACCACTGAAAAAAGGCCAACCGGAAGAAGAAGAGCGGTAACTGTAGGGAAGCGGGTGGAGCAGGCACTTCCACATGCACCCAGCCCTACTCCTTGAGGGTGCTTCCTTCCAGTGCACTCATAAAAGAAATTCGGAAGGTCACGCTGCCGCCTTCCCCCATACCTGGATCAGGGCAGGACAGGTAAAGTGGACACTTCATGAGCGTCAACCGACCGAGATTGGTCACAATGGTCCCTTGAGCGAATAGGCAATTATAACCACGATCCGTTCCGATGAGTTGTGACCCATTGTAGAAGAAGGTCTCTCCCTCATGGAAGTCGGCGTTGCAATGTCCGCGGGTGCGAACGACATCTATTCGCACATCAGGCATCGGCTCTCCTTGTTTTTGATCCCCAACTTCCAATCCCTACGCATCACGAGCATAACGCAATTCTGTGTCGGGAGCAATTGGGATGTTCATTCTCGGATCTGACATCGAATAGCATTGGCTATGGGTCGACCCACTTATGTTGTCATTCTGAGGCGCGAAGCGCCGAAGAATCCCTGCGATGATGCTTTTATAAGTACTATCATAGGGATTCTCACCCTTCGTGTACGATACCGTCGCCTGCGCTTCGCTTCGGCTCAAAATGACATCTACGTGGTGTAAGTCAGAAATCCAACTAAGATAGATTGCCATATATGGATACCCGATAACCTATTAATCTAAGATCAGAGGTCTGCCCACTCCTCGTGGGAAGTTATTTCAGTGCATCAATGACATCTTATGGGAATGTTATCTCGGTGCAGATTGGAGGGTGCGTCAGTCTATTGACTAGAAATCAAACGATACTTTCGCGCTTTCGAAGAAGTCACGGACGAAGTCGTTTTTTGGGAATCGATAAATGTTCTTCGGTGTGTTGATCTGCTCAAAGACCCCCTCTCTCATCACCGCAATACGATCAGACATGGCCATGGCATCGGGGAGATTGTGAGTGACATAGATCGTGGTTGTTTCGAGGTCCTGATGTAGTTTGCGAATTTCTTTCCTGACCTTGAGCTTGCTCTGAGGGTCGAGGTTGGTCATGGGATCGTCCATCAAGAAAACGCGAGGTGTGGTCGTGATCGAGCGACCGATAGCCACCCTCTGTTTTTCACCCTGTGATAGCTCCCCGGGTCGTCTGGAAAAGAGCTCCTTTTTAATACCTACCTTTTGGGCGACTTCTGAAACCTTCTGCTCGATGTCCTCGGTTAACCATTTACGGATTCGAAGGCCGAAGTTGAGATTCGAATAGCGATCCCGGTCGTAGACCTGCATATGCGGCCAGAGGGCGAAATCCTGAAAAACCATCTTGACCTTCCTCTCGTTGGGCAAGAGATTTGTAACATTTTCCCCGTCGAAAAAGATCTCGCCCTCATCAGGTTTTTCAAGCCCGGCGATCAATCTTAAGACTGTGGTTTTCCCGGCTCCGCTTGGTCCTAATAGGGTGAAGAATTCCTTATCTTTGATGCTTAGGTTTACCTGATTAACTGCGACGACCGAACCGTACCGCTTGGTCAGATTCTCTACTAGGATTTCGGCCACGAGTTCCTCTTTTCAACTGAATTTTGGTGTGTTGCGCGGAATGTGATTGTGATCGATTACCAGCCAAAGTATAGGCCATGTGTTCATGTTTATTTTACATCCAATGATCGTGTTCTAGAGAGCGCAAGTTGGTGGATCTCTATCAACGTGAGGGGAAGAAGTTTGAGTTCGGAAGGAGAATAAAGAAATGTAAGAGCCCACCGTCAGGTAAGCTTTGAGGTACACCGTACTGGAATCGAACCTGATTCGCTTGGACTTAATAGACTCCATATTGAGGTAATCCGTCCGTTGGTCTTGTACTCCTCTTTTCGAATCGTTTCTGATGATGAAAAACATACAGTGGGGGCAGACTATTGTGTAGCAAGGATCTGCCTGGCCCAATTCTCAGCCCGCTCAACTTCTCCTTCTACCAGAGGACCTTCCATACCCTGTACATAAAACCCCTCAGGGGGAAGGATCAGTTCACCACCTTTCCTCTTGAGTCCATTGCCAATGGGTTTGGCGGCATACCCGAAAATGCGAACGAAAAACGATAGGATGGCAACTTCTTCAATGTCCTCGATGGTCAATCGGGTATCGAACGCCGCTACTTTGATGCCCTCAAGTCCACTTGATGGTAGGCTCTGGAGGAAATTCTTAATACCTCCCGTAGGATTAAATCGCTGGGTCGGAGAGCCTACGATGAGGAGCTTCAAACCCTCGATTTGATCTGGCATAATCGTTCCCACTTGAAGTACTTCGACCTCATAAGCTGATCCAAGCGCGTTGCCAATGACCTGAGCAATGCGCTCCGTATTACCGAATTTCGAATCATAGACCACCAGTGCTTTCATTCTTGATGTACTTCCAGAGATCATGTCAACCTTATTGGATTATCCAGTATCCATCTAATCTCTTATTATGAATCGGCTGTAAGGTCGTCAGATTGACACGAACTTTTGCGTACAAGTTGCTTTGCTGTAAATTATCAGACCTGATAAGTTGCATATAGTTGAGATTTGGCGACTAAGAATCAAATGGCTCTATTAAGAAATAATCCCACGATCTTCGCAGGATTTGTGTTTACAAATACGATGCGCCGTACAGGGATCGAACCTGTGACCTTGGGCTTAAAAGCTCTAGTGTCAGTATGCACTAGTTAGCTGTTAATCTACCAGACAGAGGTGTTATTCCTATTCGTATATAGATTCTTCACTCCCACTGGTCGTCCAGAATGACAGTTCTTAGTGCAATGATTCCGCTGTCTTCTGTCATTCTGGGCACAGCGAAGAATCTTTTCCCAGGTTTCATAAAAAATACAAAAATGGATTATTAATGCAGATAATGTGGATTATTTTGGTGCGTTGGTAACGCATCCAATGGGGGTATAGAGGTACGCGAAGGGGGGACAAGAAGAAGATAGGCGAGGAGAAAATATTGGAGGTGTTGACATGGTGACGCGGGCGATGGTTGGTGAACCTTTAATTATCTTATTCTTTTTAGTGTTTCTGCAGCCCCTTTCTGAATAATTGGGTCAGGATCCATTATTGCTTCTTCCAAGCCCGGTTTGGCTGCTTTACCTATTTGGGAAAGCATTTCAATTACCAATCCCCTGGCTGGTTGTTGCACAAGTTTTTTCGATTTATAGGTAAAAGTAGTATAAGCAATATCACCCTCGAGGTTTAAGGAACGGATCAAAGGATTCACTGCCTTACGACCCATAGAACGCAATTCTTTCCAATTGGCATTCTTGATCATTCCATTCACTCTTATACTATGCAGCAATTTCGCCAGGATGAAATAGGCTTTTTCCTCATCGTTGCTTGGACGCCATGGATTTTTGCTCAATTGAGCGTAAGCTTCAATGCGCACCCAATAATAACTGTCGCGCAAGGACTCAACCAGGTATTCAGTGATACGCTTATCGTCAAATTCACCTAAAGCCTTGATGGCAGCTCTGCGAATTTCTGGATTCTTATCTTGTAAGGTAATCACAAGTTGATCAAAGATACGATCATCTTTAATTTGACCCATGGCGTTGATAACCTCAATACGATCACTTCTCTTTTCACTATCCATCAATTTGACCAGATGAGAAATGGCTGTTTCTCCCATCTCATTAATCGTCTGTTTGACCAGCTTTGAATACGCATCACTTTTCAGGGTAACAGTTTTAGATGGTTTGAATTCATTTCTGTGTGAACGATAATCTAAATCGCGAAATTTATTTTCGCTTTGCATGAGAGGCAGAATCGCCCTGGCATCACCCATCTTGCCCAGAATTTTCACGGTACGGTTGCGCGCTTCAGTGAATTTGGAGGTTATGGCTGAGGCGATCAGTTGGTTGCAGAGTGCTTCGCACAATAAGGGTAAGGTGCTGTCAGGATTGGACAGTGCAATTTTCTCCAATGTATCCCCGGCGTTCATCCTGACACTCTTCATGGAGTGACTCATTGCCAAAAAGAGAGCGGGTAAAGCTGGTGCGCCTAACTCTGTAAGTTCCTGCCAGTTTCTTTTTGCCACTAAATACCAGGCTTTATCATCATCATTCTGCGGCTTCCACGCAAGTCGATCAAGAGCTAAAACGGCTTCTTCCCTCGATTTGTCATTGTCATGCCTTAATGCCTGGCTCAATCCTTCAATATCCGCATTCTTTTCCATTTTTTTTATATTCGGACCAAATAACGGCATGATTGCCTCCTAAAGACAGATGTTATAAAAAATAGATTGAATCAGTAACAATAAATATATACTTTTGTACCCTGGTTATAAAATACGAAGAAAGAAAAATCCGATCCCTTTACTCACCTGCCATTATTTATATTATATAAAAAGAGGGAAAAGAAGAAACTTAAGATACTCTTTCGATAAGGGGCGATATCAAAAGCAAAAATCCCGCGTTTTATGCGGGATTTGGCGTTGGAGGTGAGATGCGCCGTACAGGGATCGAACCTGTGACCTTGGGCTTAAAAGGCCCCTGCTCTGCCAATTGAGCTAACGGCGCCGAGTTCGATTGTATCACCTGGCGTGTACGAGCGTCAACGTAAGGGAAATACATCATGGCGGGACGAGAACGCGGAGCAATCTACGTCAGCCAATTTTTACTTTCGTCGTCGATTGCTTCGTGTTTACCTATATTGAGCGAGTGAAAAGGTAGCATTTGGAGTGCCGAAGCTCTGCTTCGGCGCGCAAGCAGAGCTTGCGCACTCCAAAGATGTTTCCGGCTTAAACTTGATTTATGGATACGCAAAACCAATCACCCATTGATCAGCCGGGCGTGAAAGCCCGGTCTGAAATTAATTGCCAAAGACCGCCGCTGAGTGCTTCGACAGGCTCATCATGCTCAGCGTCTTGTACTGGGTTCGTTGAAGAGCCCAGTATGCTCAGCACCTTGTCATGTCCATAGCATGAGATCCATCAGGCGTTGTTGACACGCTCGCTCGCGGTTGGTATCATCAACTCGTACATCAACCCATGAGGTAAGGATGACCGACAACGCGATCAACATCCAAGGAGTTCTCTGGCGCAACCACGTGCGCGCACGTTGATCGTGTGATCGAATCGGTTTTCGTCTACGCCGTGGCGCAGCCCGCGGCGTTTTTCGTTCTCTACGTACTCCGTGAGGAAATGAGGGTGCCATGCTCGTCGTCAATGGAATCACAAAACGTTATGGTGATCAAATCATCCTGGAGGATGTCAGTTTCGCCGTTAATCGCGGCGATCGAATGGGACTGATCGGACCGAACGGCTGCGGCAAAACGACGCTCTTACGCATCATCGCCGGCTTAGAACGCCCGGATAGCGGCAATGTAACTTTCCAACCTAAAGGGCTGCGTATCGGATTCCTTCCTCAAGGTCTTCATGTCCCGGAAGACACGTTGATCGGTGATCTGCTCGAGCCACATAGGGTGGAGTTAGCACATGTCGAAACCGAACTCGCCCGAATTTCGGATCAGATCGCTCGCGCAGAGGGTGACGATGCTGAAGCTTTGATGGCGGTTTACGATCGCACGCTCGATCGTCTGACCTTCCTATCTCTTCAGGTCAGTGAAAGCCAGGCCGAAAACGTACTAGCGACGTTGGGATTGCAGGATCTTGGTCTCTCGACACCTGTCCACGAGCTCAGCGGTGGTCAAAAAACACGCTTGAGCTTAGCGAGAGTCCTGCTGAGCGATGCGGAGCTGCTTCTGCTCGACGAGCCGACCAATCATCTTGATATCGAGATGCTTGAATGGCTTGAGGAATGGCTTGCCAGGATTGAAGGCGGCGTTTTGATCGTCTCCCACGACAGGACCTTCCTCGACCAGACGGTGAACCAGATTCTCGATCTGGATGAAACGACACACACAGTCCGTGTGTATGATGGTAACTTCAGTGCATATTTGGCGATGTATTTGACCGAGCGTGAGAAACAGATGGCGGCATACCGCGACCAGGAATATGAGATCCGGCGGATGCGTCAGGACATCGCGCACACAAAGGAGCAGGCTCGTAGGGTAGAGCGATCAACCATCGATGACCAGCAGCGCCGGTACGCGAAGAAAGTTGCACGCAAGGCCACATCACGGGAGAGGAAGCTGACCCGTTACATGAAATCTGATCAACGGGTAGAAAAACCTCGAGAAGGCTGGCGCATGAAGCTCGAGTTCGCAAAGCCCAAACACCGCGGCCAAGATGTGCTGATCACAGAGGATCTCGCAATCGGCTACCCAGGTTTTGAACCTTTATTGGTTGATGTCAACTTACACTTGCGTGCTGGAGCCAGGGTCGCGCTTACAGGTGCAAACGGTTTGGGAAAGACCACGCTGTTACGCACGATCTCAGGATCTATGGACCCCTTTGCAGGTCGAGTTCGTCTCGGTCCTAGTATTCAGTTGGGTTACATGGCTCAAGAGCAAGAAGTTCTTGATCCAGATCGCAGTTCGCTTGCACTGATCAGGGAAGCAGCACCGATGAGTGAGACTGAGGCGCGCGCATTCTTGCATTATTACCTTCTCAGTGGGGAGGATCCGCTCCGTCCTATCTCTAGCTTGAGTTACGGTGAACGGTCACGTTTGATGCTGGCCCTTCTTGTAGCGGAGGGGAGCAATTTCCTCCTATTGGATGAGCCGATCAACCATCTGGATATTCCCTCCCGTTCGAGGTTCGAGGCGGCGCTATCCATGTATGACGGGACGGTCATCGCTGTGGTCCATGATCGCTACTTCATCCAAAGTTTTGCGACGGAGGTGTGGGTGGTCGGGGACAGGGGGGTGAGGGTAATCCTGTAAACGTGCCCGTCCTCCTCTCATAGATAACTTTTTTGTGGATTCATGATTACGATTCTTCAATTCCCCTAGGCTATAATCTGCCCATGGTTTCGCACCTTTACCTATCACCACATCTCGACGATGCCGTGATCTCCTGTGGTGGTTTAATCGCCCAACAAGCAGCGAGCGGAGATTTGGTATCCGTCCTGACTATTTGTGCCGGTGATCCACCACCAGGACCTCTTTCGCCGTTTGCAATGGAGCTGCATGAGCGGTGGGGCGGGTCGAGTTCGCCGATAGGCGCTAGACGTGCAGAGGATCGCGTGGCTTGTGGTCGTCTAGATGCAGTCGTTGTCCATCTGGATATCCCGGACGCGATCTATCGACGTGATCCAGAAGGTGACGCGCTGTATACCTCGGAAAGCGAGATTATCAGCCCTGTGCACATGAAGGAGCAAGGTTTAATCCAGCACTTGGCTAATTTGCTCAGGGAACAATGTCCTCCGGAGTTCAGGATCTATTGCCCAATTGGTGTGGGTGGGCATGTCGATCATCATCTAACAAGGCTCGCCGCCGAACGTCTCGAATTAAGTTTGTGGTACTACTACGATCTGCCCTACACCGCGCGGGGAGAGATCCTGCCGCATGAATTGGGATTTCCCGCTGGGATTGAGATTACTTGGCCGTTGTCTAGTGGGGAAATCGATGCGTGGGCTGCTGCCGTTGCGATGTATCAATCTCAACTTTCCACCTTCTGGATGGACATGCAATCACTGCATCAAGAGCTGCGGGACTATCATGACACGTATGATGGTCTTCGACTTTTTCGGCCGGAAGACGAAGGTTAGGATTAACCACCTATAGCCATAAGTTATCAACGAGGTTAAAAATATTGGGTGAAGACCGTTAAAACATTGGTCCGCTTAGGTAGGAAACGAAGGGTGATGAGATCCGCTGGACATAGGTGAGAACTTATGCTATCATCCAACCGCTAAAATCGGACCGGGCTGAGAGAATACTCTCAGGCCTTTTTTGATCATCTGGCATAAATGCGTGACTCGTAGATTACATTTGGATCACCTCTAGGAAAGTAGATGAGTAACCAGGCTATTTACCTGACCGCTGAAGGTCTCAGAAAGCTGGAAGAAGAGCTCGATCATCTCCGGAAAGTTCGACGGAAAAAGGTCGCCGAGCGGTTACACGAGGCGATGGAAGGCGGAGATCTGATCGACAACGCCGAGTATGAGGCCGCCAAGAATGAACAGGCTTTTATAGAGGGCCGCATCTTGGAAGTTGAGCACATACTTGCCCAAGCTAGAATCATTGAACCTGGTGAATCGACAGGTGTAGTGGATATTGGCAACACGGTCGTTGTAAAACAAGATGGGAAGAAACGTGAGACCTTCACCATCGTCGGTGCGGCCGAAGCCGATCCGAAGAACGGTTTGATTTCCAACGAATCCCCATTGGGACAAGCGTTGTTAGGTAATCAAGTGGGTGACGAGGTGGAAGTCGACGCTCCAGCCGGTGTGCTTCGTTTCCGGATTGTCAAGATCGAATAATCATGGGGACCCAAGGGGCGCCCCGCACGAGTTGTGCCGTGCGGGGCGCTTTTCGTGTACACTACCCCCAAGCGGAGTCTTGTGTTCATGGATGGATGAGCTAACGGTTCGAGATTCGGACCAAGGTACACTGCGACGATCCCAGTAAGATCTTCAGCGATGACACTGTGAACCGGATTTGACTTGATCCAATCCTGGAAACTCCGTCCAACTCGTTCGTACGCCTGCCATGTGGGGCGTTTATAAGGAAGTCGATGGAAATGGCTGAACTGACAGATCTTGAGCGAGTGCGCTTTGAAAAGCTCAAACGGTTACGAGAAATGGGGATGGAACCGTTCCCTCGCCAAGCCACCCGCACCCACTCGACTCACGCTGCAATCCAAGCCTTTGAGGATGCAAAAGAAGGTGAGGAGATCGTGACGACGGTAGTGGGGAGAATACGATCGATTCGCGAGATGGGAAAAACGACCTTCGCGCACATCGAGGACGGCGCGGGTCGGCTCCAGCTCTATATGCGCAGCGATGATCTAGGTGAAGAGCTGATGAATCTTTTCAGCGAAAATTTTGACCTGGGTGATTTTCTCGAAGCCACAGGGAGGATGTTCCGCACGCGCACCGGAGAGATCACCCTTCACGTCACAGATCTTCGCATGCTGGCAAAATCGCTTTCACCTCTGCCAGCGTCGAAGGAGGAAATCGTCGACGGGAAACGGGTTGTCTACAGTGCTTTTGCTGATCCTGAAGCGCGTTATCGCCAACGTTACGCTGATCTAGCCGTCAACCAGGACGTGCGCGAGATCTTCATCCTGCGGACCAACATCGTGCGCGCTTTGCAGCGCTTCATGGATGAGAAGGGTTTTATTGAGGTCGAGACGCCCATATTACAACCGATCTATGGGGGTGCCGCTGCCCAACCCTTCATCACACATCACAACCAACTGCACCAGGACCTTTATCTGCGGATCTCTTTTGAACTCTACTTAAAGCGTCTCATCGTAGGTGGGTTCGAGAGGGTCTATGAGATCGGGCGTGATTTCCGTAACGAGGGTGTCTCCTCTAAACACAATCCCGAGTTCACGATGCTTGAGTTCTACATGGCATACGCAGATTACAAGGACGTGATGACCTTGACTGAAGAGATGGTTGCTTACGTCGCCCAGCAGGTGCTTGGTGCGACGACGATCACATACAAGGGTCATGAGATCGATCTCTCACCACCCTGGGAGCGAATCACGCTTCATGACGCGATCATCGAAAAGTCCACCATTGATATCGGTGAACATTCATCTGTCGACTCGTTGCGTCAAGCGATGGTCGCCCTTGGTCACGATCCAGCAGAGCACTCCACTCGGGGGAAGCTGATCGAGTCACTCCTGACGCACTATGTAGAGCCGGAGCTCATTCAACCAACAATTATCTATGATTACCCTCGTGATATCTCTCCCTTGGCGAAGAGCCTACCGGATGACATCAATACCGTTGAGCGTTTTGAAGCCTTTGTAGGGGGCATGGAGTTGTGTAACGCTTTCACCGAGCTCAACGATCCCCTCGATCAAGAACTGCGTTTTCAAGAGATGGGTCGTGACTACGCTGAGGATGACCAGGAACGTCACCCGATGGACGAGGATTACCTTCGTGCCATGCGCTACGGCATGCCACCGAATGGGGGTTTTGGCATGGGGGTCGATCGTTTGACGATGTTGCTGGCGGATAAGGAGTCGATTCGTGAGGTCATCCTTTTCCCGCATCTAAGGAGTAAAGAATAGGGATCGGGGATCGGGGATCAGGCGGATGAAGCGGAGGTTCCTACCAGATCTAATCCCTAATCCCTAATCCCTGATCCCTTTCTTCCATAAACAACAAATCCCTCGAAAATGCCCATACCCCAAGCCCGAGCGTTACACCAAACCATAGGGTAGCAAGACGTATGAGCAGGGTGGCAGCAACAGCGGTGCTGGTCGGAAGCTCCATCAGCAAACCAAGCATCCCTGCGATGCTGGCTTCGGCTGCGACCAAACCTCCTGGTAGGGCTGAGACAGCACCGACGACGGTCGAGAACGAGAGCACGAACACGGCAAGTGAGAAAGTTTCAATACCACCAGGGACTCCAAGACCTAAAAGTACGAGGTACATCCCCACACCTTCACCAAACCAGGCGAAAGTTCCAAGGCAGACGGCTAACAAAGTCGCTCGAGGCCTGAATAGAGCGTAAGTTCCCTCATAGAATTCTCTCAAGTGGTGAGCGATGCGTTTTGCCATCGGTAGGCGATCCACCAGATTGAGCACTGCTAGAGCCAATGGACGGATCTGCGAAAGAAGCACACCTGATACCAAGGCACCGAGGATGATAGCAAAAGCGGGCCAATATCTTGGGTAGGCGATGACACCCAATGTCGAGAGGGCGAGCACTGCAAAACCATCGCTGATGCGTTCAGCGAGCACAACCGTGATCCCCCGTGCGGTAGGAGCCCCAACGATTCTATTCAGCCAAACGCCCTTTAGCGCCTCTCCTACCTTTCCGGGTGTGACCGCCAAGGGAAAACCTGCGATGAATAAGCGGGCGCTTTCGCGCCATGGCAGGTCGTGGATTCCTATTTGTGTTAAATAAAAGTGCCATTTGATGAAGCGTAGTGTGTAGTTGAACAAAGTGCAGGCGAGGATGAGGGGTGCCAGGTACCACGAAAATCCGGTTAGGTGATCACCCACCTCTTGGATGTCCCCCAATAGAGTCAGGGCCAGGATAACGATGAAACCTAGGATCAACCCAGCGATCAAGCGCCGGCGGAGATTTCTCATCCGCGCTTGCGCAGCATACTTATGCCGCCGATCGCTAATGCTACTAAAGCTGCCAAACCAATCACGGCTTGAACAACGGTTTTAGGCTCCATGCCTGGCATGACTACCTGACCGTCACCATAGCTCTTGAAAAGCTGACCCCAGGGGTTCTTTAACGCCGCCTCGACACGTTTACGTCCAATGAAGGGATACCAAAACACGTTGTGGTAGAAGTTGCTTGCGAAATATGACCAAGGCACCAGGGGGCTTTGAAGCAGGAGCTTTTCAAAGGGTTTCAGCGGACCATGATAGATGGCCTTCTGACCGCGGCTGGCGAAGGTGTCGGTCTGCACGAAACCCCACGGTTTCTCCTGTTCGATATCATAACCGACGACCTTTATTTGGCTCGGATCCCCAACGCCAAGATCCATCTCGTGTGCCTTACGAATGAAACGCAACCCCATCGGGTCGAAACCTTGCAGCTTAGCTGAGATAGCATCGATCGCGACCTGGTCGGCGGATGCCAGCAGGATGTCCTTTTGATGCCACCGCATGGCGCGCGGACCGGGTCCATCACCCGCGAAGGTCCCATCCATGACAGCAAAAAGCCCGGGGTGGATGTCTTGTTGGATCATGAGCAAATCGACGAGCGTGTCGTGGATCACAGCATGCGTCCAGTGGCGGTTGCGATGGAGCAAACCGCCGAAGGCGTTTTTCATCGCACCGGTGATGGTGGTGAACACATGGGTTTTAACCGTTGGGAGTTGAATCATGCTCAAGCCCACCAAAGCCTTGGGAATGAAAACACCCTGGGGATAGACCTTGTCTAGGACAAGTAGCGGTCTCTTGGGTTTGTATTCAAACCATTCGAAATCTTCTTCGTACAGGTAAATGCATGGGATATCGTAAGCATCGGTGACGAAGCGATGTTTGTTATTAAATTCGCCAACCCGAGTGTCGACGACCACCGTATCGTTGTGCACGCCCACCAAGTCGTTGTAGCCGGCCTTCTGGAGCGCTTGTATCACACCCTCGATCTGCCATGGCGTCGATGAACATGCAGGATACCAAGTTTGCCAGGAGATGTTGATCTTTAAACCTGTGGTCACATCTTTGGGAAGAGAGGCCTGGAAATCGGCCAGCTTCATCACCCGATCGATGTCCTCGAGGATGCTCTCTGGAGAGGTCTTGAGGGCGGCCACTACGCCTTTACCAGGGAAATCTGTCATGCTTCCCTCCTTACAAACGATTTCATTGTAACCCACCATGGAGTGTGCGAATAGCGGGAGAGGAGGGCTAATAAGAGATACTCCCGCGTTGGGCATCAGGCATGTTAAAATATCCAAGGATTAATTTGGCGCTTCGATTTCTTTGAATAGCGTCAGATACGAAATGGTCTTACCTATTCTAGACTGACAAGCGTCGTAACGCTGTCTGTGAGGAGAAGCAACGGATGGATGCTGTTCCGTCTGAGAGCCGAGATAGGGAGACATTATCCAGGGTGACGAGACGTCATGTCTGGCTCCAGATCTATCTTCCCTTGGTCTTGGGAGTGATCATCCTCATTGGATTGGGGATATGGGTTGTCCTGGCTGGATTCGGCACGGCTAGCGTCTGGGCGGATGTAGGCTTGGTGATGATCATCATCCCTACCTTTGTGATCGGGATTCTCATTTTCGCTGCTCTCATTGGAATTACCTACGGGCTGTTTCGGCTGATCGGTATCCTTCCTGATCCAATAGATAAGGTTTATATAACAGTCAAGCGGGTTGGGGAGGTGACATCTCAAGGTTTAGATCTCGCCGTCAAACCTGTGATCACTGTTCAAAAAACAGGAGCGGCGTTGAAAGCTGTATGGAAAATAATAATCTCACTATTCTAACTTCTCGAAGGATGGATATCATGGACGCAGATCCGAATTGGAAGACGAAAACACTCTTGTTCGGTAGTATCATCGGCGCCTTGACCGGGTTGGGGGCTGCTTACCTGTTGATCCAGCAAGCAGAGCGTCAGGGTGAGCAACCGAGGATAGGTACGGGAGAAGGAATTAGACTCGGAATGGGAGTCCTCGGGCTGCTTAAACGTGTGGGTGAGCTTGGGCAAGGGGGAGGTTAGGCTTTTAGGATCGAAAGGCGTTTTTTGAAGCGTGTAGGGAAACACGGGATGCAAGCTCAAGATCGTGGATGCGAAACTCGTGTAGGATGGGGAGGCGTGAGGTAAGGCTGTAGGACTCCTGCTATTTGACAAGGGTACAAGTTTGGGATGAATAGCCTGTGGATTTTCAGGCTTTTTTTAATCCATATTTCCTATGCCTTAATCGTGAACATTGCAAAGGTCATCTTGGAGTCCATAAACGCCATTCGTCATTTCATTGGTGGATATCAACGGAGAGGACCTTCGGCGAGGATCGGACTTCGGCGAGCCCAGGATGACGTAGCTTCCCGCGAGTTTTAAGCTCGCGGGAAGCTATATGCCTCTAGATGTAGGGGCGCAATTAATTGCGCCCCTACGGTCTCTGGCTTGAGTCGATCTGTATGTCCGCTAGTAACCGTTAATAAGAAGAAAATGTTACGATTGATGTATGAATTAGTCCCCATTTTTCCGCGTTGGCAGAGCGAAGGGCACATGAGATAATGTTCATCAAATAAATCATGAGATCATCCCATCAACCTCTCCTATATTTGATCATCACGTTGGGACTTTGCGCCACGATCTTGGGGGCTTGTGCTCCTTCAGAAAGAACAGAAGATCTGGTCGTTGCCACAACTGCCATACCTATTCCCACCGCAGCTGAACCTACCGAAACCGCGTTTCAGCCTCTTGAACCTACCTCTACAGCAGTTCAGGTAAGGCTATGGCTTTCCCCAGCTTTACCGAGGACACTACGTGAACCACTCGAGGATCTTGCCAATGAACGCAAACTGGGGATTGAATTGGTCGATGATCCTGCAACCGCACAGGTTCGCGTTGAACCCAATCCTGAGAACCCCATATCCACATGGATCTATGCCTTCGTGACTCCTTTTCCCACGGTCCAGGATGGGGGAAGTCTTGATGGTCTGAGAGGGGTGTGGACAAGAGTGGGCAGCCCATCGGTACAAGTGTTCGCCTCGGCATCGACCGCTGCTGCGATGGAGGGGGTTCTCGGACCGACTTCAGAGGGTGCTGTCCCGATCTTAACTGAAGATGTTCTGCTCGACCGGGCGTGGGACGCGCGACCTTCTTTCGCGATTGTGCCTTTTGAAGCGCTCGAGCCGCGCTGGAAGGTGCTCGAGATCGATGGTGTTTCACCAATCCGTAAAACCTTCGATCCCAATGCCTACCCTCTGAGAATGACCTTCGGTCTATCTGGTGAGTCCAGTGCTGTGGCAATCATACGTGAAGCATTGCATTGGCCAGCAACCAACAGGGATCCCAACCGGTTAACGGTAGTGGTGATGACGGGCACCACTGCACTCACCCGGTCTACCGCATGGAAGATGGATCTCTATGGTGCGAGCTATCCCGGAGAGCTTATAGGGCATTGGCTCGCGGAGGCCGATCTGGCTCATGTCAGCAATGAGGTGGCTTTCACCGAAACATGCCCTCCGCCTGACCCCTTCCAAGAGGATCTTCTTTTCTGTAGTTCGGTCCGTCACCTCGACTTGTTGAAGCTTATCGGGGTCGACTTGATCGAACTCACTGGCAATCACGTGTTGGATTGGGGAGAGCAGGCGTTTCTAGAATCACTTGAGCTGTTTCATCAGAACGGTTGGGTGACGTTTGGGGGTGGTATAGATCTGGAGGCTTCATGGGTGCCGGCTCTCTTCGAGCACAACGGGAATCGCTTGGCGTTTCTTGGTTGTAATGCAGCCGGACCTGAGCGTGCGTGGGCCACCCACTCCTCACCGGGTGCGGCGCCATGCGATTTTGATCGGCTATCCTCTGAGATTGCTTATCTGCGCGATGAAGGTTACCTAACAGTCATTACCTTTCAGTGGGCAGAAGGAGCAATTGTCACCCCGGCTCAGCGGGCTGCCTTCAGGGATGTCGTCGACGCTGGGGCGTTGATCGTAAGTGGAAGCCAATCCCACCAACCTTTGGGTATGGAATTCTACGGGAGTGCATTTATCCACTATGGTTTGGGTAATCTATTCTTCGATCAGATGCAGTCATTAAGGTTGAGGCAAGAATTCATCGATCGTCATGTGTTTTATAACGGGAAGCACATCAGCACGGAATTCTTAACCGCGATCTTGGAGGATTATGCTCAACCGAGGCCGATGACTCCATCAGAGCGCGCTAGTTTTTTGAGTGATATCTTCACGATAAGCGGTTGGTGAAGCTGATCTAGAGGGAGTAAATGTTCCCCATGTAACCCTACAACGCTAACCCAGCCCGCTCATCCAGCGTGTTGCGCAATCTCGACTCGCTGGCTTTGATCTTCTCTTTCAAATCCTCAATTTCCTCTATCCACCCTTTTGCTAACTTCCCCTCGGAGATCTCGCGAGCGTTGATCTCCACGTTTAGCCTAGCTGCGTTGAATGAAGCTCGAGCCATGAGCGCTGCTGTACCAGCATCTGAAATGGCATTGATATTCCCTCTCTCGGCAACTTCATTGGCCATCTCGAACACCTCAACAGCGTTTCGTGCGATCTGGAGCGGTACGATGGCTGCGCCACGTGTGGCTTGCTCGATGGCTTCAGCTCTGGCCTCCTCTTCAGCCGTTGATCCTTTCGGCATGCGGTAGGCCTTCATGACGGTATCGAAAGCCTGAGCATCTAGGACAACCGCTTGCTCGAGGGAAGATCGGATCTCATCAGCACGATCAACGATCTCTGACATTCGGTCTTTGACCTGCGCATATTTCTTCTTTCCCATTGTCAGATGTGCGACCATAGCCACCAACGCCGCTCCCATGGCACCTGCGTACGCCGCGGATGATCCACCCCCTGGGGTAGGTGTTCCGGCTGATAACTTTTCTAAAAAGGATGGTTCTTCGCTAAGAGCAAAATACATTCGTGTTTCGAGGATTTGACCGGATTCGAAGGGATCGAGCTGCAAGTACCACTGAGCCGCGTCAACCAATGCAGCCTGAGGAATCAAGCCTACCAGCTCGGAGTGGTGTAGCGAAACGCCGTAGCCCTCTGCTTCATGGCGGATGGCTTCCACAACCTGCGCAATGGGTGTCTTTGTGTAATCTGTCAGGTTCATCGAGACTTGAGCTCTGCCTTCCACGAGCATTCCTAACGCTTTGACATGAGGCAGGCCGCCAGAGGACTGACGGACGGATCGAGCGATGTTTTTCGCGATGGAGACGTCATCCGTAGAGAGATAGACGTTATAGGCGATCAGGGGAGGACGAGCGCCAATTACGGTCGCACCTGCAGTTCCCATGCAGGCTGGTCCGAAGTCAGGAACCCGATCCTGGATGATCTCTTTTAACTTTTCATATTCACCTTTGCGTATTTTCTCGAGATTCTTCCGATCTGGACGCGTTGCCGCGTTTTCATATAGATAGACAGGGATGCCTAGCTCCTCCCCTACGCGTTTCCCCAGAGATCTCGCCAGTTCGACACATTCCTCCATCGTCACACCGGAAATGGGCACGAAGGGGACCACGTCTGTAGCACCGATTCGTGGGTGTTCGCCTCGATGCTTATCCAGGTCGATCAACTCGGCTGCAATCTCGATCGCTGAAAACGCAGCTTGAGCAACGGCTTCTGGTGATCCGATAAATGTGATCACACTTCGGTTGTGATCCTCATCACTGTGACGATCGAGTATGTGGATGCCAGCGGTAGCGGCGATGGCAGTTTGGATGGCGTCGATCACTGCGGTGTTTCGTCCTTCAGAGAAGTTTGGGATACATTCGATGATTTTCTGGATCATGGTGCCCCCCGCGGCGAAGCGATATGCATGATTATAGCCGTTTCGATCGGTTTGATCTCAAAGTATGGTGTTACCCTGATCAAGTTCATAGATGACTTCACTGAAAAAGGTCAACCTTGAGAGGAGGACCGGTATATATGGGGGAGCATGGGTAGGGCAGCTTACAGCATGATAGAATTACTATTTTCACACCATATATTATTAATGATCGAGGTATAAAGATGAGACATTCGTTGCGTATTCCGGCAATCATCTTCTTGATCGTCCCAATACTCTTGACGGCTTGTCAAGGGGATCGTTCTGTGCCCGAATCCGGACCTCCTGTGGTGGAGGAGCCCACTCAAGAATCAATATCCGTAGCCGAGAGTCAAGAGGAGCCCACGATTGAATCCGCAGCTACCCCCGTAATCGAACCTTCGCCAGATGTGTTTCCGACACCGCGTCAGGCGCTCGAGGCTACGGATCCCTCGACGGTCGTTTTGGCATCCGGTAAACCGACATTGGTAGAATTCTTCGCTTTCTGGTGACCTACATGCCGCAGCATGGCGCCTGTCGTGCACGGGCTTGAAGCCAAATGGGGACATGAAATCCATTTTGTGTACCTCGACATCGACGACGAACGGAACGATGACTTTAAAAGGGAGCTCGGATACCAATATCAGCCCCATTTCTTCCTTCTGGATGCCAAAGGGGACATTATACAGCAATGGGTCGGTCCTGTCCCTGAAGCCGAGTTTGAAGTCGCTTTTGATAACTTAACCCAGTAAACAGATCCCAAACCATAGTACCCCTCAATAACGCAGAAGTACTGGTTGCTAAATTCTTCATTTCGGTCTAGTATCACCTATGGAAAGTCCACTGAAGGGAGGATGGGCAATGTCCGACGAGAAGACCAAACGTTTAAATCTGATGAAATTCTGGTTGTTTGGCACTTTCATCATCATTTTTGCAGCTGCAACGGCATATATCGGCGTAGCGTTAGGTACAGGCCTGCAAATTATGGGTCAACTTAATTATTGGCTCGCTATGGTCGCCACTGCTGCGCTGTGTGTGGCTTGTTATTACGGCTACAAATGGTGGCTGAATCGTTCGCCAGATTGAACTCGAAAGCTCCGTAAACCATCTGATCTTCCCTCTCAACAAAATAGCCGGCTTGAGGCCGGCTATCCGTTTTTAGGTGAATTCCCGTTATCCTTTCGGGACTGCGAGATGGAATTCGTCTCATGATTCATTTTGATTCAGGATGAGGTTTATTATTAACGGACGACCTCCCCCGTTGTAGTCCTTGTACAGTTCCTCGACCTCATTTTGTCGGGCCAGTTTGTAGGTTCATATTAAGAGACCACTCGCTTAGCGATCACCATTCGTTGGATCTCACTTGTTCCCTCACCGATGGTCATCAATCTCGCATCGCGGTACATTCTTTCAATCGGATAATCGCGGCTGTATCCGTATGCTCCATGAATCTGGATCGCATTCCGACAGACCTGCTCTGCCATCTCAGACGCAAAGAGTTTGGCGATCGAGGCTTCCCTAGAGAAGGGTTCGCCACAATCCTTGAGCCAAGCAGCTTGATAAATCAACAGACGAGCGGCCTCGATATGTGTGGCGGCGTCTGCGATCATCCACTGAATGGCTTGATGTTGCGTGAGAGGAACGCCGAACGTCTCACGTTCTTTTGCATATCCAATGGCCTCTTGGAGGGCGGCTTGGGCCAGTCCGATGGAGATGGCACCGATACCGATCCGTCCTCCATCGAGGACCTCTAATGTTTGGTGCAGACCGCGACCTGCCTCGCCCAGCAGATGATCCTTTGGCACACGCACATTCTCGTACGTGAGGGCGTTAGCCGGGGAGGCGCGCACGCCCATCTTCTTTTCTGCTGGGTGAATGTGCAAACCTTGCGTTTTAGTGGGCACAACGATCATGCTGAGGGATCGCGAACCACCGGCGGAATCCGTACGACAAAGGGTGACGATCAGGGACGCCACGCCGGCATTTGTGATCCAAGCTTTGTTGCCATTGATCACCCATTCATCCCCCTCGAGTTCGGCTCTTGTCTTCACTCCACCAACCAAATCGGAGCCAGTTCCCGACTCAGTGAGTGCCAAGGCTGCAAGGCCGTTTGTTCCCATAGCCAATGTAGGAAACCAGTCTCGCTTCTGCTCTTCCGATCCGAAGAGTGAGATCGGCGCGCATCCCAAACCATTATGAGCTACAACCGATAGAGCCGTGCCTCCGCACGCCATACCTAGCTCCATGAGGGCTATGGCGGAGCTCAAAGAATCCACTCCTGCACCGCCGTACTCCTCAGGGATATCCATCCCTAACAAGCCCAGCGGTCCCATTTTTTGGAAGGCTTCGGTATTAAATTCGGCTGAGGCATCGAGTTCTGCCGCCCTGGGCTTGACCTCTTGTTCGCAAAAGTCGTGAACCGCCTTACGCCACATTTGTTGTTCTTCAGTGAGTTTGAAGTTCATCGGTTTTCACCTCAAGCTGATTTCATGTATGGATCCACTGGAATACGTCAATTGCGAGGGGAGGAGCGGTAAATGAGGGGGTGTGAGTGCAGTCCACACCCCCTCATTTGCCCCTCTCTGCTCTTCGCAAGAAAATTTATCCGTGTACTCATGTGTGTTTCAGGGTTTACTTCGATCCTTGAATTATCTTCCGAGGAGCTTTGCGTCGAGGAAGGCCACGTTGTGGCTTTCCCTTTGAACCATTATGGGGATTCCTCGCTGCGCTCGGAGTAGAAAGGGTGGATGCCCTTTGGATTTGATGAGAAAAATCCCGATTCTGCGTATGATGTAATCATTGCTCATCACGTGTATGTGCTGGTTGACCGCCTCCATTACTGGCTGCTGTTTATTCGGGGATACCAATACCATAACACGTCGCTAGCAGGTTTGCCATTTATAGAGGCTGACATGTCATGTAATACCACCATCGGGTTATACCCTCGTGCATAGAAGCCCAATATCTCCGGTCGGGCGAAACCCTCAAGAAGCACAGCGTTGATCGCATATGCTTGGCCTTCCAGATCGAGTTGTAAATCAGGATCGACCAACGCTCCTTGGTCGAACTGATGCGATGGTCGGCAACTTCCATCTGGTGCCATTGCACAGGCCGTGGCACTTGTCCCTACTGATAAATACTCAACGTCCAAAATAATTGGGATCCCCTCTAATGCCGGGTTGGAGAGTATCGTATCGACAAGCAAAGATCTGGCGGCCATCCTCATCTCTGGGAACGCGGGAGTTTCAATTGTAGTGAGTGGAGCGTGCCAATAGATGTGTACTTCGTCGAAAACGTCGATGATCGTTGGAATCGGCTGAAGTTCTTGGTCTAACTCGATTTCAAAAGCCAGCCTTCCAGAGAATAAACCGCGCACATCCTCGATCATGGTTCGCCATTGAAGCTCAGCATCTACGGGGACACCTGATGCTGTTCCATCAGACAGCACCCCATCGGGTAAGGAGGGTGTGATATCTGGACCACCGAGCACGAGTTTGCTAACACCCGTAGCTTGAGCCTGGCGAGCGATGGCCATGAGCATCGATCGATATTCCTCAAACCAAACCGTCCACCACGCTTCGTTACGAGTGGCGCCCATCCACCAGGAATCAACTTCGCCACCCAAAAATCGTAAGCTGGGTCGCAGGACCACCTGTAGGCCGTTGTTGATTGCATCAGAAGCCATCGAACGGATGTCATTTTCAAAGGGGGCGAGAGCGGGGTCAAAGATCAGGATTGGAGTCGGGTTGTTTGATCTTAAGATCCAGATTGGTGACAGTATGACGCTGTCTGTGCCGAGGCTTGCGAGGTGGATCATCGCAAGCTCATTGAGAGGCACCCAGTTTGGCCGAAATGACGGCAGCAAAGAGACACCGGTTTCGAACCCAGGGCGAGGGTTAACATCTGGCGCGACCACGGTAATACTGGGTCGAGCAGAATCCCACCACTGCCAAGCGCTCACTTCGTCTTGCACATCCTGGGGGGTTTTTTGAACGGTGACCTGTCTCCCAACAGGATTAGGGCCGGGGGTATCGACATCGTCAGCGCTTCCACATTGTCCGTTGCGACAATAGCGATATCGAAGTTCCTGTTCTGGTTCTAAGGGGCCATGGAGGATGAAGTACCAGTTATTATCATCGAGGTGCCACATCGGTATCGGCTCATGCCATTCGGAAAGGTGGAATTGGATGCTGATTTGATCGGAGGAGGGCGTGTCTTCCGGAACAGTGACGTGGAATCGTAAGCTACCTGCATCCCTTTCGTGCCAGGTGGAGATGACGTCCCTGATCACCAGGTCATAATCGGGGACGATCATTTGCCTTGTGATCAGGTTGCCCCTGTTATCACGTTCTGCATTCCAGAGACCATCGCCCAAGGTGTACTTGTAACGAAAATCGGTACCAGCGTAGAGGGTGATAACTGTGAGGTAGTGGGTAGGATCGATCAATGCAAGTTGAGGCATTTGACTATTGGTGACACTGATCCCATCTTCAAGCGCGCTGAATCTGTTCCCTAATTGCTGCAAATTCCCTGCGATCCGCACAGGAGTTCCAGGGATGGTGTCTGAGGGGACAATGACCTCAAATGTGATCTGAACAGCTTTTGCGGGATGCAATGTTAGTTCGACGGGTGTCATGCTTTCTGCGGCGACAACGGCACCTTGTTGAGCAGTTTGATAGGATCCATCTGGAGCGAGGGCGACTAAACTATGTAATCCTGGGGGGAGGCCATCCAGACGGAAATAACCTTCACCGTCGGTGAAATCGGTCATTCCTGCTGCGGAGACAAGGATCTCAGATAACGCCTCCCCAGTATTTGAATCCTGTACACGACCAGTTATGCGCCCCACTTGTCCTTGGTAGGAGATATCTGACCATGAAGCGATGATGTCATCGATCTGGGTGGGACCGGGAATATGAGCGACACGGTAAAGGATTGTGTCTCCTAAAGTTGTCACCTCATGAGCCAGGGATGGTTTGTTACGGATGTATCGGTATCGCAATAAGGATCCGACGGGTGGAGTTAGTCGAACCTGCCAGTGACCGTCCGCTGACCTTTTCATGGGGAAAATTGTCGTGTGATGAACAAGACTCGTGATCTCGTCGAGTAAGACCAACGCAAGATCGGCTCCATTTGAGGTGCCTTCAGGTGGGAGCACATTGAAAACCACCTCTGCAGCTGGCAGTGGTGTCGGGCTTGGAACGGGGACCGGCGTTGGACCATTGGTGGAATCTATGAGCGACGAACAAGCACTGCTCAGGAAGATCAAACTCAACCCAAGTGCCGGTATGGATCGGTGAATCCTCATGCGAAAAGCCCTACCAGGATTAAAGACTCGAATCTGGCGAGATATTTGTGAGAGATCAAAGCTGTTTTTTGGTGTTGACCGAATGATTGGCTCCTTGTCTTGACCTAAGATGTTCGATGAGTTGGGTGCAGATTTCGACATTCGGCACCCGATGTGCCGGAATCCGTATCCTTTGACCATCGATCGTTTCAAGAGACAACATGCCTCGACCAAGAGAGATCCGTCCCAGGTCTTCCCATTGAAGCATTTGATCCTCGCGTTGGACACCCTTTGCAGTGAGGATTAGCGGTCCAAAGGAAAGAGGATCACCTTGGTTATACTTTCGCCGGTATTCTTCTAATAAGCCCGGATAAACTTGACTCTTGATGAATTCCACAAGACCGTTCATGTCGGTTAAGGCATGGGTGAGATGCAGCTGGCGGCCATCGCTTGTGTGTATTTTTAGGATTGTCTTTGCGCCCCAAGCAATGTTTGAAAAACCGTAGCTCACGGCGGAGGTATGGACATGTTGGATCTGATTCCAGAGGAGTTTCTCCTTATATCGACCTCGTCGGTAGACCATGCCTAATGTGTGCAGATTAATACGAAAACCTCGAGATCGCCACGTGAGGATAAGACCGAGGATACCTAAGCTTGCGAAGCCAAGAGCGGTCAATAGAGCCGGTGTCGTCCAACGCCATATGGCAGCTGCACCGTAGTTGTTAAAGGCGAAGAGCCAGCGCCATGCAGTCCATACAGCTGCGATAGCTGTCCCGCTCAAGCCTAGGATAGCGAGGGTCGGATAAAGAATAGCTAACTCCCGTCGTAAACGGTGCTCTCTGAGAAGAGGACCAAGAGTATGATGAGCTTGAATTGCGTTGTTCTCAGTCAACGAACCACTCATCCTTTGTAGTGAAAGGTACGAGGAATGACTGGTGTTCTCAAGGCGGAGATCATCCCAGTATCCTCGAAGAGCTGTCAACTTTTCGGTTTAATCAATCGCGACTACGAAGCCTCCGGCGTTGCGCAAACGCTGCTAACCCGATGCTGATGAAATAGAGCGCGATCATGGGTGCCATCACTAACGCCATATTGACGGGGTCGATTGTAGGTGTAATCATTGCGGCAATAACAGCGATGCCCAAGATAGCGAAGCGCCAGCCGTTAATCAGCATTTGGGCTTGGACGATCCCCAAAGCGGCGAGCGTGTAAATCACCAGCGGAAACTGGAAGGAAATCCCGGTCCAAAACATCACACCGGTGACAAAGCGGATGTAATTCGACGGCCTGGGAACCGTTGCGATGTTCATGAAATCCAGGAGGAAGGGCAGCGCGATCGGCAGCATGAACCTGAATGCGAAAATTAAGCCGGCGATGAATAAAAGACTTGCGATCGGAATCGCACCCAACAGCATTATACGCTCACGGCGACGCAGACCTGGGTTTATAAAGGCGAACATCTCGATCGCGATATAAGGTAATGCAATGGCAAAACCAGTCAGCAGGGAGACCCTCATAAATGCCCCGATCGATTCAGTGACCTCGATCGCTTGAAGTGCTTGTGTTCCACCAATTGGCTGGGATAACCAATTCAGGATGCGCTCGGCGAAAATGGTGCTGATCCCGACGGTAAGAATGAGTGCGAGAAGTGAGCGGAATAGGTGCCCACGAAGCGCCTCGATGTGTTCGACAAGCACCGAAGGGTTTTCAATGGTACGGGCAAAAACATCTTCTAAGGGCGCGTCTTCGGGTTCGTGCGAGATGAAGTTCCTGATCGCGATGATAGGTTTGGCGATCAAACGGAAGGGGGCGGTGATCAAGCGCCATAATCTTCGAAAGAAGGTGCGAATCATGTCGTTGTGGGGGTGCTCGAATTCCTCGGTTCAGAATCTTATGCTTGTTTATTTGGAACTATAGCTATTAATTATTATGAATAGCCGTCACGCTGTTTCCTGATCGGGATGAATTTCGATTGATGTCTTTGGGTCATCTGGCTCGTCAGTGGACTCTTCCACCACGGGTCCTGCTTCACGAACCCCAGTGTCCAGCAATTCAACTTCCTTGGCAATCTCCTGCTCGATCTCTTTAGCAATCCGGCGCGTTGCATCAAGTTCTTCGATCACAGCCTCGCGGGTCAGGTTCAGTTCCTCTAAGGCAGCTTCGCGCGCCAGTCGCTCAGGTAGGTGACGCAAGGTGCGTGATGTATCGAGGAGCATGCGCCAAGTCTCTGATTTATAGAGCCGGTTTAGAAATCGACCCATGGAGCGTGCGGCTTTACCAATATCACGTGGACCAATCAACACCAAAGCGATGATGATGATGAAGATCAACTCCATAGGACCAACACCTAAAAAGTCCATCTATTCCTTCTCGGAGTTGTCCTGCTGCAGTTGACGGCGTATTTCCCCCTCGCGATCAGCTAATGTCCCGAGCACACCATTGACAAAGCGTGCGGAGCTATCGGAGCCGAAACGTTTCGCCAGTTCGACGGCCTCGTTGATCGCCACTTTTAGAGGCGTCTCCCCTGCAGCAGCGAACTCCCACAACGCAAGACGGAGGATATTTCGGTCAAGGATCGCTAATTCATCCACCGGCCATTCTGGTGCGCAACTAGCAATGAGATCGTCTAGCTCAGATGCATATTCTATGGCACCAAGAACTAAGCGTTGCATGAATGCTTGTGCCTCCTCCCCGAGTGACTCGTTCTTCTCGAGGTGAAATGCAATCACCTCCTCAGCTGGGTGGTCAACACTATCCACTTCGTAAAGTGCTTGGAGCGCAAGACTCCGTGCTCGTCGTCGTTCGCGTTTCATCGCGGTTGGGTCAAACCTAGCTGACCTCGTAATCGTAATCGATGTCTTCGATATGAACGTCTATGCGCTGGACCTGCATCCCAACCATGTCCTCAATCGCTCGACCGACCTCTGCCTGTACCTTTCTACTGACCTCACGCACATTGGTATTTCGTGCCAAGATTAGATAAAGATCAACAGACACCGCATCTTCTTCGACCTCAATACGCACTCCCTCGCCTGAGCCGCGCCTGAATAGCCGGTTGACCCCTCCGGGCACTGACGCAATCATGGCAACACCCGGAACACTTAAGGCTGTCAAGCGGGCGATGGTTATCAGTACGCCCGGTGCGATGGTGGTGGTTCCGGGGGCTCGACCGGAATTCTGACCCTTCTTGTCCATCAGTTTTCTCCCTCTGGGTCTTTAAGCAAGATATTTATCCGTACCTGCCCTTGTCACCCCATGAAGGGTGGATGGTCATGCATGGGATATTCCTTTAGTACATACCCAATCCACCGTCTACGGTCAGGACATGCCCAGTGATATAAGCTGCGTCGTCGGAGGCTAGAAAGGCAACAGCCTTGGCGATATCCTCTGGTTGACCCACACGATTGAGTGGAATCAATTCCTGCATGGTATCCAAATGTTCTTGAATTGCATCAGGGACAGAGGCCCAGATGTCGGTTTCAATAAAACCGGCTGCGATGGCGTTGACGGTAATGTTCCTTCGCGCCACCTCGCGTGCTAAGGCCTTGGTGAAACCTATTTGCCCTGCCTTTGAGGCTGAATAATTTGTCTGCCCCGCGTTGCCCATCTGGCCTGATACGGAGGTGATGTTGATGATCCGGCCGTAGCGGTGACGCATCATATGACGCACAGCAATCTTAGAGCAGTTGAAAGCTGATTTGAGGTTGGTTTGGATCACATGATCCCAATCCTGCTCCCGCATGGTCATAATCAAGCCGTCGCGAGTGATCCCCGCGTTGTTCACAAGAATATGTAGGTCGTCGAATTGTTGGATCGCGAATTTTATCAACTTCTCGGCTTGATCAAACTCGCCTACATCCGCTTGGAAGGCAACCGCTTGACCTCCGGAAGCGTTGATGGTTTGAACGACCTCGTCTGCTGCCTCATCGTTCGTGTGATAGTTCACAACGACCTGAGCGCCGCCTTTCGCAAGTTCTATGGCGATCGCGCGACCGATGCCCCGTGAAGCCCCGGTGACGACAGCGATTTTGCCATCAAACTTCATTTCTTCTCCTTCCAACTTATGTGGGTTGCTCCCCGCCACTTTGGGGATTATACCCAGAAATAGGTAAGGACGTTTTGAGAAAAAACCTTTGCTGTGTTGAGGACTATTCCCAATTAGACGTAGGGACGCACGGTCGAAATTGCAGGGTGATCTTCCCTGCCCGTGCGCCCCTACATTCTCGTGTCAGGATTAATCCCCTGGAGAAGTAAGGGCGACCGGCCGGTCGCCCCTGCACAAAAATTATGCAGTATCATCCTTTGGGGCCATTAATCATGCTTGCTGACGTAAGATGATTAGAAATTCATTCCAAAGATCTACTCACCCATGTCCGAAATCGTAGGGGCGGGGTTACCCCGCCCCTGCATCGATGGCCTTTCACTAGCTCAGGACATGGCTCAGGACACTGCCCGAATGAAGCTAAGGGATTCACCGCAGCCCTGGAACACCGACCTCCACCGCCCGTTGGATCAATTGCTCGGGTCGATCGCGAAATTGATCATGTGCTACTCTGCCCTCGACAAGGCCGAGCATGATCTCCGTGAGGATGTAGTTGGCGGGTGTCGGCACACCTGCGTGAGCACCCTGGCGAACCACCGCACCATTAAGCCAACCAACTTCGCTTCGACCACGGGCGATGTCGTAGTTAAAGGAGGGGAGCTTATCGCCTCGACCGGTGGATACCACGCGACGAAGGAAAGGTTGGATGAGTGAGTCGGGGAGGAATATCGCCCGCCCTAATAAACCCACTGGGACATCAGGCAGGTTTTGCGGTGAGAAGCCCACCCGACGCATGACACGTACGGCTTCTCGCAAAGCCTCGATCTCTACCCGGAAAAGCTCCGGATGAGTGAGGATCTGCGCTGGAAGCCATCCCATGATGGCCGAGGTGGCGTTGGTGACAATGTTGGTCAGCAGCTTGGACCACTTCATCCGATCCGGATTGGGATAGCGGTGAGGGTTTAAACCAGCCATCGACATCTCGCTTAGGAGCTTCGGAAGAAGTGGGTGACCATCAGCCAGACCACAACCGCGTTGACGTTCCACGCGAAGAATTCCGGGTTCGATCATTTGAACCGCGGTCGTCAATGTGGCAGGAATTACTCGCTCAGCCCCGATGGCGGACGCAAGTGTGGCTTCATTGCCGATGCCATTCAATAAGCAGATTACAGCTGGTGTCTGGGGTGTCGTTTCACGGATGAGTTCAGCCGCTTCTTGGCAATCGTACGCTTTCACAGCAAGAAGGATGACATCCGGTGGATGAGGATCAAAAGCCTGTTCTAAACTGGTGACTACAGTTGGTGTTTGTAATCGTCCCGCAGGACCATCTCCGATGATCGTTATCCCTTCAACCTGCATCACTCGAGCCAACTTTGGTCGAGCGAGGAACGTTACATGTTGTCCTGCCAACGCTAATCGAACGCCGAACAATCCCCCAACAGCCCCGGTTCCAAAGACCAGGTAGTGCACTTCAGGATCCTGACGAGTCGCTCAGTAAACGGTCGACGATGGCATTCAATTCCTCGTCCGAGTAGAAATGGATGACCAGACTGCCACCTCTCCGACCACGCTTGACTGTGACGCGGGTTCCCAGGAATCCACTTAGTTGATCTTCAAGGTCGATCTCTTCAGGGGATCGAGAAGGGGGTGGACGAGAAGGTCTGCGTTCTCCACTCAAACGTCGGACCAGCTCCTCCGTTTGACGGACGTTTAAGCCGCGCTTGATAACCGTTTGCAATGCCGCCGATTGTGCCTGGTGAGAAGACAGCGCCAGCAAGGCGCGGGCATGCCCCTCGCGAACAACCCCCTCCGCTAACGCCTGACGCACGGCAGGGGAGAGATTCAGTAGCCGCAACGTGTTGGTGACCGTCGTCCGACTTTTTCCTATTCGGGCGGCGATCTCTTCATGTGAAAGACCGAAGTCTTTTGCGAGTTGTCGGTATCCCTCGGCGGCTTCAAGGGGGTTGAGATCGGCTCGCTGTAAGTTTTCGACCAATGCCCACTCGAGTCCTTGGCGTTCGTCAGCTTGACGTACGATAACAGGCACCCTGCTCAGCCCGGCTATCCGGGCGGCTTCGAGTCGTCGTTCACCTGCGATGAGCAGATAACCTGGACCTGATTTAGGTTTGGCGACGATCAACGGTTGAAGCACGCCATGTTCCTCAATCGAGTCCGCCAATTCCTTCAGGCCTTCGGCATTGATATCCGACCGCGGCTGGCGCGGGTTGGGTCGAATATCGTCTGTCGATACTTGAAGCACACCCCCTGTTGGAGCGGGAAATTCCTCTCCAGCAGGGATGAGGGCATCGAGTCCTTTTCCCAAACCACTTTTACGGCTCATCTCTCTCCTCAACACTGGTGATCGGCTCGCGAGTGGGGATGCCATCCCCGTGGAGAAGTTCTTCAGCCAGTGCTCGATACGCGATGGCTCCCGATGATGATGGACTGTAACGCGAGATCGGTATTCCATGCGAGGGAGCTTCAGCTATTCGAACACTGCGCGGTATTACGGTGCGAAAAACCATTCCCGGGAAGTGGCGTCTGACCTCACCAGCTACATCCCGAGCTAAATTTGTCCGACGGTCGAACATGGTTAGTATCAGTCCACGTATCGAAAGATCGGGGAAGAGATTGGACTGCACTCGCCTGAGGGTATGGATCAATTGCGTTAGACCTTCTAAGGCCAGGTACTCACATTGTACAGGGATAAGTACACCATCAAAGGCGGCCAGAAGACCATTTAACGTAAGTAAACCTAGAGAGGGAGGGCAATCGATCAAGATGTAATCATAAAGGCCATTGATCGGGTTCAAGGCTTGGCGTAATAACCTCTCACGATCTGGGATCCCTACCATCTCTACTTGAGCACCGGCTAAAGCCGTGGAGGACGGAAGTAATGACAGTTTTAATTTCGGGTTGTGAAGGATGATCTCGGGAGCCGGAATCCTGCCGATCAACGCGTCGTATGTTCCAGAGTTGATCGTGACGTGGTTAACACCGAGACAGGAGGTTGCATTTGCCTGTGGGTCGAGGTCGATGATCAAGGTTTTTTGCCCCATCTCGGCCATGTAGGCTGCGATATTGATCGCGGTGGTCGTCTTACCCACGCCACCCTTTTGATTGACGAGGGCGTAAGTCCTTGTCATGTCGTCACCTGATGGTAGGCACCCTGGATCTCATCCATCGTTGGCGTGCCAGCCAAGCCTTGACGAGTAACGGAGGCAGCAGCCAGAACATTGGCAAAGCGAGCGGCCTCAACCGGATTGTTGGTTTGGTAGAGGCGCACAAAAAACGCAGCCGCGAAGATGTCTCCTGATCCGGTTGGATCTATCTCCTCGACCACCGGTGCTGGCACGTCGTGTTGTTGGCCATTCCAAAACACCTGCGCTCCTCTTGCGGCATCTGTTACTGCCAAGATCTCACAGCGATCAGCCATCTCCTGTGCAGATCGAAGGTCGTCGGCCAGATCTTCCATGCTGATCACGACCGCGTTGGCGGTCGGAAGTAGGTCGCTGATCTGATCCCAGCCCTTCATCTGGACCCTTCCCTTCTCATCCCAATACCGCAACCAGCCTTGCGGTGTAATGCACATCAGTGCGTCGGGGAAGGATTCTATCAGGGTTGTGTCGACCTCATCCGCGATGGGACCAAGGTGCACGATATCGGCACGCTGCCACCCTCGGGGCACGTCCTTAGTGCTAATGTCTGATGCCCGCCCATGGAGGATCTGAACTCGACCTTCTGATGTGTAGCGGTTCTCAAAGGTGGTCGATTGTGTCGATGGCATTTGGTGGGTCTCGATGTTCTCCAACTGGCTAAGATCGATACCTTTTTCTGCAGCGGTGATAGCCCTGACCCTTACACCGAGAGCCTGAGCCGTTCGCCCTGCGTAGGCCACAGTTCCGCCCAAGATGGGACCGTTCGGTGTTAAGTCATTGGAGACGTGACCGATAACGAGATAATAGATTGAGGGATCGGTCATACGTGGGATTATATATCAGGGTCGCCTGAGGACCAATGAGGGCTGCTTTTCCTACTCTTGCAGGGGGACAACGGTGACTTTGCGCCGATTGCCCTCGCCGATGCTGAGGGTCTCAACCTTCGGATTGTCTTTAAGTTCGACATGGATGATGCGTCGCTCGTTAGCCGGCATCGGCTCCAGGTTCATCGTGCGGCCGGTCTCGATCGCCTGTTCAGCGATCTTGCGCGCTAAACGCCGTAATTGACCTTCTCTGCGGGCGCGGTAGCCTTCAATATCGATCACCACAGCCACGGGGCGTTTGAGCTCCTTGCCGACGATCAGGCGTGTGATGTACTGCAGCGCGGAAAGAGTCTCGCCTCGACGACCGATTAAAATGCTCAAATCGTCCCCTCGGATATCGATCAACAAGGGTCGGATTCTGCCCGGTGGCTCCAACTCCCCCCATTGGGCAGCAACGTTCGCCTTGATGCCCATTCGATTCAGCAGCTCTTCAATCGTTTCATGAGCGATGCGGACGGCTTCCTCGTCGTCCATTTCCGGGGCTTCTTCATCTTGAGGTGGTTCTTCATATTGAGGGATTTCTTTGGGTGGCTCTTGGAAGCGAACGGTCAATCGTACGCGAACCTGGCGGGTACCTAAACCAAGGAAACCTTTGCTGCCTTCGTCCAACACCTCGACTTCGAGTTCTTCTTCCGGCAAGCCAAGCTCTTCGACCCCTTGGGCTATCGCCTCTTCGACGCTTGGAGCGATCACTTCCAGGCTAGTTTTCATTTCCGACATCTTCATGCCCTTCTTATTCGATCGACGTTGGAAGTCCCGTTATTTAGTCGGTTGTCCAGCGGCGGTCTGACGCATCCTACGCATAACAAATCCCTGAATGATCCCGAGCAGGTTTGAAGCGACGAAGTAGAGAGCCAAACCGGACGCGAAGCTGTAAGCCAGGTAGCCAATGAACAGCGGCATGTAGAGGGACATCATTTGTCCCATAGCTGCGCCTTGTCCGTCCGTCGAGGGTGGTGTGGTGAGCTTGGTTTGTAGATAACTGGTAATCACGACCAGGATAGCCAGCACAGGTAGACCTTCGCCGATGATCGGGATGTCCGACGGGATGAAAGGGAGGGGCAAACGTTCCGGTTGACCCAGGTTCATGTAACCCAGGAATTGGTTATTGAGAGGGATAAGCGAGCTAGGAATGATGGAGTAGATATGGCTGGAAAGGTCGAGCAGTTGGAGCGGTGCTGCAGCCATGGTGCGGATGATAGCCTGGTAGAGGCCGATGATGATGGGGAACTGGATTAGCAAAGGTAGACAGCCGCCGAGAGGATTAATGCCCAGCTCCTGATAAAGCTTCATTTGTTCTTCCTGCAGCTTTTGTTTATTGTCCTTGTACTTTTCTTGGATCTTCTGCCATTTCTTGGATTGTTGTATTTCAGCCATCACCATCGAGCTCTTCGTCTGCCTGTATGTCAAGGGCAGCGTGATCACCCGTATCAAGGCGGTGAAGATGATGATGGCAAATCCAAAGGAATTTGGACCTGCCCCAAACAGCTGATAGATCCATAGCAGTGCGTTAATCATTGGATCAAGAATGAGTGTATTCCACATGGTTTTTAACCCTAACTATTCCTCAAACTGGAGCAAGCAACGTGTGGCGCTTGTCTCTGTCTCTATTGCGGAGATGACGCATGGGTTGTCCATCGTGGCGACGAGCAGTGTGTCGCCGGATAACACTGGATCAGAAAGCAGTCTGCCATTCAGGATTGGATTGCTGGTCCAAAATGGTTTTCCTGAGTCGGTTTCGAAGGCGTAGACTGTACCTGCTTCTGTGACGAAGAAGATAACGCCATCTCTATGCGCTGGTGTGGTAGTGACGGGACCATCTACTGTCACCCGCCATACTTCCTGGCCATTTGTGATGTCCACAGCGTACGCCAATCCCATATAATCACCGAAGAAGGCAAGATCGTCAGCGACCGCGGGGCTGCCCCAAACCCAACCTGATGTGTCGAAAGCCCAGGCTATCTCCCCCCTTCTTTCTGTGTCCACTGCAACAATTTGTGAATTAAAAGTACCGACCAGGATCAGATCTCCAGCCAGCGTTGGTGTATCCGCGATCGCGCCGTTAAGGGGCTCCGTCTTCCAAAGTTCCCTCCCAGTAGGAAGATCAATGGCGTACACTCGGTGATCGAGAGATGCGAGATAAATGACATTCCCGTCCACCAAAGGTGCTGACCACAGGGCTTCATCTGTGTTGAAGGGTTGTGTCCAGACCGGGTCACCGGTCGATAGATCGAGCGCATACAGATTGCTGTCAGCGGAGGGAACCAGAACGATGTCTTCGGCAACCACTGTCCCACCAATGATGTTGCCCGAAGCGTCCTCAAAGATCCAGGCTGAACGCACATCGCCACCTGTGCTTGGATCCAGCGCGTAAACGATGTTGTCATACCCGCCAACGATAACTAAACCACCTTCAGAAGGTGCGGGGGAAGCGAAGAACGATGCAGTTCGATTCGGTTCTGGAGGGTAATGCCAACTTTCCCTGTTGGTGGTCAGGTCGATGGCATACACAGTCGGGCCATAAGCCAAGTAAGCGTTCGTGTCGTCGATCGACAAACCGGGCCAGCTCGCTGCGGTAAGCGCACCCCCAGATCCACAACCGGCCAGAAGGACGGATGAGATCAGGATAAGACCCAAAAGCAAGATCGATCTCCGAGTTGGATGTGGTAAGGTCGACATAAGACTCCTAAGGTACTGGGTCGTAACCCCCGGGATTGAATGGTTGACAGCGTAGGATGCGGCGGAAAGCGAGCCAGCCGCCTTTTAACAAACCGTATTTTGCGATCGCCTGGTAGCCGTAATGTGAACAGGATGGCGTGAAGCGGCAGACATCAACGGGTATCGCACGGCCGATCGTTTTTTGATAAAAGCGGATCAGCGCCAAGGCAGGTAAGCGAGCGAGATTTTTCCATGTAAAGGGTATCTCGCTCAAAGCTGGCTCTGAAACATTCTGATGATCGAGTTCAACGGTCATTTTTCTTCTTCTAGCAATCCGGCGTGCCCTAGAAGGGTTGCTAATGCGTTGAGCACATCGGACCATTCCGCTTGATTAAGCGCCGGGCGAGCGATAAGCACGACATCTTGTCCGCTTAATATTCTTGGCCTATACCTGCCTAGTGCTTCTCGTAGTCGCCGCTTCGCTCGGTTACGTCGTACTGCGTTTCCCAGTGCCCGACCAGCTGTAACGCCAAAGCGAGAGATGGTCAGACCGTTGGGGCTTACGAGCAGAATAGCTAGCGGGTGGGCATAGGACTTTCCTGTACGCCGCACCCGCTTGAAGTCGGTCGAGCTGGTGAGCCGATATTTGCGGTTCATCCACTTGGTCGGCCAAGAGCGTCCATCGGGTTGGCTTCCAATCACAAAATACCGGCTTCGTTAAGACTTCCAATTGATCTTCTTGACGTGCTCGTTCATGCGGACGGATAAGCGACTACGCTTCTTCCGGCGCCTTGCCTTAATGACGGCTCGTCCCCCACGAGATGACATGCGGGCACGAAAACCATGCACCCGCAATCGACGTCGTTTTTTCGGTTGGTATGTTCGCTTCGGCATAATAACCAATCCACGTTCATAATTTGCTGGCCGATTATACCCTATGGCTGGGGGTCGGTCAATTTTAGTCAGATCGCAAGTCGCAAGTCGTAAGCTGCAAGCTTCAGGCTTCAAGCTGCATGCTACAAGCCATTTAAAGGAACCACAGGCTTTAACCTGCGCTGAGGTACTCTAAAGGTTGGTAGTACATGTAATTAGGAGAGCGCTGCTTCAGAGTGTTGAAAATGTAAGGGTAACCTTTCAACAAGCTAACGACTTCACCGGCTGATCGTCCCTTTCATTTTAGATGTCATTCCGAGGAGCCTTGCGACGAGGAATCCCTATGATGTAACTTGTGAAGTCGAGACATCATAGGGATTCCTCTCGCCTATCGGCGATCGGAATGACACCGGGGGAGACAAAGCCAATGTATCCGCAGGCCTTAGCCTATGCTCAAAGTGTAACCTAAAGGGTGCGACTATGTTGAATAATACCTCTCCAAGAGGATGCTCCTAGCCCAAGAACATCGTAGGGGCGTAATTCATTGCGCCCCTACCTCGCTGATCAATCATCTGTAGCCACAGGCTTTTTCAACTCGACACCTACTCCTCAAGGCGTTGGATATGAGCGCCGAGGTCACGCAGCTTCTCGTCGATCCGCTCGTAGCCACGTTCGATTTGACCGATATTACGAATCTGTGAGGTCCCTTCTGCAGCTAATGCAGCAAGGGTGAGCGCCAATCCTGCACGGATATCGGGACTCTCAAGGGTCTCGCCAATGAGCCGGCTGGGTCCTTGTACGATGGAACGATGAGGATCGCAGAGGATGATGCGGGCTCCCATCGAGACCAATTTATCGATAAAGAACATCCGTGTTTCATACATCCAATCGTGAAAGAGCACCGTGCCGTTGGATTGGGTGGCGATGACGATGGCGATGCTCATCAGATCTGTGGGAAAGGCAGGCCAGGGCATGACGTTGATCTGTGGGATTTTCCCCCCCACATCAGGTTTGATGTCAAGTTTCTGTTTGTCGGGGATGAAGATATCCTCGCCCTCTACCTGCCACGATACCCCAAGACGTCCGAGCACGAGACGAACCATGTCCAGATGGTGTGGCGCAGCCTGTCGGATGCGGAGTTCCCCTCCTGTGACAACCGCCGCTCCGATAAAGCTGACGACCTCCAAATAGTCCGGACCGATCGTAAATTCACCCCCATAAAATTTATCGACTCCTTGAATATGGAGGGTGTTAGAGCCGATGTTATCGATATTGGCCCCAAGCGTATTCAAGAAATTACACAGATCTTGGACATGTGGTTCGGAAGCCGCGTTGCGTATGATCGATTGCCCTTGGGCTTTGACCGCCGCCATGATGGCGTTTTCCGTCGCAGTCACGCTGGCCTCATCCAGGAGTACTTCGGCTCCCTGGAGACCCTTTGGTGCGTTCAGATGTAACTCTCGTCCGCTGTAGCTTACCTCAGCACCGAGAGCAGTGAGGGCGAGTAAGTGTGTGTCTACGCGCCGACGTCCGATCACATCACCACCCGGTGGAGGAAGATCGATGCCTTCGTTGCGTCCCAACATCGGACCAGCAAGTAGAATCGAGGCTCGGATCCGACGGCAAAGTTCGGGGTCGAGATCAGCTCGCCGAATCTGACCTGCATGCAGTCGCCATGAATGGCGATTGAGCACCTCGACCGACATTCCCAAACTCTCCAACAGGTGACGCATGGTTTGCACATCGCCGATGTTGGGGATATTGTTTAGGATCACGGGTTCGTCTGTAAGGAGACAGGCGGTCAACAAGGGCAAAGCCGCGTTTTTGTTTCCTGATGGGGTGACTTCGCCTTGGAGCGGGTGACCGCCTTCAATTAGAAAGCTGGGCATGTGTCATCCTTTATAGCTTAGTACGACTTCTTGACCGGTCGTGACAGGCAAGACGTCAACAGCGCGCGCTTGATTCACAGCGATCTCAAGAAGTCCTAAGCTTCCGATGTAGGCAACTGCTTCACCTGGGGAGACATCAGCATAAGTGGAGCTGATCGATAAATAAGCACCATTTGGGAGACGTAGACGCAAACCAGTAGCTGGAAGTCGGGCAGGTGGGCAGTGCGGTAGCCAAGGTTCGAGCAGCACATCATCGCCTTCAAGCCGCAATACACCAATACTGGTGATTAGATTCCCAAATCGGTCGGTATGTAGAATTTCACCCTTTACTAACGGTCCTTCGATAAGCTCCAGCCGGGGCAGGGGAAGCCGAACCAGATCCTTCACCGGAGGACCGAGTTCTTCTAATTTCACCCCACGTGCGAGATACGCAGCCGCTGGGGCAAAGATATCCCGACCGTGGAAGGTGTTGCCGACCTGCTCCAATCGATGCGCACTGGAACTGAGTTCAACGGCAGTCGGTTCCCCTCCGGTCGCTAAAAGATAGGTGAAGATCCCATTGTCTGGACCGACGCACATCCTTTCAGGCCACGAAATGGCGACAGGACGGCGATCAGTGCCGACTCCCGGATCGACAACCGCGAGGAAGATGGTCCCCAATGGGAAGTACGGGATCGATCGATGGAGCTCAAAAGCTGCCTTCGCGATATCCCCCGGAGGAACGCTGTGGGCCAGGTCGATCATTTGGGCGTGTGGAGCGATACCGCTGATGACACCCTTCAAAATGCCGACATATACATCCTGTTCGCCAAAGTCTGTTAGAAGAGCGATTGTTGCCATCAAGGTCCACTCCCGACTGCAATTCTAGCGAAGGTATTTGAGGGGGTCAAACCCCAGTTTTTGGACAATGGCGATCTGCGGAGCGCAGTATCAAGCCCTTTAGGTTATGAAATATGGGGCAGAAGCTCTCTCAAAACCACCTTCTGAAGCCTCTTGAAAAACCTGCGACGGTTGGGATGGCTCCGCAGATCGCAATCATTGAGACTCCCACAAATACGCAGGCTAAAGCCCGGATCTACATAATAAGGCTTGTAGCTTGAAGCTTGTGGCTTGTTCTCGCTATTTCGTAATCCAGCGCAGGCTAAAGCCTGCGACTACATTATAAGGCTTGCAGCTTGAGGCTTGTAACATGAGGTCTGAAATGGCCCCCTATGGTAGAATCAAGGTTTGTGGACGATCCCCTTAGCAAGGCCCCAGTCAAGCCGATCGGTGTGCTGGCAGCCTTTGTTGCCGGGTTTGATCGTGTCGCAGCGAAGCCGATCTTAATCTTGCCGCCGCTTGTTTTAGATCTGTTCCTTTGGTTTGGTCCCCACCTTACTCTCCCATTTCTGGCGCAAATGGTACCGGAAACACTGTCAGCGTTGGGGGATATGATTGGGCCCGATTCGGGGATTATTGCCGACATGACCGCTGTTCAACTGATGTTGACTTCTATTATCGAGCGCTACAACGTGATGAGTGCGTTAAGCAGTCTACCCTGGGGAACACCGTTTAATCTTCTTCTCAACATCACAAGCCTACCAGCGGGATTACCGAGTGTGATGGCAGGACGTATGCCCGTCCTCACACCGCTCGGTCAGCCACAAATTATCCCCTTGGGGAGTTTGCCTGAGGTCGTGACCATATGGGTCGTATTGATCTCGATCGGTCTTGGATTAGGCGCCTTTTACCATCGATGGCTTGCACAGCAGACATCTCCTGACGCCGAATTGCTTTCTGGATGGCAAGCATGGGGTCGGATGATACTTCTTTTCTTGGCAGTCTATATTGGTGGATTTCTCCTGCTGATGGTTACAGGTTTTTTGACAATGATTATTGGGCTGCTGTTGCCCTTCATCAGTGGGATCGTGCCCATGCTGTTGCTGGTCTTCTTATTTTGGGTTACGGTTTACTTTGCATTTACGGCGCACGGGATTGTGCTCTATCGTTTTCGTGTTGTAAAGGCAATGTTAGAGAGCGCTCGGGTCGTACGTCTGAACTTGCTTAGTTCTGTCGGATTTTTATTCATTTGTTTCATCATCACATCGTTCGGTTCACAAATATGGATCCGACCCGATGAGGAAACGTGGTATAGCATCCTTGCTTTGATCGGACATGCCTTTGTTAGCACAACACTCATCGCGGCCAGTTACATTTTCTATCAAAGCAGGCGTACTTGGCTGCTGAGAATTCAGGCTTTGTTAGCTGCTAAAGTGGAAAGTGCCCAGGATCAGTCTACGTCTGATATTTCATGAGGTGAAAGAGCGAGTAATCTACTGTTGCACCTAAGACTTTAAACCAAGAGAATAGTAGAACCCCTAATGTTGAAAGAGACTTTGTTATTCAGAAGGAGAACGAAAGGTGGCGAAACGCTCACAAAAAGTCAGTAGTTATGCGGCAAAAGATATCCAAGTTCTTGAAGGATTGGAAGCCGTTCGCCGTCGCCCAGGGATGTATGTCGGTGGTACGGATTTCAAAGCATTACATCACCTCGTTTACGAGGTCGTCGACAACTCGATTGATGAGGCGCTGGCAGGTGCATGCACTCGAATCGATATCGTGATCCACCCAGACAACAGCGTAACCGTAGAGGACGATGGACGCGGGATCCCAGTTGATATTCATCCTGAGAAGAAAAAGCCGGCGCTTGAAATTGTGATGACTGTTCTTCATTCGGGGGCGAAATTCGGAGGCGATGGGTATAAAGTGGCCGGTGGTCTTCACGGCGTCGGAGTTTCAGCCGTTAACGCGCTTTCCGAATGGTGTGAAGTTGAAGTCAAGCGAAAGGGGAAGATCCACTTCCAACGCTACGAACGTGGTGCACCTACGGGTCCGATTAAGACCATCGGAGACGTGCCTAAATCGCAGACAGGAAACAAGACTACGTTCATGTATGACAAGGGTATCTTCAAGGGTGATTTCACCTATCGCTTTGAAACTTTGGTCCAGCGTTTTCGTGAGATGGCCTTCGTCACAAGAGGGGTGACCATCAATTTTCTTGACGAGCGAAGCGATCGTGAGATGAGCTTTTATTTCGAGGGAGGAATCACTTCTTTCGTCCGATATCTGAACCGCAACCGTGGTGTACTTCACCCAATGTGCTATGTCGATCGGGAGGTTGAGGGAACCGGAATCGAGGTCGCATTACAATACACCGACACCTACGCTGAGTCGGTGTACTCTTTCGTCAATACGATCAATACGACCGACGGTGGAACTCACTTGACCGGTCTTCGTGCTGCGATCACTCGAACCATCAACGATTACGCCAGAAAGAATGGTCTGTTAAAAGATGCGGATCCCAACTTTACCGGTGACGACACGCGCGAAGGCTTGACGGCGATCGTGAGTATCAAACACCGAGATCCCCAATTTGAGAGCCAGACGAAAGTTAAATTAATGAACGCTGAGGTGCAGACGCAAGTGCAACAAGTTTTGGGTGAGGCCTTTGGGGAGTTCTTGGAAGAAGATCCACGAGCGGCCAAGGCGATCGCCCAGAAGTGCCTCACCTCAGCCAGAGCACGGGACGCTGCCCGTAAGGCGCGCGATTTGGTCATCCGTAAAAGCGCTTTAGAAAGTCTGACGCTGCCGGGTAAGCTGGCTGATTGCTCGGAGAGAGACCCAAATAAGTGTGAGCTCTACATCGTTGAGGGTGATTCCGCTGGCGGTTCGGCTAAACAAGGGCGCGATCGACACTTTCAGGCCATCCTCCCTCTTCGAGGGAAGATCCTCAACACGGAAAGAGCCCGTTTAGATAAGATCCTTTCCAACAACGAGGTCAAGGCATTGATCTCCGCGTTGGGGACCAGCGTTGGCGAGAGCTTTGATATCACCGGCCTAAGATACGGGCGAGTGATCATCATGACCGATGCCGATGTAGACGGCTCCCACATTCGCACTTTGTTGTTGACGTTCTTCTTCCGGTACATGTCGGATCTGATTGAGGAAGGGCACCTTTTTATCGCTCAACCCCCTCTCTATCGGGTTAGCCACGGTAAAAAAGTGAGCTACGCCTACACCGAGAGTGATCTCGAGCAGATTTTGAAAGGAATGAGATCGGGGGCAAAAAAGGCCAGCTTGCAAAGGTACAAAGGTTTGGGTGAGATGAATCCTCAGCAGTTGTGGGAAACGACAATGGATCCATCGAATCGAACGCTCCTTCAAGTGACGATCGAGGACGCGGCTGCAGCTGATCGAACCTTCAACATGCTGATGGGTTCAGCGGTCCCTCCACGTCGCCGCTTCATTCAGACGCATGCTCGAGAGGTGAGAAACCTGGATATCTGAAAATCGCAAGTCACAAGCTGCAAGCTGCAAGCCCCAAGCTTCAAGCTACATGCTACAAGCTGCAAGTCAGAAATCTCAAGCTGCAAACTACAAGCTTCAAGCAACAAGCTGTAGCCGCAGGCTTTGCCTGCGTGACTGCACACGTTACACGTTGCGACCACATTGGATATCACCTATCCGAAAGACCGCATGTAATACAAGATCATCGTAGGGGCGCATGGCCATGCGCCCCTACAGAGTGTAATATCTTCCTGCAATGCTAGTGAGTATCACTCATCTCAAGTCGTTTTTCTTTTATCACGGGCTTCAGTCTGAATATCTGCTTCGTGGGAGGCTGTCTTGAGCTTCTACATGGACATCCTATTGAATCACCAACCGCCAGCTAGCTTTTAAATCATCAACTGGCGGTTGATCCATGAGTTGTCTTGAAGTTTTTTTAATTTTTGCCTACATGATGAGAATCATGCATGCACGAGATGTCGAGCTATCCCATTGGTGATTGGCCAGGTCCACCTGGTTGGTAGTAGGGGTTGGTCCCTCCAGCGTGATCGGTTGTATCGAGGACTTGTTTTATCTCTGGAATAGCTTCTCTGATCTGAACTTCAACACCTTGTTTTAAGGTCACATCGACCATACCGCATCCCTGACAGCCACCGCCAAAGGTTATGTACGCCACACCGTCTTTGACATCGAGTAAGGTGACGAACCCCCTATGCATCGCAATGCCAGGATTGACTTGAGAGTCGAGCACATCTTGCACTGCTTGAGCAAGTGGGTCATCCCATAGTGGGTTTGGGTTATCAATCATAAACCCTTGTCGGAAGTTGTCCTCGATGTAATCTACCGTGGAACCTTCTAGTTTGGATGCACTCTCGGGATCCACAAACACCTGAAGTTCTCCAAAGTCTCCAATGACGTCATCTGAGTCTTTCTCTATTAGAGGGACAAAGGCCATAGAGTACCGAAAGCCTACAGGTCCGCGTCCAACGATCGCTAAGCGCAAAGCCATGCCCTTCGCATCGTTGGATTCCATGGTCGCAAGGATTTTCTCCTTCGCTGAATCCGTGATTGTTATCATTCGTTTCTCCTCAAAACGATCTTCTGTCATTATGCAACATTATACTTGACAAATAGGAGCCGATAAGGTGACCTTCTTCAGCTCTCAGAGATAAATTTATCAGGTTTGTATCGGCAGCAAGCTCGCCAGATGCGGTTTGATGGCGGTTCACCATCAATGTTTAATTTAGCCCAGTGCAGGGAATAGAGATTTCATATCTCTCATATGGTGTCATATTCAGCGTACAATTCATCTAGCAGGCTTTGCAGGATTTCCGACGCTTCTTTCAGTCTTGGTCTCATGACGTCTTTCAATCGCGCCAATTCCTCAATCCCTTGTTGAGTGATGCGGTAGAAACGACGTGTGCGACGGTCTTCATCTTCCCATTCCCCCTCGACAAGATCGTGCTCCTCCATAATATTGAGCATGGGGTAAATCACACCTGGATTGCTGACCCAACGGCCATTTGTACGCTCTTGAAGCGCCTTCATGATCTCGTTTCCATATCGGGGTTGTTCTTCTAATAAGTGGAGCACTAAGAGGGGGAGCAAGCCGCCACCTTTGGCCAACATCAGACCGACGAAAGGGTTAAAGGTTCCGGGATCTGAAGATGCCCATCCTTTGAATCTTCGTCCCCTGAAGAACCAGTGTTCCTCCGGCTCTGTACCGAAGAACTCACGGAAATGATTCCGCCACATCTCCCTCAGCTTGTGGGGAGGATGACGACGGCCACGGCGGCGTTGGTGCCAATCATGCCAAAAGGGAGTCTCATCCATTGGTTTTTTTCGATGGGAGCACATGTTCGCTTCCTTTTCGGAATCTAAGTTGTGTCTGCTGACAGGAACTGCAATCATTAGGAGTAAAGATTTGGATTGGGTCTTCTCTCACATCTTACAACGACAGTTCTGCAGTATCTATCTGTTTGCTTCAGTTGTTACAGTCAATATTATTGAATTCAATATAACAAGGTTTTATTTTCCATGATCTTCATCGATTTGTCAAGGTTTTTGGTTGGAAGATACAGAATCTTTCGTAAAAGATTTGAAGGATTTCACTGGGTGTTATTTATCTGAATAGGTTTTCACGAGAATCGTGACAAGCAACGTGCGCGATAGCAGCAGTTCTAGCGACGCCAAATGAGAAACGCGGTGAGAATTCTCAAGTTCTGCCTGAGATCTGTGGAGGAGTGGGTACTGAGCTCGATATCGATCGCTGCGATGCCGTTCAAGGAGGCCCAGTCGATCAGTTGGCCTGTGTACTGACAACCGGTGTCAACGGGTGGGTAGGGGTAGTCACTCACTCCAGCGATGGTTTCAGCGAGACTGAGAGAAGCAGGATCAGGCGGCTGACCTCCAGGAAAGATACCCAAAGCGGCGCTGTGGTAGTTGATCAGAGCGTCCACATGCTGACTGAGCAGGAATTGCATCAAAGCCTGGGTTTCAGGTTCCGAAGCGGGTGAGGGACCTGCAGTGGTGGGCAGAAGATTCCAACAGCCCGGCAAAGGCCATTCTGCTTGCCAATACGCAGGCCAATTTCTGTTCAGGTCGACCTCATTCTCGTTCGTGCGTCCATAGATCCCACGCGCACGATGATCCCCATCTGGATTCAGGGAGCGGAGGATATAAAGTGTCACATCTTGTGGGACGAGGTCCGTTCGTCCGGGAAGGATGGTGATCAGCTGGTCTGCCAAAGCGATGGTATTCCATTCATAACCGCCGTGTATTCCAGCGATGATCATCCGCTTGATCGGCCCTGAACCGAATTGATATACCTCCAAAGGACGCCCCTCAACAGAATAGCCGATGATCATCGGACCCAAACTGAAAGGGGTCTGGGTCTCTGTTGAAATGGGACCTGGATTTGGTGTCGGGATAACCGTGGGTGTTTCACTCGGAGGAGCTGGCGAGGTGGGTTGACCCGTGACGATGGGTTGTGAAATCCCAGCCGATCGTTTTGCCTCTGGGCTTAAAATAAGAGGGATGGAGCACGATGTGAGAGCGATCGTTATCAGGGGCAATGGGATCAATCTTGAAGGAAAAACCCTTAGATATCGATTGCTTATCATCCGTTTCAGCCATGAAGTTTTGCGGGTGGTCCTGACGATGGACCACAGTGATCTCATCGATCGCCTCCTGGCCTTCACGATCCCTCATACTCAGGATCTGATCAGCATACTATAGCATGGCTGACTCCACGAAAAAACCGTCAACTGCGAGAAGAGGTTTCATATAGAAGTAATTTGAATATACGTGGGATCATTATGCATCAAAGACCAGGACTACTATACGGTAGTCAAATCGTATGCCATTTGCTAAAATTGATCCGGTATGGCGCTATTCTTATTTCCTTCGACTGAGTTCTAAATGCCCCTCCAATCTGGCTCTTATCTCAAGAACCGCTACCGTATTGAGAGCGTCCTTGGACAGGGTGGTATGGGCGCTGTCTATGAAGCGTTCGATGTTAACCTTGGCATGAAGGTAGCGGTTAAAGAGAATCTCTTCACCACTGAGGAGTATGCACGGCAATTCCGTCGTGAAGCCACGATACTCGCGAGTTTACGACATCCCAATTTGCCGCGCGTGACGGACCATTTCGTCATCGAGGGCGAAGGTCAGTACTTGGTGATGGATTTCGTCGAAGGGATGGACCTGCGCGAAAGGCTTGAAAAAGGTGGCCCCATTCCAGAGGACGAGGCGCTGCCATGGTTCCTTGCCATCTCTGATGCGCTAGCGTATTTACACAGCCGCAAACCTCCTATCCTCCATAGAGACATCAAACCAGGAAACATAAAAGTCATGTCCGGTGGTCGAGCGATGCTCGTCGACTTCGGATTGGCGAAGGTGGTCGAAGATGGCGGAACGACAAGTACAGGGGCGAAGGCGATGACCCCTGGCTTTTCTCCACCTGAACAATACGGAACCGGTCGTACGGAACGTCGGACGGATGTTTATTCATTAGGGGCGACGATGTACGCGGCCTTGACCGCTGCTATTCCGGAGGACTCGATCCAACGCGCGATGGGGCGTGAGAAACTCACCCCGATTCGTAAACGCGTTCCCGAAGTGTCTTCGGGTGTGGCAAGAGTGATCGAGAAGGCACTCGCTGTCCACCCAGAAGATCGCTATCAATCTGTGAGAGAGATGGCAAACGCGTTGAGATCGGTTGCTGGGGCTGCACAACCCACCGTCGTGAGAAGTTATCCTTACCTCGAGCGCACCAAGGTAACGCCGGTTCAAGGATTAGAGAGGGAACTGGTTGATCGGAGATTGAAGAAGAGCAGTCGATGGCGTCGTTTACCATTATTCATTGTCATCGCCCTCACGATCGTTTTGATCGGTGTCGGAGCGAGATTTGCGGTACCAGATCTGATCCCTCGATTGGCTGATTTATTTTCCCCCAAGGCCACCGATTCCTCCCCGGGGGGTGTAGTAGAGACCCTAACGCCGGAAGTGTCTCCTGCCCCTTCAAGTGAACTTTCCCTTTTTCCTGAGTCACCAAGCCCAGAGGCCAACGAGGCGCCGACTCTAGCTCCACCTGCGAACGGGACCGAAACTTCACCGCTTGTTCCATTTGATACCCCTCAAGGTGGTGGGGTAGGTCAAATCGCGTACGTGTCCGAGAAAAGTGGTGTCCCACAAATTTATCTCATCAATGTGGACGGAACGGGGGAGATACAGTTAACGTTCACCAACGACGGCGCTTGTCAACCAGCGTGGTCACCCAATGGAATGCAATTGGTGTATACCTCCCCCTGTCAGGACAACGTGGAAGAGTATCCGGGGTCCGGTTTGTGGCTCATATCATTCGATGAGGCTGACGACCCTTCTGATCCGGAGCCTGTACCAACAGGGCCAGGAGCGGGTGGGGATTACGATCCAGCATGGGCTCCTGACGGAGAGCGCATCGCCTTTACCTCGCGACGAGATGGCATACCACAAATCTACGTCGTGAACGTCGCAGATGGTTCGGGTTTACTTAACTTGAATGAGAACAAAGCGTTTAACCGCCAACCAACGTGGTCTCCGGATGGGACAAGGTTGGCTTTCACCTCCAGCCGCGGCGGGATTTATAAGATTTGGATCATGCCTGCAACTGGTGGCGATGAGGCACAATTTGCCTACGGCGAAGGGGTAGAAGACACCTCTGCGGATTGGTCCGGGGATGGCGAGTTGATCGTATTTCAACGCAGAGAAGGCTCTTATCCATACTTGATTACAGGACGATTCAAACAAGAACGATATGAGTCTCGCCTCTGCCAGAGTGGTAGGGTTTCCGGTTATCCGATGGCGGAACCTGGTTGGTCCCCAGATGGATGGTGGATCATCTTTGAGACTTGGCCGGATGGCAAAAACCACAATATCGGCATTGTCACCAACGACTGCACAGAATTTACAGAAATAACTTTCAATCCCGCACGAGACTATGATCCCGCTTGGCGCCCTCTACCTTAACCGACGGTGGGTTCTTAGCGTTGTTCTCTTTTCAATTGTTACATCTTACAAGCAATGAGGAAGAGTGTCAGGTAGGGTGTGGAACTCTGTACTTGATGCATTTTGTTGCTTGTTGCATAATCGATGTGTCTGGGGACCTTCTATTGCTACAAAGGGAATTCAATCAAGTGCGTGTGATCAAACCGCTGATCTACGGAGAATGAACGGGAGCGTATCATGACAGCAAGATTGATTGACGGAAAGGCAGTCGCAGCAGAAATTCGGCAAGAAGTTGGCGAAGGCGTTGAGAAGCTGATCGCCGCAGGAGGACCGCGACCTGGCTTGGCAACGGTTCTGGTAGGTGAAAACCCTGCCTCTCAAACTTATGTCCGGATGAAACGTAAGGCTTGTAATGAGTTGGGTATCGAATCCTTTGGGCACGAGCTTTCTGCTGATGCATCCCAGGAGGAGGTCGAGGCATTGGTTAAAGAGCTCAACGCGGACCGGAAGGTCCACGGTATTCTGGTCCAATTGCCGTTGCCCGCCGGTCTGGATGAGGAAGCGATTCTAAGAGCGATCGAGATTGAGAAAGATGTGGACGGGTTCCATCCCGTGAACATCGGTCGACTGGCGCAGAAAGGACGCGATCCCTTGTTTGTCCCCTGTACCCCCGCGGGGTGTATCACGCTGCTCAAGAAGGCCGGGGCAGAATTAGATGGCGCAAGCGCGGTTGTAGCTGGTCGTTCAAACATTGTTGGTATGCCAGCGGCACTCTTACTCGTGAAAGAAAATGCTACGGTGACGATTTGCCATTCACGCACCCGCGACTTAGCATCCGTATGCCGTGAGGCTGATGTCCTCATTGCTGCCATCGGACGTCCGCAAATGATCCGCGGTGATTGGATCAAACCGGGAGCGTATGTGATTGATGTTGGGATCAATCGAGTGGACGATCCAGAGGCAAAACGAGGATACCGTTTGGTGGGTGATGTGGCCTTTGATGAGGCGGTGGAGATCGCTGAGGCGATCACACCTGTGCCGGGCGGGGTTGGACCGATGACCATTGCTGGTTTGATGCAAAACACCCTGCGTTCTGCGCGTCGCTCGATGACTTGAGATGTCGTAAGCGTGTCCAATTGCCGCACCGCTCATTCGTCGAGCGGTGCGGTGGGTTAAACTATAGGTTTAACCCACCTCATCAATCTACGATTGCTTGCTTGAAGTTAGAAATTTACGGCTGTAGTGATGACACTAAAGCCTACTCTAGCTGAATCCTTCAGGGTATGCATAGATGCGCAGGCGAAAGCCTGCGGCTACATTTTACGACTTCTGACTTACGACTTGCAGCTTGAAGCCTGCGACTTGAAGCTTGAAGCTTCCATCAATTGACGCTCATTCCTAGCGATGTTAGACTTCACGCACCGAGCGAAGGGAGGATCGATGGCCACGCTCCTCATAAGACACGCCACCGTGCTGGTCACGATGGATGGAGAACGAAGGGAGATCCATGACGGTGCTCTCCTCGCTCGAGATGGCTGGATTGAACAAGTTGGACTTACCGCTACGCTCCCAAATGAAGCCGACAATGTCATCGATTTGACTGGCCATCTGGTACTCCCTGGATTGGTAAACACCCACCACCATTTCTATCAAACGCTCACACGAGCCCTTCCAGCGGCACAAGATGCCAATCTTTTCCACTGGCTAAAAACACATTATCCTATTTGGGCCGGCTTGTTGCCAGAGGACGTCCAAATCTCCACCAAACTTGCCCTGGCAGAATTAGCGCTTTCCGGCTGTACGACAGCTTCCGACCATCTCTACATCTTTCCAAACGGATGTCGTCTTGATGATGAAATCGAAGCTGCGAGGGAATTGGGGTTACGCCTGCATGCCTCGCGTGGTTCGATGAGCCTTGGAGAGAGTCAAGGTGGGTTACCTCCCGATAGTGTGGTAGAAAAAGAGGAGGACATTTTAGAAGACACTCGAAGGGTGATCGAAACGTATCATGATCCTCAGCCGGGAGCCATGACCCGGATCGTCGTCGCTCCTTGCTCACCTTTCTCGGTTACCCCGGACCTGATGCGTCAGGCAGCAGCTCTGGCAAGATCCTATGACGTTCCTTTGCATACTCACTTAGCAGAAACGCTCGATGAAGAGAAATTTTGCCTTGAGCAATTTGGGCATCGCCCCTTAGCATACGCCGAGGAACTTGATTGGGCAGGCGAGGACGTATGGTTCGCCCACGCAGTGCATATCAACCCAAAGGAAGTGGGCAGAATGGCAACCAGTGGCATTGGTGTTGCCCACTGTCCCTCATCCAATATGCGACTGGCATCGGGGATCGCTCCGATTCGACGCTATCTTGCTGCGGGCGTGAAGGTCGGGATAGGAGTGGATGGATCGGCCAGCAATGATGGCTCCCATCTACTGGCTGAGGCGCGTCAAGCGATGTTGATCTCGAGAGTTGGAGCTGTTACGGCCCCAGAAATTAACGGCCAGGGTAAGCTGCTAACGGCTCGTCAAGCGCTCGAGATGGCAACACGCGGAGGGGCAGCGGTCCTCGGCAGGAAGGACATTGGCTCGCTTGAGCCTGGTAAATGCGCTGATTTCATCGCAATCGACCTCAACCGGGTGGAGTTCGCGGGTGGATTACACGACCCGGTCGCTTCCCTTGTTTTCTGCGCATCCGTACCGGTTGATTTCAACTACGTTCATGGCAATCCAGTGGTGGTTGAGGGTCGATTGGTAACAAGCGATCTGGAAGTTCTTATCGAGGCACACAATCAATCAGCTGATCGTCTTGTTAATGGCGGTTAATGGCGACAGCTTTTTCCTCTTAATGGGAGGACTTGAATGGGTTCAGAATCTTGGAGCGAGATTAGTCGTGGCTTGGTGGATGTAGCCATGGGTCGAAAGCCCGCCACTTTGGTCATCAAAGGTGGGCGTTGGGTTTGCGTTCAGTCGGGTGAAATCATCGAGGCCACCGATATCGCCATTATGGGCGAGCGTATCGCCTACGTCGGTCCCGACGCTAGCCATACCATCGGTCCAGAGACAAAGATCATTGAGGCTCAAGGTCGTCATATCGTTCCGGGTCTGCTGGATGGTCATGTGCATATCGAGTCGGGGATGTTGACAGTGACCGAGTTTGTACGCGCAGTCCTGCCTCATGGAACGACGGGGATGTTTGTCGACCCCCATGAAATTGCGAATGTATTTGGATTGAGGGGGGTGCGGATGATGGTTGATGAAGCTGCGATCCAACCCATTCATGTGTGGGTTCAAATGCCATCATGTGTGCCCTCTGCCCCTGGGTTGGAGACGCCTGGAGCTGAGATAGGGCCAGCGGAGGTGGCTGAAGCGATGAACTGGCCGGGCATCATCGGGCTAGGTGAGATGATGAACTTCCCGGGTGTCTTCCTCAGCGATGTGAAAATGCATGACGAAATGGCGAAAACCCGAGCCGCGAAAAAAGTGATTGGGGGGCATTATGCCTCTCCTGATCTTGGGTTGCCGTTCCATGGGTATGTGGCTGGAGGACCGGAAGACGACCATGAGGGTACACGATTGGAGGACGCCGTCGCTCGCGTCCGCCAAGGGATGAAGGCCATGCTGCGTTATGGTTCCGGTTGGCTTGACGTCGCCGCCCAAATCAAAGCGGTGACCGAGTTGGGCCTGGATCCGAGACATTTCATCCTCGTGACCGATGACATTCATTCCGGCACCTTAGTCCAGGAAGGACACATGGATCGGGTCGTACGCCACACCATTGAACAGGGTGTGAGCCCGATAACAGCTATTCAGATGGCTACACTCAACACAGCCGAGCATTTTGGCGTTGCACGTGATGTGGGACAGATCGCCCCCGGACGTTTCGCCGACATCCTTCTTGTGAGTGATCTGCCCAACTTGGTCATCGACATGGTTTTCGCTCGCGGAGACCTGGCAGTGGAGAACGATGAGTTATTGATTGACCTGCCAGAATTCGAATATCCACCAGAAATTAAATCATCCGTACACGTTGGCCGAACGTTATCTCGTGAGGATTTTGTACTTCCATCATCTCGCGAGGGTGAGGTGGAGGTTAATGTCATCGGAGTGGTTGAGAATCAAGCGCCCACAAAACATGTAAAGCTCAAGCTTCAAGCTGAGGATGGTCAATTATCGGTGGACATGGGACGCGATCTGGCCAAGGTCGCTCTCGTCGAGCGTCATCGTGGTACCGGGGAGGTCAGAGTCGCTCTGGTCCAAGGATTTGGATTTGATGTTCCATGCGCCGTTGGTTCGACCGTTGCTCATGATTCCCACCATATGATCGTTGTGGGAACGGATGAGTCAGATATGGCGTTGGCTGCCAATGAACTGGCCCGAGTTGGGGGAGGGCAAATCGTCATTCGTGAGGGTGAGATCCTCGCCCTGGTTGAGTTGCCCATTGCTGGATTGATGTCCGATGAACATGCAGAGATCGTAGCTGAGAAAGCCGAAAAGATTTTAGAAGGCTTTCGCCAATGTGGCTGCATGTTAAACAATGCTAATATGCAACTAAGTCTCTTAGCTTTGGTGGTCATCCCTGATCTTCGGATTTCCGACAAAGGTCTGGTCGATGTCAATCGATTTGAGATCATCCCGATTATTGAAGGCGAGACCTGAAATCTGAATCTGTTGCTTGGAGGATCTTGAAGACAAAAGCAAATATAACCAGCGAACGAGATCACATCAATCTTGAAGCTCATATATCTTCTCCGCATATCGGAGCTAATCTCTTAACGATCTTTAAGGGCATGGAACCTAGAACTTTTCTGCCTTCCGAACTGGTCTAGACATCATAGAAGGGAGTCTCTCGCATCGGTTTTACTGAATTCTTATGCTTCTACACAGCACCGTAGGTGGGGGATGTAAAAAACGAACAAAGTGTTCTTTAACACGATCAAGTTTTATGGAGTTGTTCCTAACGATAAACAAATTGGAACGACGAGGAGGTTAAGCGATGCGTAGTTTTGCAGGACGCGATATCCTTTCTTTGAAGGGGTTTGAGCGTGAAGAATATTTCCGAGTTTTTGAAGTCTGTGATAAGTTGGCACCGATTGCGCGTGATCGCCTGAACTCAGATTTACTGGCGAACAAAATCTTAGTAACCGCTTTTTATCAACCGAGCACCCGTACTCGCCTAGCGCATGAGGCTGCGATGCTTCGATTGGGCGGTCGAGTAACGGGCTTTTCCGATGTCAGAATGACTCGAGCCGGTGATTTCTACCAAGAGTCCATTAAAGACACCGTCCACATGTTGGAATACTATGGCGACGTGATCGTCATGCGGCATTTTCAGCAAGGTGCGCCAGCGGAAGCTGCTCGCTGGGCAAGCGTACCCGTTATCAACGCTGGAGATGGTTGGGGAGAACACCCCACACAGGTGTTGACCGATATGTATACGATTTTCAAGGAATTGGGTCGCTTGGATGGATTACATTTCCTGCTTGTGGGTGATATGCGTATGCGCACCATGCATTCGATGAGCTACGCGATGGCGCAATTTGATATTGAGGCGACCTACATCGCTCCACCAGAGATGTCCTTAACCGACGAGTTCAAGGTGGAGATCGATGAGCTTAATCTACGTTATCGTGAGGTGGAGCATATCGAGCAGGCCATCGCGGATGCCGATGTGATCTACATGGAACCAGTGGTTCAGCCTGACTATACGAAGAGTCGAGACGAGCGGGCTGGTGATGTGGCGCTCACGCCGGCTAACTATCAAGTCACCAAGAAACTAATGCGAGGCGCCAAACCGGATTCGATCATCCTGCATTCACTCCCTCGGATGGATGAGTTATTAGAAGAGGTTGATTACACGCGTCATGCTCGATATTGGGTTGAAGCCTATAACGGCGTGGTGATGCGAATGGGTCTTCTGGCATTGGTTCTGGGAGCGATGGAGTGAGGATGGGATTAGGGATCGGGGATTAGGGATCAGGAACTGATAGGGCACCAGGTCACATGGGCACCAGGGCACCTGGGTTGATCCTGATGACACCTAGGTGCCGTGGTGCCAAAGCGCCCAAGCACCTTACTCATCCCTAGTCCCTGATCCCAGATCCCTATCTTTCGCATATAAGATTTAGGAGAGTGGATCCAAATGCAAACCGACCTTCGAGGTAGAAACCTCATCAGCGATCTTGATTTCAGCAAAGAAGAAGTCGAGACTGTGATCGATGTGGCCTTTGATTTGAAGCGTAAGCGCGCCTTGGGTGAGCCCCATCCATACTTGCGCGATAAGGTGCTGGCGATGTTGTTCTTCTTTTCCAGCACCCGTACACGTGGCTCCTTCGAAGCGGGGATGGCTCAACTCGGTGGGCATGCCGCCTTCATTGAGTCGAGGACCACGCAGATATCACACGGCGATACCGAAAAGGAAATGGGAGACATCTTCGGTCGCTATTTCGATGGGATCGCGATCCGGCATGTTGACTGGGGAATTGGCAATCGTTATCTCAATCTTGTTGCAGAGGCATCTCGCGTTCCAGTCCTCAATATGCAATGTGACTTCTATCATCCCTTTCAGATTCTGGCCGATCTATTGACCATCATGGAGAAGAAGGGTCGTGATCTGCAGGGAAAGCGGATGGTGGTCTCCTGGGCTTATGCGGCCTCCTATTTGAAACCGATTTCGGTACCACAATCACTCATCCTACAGATGCCGCGCTTCGGCTTGGATCTCGTGCTGGCGCACCCGCCTGAATTCAAGCTTATGCCTGAGGTTATGGATCAGGCGCGAGAACAAGCACGGAAGTACAACACAGCCTTCGAGGTAGTGGATGACATGGAGACGGCGTTCAAGGACGCCGATATCCTTTATGCAAAGTCTTGGGGTCCATTGTGTACAACCACCGATCCTGATGAAGGCAAGCGAATCCAAGATCAGTATCAGGACTGGATCACGGACGAGCGAAAGGTGGCCCTTGCTAAAGAGAATGCAATCTACATGCATCCTCTTCCAGCCGATCGCAACATTGAGGTCACCGATGGGGTGATCGATGGACCACATAGCGTTGTCTTCGATGAGGCCGAGAACCGACTGCATGTTCAGAAAGCGGTGATGGCGCTAACGATGCGCTGAGATGTAGGATTGGGATGAATCTGGTTACAGAATTCTTATCAAATCCGCACTTTTTCAGGAGGTGCTTATTGAACTTTACTCAGTGAGTTCGTGAAACTCTTCAATCCCAAAACATTCTTTCTGTAGGAGGAGGATAAGATGTTGCATTCTAAGATGGGACGAGTCGCCTTCCTTGTGACGATTTTCGCGTTGCTTGCCACGGCATGTGGTACCCCAGCAACCGAAGCTCCCCCCGAGGAGTTCGCCTTCGGCGTGATCTTGGTTGGACCCAAAAACGATCGAGGATGGAGCCAAGCCCATTATGAGGGAGGTCTCTATGTTGAAGAGAGCCTGCCAGGGGCGCGCATGATTGTCTTCGAAAGCCTCAACCCTGCCGACAAACCCGAGGCAACACTGGAAGGCGTTGTGGACGACATGGTTGATCAGGGCGCGACTTTAATCTTTACCACTTCCGATGAGTTCGAGGAAGACACTATAGGAGCAGCGAATAAGTATCCAGATGTCACCTTCATCAGCATCTCCGGCGACGATGCATGGTCTGATGGAATGGATGCGGGCAAAGCGCCATCGAATGAGGGTAATATCATGGGGCGCATGCCAGATATGAAGGCCATTGCTGGTTGCGCTGCCTCCTTGGCGACCGAAACCGGCAAGATCGCCTATTTAGGTCCCTTGATCAACTTTGAAACCCGACGTTTGACCGCCTCTGCATACCTCGGCGCACGCTATTGCTATGAAAACTATCGTGGTTTGGATCCGGATGACCTGGGGTACGAGGTAACCTGGATCGGATTCTGGTTCAACATTCCAGGTGTGACATTGGATCCCACGGAAGTCGTCACTGGTTTCTTTGATGGCGGAGTAGATGTCGTGATCAGCGGGATCGACACCACCGAAGGGATTGTCGTCGCGGGTCAGCGTGCTGACCAAGGCGAGAAGGTGTGGGCGGTTCCCTATGACTATGAGGGTGGTTGCGAGGAAAAACCGGAGATCTGCCTCGGAGTGCCCTTCTTCAATTGGGGCCCTGCTTACCTCGCAACTGCCCAAGCAGTTAGTGACGGTACCTTTACCCAATCTTGGGAATGGAACCCGGCCTATTGGGATAATCTGACCGATGAGGATAAGAGCCACGTCGGTTGGGTCGATGGCCCTGGACTGACGGCAGAGATGAAGGCTGATCTCGATGACTTTATTTCTGGACTAGCCTCGGGCGATATTGTGATCTGGAAAGGCCCGATTAACCTTCAGGATGGCACGCCTTACTTGGCAGATGGTGAAATAGCATCAGACAAGCAGATCTGGTACTTGCCAAAGTTGCTTGAGGGCATGGAGGGATCCAGCGAATAGGTAAGAAATTTATAAAGGGTGGGATGGAGAGCGACATACTCGTCGCTCTCCTCTACCCCGATTCCAGTCAATGTGGTGAAAGAATTAAGACGACATGAAAGTAGCAATTCGCGATATCCGCAAGTATTTTGGTCAAGTGAAAGCCAATGATGGGATCAGCCTCGTTCTTGAACCGGGCCAGATTTACGGGTTGCTTGGTGAGAACGGGGCAGGTAAATCCACGTTGATGAAGATTCTATCCGGGTATCATCAACCGGATAGTGGACAAATCGAACTTGATGACAAAGATGTGAAGTTTAGCTCCCCAGCAGAAGCCCTCGCAAATGGTGTGGGTATGATCTATCAGGATCCTCTCGATGTGCCCTCGATGCGAGCGGTGGAGAATTATCTTTTAGGACGTGATTCAAGGATCAATCTTGCGTACTCCGGGGCAACCTCGGAGATGATCGAGAATGCCTCTCAGTTGGGTTTTGAGATCGACCCTCAAGCCTTCATCGATACGCTGTCCATCGGTGAACGCCAACAACTCGAACTCCTGCGTTTGCTGGCTCTAGGTGCAGAAGTGCTCATCTTAGATGAGCCCACCACAGGTATCAGTGCGGATCAAAAGGAAGGTCTTTTCACGTCCATTCGGAAGCTTGCTAAGGAATCAGGCAAGACCGTCATTCTAGTTTCTCATAAGCTCTCGGAAGTTCAGGAATTATGTGATCATGTCTTGGTGTTGTGTAAAGGGAAATTTGTGGGTGCAGTGGATATCCCATGTTCAACCGAGCGTTTGGTGCAGTTGATGTTCAAAGAGATACCTCCGCGTAGTTCACGCGTCTCATATATCCGTGAGCAGAATCTGCTCGAGCTGAGTCAAGTTGAGTTCGAAGGTGAACGACTCACTGTGACCGAGATCAATCTGAACGTTCGAGCGGGGGAGGTCTTTGGACTGGCGGGATTAGAAGGTAGCGGTCAAAAATTACTTTTACAAGCTTGTGCTGGTTTGATCCAGCCTAAACGGGGTAAGATCATCTTGGACAGGGAAGACGTGACACGCTTTTCCTATCACCAAATGCGAGCAGCAAGTGTCGCCTACCTGCCCGCCGGTCGTCTGGAGGAGGGATTGGTTGCCGGCTTAAGTTTAACAGAACATATGGCTCTAGCTAGACCCCAACAGGGTTTTGTGGTGGATTGGAATTATTTCCAAAGGGAAACGCAGTCACAAATTGACAAGTATCAAATCGTCGGGCGGCCCGAGACGCTAGTTCATGAGCTCTCCGGTGGAAACCAGCAGCGAGCCCTTTTTGCGCTACTACGGAGCCCATTGAAGCTTCTTTTACTCGAACATCCGACACGGGGTTTGGATGTCCTTTCCGCACAATGGATCTGGCAGCTGTTAGTTAATCGGGTTGAAGAGGGTGGCTCCATCTTGTTCTACTCCGCGGATCTTGACGAGTTGGTGGAACGTAGTGATCGGATTGCAGCTTTTTCTGGAGGTATGATGTCACGTATTGTCACCGCAACCGAGACGACGGCCGACGAGATCGGTCATCTCATCGGAGGGGAGCAATGAGTCTAGGTCGGATTGCTCGTCATCTGTGGCCGACGGTGCCAGTCCTTATCGCGCTTGTCATCACGGGACTGCTATTGGTTGTGTTCGGTGTCAGCCCCCAAGTAGGATTTGGGGCAATGTTACAGGGTGCTTTTGGTGACCCATCGAGGGTGCTGAGCGTGGCTGCCTTCTGGGTACCGATTGCCCTTGCCTCTGTAGGTCTCGTGGTGACATTCACTGCAGGATTATGGAACATCGGTGTGGAAGGGCAAATTGTCATTGGCGCAATCGCCGCAAGCTGGGTGGCGCTGAAATTTAATTTCCCCGGTCCGATGCAGATTACCTTCGAAATCCTGGCTGCAATGTTCGCGGGTGCAATCTGGGCGGGTGTAACCGCTATCCTGAAGACACGCGGTAAGGTTCACGAGATCTTCGGCGGTTTGGCACTCAACAACCTCGCCATCATCTTTACCAATTATTTGATCTCAGGACCATGGCAGCCGCCGGAGGGCGGCACATTTCGCGGCACAGTGCCGTTCCCGGCCAAAGCCCTTTTACCCTTGTACGGTGATTCGCGTCTGAGCCCAATCTCGGTTGTGATGCTGATCGCTGCGGTTGTTGTCGTCTTTCTCCTCTTGCGAGGAAGTTATTGGGGACTAAAGCTGAAGGCCCTTGGTAAAAACCCGTCATCCGCTTTTTTGCTAGGGGTTTCCAGTGAAAGGGAGACGATCCTGGCGTTAATGTTCTGCGGGGCATTGGCTGGATTGGCTGGTGCCGTTCGTGTGACGAGTTGGTTTGATAGTCTACGGCAGAGCATCTCGGGTGGGATCGGTTATCTTGCTCTTTTAGTGGTTATGTTGAGTGCTTTTCGTGTTCTGCTAATCCCATTCATTGCGTTTTTCTTCTCAGCTGTGCTCAATGGCAGTATTACGCTTCAACTTAGGACTCAGCTACATTCGTCCTTAGGCGGTATTCTCACCGGTGTATTGGTTTTGATGGTGTTGCTTTTTGGTGAGCTTCGACAATTAAAAAGGTTTGATGAGAGGAGGGTAGGCTCAAGACCAGATGAGTGATTCGGAATTAGTAAGGATACTATCATCGATCGTGCTGCAATCCACCCCTCTCGCGATTGCAGTCTGCGGGGAGACCATTACAGAACGAGCAGGGGTGGTGAACCTTTCGCTTGATGGCACCATGCTACTGTCCGCTATGGTTGGTTTTGTCGCAGGTCTGCTTAGCGAGAGTGTATGGGTGGGATTTCTAGCGGCAGCTGGGGTGGGCGCCCTGTTCGCCTTTATCATCGCCTTTGGCTCTATTCGTCTACGCAAGGATCAATTTGCTGTTGGCTTTGTATTGACATTGCTTGGTGATGAACTTAGTGCCTTCCTGGGTCAAAACTATACTCGAATCCCTGGCCAGAAAGTTTCGCATCTTGGCATTCCGCTGTTGAAGGACATCCCCATCCTTGGCCCTATATTTTTTGACCACGATCCGGTGGTCTACTTTGCATTCATTCTGGTAGGTATAACTTGGTGGTGGATGTTCCGAACCCAACATGGCCTTCGATTACGTAGCGCAGGTGAGCGGCCTGAGGCGGGCTTTGTGCGGGGCATTAACGTCAATCGATTACGCTATATCTATACTTTGGTTGGCGGATCGTTGGTTGGTATCGCTGGTGCAGCGTATTCCCTTGACATCAAACTCGGCTGGAGCGAAGGCCACACCCGTGGTCTTGGTTGGATCGCTTTGGCAATTGTCATCTTTGGGGGTTGGTCACCTATTCGTGGAGCTTTTGGCGCGTTGCTATTTGGTGCGAGCAAAGCTTTGGCGGCGGCTCTACAACGAAGCTTCCCTGAAGAATCAGTGGTTGTATTCAATGCCACACCCTGGGTGTTGATGATCGCGGTCTTGTTGTTGGTTGGCAGTGACGCAACCGATCGTCTCATCGTACTTGCGCCTCGAAGGTTCCAATCTCGATTACGGCAGCTGCTCAGAGTAAGACCTCCTGGTGCTTTAGGCACTTTGTTCATCCCCGGCGAATCGGGAGGGGAATAGATTGGGCACCTTCCTGGGCTATCGCTGTTCAATGTGCGGTGCAGAGTACGATCCGGATGCGGTTACCTACACCTGTCCAGTAGATGGCGGTAACCTCGATATCACCCTCGATTATGAGCGCATCCGTGATCGGACTAAACTTTCAGATTTGATGGCTTCGACAGAGAGCTCAATTTGGCGTTACTTGCCGCTTCTCCCTGTGGATGATCCTGGCCATCTCGACACTCCCTTGCGCGCCGTTGGCTGGACACCGCTCTTTGCTCCCTCCAGATTGGCGGAGGAACTGGGTTTGTCCAATCTGTGGTTGAAAGACGATGGGCGAAACCCCACCGCGTCGTTCAAAGACCGTGCCAGCGCAGTCGTTGTCGCAAGAGCACAGGCCATCGGAGCAGAGGTGGTGGTCACGGCCTCCACCGGGAACGCCGGCGCAGCGCTGGCTGGGATGGCTGCGGCAGTCGGGATGCCGGCGGTGATCCTTGCTCCTCAAACCGCGCCTCAAGCTAAGGTAGCCCAATTGCTGATCTTTGGTGCCCGAGTGTTCCTGATCGAAGGCAGTTACGATCAAGCCTTTGACCTCACCCTGGAAGCCGCTGAGGCTTTCGGGTGGTACTGTCGCAATACCGGATATAACCCCTTTACAGCCGAGGGAAAAAAGACGGCCGCTTTTGAAATTTGTGAGCAATTAACCCGCGCTGAAGGGATGGTTCGCGAACCGCCTCTACAATGGGAGACTCCCGATGTGGTGTTCGTTTCTGTCGGTGATGGCAACATCATCTCTGGGTTGCATAAAGGGTTTAAAGATTTATACGAACTAGGATGGATTGGACGTGTTCCCCGATTGTATGGGGTCCAATCGCATGGATCGGCAGCGATTTACAATGCCTTCACAAGCGGGACAGAAGAGATCAAGCCTGTAAAGGCGCAGACTTTGGCGGATAGCATCTCTGTGGATCTGCCCCGAGACGGATTACGTGCCGTACGAGCAGCGACCGAGACGGGAGGGGCTTTCCTCGCGGTGCAAGATGAGGATATCCTAGAGGCAGTGCGGGAATTGGCCCAAAAAGCAGCGGTCTTTGCAGAGCCAGCGGGTGCAGCCTCGTATGCTGGATTGATCAGGGCTTTATCCGACGGTCATGTTGGACCGATGGAAAATATCGTCGTTCTCAACACCGGAAGTGGATTGAAGGATGTAAACGCCGCGATGAAGGCAGCCGGTGAGGCAATTATCATTGAACCAAAACTGGAGGCTCTTGAAAAGGCTTTGCTTTAGCCTATGCTTTTTGTGAGGGGCGGAAAAATGGATTCGAAAAGACCTGTGACTTTCTCGATCGCGGTTCCCGTATACAACGAGGTTGAATCTCTACCCGAACTCTACCCCCGGGTTCGTGCAGTGATGGAAAACTTAGGCGAACATTGGGAGTTGATTCTCGTCGACGATGGCAGTACAGACGGTTCGACTGAGGTCATCCGATCGTTGTCCGCTGAAGACAATCGTGTTCGAGCGGTCATCTTTGCTCGCAACTTTGGCCATCAGATCGCCATCACTGCAGGATTGGATTATTCCCGGGGCGAGGTGGTCATCATCATGGATGCTGATTTACAGGACCCGCCCGAGGTGATCACCGACCTGGTAACAAAATGGCGAGAAGGATATGAGGTTGTCTACGCGGTGCGTGAAGAGAGGGTAGGAGAATCCTGGTTTAAAAAGATCACAGCTGCATTTTTCTACCGGTTGATTAACCAAATAACAGATGTGAGCATTCCACTCGACACGGGTGATTTTCGACTATTAGATCGTAAGGTTGTGGACACTTTAAATACCATGCGGGAGCGTCATCGGTTCCCCCGCGGAATGGCGGCCTGGGTAGGCTTCAGACAAATTGGTGTACCCTATAAACGTGCGGCGCGCTATGCAGGGGAAACCAAGTATCCATTTAGAAAGATGCTGCGCCTCGCGCTGAACGCCATCACAGGTTTCTCGTACTTCCCTCTCCAACTTGCGACATACTTCGGATTTGTTTGCGCTGGTATCAGTGCACTCGCCATTCCGGTCGTGATTGTGCTGAGACTGGCAGGAAATCAGGCTTTCTTTGGCCAAGCAACCACATTGATCGCCGTACTCTTCTTAGGTGGAGTCCAATTGATTTCACTCGGCATCCTAGGGGAGTATGTGGGTCGGTTATATGATGAGGTAAAAGGAAGACCGCTGTATATTGTGCGCGAAACGCATGAAGCGATTGAATCTGATTGAGTAGACCAGGAAAGGAGCCCGTCGGTCAAATGATTGATCTTTCGGTTTCTGAAGAGCGGTTAGAACGAACGGTTGAGCGGGCACGTGAGCGAGATATCATCATCCCCACCTTCGCACAAATGAAAGATCCAGCATTAATCCCCGAAAGGATCAAGGAGGAGTTGCGGGGCATTGGGCTTTGGGATTTGGGGTCCCGCAACCTTTTCCGTATCACATGGAAGAACGAGCCCGTATCCAAGGGCGGTTCTTTTGGAGGGGCGAACTACCTCGAAATCCCTACAAGCCTGACGGGAGTAGAAGCCCGAATTATCGCCTTGGTGGGAAAGTGGTTTCCCACTGGATCTCACAAGGTCGGAGCGACCTTCGGCTGCCTCGTCCCTCGCTTGGTTACAGGCCAGTTCGACCCAACGACCGATAAAGCGGTATGGCCATCGACCGGAAATTACTGCCGTGGCGGAGCGTATGATGCATCTTTGTTAGCTTGTGAATCGATCGCCATCCTTCCGGAAGGTATGAGCCGTGAGCGTTTCGAATGGCTTTCAAAGGTAGCCGGGGAAGTGATCGCCACCCCGGGAAGCGAGTCCAATGTCAAGGAGATCTTCGACAAGACATGGGAGTTAAAGCAAACACGGCAAGACATCGTTGTTTTCAATCAATTTGATGAGTTCGGCAATTATCTCTGGCACTATGAGGTTACGGGACACGCGATGGAAGAGGTGCTGGAAGCTGAGCTAGGTCCGCAGGACGCATACCGAGGTGTGGTGTTGACCACAGGCTCTGCAGGCACGATCGGTTGCGGCGATTATATGAAGCAAATCTTTCCCACCAGTAAGATCGCAGCCGGAGAAGCTCTTCAATGCCCGACGCTTATCGAGAATGGCTTCGGGGCACACCGCATTGAGGGGATTGGTGACAAGCATGTACCTTGGATCCACAACGTCAAGAACACCGACATCGTGATGGCACTTGATGACAACGTGATCGTGAATCTGGCTCGGTTGTTCAACGAACCGACTGGGAAAGCATACCTGGTAAATCAGGGCGTTCCAGAAACCTTTACTGAACAATTGGACTTACTAGGTTTTTCGAGTATTGCCAACCTATCGATGGCGATCAAGTTTGCCAAGTATTATGAATTAGGCCCACATGACGTCATATTGACGGTATTTACAGATTCAATGGAACTCTATCAGAGTAGATTGCGGGAGATGCACGAGGAACACGGTGAGTACACTGAGTGTGAAGCCGCAGCTGATCATGCCCGCTACCTTCTAGGCTTGACCACAGATAATCTACTTGATTTACGTTTTACGGATCAGCGCCGCATTCACAACCTAAAATATTTCACCTGGGTTGAACAACAAGGTAAAACCTACGAAGAGATCATGGACCAGTGGTATCTTCGGGAGTATTGGACGAACATTCAAGGTCAGGTTCCAGAGATCGATGATTTGATCATTTCGTTCAACGAGAGGGTAGGTTTACTTCCTTAGAATTTGTGTTTCTCTCGAATACACTAATTGTGAAGGCGCCGCAATTTCTGTGTTTGGGAGGTGGTTGGGAGCGTCCTTGGACATAGCCTGTGCTACAATGAGCTTGATCTCTACGATCGAGCCTCATCCCAGGATGTAAAAACGGTCATGGAAAGGGGGAGAGATGACCGAAATCCACCCCGACGATCTTATACTTGTAGCTGTAATGACTGATCCGCGCGATCTCGAGATCGCGCGTGTGTTGGGCTGGTATCGGATTCCGGTGGCGTCGGCTCCCAAGACATTGCGCGTGGATTGGATCGCGTTCTATTTGACAAGCGCTTTTGGGGACGAGAAATGGTCTATCCGCTACCTGGCGCGCGTCAGGGGGCATGAACTGGTAAGGCGTCGCGAACTGCTTCGCGACGAACCAGATCACCTGCGCACGGATGAGCCATATTTTAAAATTCAGTTGGGACCGCTTGTACAATTGCCGATGCCGATACCTTCCCGGCGATGGCGACGGCTTACATTTCTCTACACTACCGGCGGACGTCTTCTAGGAGCGCACGAGATCAAGGATTTACGAGTGTCGTCATCCCAGACTCGCGATCTGCTGTTGCGAGAAAGGGGCACGAAACCTTAGGGAATTATGCCTGCCGATTTTTCGTTTTTCGTCCCTAAACGCAATTTCCCGCTTTTTTTTCCATTATCTGACTTCACTGGAAAACACACTCGAGGAGTGGGTAGGGGTACATGTGGGGGTGCGAGCGAAGCCCGCACCCCCACATATATTAGTCCTCCTCGCGTGGAGGACCTTTTATCGGTGGAGTCATTATCTATTCACGACTATAATTGAAAGTTGTCAGTAGACATCAACATACAAGCCGTATGACCAGGGGTAAGCAACTTTGGTATATAAACTTATTCGTTCGGGAATGTTGATTGGTACTGGAGGGACGATCAAGGCAGACCTTTTGATCGAGGGCGAGAAGATCGTCGCCACAGGTCAAGAAATGGATGTGCCTGATGCTGAGATCATCGACGCCTCCGGGAAGTTCGTGATGCCCGGCGGTATCGATCCCCACACACATTTTGACCTACCGATGTTTGACACCGTCTGCTCGGATGATCACTATACCGGCCTGAAGGCAGCCGCATTTGGAGGCACGACGACCGTTATCGATTTCGTCCCTCAAGATCATCCCACACTCCAGGAATCCATCGATGCCTGGCACGAAAAGGCTGACCTAAAGGCGACCGTCGACTTCAGCTTCCACATGAACATCACTCGCCTGGATGAGAATATTATTTCAGAGATCCCGCGTTTGATTGACGAGGGGATCGCATCGGTTAAGGTGTTCACGGCCTACAACGATCGACTGAGGTTGCAGGACGGTGAGATCTTAAAGGTCATGCGCTTATGTTCGAAGCACAGCATCCTGACCATGATGCACGCTGAGAACGGGGACGTGATCGAGGTCCTTACCGCCGATGCCTTAGCTGCGGGTCATACCGAACCCATTTGGCATGCCTACACCCGACCGGCTTGGGGGGCAGTGGAATCCGTTTTGCGCGGGATCGCGTTAGCGGAACAGGCCAATGCCTCACTATACATCGTACATGTCAACACCGCTGGTGGCTTGGACCAGATCCGCTATGGACAAGCGAGGGGATTGCCTGTGATGGGTGAAACTTGTCCGCAGTACCTCTTCTTCACTGAAGAATATCTAGAAAGACCGGATGGAGCGAAGTGGATCTGCTCACCACCGCTTAGAAAGGAAGAGGACAACGAAGCGCTGTGGGATGGGTTGGTTGATGGAGGGCTTCAAACCATTGGCACGGATCATTGTCCATTTTTCTTTGACGGTACGCGCGCAATTGAGTATGAGGGTGAATGGATTGCGATTCCGGGAAAGGAATTAGGGAGCGAAGACTTCACGAAAATCCCGAACGGTTTGCCTGGCGTTGGCGATAGATTACCGATCATGTGGACATATGGGGTCGGCAAAGGGAGGCTAACCCCTAATCAGTTCGTAGCGTTAACCAGCACAAACCCGGCGAAGATCTTTGGACTTTATCCCCAAAAAGGTGCGCTGCTCCCTGGATCCGACGCTGACATCGTGATCTGGGATCCCCATCGACCACTTAAATATGGGTTAGCACACGCTCATCACCGTACGGATTACAACCTTTATGAGGGATGGGAGTTGGTTGGATATCCCGAGAAGGTATTCCTCCGCGGGCAGATCATCGTTGATGATGAGCAGTGGTTTGGCAGAGCCGGGATGGGGCGGTATATCATGAGACAACCGACCGGCGGGGTGATCTAACGAAGATGGAAACGCATGGACAGGATCAGTTTGGGGGGCGGGATGTCTGAGGGTGTATCACGCTGGTTGGAATGGGCCCGCGAGATACATGCCCTGGCGGAAACCAGTCTCCATTATGCTAAGAATACCTTCGAACGCACTCGTGCCGAGCGATTACGTGAGATCGCGGCCGAGATTGTATCCACTCACAGTGTGATGTCGAAGCAGGAGGTTGAAGTTGCTTTCTCCGCACAACCAGGGTACATAACGCCTAAGGTCGATGTGCGGGGTGCGGTTTTTCGTGAGGAGAAGATTCTCTTGGTTCGTGAAAGATTGGATGATAGCTGGACTCTCCCTGGTGGATGGGCTGATGTGGGTGAATCACCGCGCGTAGCCGTCGAGCGTGAGGTCTTGGAAGAAGCTGGACTGTCGGTAAGGGCCACCAAGCTCGTTGGCGTGTACGATGCAAACCGCATTGAAACAGCACTTCCCTTGTATCATGCTTATAAACTCGTCTTTCTCTGTGAACCTCTTTCAGATGAACTCTCAACGAGCAGTGAGACCAGTGAGGTGGGCTTCTTTCCCTTCGATGACCTGCCCCATCCATTGTCAGCTCATCGAACTCTGCCCCGTCATCTCGATGATGCGGTAGCTTCGTACCATGATCCAATTCGCGCAACGGGTTTTGATTGATCTTGGAGTTGTAAATGTTAATTCATAACGCCCGCATCATCACTTGGGGAACGCCAAATCAAATCCTGAAAGATCACGCGATTGTTCTGGAGGATGGTCTCATTACCGAGCTAGGTCCAACACAGGAAGTAGTGGCTGGACATCCGGACTCTGAGAAATTGGATGCTCAAGGCCAGTTGCTTATGCCAGGCAACATCTGTGCACATACTCACTTCTATGGAGCGTTTGCACGAGGGATGGCGATACCGGGGCGACCACCGAAAGATTTTCCTGATATCTTGGCAAAACTTTGGTGGCCGCTGGACAAATCGCTAACCGAGGAGGACATCCGTTACTCGGCGTTAGTTTGTCTGATCGATGCGATCAAACACGGCACCACGACATTGATCGATCATCATGCATCTCCGAACGCGATCGAAGGCTCACTGGATGTCATCGCTGATACGGTGGATGAAGCCGGGTTGAGGGGTGTCCTTTGCTATGAGGTTACAGATAGAGACGGGATTGAAAAGGCGAAAGCGGGTATCCAGGAGAATGTGCGTTTCATCAAGCGGTGTCGCGAGGGAAAAGTCGCCGATGGTCGCATGGCGGCTACATTTGGCTTGCATGCCAGCCTGACGGTATCTGATGAAACACTTGACGCATGTCGAGCGGCAGCTCCCGGTGGCACTGGTTTCCACTTACATGTTGCGGAACATCCCGTAGACGAGTACGATAGCCTTGCGAAATCGGGGATGAGGGTTGTCGATCGTTTGCAAAAACACGGTATCTTGGGCGATCGTACAATTGTGGTGCACGCGGTGCATGTTGATACCCGCGAGATCGAGCTCTTAGCTGACAGCAGGACTTGGGTGACCCATCAACCTCGATCCAACATGAATAACGCTGTCGGTATCTCAGATGTAGAATCGATGATGCGGGCAGGTGTTCGAGTTTGTTTAGGGAATGACGGTTTTTCGAATGCCATGTGGGAGGAATGGAAGACGGCCTATTTAGTTCACAAGGTGTGGCATCGCGATCCAAGAAGGATGTCTGGGGAAAAGATCGTCGAAATGGCCGTCGAAAATAATGCGGCCTTAGCAGGTTTGTTCTTCCCCGAAGCCCCAATCGGCGTGATCAAGCCAGGAGCGTATGCAGACCTCATCTTGGTAGATTACAACCCAACCACACCGTTAACTGAAGGGAATCTACCTTGGCACATCCTCTTTGGTTTCCATGATTCAATGGTAACCACGACCATCGTGGCAGGGCGGCTTCTGATGCGTGATCGCCTGTTGTTGACATTAGACGAAAAGGCAGTCTCCACCCGAGCACAAGAAATTGTGCCCAATGTTTGGGAACGTTATCAATCTTTCGTGCCGGATGACTGATCACCGGCACCAATCAAGCTGGAGTGAATATGAGCGAGCGACTAATTCTCACATTAGCTATTTTAGGGGGAACCGGAAGAGTTGGCCCTGGTCTGGCCTATCGATGGTCCAAGGCTGGCTACCATGTGATCATCGGTTCACGCACACCGGAAAAAGCGAAGCGGGTGGCGCAGGAGGTCAATGAACGCTTGAATCGTGATGTGGTCCATGGCATGGCCAATGAGGAAGCCGTTGAGGCTTGCGATATCGCTGTGCTCACAGTTCCATATGAAGCACAAAAAGCAACGCTCGAAACGCTAAAGGATCGTCTTCAAGGAAAGGTGCTTGTGGTTACTACTGTGCCCCTTGTGCCGCCCAATGTGAGCTTAGTGCAGTTACCAGAGGCGGGTAGTGCAACAAAAGAGGCGCAAGAAACCCTCGGCGAAGGGGTTAATGTGGTGGCCGCTTTTCAAAACGTCGCCGAAGTGCATCTGAAGGAAGACCACCCGATCCCGTGCGACGTGCTCGTTTGTGGGAACAGTGAAGATGCGCGCGAACAAGTCCTACGCTTGGTGGCAGCGGCGAAACTCGTGGGGTGGGATGCAGGGCCGCTTCAAAACGCTGCTATCGTTGAAGGTCTTTCATCCATTCTGATCGGCATCAACGAACGCTACAAGATCAAAGGGGCTGGTATTCGCGTCACAGGTGATCCGGTGGAGGATCGATCCAGCTCGTAAGCATGACCTCACAAATGATTTATACAGCCTTACCAGGGCTTCCCCTCATCCAACCGGGGGACGACCTCGCTGCAATGATCCTGGAGGGTCTTGAGCGCACCTCTTTGGTTTTACAAAACGGTGATGTGCTCGTGGTGGGCCAAAAGGTCGTCTCCAAAGCTGAGGCGCGGCTGATAAACTTGGAAGACGTTACTCCTTCAGCAGAAGCCCTCCTTCTGGCTGAGGAGACTGAAAAAGACCCGAGATTGGTTGAAGTCATCCTTCGAGAAAGCAATCACGTGGTACGGAAACGGGTCGATCTGATCATCGTCGAACACAAATTGGGTTTTATCTGCGCCAATGCTGGGGTTGACCACTCCAATGTTCGGGGTATGGGAGAAAAACCAAGTGAGTGGGTCTCTGTGCTGCCCGAAAACCCTGATGCCTCCGCTCAAGGTATCCGTCAGCGGATCCATGATGCCACGGGAGCCGATATCGGCGTTTTGATCATCGATTCTCAGGGTCGCGCCTGGCGGCTCGGTACGGTAGGGGCTGTTATTGGCGTTGCTGGTTTTCCGGCACTGCTTGACCTGAGAGGCCGACCAGATCTCTATGGTGATCCCCTCCAAACTACCCAAGTGGGATTGGCGGATGAGGTCGCTGCTGCGGCTTCCGTTCTAATGGGTCAAGCGGACGAATGCCGTCCTGTGATCCATGTGAGAGGGTTGCCATACGATCTGCGTGAGGGATCTTTGAGTGAGATTCTGAGGCCGAAGGAGTTGGATTTGTTTCGCTAGAAGGTGAAGTCACCAGGATGTAAGGCGTTCGCAAGACAATCGCGATCATCACAGAGAGGTTATGGTTGAAAGTAGTTCAAGAAGAGCACCCTGAACTACTTGTTTTGTATCAGTCCAAAAGTCCCTCTTTCAGTACAGAGAGGCAAGATGACTCATTCATTTCAAGAACTTAATGGAAGTCCGCCTGTAGACGCAAGATGGTTTTTCGATACCCTCACCGCACGACGATCCATTCGCGATTTCGAATCAGTGCCAATAGCGACGGAAGTTATCGAACGCTTACTTACCGCTGCTTGCTCCGCCCCCTCGGCTCATAACCGACAACCTTGGCGTTTTTGTGTGATCCTCGACGAATCGTATAAAGATAGGCTTGCACGGTCGATGGGTGAGGTGTTAAGGATTGATCGTTTATCCGATGGCATTGATCCGGATGAGGCTCAGGCGGAGGTCCATCGATCTTATGATCGTTTAACCGGAGCACCCGTTGTCATTGTCATCTGTCTCACCATGGAGGACATGGACCGTTATCTCGACGAACCTCGTGCTCATGCAGAATATTTGATGGCTGTCCAAAGCGTGGCTATGGCAGGAGAAAACCTTCTTCTTATGGCGCATACCGAAGGGCTTGGGGCTTGTTGGATGTGTGCGCCGTTGTTTACACAGGATATCGTGACAGAGATTTTAGACCTTCCTTCATCCTGGGAACCACAAGGTTTGATCATCCTGGGTCATCCCGCTCAGGAAGGACGAGATCGTAGCAGGATGCCATTAGACAGGGTCGTATTATGGCGCTAAATGTCGTCGCGCTCGCCGGCGGTGTCGGTGGATCTAAGTTAGTCAGCGGGTTGGCTGAGATATTGCCAAAGGGCCAATTAACCGTGATTGCAAACACGGGGGACGATTTCGAACACCTTGGTCTCACCATCTGTCCCGATTTGGACACCTTGGTCTACACCCTGGCGGGGTTGGCCAACCCTCAAACGGGATGGGGGCGAGTGGATGAGACATGGGATTTCCTTGAGACACTCGAAGGGTTTGGGGGCCCAACTTGGTTTCAACTAGGAGATCGTGACCTCGCGTTGCATCATGAACGAACACGGCGCTTAAAAGAAGGTCAGTCGCTCAGCGAGATCACGATGCATGTCTGCCAGGCGCTTGGTGTATCGGTTCATCTTCTTCCCATGTCGGATCATCCTGTACGAACGATTGTGGACACGTATGACGGGGAGTTGGCTTTCCAAGATTACTTTGTCGCTCGCCGTTGTGAACCACATGTGAAGGGGTTTCATTTTGCCGGTGTTGAAACGGCCTCCCCGGCTCCAGGTGTGATGGAGGCACTTTCGGCGGCAGATCTCGTCGTCCTTTGTCCTTCAAATCCATGGGTAAGCTTAGATCCTATCTTAGCTGTGAAGGGAATTCGGGACGCAGTCGTTGAGAAGCCAGTTGTTGGTGTTTCGCCGATCGTGGGTGGGAAGGCGATTAAAGGGCCAGCAGCTAAGATGTATTCCGAATTAGGCATCCAGCCCTCTGCGCTTACCGTGGTTGTGCATTATCAACATATATTGAAAGGGGTGGTGATCGATACGCAGGATGAACACCTTGCGCCTGATATCCAGGCCTTAGATATTCAAGTGCGTGTTACAAATACGATAATGACTAATCTGCAGGATCGGATGAGGTTGGCAGTAGAAGTCCTAGAATTCGCAATGGATGAGTACACTGAGATAACTACCCTCGAGGAGTAGGGAGGGGAAAAAGTGGGGGGCGTACCCCGCACCTTCACGTATACCGGCTCTCTTCTCTTGGTTGGCCTTTTTTCAGTGGAGTCAATGGAGATGATGATGAAAAAGGGTGCAAGATGACAATCTGGGCGATTGTACCTGTAAAACCACTCCATCGGGCGAAATCCAGGTTGTCCTCTGTACTCTCTCGAGAGGAGAGAGCTAGCCTGAGTCAACAAATGCTTATCCACACGCTTGATGTGCTGTCACAAGTACCAAGCCTTGAACGGACCCTTGTGATCAGCAGAGATTTACGCGCTCTGGCTTTGGCGCGCGAACATAATGCGAGAACGGTCACAGAGCGCGGTTCACCACAGTTGAATCAAGCCTTGGTTCGAGCGACCCTGTTGGCGCGAGGGTATGGCGTATCAGGTGTGTTGGTTTTACCCGCTGATCTACCCTTGCTCACGAAGGAAGGAATTGACCAACTCATCTCCATGGCCACGGATCCACCTGTTGTGGTGATCGCCCCCGATCGTCACCAAAAGGGGACCAATGCACTCTTATCGTCCCCTCCAGGTTTGATAGAATATGATTTCGGACCCGATAGTTTTTCTAGCCACCTCTCCAACGCAAGAGCTGCCGGTGTCCGAGTTGAGATTTGTAACTTGCCTTCTTTCAGCTTAGATATTGATATACCCGAGGACCTTGAAGCCTTTCAGGAGGGACGTTTTAACAAACTCGCCTCATCCAGTGAGGAGTAAATCATGACCATGGAACATGTCGCGCTCTATCTACAGGATGCCCACGATTTGAGGGACGGGTTGGATTTTGTACGCTACGCTGAAGAGCGGGGATTTGACGCCGTCTGGCAGGCAGAATCACGGCTCGTTCGGGATGCCATTGTACCGATGGCGGCCTATGCCGCTGTTACTGAGCGTATCAAGGTCGGATCTGGGGTCATAAATAATTGGACTCGGAATATTGGATTGCTTGCGGCTACCTTCCTTACGCTTGATGACCTTGCCCCAAATCGGATTTTATGTGGCATCGGTGCTTGGTGGGACCCACTGGCAATAAACGTTGGCATCGAGAGGCGAAAACCACTACTAGCGATGCGTGAAACCATCGAGGTCTTTCGCCGCCTGATGGCAATGGAACGCGTGACCTTTCATGGAGAGTTCCACCATGTAGATGGGATCGAGCTTGATGTGGTTCACGGACGTCGGGAACCTCGTCACGTTCCTATTTACATCGGTGCAACAGGTCCTAAAATGATGGAATTAGCAGGAGAGATCGCTGATGGAGTGGTGTTGAATTATTGTGTTCCCCCAGAGTACAACGACCAAGCGATGGAACGGCTCGAAGCTGGAGCAAAGAAAGCAGGGAAAAAGCTCGAAGACATTGACCGTCCGCAGCTGGTGGTATGCTCAGTAGATCATGACCGCGAAAAAGCGCTTGATACGAGTCGAGAGTTACTCACACAATACTTAGCTCAACAACCTCACATCGCCAAGGCCAGCGGTGTATCTCAGGATATCGTAGGGCAGATCCAATCGATATTGGGCTGGCCGGCGACCCACGAGCAAATCCAACATGCGAAGCACTTGGTGCCAGATGAACTTATAACCAGGATCACCGCCTCTGGTACACCTAAGGAGGCGAAGGAAAAGGTGAGAGAATATTTCGATCATGGTGCAACCTGCCCAATCCTTTATCCGGTGGGAGGCGATGTAAAACTACTGATCAATACGTTCAGCCCGGTGGCTTAACTGGGTTTGAATGCACTTTTGCAAAGATATCAATTCGCTAGGAGAGAAGAAATTGTCTAGCAAAGTAAGGACGAAACAACCCAATTCACGTCATTGCTTTGCCTGTGGTGTGGAAAACACCTACGGCCTCGGCATGACATTTTACGAGATCGGGGTTGGGCGTGTTATCGCCGAATACTCAGTGCCCGATGTCTACCAAGGTTATCCCGGTGTTGTACATGGGGGGATCGTGTTTACCATGCTCGACGAGGTCTTAGGGCGGGTTACTATGGTTGGTGATCCTGCCAAGTTCACGATGACCGCGAAGGTTGAGGTTCGATTTCGTAAACCGGTCCCTACTGGTGAACCGCTACAAATTCACGGCAAGGTTGATCGTAGACGAGGTAGGTTTTCCTTCGCCACCGCGGAGTTAAGGTTGGCTGACGGCAGCATAGCCGCGGAAGCGAAGGGTATGATGGCCGAGGTACCTGACCAAACCATGGACTCAGAACAACTCGAAGCGCTCGGCTGGAAGGTCTACCCAGATTGACCCTGGACGAAGATAGGTTGGAGCAATGTGCCCTTTTGAATATCACCGTCCGAAGACAGTAGCCAAAGCTCTCGAGCTTCTAGATCGCGGTGTACCGCTTGCTGGTGGGACGGAGTTGACACCCCGTCGCGATCAGGTTCCGGCAGTTATCGATCTGCAAGATCTTGGTTTGGATACTATGGAATCGCGGGACGACGTTATCGCAATAGGAGCAGCTGTAAAGCTCCAGACGATGGTTGAAAATGAAGAACAATTACCATCCACACTGAGGGAAGCGTGTCGTTCAGAAGCGAGTTTAAATCTGCGAAATATGGCTACGCTTGGTGGCACAGTCATGTCTGCCGACGGTCGATCGCCAGTTGTTACAGTTTTGCTAGCGATGGACGCCATAGCCATTCTTGAGCCAGGAAGTGAAACGCTATCGCTTGAGGAATTACTTGATCGACGGGATCGGGATGACTTCCACGGCTTGATCACTGAAATCAGGCTGAAGCTGCCTGGATTTTTACGGTATGAGCAGGTCTCCCGAGCACCCGCAGATCGTCCCCTGGTCTGCGTTGCGATGGCAAGGCTCCCGGGTGATGGGACTAAAAAAGGGTATCGAGTTGTACTTGGGGGATTCGGATCATCACCGATACGGATCAAGAAAGCCGAAACGTATCTATCCGAAGGTGAAGACATTAACACCGCGGCCGAGGCTGCTCGTCGTGCATACGCTACGGCTGGTGACGTATGGGCAAGCGACGAATACCGTGCACATAGCGCAAGTGTCTTGGTAAGACGTTTAGCCATGGAGATTACAGGCTGATGCGTATTCAATTCATGCTTAATGGTGAGTCGGTCGAGCTTGAGGTATCTCCCGATAGAACCCTGCTTTCAGTTCTACGTGAAGAATTAGGTCTGTTCGGAGTAAAACATGGTTGTGAGACTGGGGAATGTGGAGCCTGTGCCATCTTACTTGATGGGGTGCCAGTCAACACATGCGTGATGTTGACCGCACAGGCGGATGGCCATGAAGTGACCACAATTGAGACGCTTGGTGAGCATCCGGAGCGTGGTTGGCGTCATACGGATGGATTAGATCCCATCCAGCAGGCCTTCGTTGAAACGGGTGCCGTCCAGTGTGGTTATTGTACGCCGGCGATGATTCTGGCAGCCCGGGCGTTAATCAATCGTATTCCTGATCCCTCCGAGGAACAGGTTCGGGAAGCGCTTTCAGGTGTGCTCTGTCGATGTACTGGATATCTAAAACCCGTTCAGGCTGTCCTTCGAGCAGCAGCGGTTTTACGCGGTGAGGCGGTCCAACCCATTGAAGGTCCCATTCCTGTTCCTCCTGAGCTCTTCCAAGTGCCCTCTGAAGATCCTGAACGAGGTGAGACCATCCTAGGTGGCCCGGAGGTGCTCACCCGTACCGGTGTGATGCCGCGCATTCATGTTGCACCACAAATCAAACCGCACACTGTCGTTGGCCACCCGGAGGCGAAAGTAGATGCTGTTAAGTTAGTGCAGGGAAAGCCAGCCTTCACCGCGGACATTGAGATGCGAGGTATGTTAATCGCCAAAGTGCTGTATAGCCCCATCGCCCATGCTCGGATCAAGCGCATTGACATTACCAATGCACGTGCGCTGCCTGGCGTCGCTGCTGTGCTTACATGGGAGGATATACCCAGAGTTATCTATTCAACTGCCGGTCAATCGGATCCGATACCGGGACCTCTCGATTCTTTCTCCTTGGATACCAAAGTCCGTTTTGTTGGTGATCGCGTTGCGTTTGTCGCAGCTGAGACCGAAAGTATTGCAAAGCACGCCCTCGAATTGATCGAAGTTGAGTATGAACCTTTGCCGGCGATCCTCGATTCCGAGCAGGCGTTGGCAGGAGACGCGCCCCGAATTCACGATGAGCCGGAGTACGTTGGATTCGCTGAATCGGATCCAAAGCGCAACCTCGCGGCGGAGATTCGCATTGACATCGGTGATGTGGAGGTGGGATTCACCGAGGCAGATTTGATCATCGAAGGCACATACCATGTTCCCAAAGTACAGCAAGCCCATATCGAGCCGCATGTTGTGGTCACCTATTGGGATGAGGATGATCGTTTAGTCATTCGCACCAGCACACAGGTTCCGTTCCACCTGCGCCGTCAATTGGCTCCGGTGCTAGGTCTGCCACCGAAACGAATCCGCGTGATCAAGCCCCGCATAGGTGGCGGGTTCGGTGGTAAACAAGAGGTCTTGATCGAGGACGTAGCTGCACACCTAACGATCGCGACAGGAAGACCGGTGCGTTTCGAATACACACGGGCGGAGGAGTTTTTCGCCTCCCGCTCCCGTCATCCGATGCGTATCCGCATGAAGACCGGGGTAAAGCGTGACGGTACGATCACCGCCAACGAGATGGTAGTCTTAAGCGACACGGGCGCTTATGGCTGTCATGCCCTCACCGTGACTGGGAACACCGGGCATAAGTCGATGGCGCTTTACGTTGGGGATGGTCGCTATCGTGTTTCTCCTAACATACGTTTCTACGCGGACATTGTTTACACCAACACTGCCCCTAGTGGCGCATACCGTGGGTATGGTGTTCCTCAAGGCTTCTGGGCCGTCGAGCGGCATATGGAAATCATCGCTCGGCGACTTGGAGTAGATCCGCTGGCTTTCAGGTTGAAAAACGCGCTGCGGGCGGGAGAGCTCCATCCTTTCAGTACCGCGTGGTCGGAGGGGCGCGAACCTCGACCGGAGACGATCAACACATGCGGATTAGCGGATTGTGTGGAGCAAGGATCGGCGGCCATTGGGTGGGCAGAGAAGTACGGCAACCTTGACTGGCATCATGTGTCCGGCAAACCGCATTTACGTCGCGGGATTGGGGTGGCGCTCGTCATGCAGGGCACCGCCATCCCTTATCTGGATATGGGTGGTGCCAGTATCAAGATCAACGATGACGGTTCCTTCAACCTGCTCGTAGGCGCCACAGATCTAGGGACTGGGTCGGATACCGTCTTGGCTCAGCAGGCAGCGGAAGTGCTCGGTGTGCCTCTGGAAGATGTCGTCATCTACTCTTCAGACACTGACTTCACACCATTTGACAAGGGCGCTTATGCCTCCAGCACGACCTATATCTCGGGTGGAGCGGTCGTGAAGGCGGCCCAACAAGTAGCCGACCGTATTCGGATTCGTGCAGCACGAATGCTTGGTAAGGAGACTGGTGAGACGATCGCGCCTGATGAAATCCAGCTTGTGGATCGCTTGGCTCGAGCGCCTGATGGGCGTTCAGTTTCTCTAGCCGAAGTCGCCTTGAACGCGCTTCATCATGAAAACCAAGAGCAGATCATGGGCGTGGCCTCCTTTGTGTCGCCAGTATCACCACCACCGTTCGCGGCTCAATTTGCTGAGGTGACCGTCGATATTGAAACAGGTCAAGTAACTGCCGATACATTAATCATGGCCGTCGACGCGGGCGTGATTGTGAACCCTCTCACCGCATCCGGGCAGGTTGAGGGTGGTATGACGCAAGCGCTAGGTTATGCCTTATGCGAGGAAATGGTCTACGACAAAAACGGTCGATTACGCGAGGTCGATTTCCGGGATTATCATATATTTGCTGCTCACGAAATGCCGGAATTGAGCACGGTTTTTGTGGAAACGGTGGAACCATCGCATCCCTTCGGGGTGAAAGCCGTAGCTGAGATTCCGATGGATGGGGTGGCGCCGGCCGTGGGAAATGCTGTAATGGACGCTTGTGGAGCGAACATCCTTGAGGCTCCGATCACACCGGAGCGTGTTTGGAGGGCATTGCGAGAGAAATAAGTAAGATCTACGGATGGGATCGTGGACACTCGAGGCGTTGTTTCGTGTAAGATGCAATTGTTGCCGGTGGTTCTCGCTTTGCAGGAGGAGTAAATGAGGATCTTTGAACGGTTAGCGGGCTTAGAACGTGAAGGCGAGGCCGTTGCCATCGCCACCGTCATCCGTGCTCAAGGATCCGTTCCCAGGCACGAAGGGAGCAAAATGCTGATCTTCCCGGGAGGCGGAATTGAAGGGACGATCGGTGGTGGCGAACTTGAGAAGCGCGTGATCGAGGAGGCGCTCCAGGTATTGAAGGACGGGAAGCCCCGAATTCTGGAATACGCTTTCCGAGATCCCGAACAGGGGGATGTTGGTGTATGTGGTGGAGAAATGGAGGTTTTCGTGGAAGCGTTACGTCCAAGCTCTACTCTGGTGGTTGTTGGGGGTGGGCATGTTGGGAAAGCGGTCGTTCACCTGGCGAGTTGGCTGGGATTTAGAATCGTGGTATCGGACGATCGTCTGGAATATGTATCTTCCCAGGCTGTGCCAGATGCGGATGAGTACATCCACTGCGAGTTAGGTCAGTTGCCGGAGAAGATGAAGATCCATGAGGAGACGTACCTGGTGCTCACCACACGGGGCGTGGATGTAGATATTGATGGTCTTCCGAAGCTGCTGGACACACCAGCTGCATATATTGGTGTGATTGGCTCTCGCCGACGATGGGAGACGACAGCGAAAGAACTTATCGAAAGAGGTGTTCCAAAGGAGAAGATCGCACGCGTGATCTCTCCAATGGGATTAGAGATAAACGCGGAAACCCCCGAGGAGATTGCGGTGAGTATCCTGGCACAGATTGTCATGCTGCGCCGGGGAGGGACAGGTGAGCCGATGGCTCATCAACCTCGAGCCAGAAAAGGAACCCAGGAGAAATAGCCAGGAGATGTGGGAGCGATATTTCACCCCCGCTTCGATGGAAGTTGCTTTGGCGTTGCTTGACGAGCATTGCGATCATGCTCGTATCGTCGCTGGTGCGACGGATTTGATCCTCGAATTAGAGCGCGGCCTGCGACCTGAGGTAAAGACCCTGATCGACATAACCCGTATTCCTGGCCTTGATCGTATCGAGATCGATGAGAGGGGATGGATCCATCTCGGACCGCTGGTAACCCACAACCATGTGGCTGGTTCGCCGCTGATCATCGATCGCGCATTTGCATTAGCCCAGGCATGTTGGGGAGTAGGAGCCCCGCAGATCCGTAACCGGGGCACGGTAGCAGGTAATCTGATCACAGCTTCTCCTGCAAACGACTCGATACCGCCACTCATGACCCTCGGGGCGCAGGTGACATTGCGGACAGCCCAAGGTGAGCGGGTGGTTCCGCTGGAGGAGTTCTTCACCGGCGTACGACAAACGGTGATGCAGAAGGGTGAGCTGCTGACCGATATCAGGTTCCCAGCCCAACCAACTCGTTCGAGGAGCACATTCATCAAGCTTGGCTTACGACGTGCACAAGCGATTTCGGTCGTCAATGTGGCCTTCATGATTGAAACTGATGGACAAACGGTAAAGGATGCCAAGATAGCCTTGGGCTCAGTTGCGCCAACGGTGATCCGAGCTCTGGAGGCGGAGCAATTCTTAGCGGGTAAGCTCTTGAAATCGGAAGTGATCGCTGAGGTAGGCGATCGGGCAACTGCTGCTGCGAAACCGATTGACGATCTACGCGGTTCAGCGGAATATCGAACCGAGATGGTTCGAATTTGCACCATGCGTGCGCTTCGCTCCTTAGCAGAAACCCGTGAGCGGGAGAGCTACCCAGAACATCCTATCATGCTCTGGGGATCAGAAGGGATACAGGTAAGAAAAGCCCTCTCCTCGTCTTATGAACATCACAATGGTCAACCGATTGAGACCTCAATCAATGGTCGTCCCTATGTTTTTAAAAAGGGTTGGAGGAAAACATTGCTCCGCTTATTAAGGGAAGAAGCAGGACTGATCGGAACAAAGGAAGGTTGTGCGGAGGGGGAGTGTGGCGCTTGCACTGTATTTTTAGACGGTGTGGCGGTTATGTCTTGCTTGGTCCCTGCACCTCGAGCACATAAGGCAGAGATTGTAACCATCGAGGGCTTAGCACGTGACGACGATCTTCACCCGGTTCAACAAGCGTTCATCGCTGAGGGAGCAGTCCAGTGTGGCTACTGCACCCCCGGATTCCTGATGTCGGGAGCCAAATTACTTGAGGAGCGTCCTCATCCCAGTCGTGAGGAGATACAACAAGCTCTCACGGGTAACCTTTGCCGATGTACAGGATACTACAAGATCATTTCAGCTATCGAGGGTGCAGCTTCGCTGTAGGAGGTGGCTGGAAGGAAATTGGTGAAATGAGAAGGCTAAAGCAAGACTTGATTGCTGATCTTGGTATCAAGTGGGAGAAGTCGCCGATTCGACCGTAGATGGAATCCGAAGTAGAGAATTTTTTGCCGAGGTAAGTTATGGACGACTATACTGAAAACAGGTCAACCACGAGAAGAGGAGCGGTATATGTGGGGGTGCGGGCAGCGCCCGTACCCCCACATATACCCCTTCCTATTCCTCGAGGGTAGTTTTCAGTGTACTCATGTATAAGATCCTGATTCGATTGAACAGCGGATAAACAACTTTCTGTGGGACAAGCTCCAACAGGACGAGCTGATCAAAGGGAGAGAAGACGATGGGTAGAGATACTTGGCGCTTTCATGAACTTGATAGAGAACGAAGGAAGAAGGGCCGTATACATCCCGCTTGGCGAGGCGTCGGCTGCTTACTGATCGTAATTCTTGGTTTTATAGGCTATGCCTTTGCTGGGTGGTTTCTCAGCAAGAATTATGTCTATATCCCGCCTGTGATCCGACGCCCGCCTTTCGCGCCTTGGCTGCCTCAAGATCTGATCGTTAAAGCGGTGGTCGCATTCCTCTTTATGCTTCTCACCTTCACCGTTCTTAGTGTGATCTACGCTGTGGCATTCCCGATCCATCCTGGGGAGAAGGACGTGCCTCCGTTAAAACGTGGAGACAAAGAAAGGTGGTAGGACAAGTCAATGGATCGCACCGTCCCGCGCACGGGTTCTGAGGAGATTGAGCTTTACATCCGGACCTATTACTCGCTCTTAAGATCGACGATTGATGTTCAGATCAAGACCTTGGAGGAGGCCCATGCCAGTATGGGCTCATCGTTGCATTTATCCGCCAAATCACCGCATCCTGATATAACGGCCTTTATCTACTCCATTCTACGTCTCCCACCCTGCATCGCCGAAGTTGAGAGGGTGATTCTGGGTCAAAGCAAAGAGGTGTTCATTCAACATGGAGTGGGTGATGTCGAGGCCTGGCAATCTGTGATGGCAAAAGCTCGTCGTCGACGGAGCTTCTATGACGGTAAGGAAGCCCTCGCGTGCTATATCGCCAGCGGTTCTGACATCGACGATTTACTACCGATGCTTACCGCGTTTCAAATCGAATGGAACAAACTATCTCTTCTACTGCAAGGTGAACAGGTGAAGGCGTTTTTAGCCAATCCGGTGGAAGGTGAGGAGGGCTTGGCTGTCTTGGCGCATGGGATTGGAGTTGAATTGGAGGATCTCTCTTATTTGCGACAGGTGTGGGGTGATGAATTCTGGTCGATGATGAAAACGATCTCGGATGGCAAGAAACGCTTACGGGTGCGGTTGTTGGCGGGTTCTCTGAACGATTATCGACGCGCAACGCAAATTTGGTGGGAGTATATCGAAAGCGCGGAACCATCGATCCTTCATCGACCTGTCTATTTTGTGTCCAGTAATACACACAGCATGGTTAACCTCCTAAGCGGTTTCGCTTTACGTCAGGAAGAGGAGCTGTTAGGCATACTGGAGAATCCTGCAAATTGGGAATTATTGGAGGAATGGCGTGAGATTGAAGCGGAGCAAGTACCTTCCAGCCGTGAAAATTTCCTTTACTACTTACTGAAGAAAGCCCTTGCCATCGGTGAGTGTGAACATCTCAGGGTTGCACGCAAGGAGACTGAAAAGGCGTGCGGTGTTATTCGTGTACCCAGTGAGCACAGTTTCGATGTCGAGGCGCAAGTGATCGAGTTGAGAAGCATTCGCCCCGACTGGATGGACCCACGTCTTCGAAGCTCCGGTATTGAAGAACTGAAAGAAAGTGACGCGCTCATCGTAAATATCGATTACCCCTTAGGCATGGCTGCTTATCTGATTCTCTCGCACCTTGCCACGCGAGTTGGGGAGTTGCGTGGGGTGTATATCATGGGGAAAGCGGCGACGTTGAACGGTGTTGTTGGGGATGTGATGATCCCCTCAGTTGTTCATGACGAGCAATCCCAAAACACCTACCTTTTTGAGAATACCTTCGCTGCTGTAAATGTCAGTGATGATCTAACCTATGGAACTGTGCTTGATAATCAGAAAGCGGTTGCCATGCGCGGCACTTTCTTACAGAACCCACGATATATGGACGTTTTCTATCGCGAGGGGTACACCGATATTGAGATGGAGGCCGGTCCTTATTTATCTGCGATTTACGAAGTGTATCGTCCAAAGAGATACCCGGATAACGAGATTGTGAATTTGTACGGTCTTCCTTTTGACCTTGGGATTCTCCATTACGCATCCGACACGCCACTCAGCAAAGGTCGCAACCTGGGGGCTGGTTCGCTCTCCTATTTTGGAATGGACCCAACTTATGCGACCAGTTTAGCCATCTTGCGTCGTATCTTTGAACTCGAAATCAGTCGATTGCGAGGGGAGCCTGCGCCACGTCCGGCGCCAAAGATTGGTTGATACGTAGAAGAGCATTGAGGAGAGACGTATGTCTGTGATCGGCCGATCCATCCAGCGGGTGGACGCGCTGGGCAAAGTGACGGGCGAAACGCTTTTCCCAGGTGACATCAACAAGCCGAATCAAACTTATATGAAGATCCTGTTTGCTGGTCGCCCACACGCGATTATCAGGCATTTGGATACATCGCGTGCGGAGAGCATGACGGGCGTCCTCGGGGTCTTCACTGCCAAGGATGTGCCGGTAAATGAGTATGGCCTCATCATGCCTGATCAACCCGTTCTATGTGGTCCGGGTTCTGCAAAACCCTATGCGGATCGAGTGCGGTTTGTCGGAGATCAAGTCGCACTCGTTGTGGCAGAGAGCGAGGAGATCGCACGCGAAGCAGTGAGTAGGATCGAGGTCGAGTACGAAGACCTGCCTGTGGTCACAGATCCGGTGGCAGCTATGGCAAAGGACGCTCTGCTCCTTCATCCGGACAGAGGGAACAATGTTTTTTGTCATTATCGTATCCGCAAGGGTGATGTGGAGCGAGCTTTCTCGGAAGCTGACATTATCGTGGAGGCGGAGTACAGAACCCCGGTTCAGGAGCATGCCTATCTGCAGCCGGAGGCGGGTTTAGGTTACATCGATGATGAAGGGAGGGTAACGATCGAGGTCGCTGGTCAATGGACACACGAAGACCAGGCTCAAATAGCTCACGCTCTGGGGCTCGAGAAGGATCAGGTACGGGTGATTTACCCCGCGATTGGAGGCGCTTTTGGCGGGCGTGAGGATATGTCGATCCAAATTGTCCTCGCCCTGGCTGCGCGGTGGTTGCATCAACGCGGTATCAACCGCCCAGTAAAAATCATCTGGTCGCGCGAGGAATCCATACTTGGGCATCATAAACGACATGCTTTCGTTATCCGTGCGAAATGGGGGGCCACGGCAGCGGGGAAAGTGATCGCGGCTGAGATGGAAGTTATCCAAGATGGGGGCGCTTATGCTTACACTTCGACCAAGGTTCTCGGGAACGCAACCTTGATGTGCACCGGTCCTTATGAGATCCCAAATGTCGTAGTGGATGCTTATTCGGTCTATACCAATCACCTGCCAGGTGGAGCGATGCGTGGATTTGGAGGGCCACAAGGAGCTTTTGCTGCTGAAGGTCAAATGAACAAGCTGGCAGAGAAGCTGGGGATGGATCCAGTAGAGATACGTATCCAGAACGTGCTTAGAGAAAACTCCATCCTTTCTGTCGGTACGCCGTTGCCCAAGGGGGTGACGATCGGGGAAGTGGTGGAGAAAGCTGCTGAGAAAGCGGGTTGGGTACGATCTGACTCGGGGTGGCAGCGACCCGATCGGACAAAATTAGGCGAGACACCCGAGCCCTACCTGAAGCGCGGGCTAGGTTTCGCTTGCGGTTATAAAAATGTAGGTTTCTCATTCGGATTCCCGGAACAATGTTGGGCGACGATCGAGTTGCACGGTGGAGCTGAAATCGAGGAGGTGGTCTTACACCATGCTGGGGCGGAGGTCGGCCAAGGAGCTCATACTGTGATGATCCAGATGGCTGCGGAGGCTCTCGGTGTACCAATGGAGGTGGTGCGCTTGATCGCCTCTGATACGGCGTTCACCGAAGATTCCGGATCGGCTTCAGCTTCGCGAATGACATTAATGGCTGGAAACGCGATTCGCGGTGCGGCGAAAGATGCCTTGGAGAAATGGAACCAGGAGGAGCGACCAGCTGTTAGCACATACCAGTATCGACCGCCACCAACTACTCCATACGACCCTCAAACAGGTAAATCGGAGCCTAACTTCGCTTACGGCTATGTGGCCGAGGCGGCCAGAGTGGAGGTCGATGTTGAGACTGGTCAAATCCGTCTCCTGGAAATCGTATGTGCAGACGATGTAGGTAAGGCGATCAATCCACAATTGGTTCAGGGTCAGATAGAGGGAGCGGTTGTTCAAGCTAGCGGTTATGCCCTGCTTGAGGATTTCAAGCAGGAGCAGGGTTACGTACAGACGACCCTTCTATCGACCTATTTAATCCCCACTGTTTTGGATATCCCGGAGCGTATTGAGTCGGTCATTCTTGAACACGATGATCCCGTTGGACCATGGGGTGCTCGAGGGGTTGGAGAGATGCCTTACATTCCCCTTGCGCCGGCTGTGGTGGCAGCAATCCGCGATGCGGTTGGTGTATGGTTTCACGAATTTCCCCTCACCCCAGAACGGGTACTACGTGGTTTACGTGAGTCGGGAGAGCAATGAGACCGCCGCACCCTCTTGTCTTAATCCGTGGTGGGGGGGATCTGGCGACTGGTGTGGCAGCTCGCCTACACCGCAGTGGATTTGATGTGGTGGTAATCGAGATCGAGAAACCTCTTGCTGTGCGAAGGTTGGTGGCCTTGGCCGAGGCGGTCTATGCGGGAGAAGTTGAAATTGAAGATTTCCGCGGTCGACGAATTGAGAATGTGGAGCTCGTAAAACCTACCCTGGAAGAAGGTGTAATCCCTGTACTGGTAGACCCCATGGCGGAAAGCAGACATCAGCTTGAACCGGTGGTGATGGTGGACGGGCGGATGAGAAAGACGCCCCCGGAAATCGGCATGGAAGCGGCACGGCTCGTTATCGGACTCGGTCCAGGTTTCACGGCAGGACGCGACTGCCATGCCGTGGTCGAGACCAATCGTGGTCACTACATGGGCCGTGTGTATTGGGAAGGCAGCGCAGAACCAGACACGAACATTCCGGAAAGCGTCGCGAACTACGATCTCGATCGGGTTTTACGATCCCCTAGATCAGGTATATTTGAAGAGAAAAAGATGTTGGGATCGATTGTCAGGAAGGGAGAGGTGATCGCGGTGGTGAACTGGATCCCGCTGCAAGCACCTTTTCCCGGCGCGCTGCGGGGGCTTCTCCATAGCGGCCTGGAAGTAGAAGAAGGGACGAAAGTCGGTGATTTAGATCCGAGAGGTGAAACGTCCTACTGCTATCAGATTTCAGATAAATCGCTCGCAGTGGGAGGGGGTGTTTTAGAAGCCATTCTATCTCGCCATGAGATTCGCACGCTCTTAGGAACCTGAGATGCGGTTGGCGGATGCTCTGCGAATCCCCTCAAAAAGTGTTGTGGCTTTTACAGGCGCTGGTGGGAAATCAACTGCCATCGGCCGAATTGCACGTGAGCTCTCCGATGAGGGTCGTGTCATCCTCACTTCCACAACGAAGTTGCACCACAGGCAGTCCTCGCTTGCACGTTCGCATATCATTGCTCGAACACCAGATGATTTGGGCACCTTGCCCTCCATGCTTGAAGAATCTCCATCCGTGCTTGTCACCGGCGATACTGCGAAGGGAGAACCCAAGTGGGTCGGAGTGGATGCGTCCACACTGGAAGCGCTACATGCGATAAACCAAAAGATCGCAGGTACCTTGCTGATCGAGGCGGACGGTGCACGCGGGCGTTCCATAAAAGCCCCCGCGGATCATGAACCTGTTGTGCCTCATTTTGCTGACCTGGTCGTGCCGGTAGTCGGGCTTGATGCGATAGGCGCTCCATTAAATGATGAGTGGGTTCACCGTCCGGAACGCGCCGCTATACTCCTCGGAATGGCAGAAGGCGAGGTCATCCTCCCAGAACATGTCTTTGCGCTACTAAATCATCCATCCGGTGGTTTGAAAGGGATTCCGGATGAAGCTGAGGTCCGTGTTTTATTAAACAAAGCCGAAACCCGGGAGAGCCAGGAGCATGGGCGAGCGATCGCCAATCTTCTTCTAACAGCGCCGAGGATGAGGGCAACCGTTATCGCCAGTGTCTCACAAGATCAACCGGTACAGGAGGTGTTTGGCCGCGTAGCGGGTGTTGTGCTGGCTGCCGGGGATTCGAAACGATTAGGTCAACCCAAACAGCTTCTCCTATGGAGGGGAAAACCATTGGTGATGCACGCTGTGCAAGCAGGGCAAGGTGCGAAGCTTTCTCCGATTGTGGTGGTCATCGGTGCGGAAGGAGAGGCTGTTCGAAAAGCGTTGGAAAACGAACCCGTCCTGATTGTCGAAAACGAGGCGTGGTCAACGGGTCTGAGTTCCTCGGTTCGAGCTGGTTTAGCTTCTGTTGAGGGTAATTCGGAGGCGGTTGTTATGCTGTTGTCTGATATGCCTTTCGTACGGGCCGAACTCGTGGAGGCGTTGATTAAGGAACATCGTCGTACCCTTTCACCTCTGGTCGTTCCTCGAGTTGGAGGTCGCCGCACCAATCCTGTCCTCTTTGACCGCAGCACCTTCAGTGCACTGAAAGCCGTCCGTGGTGATCAAGGTGGTAGGATCTTGTTAGAGCAGTTCTCAAAGGTTTGGGTTGAGTGTGATGAAACCATCCTCTTTGATTTAGACACACCTGAAGATCTGGAGCGATTGAAGGAGCTTGAATGATCGCCGCAATTCTATTGGCGGCTGGGCAGTCCACCCGGATGGGGCGTTCCAAGCTCGAACTTCCTTGGAAAAATGGCCAATCGATCATTTCGCATGTGGTGGATGTTTTCCTCCAGGCAGATGCATCACCTGTTTTGGTCGTGACGGGAGGGATGAGAGAAGCAATTGAGGCAGCACTCAGAGGAAAGGAGATCGAATTGGCCCACAACCCAGATTTCGCCACTGGAGGGATGTTGAGCTCTATCAAAGTGGGACTGCGAACGCTTGAAGATCGAGCAATACAAGCGGCCTTGATCTCTCCTGCTGATCTCCCGATGTTACATCCTGCGACTGTGCGGAGGATCATTCAAGCTTGGGAAAAAAATACGCCGCCGATACTTTCACCTAGCTACGAAAAACGCCGCGGACACCCGGTGCTCGTCGCTAAGGCGGAGTGGGAAGCGATTCTTCGACTTGCAGAGGATCGGACGCTACGTGATTTCTTACGTCAACGTGAGCAGGGGATTTCATACCTCTCCGTAGATGATCCTGGTATTCTTTATGACTTAGATACCCCTGAAGCGTATCGGAAATTGATGGACCTCGACGGATAAGTTTGGGTTTTATCGTTTTGTAATTCATCCTGAGCCCAGTTCTGTTTGTGATGTGGTGTCATATGAAGGCAGCTTCAAGCTGCAAGCCGCAAGCTTCAAACCTCATGCTGTAGCCGCAGACTTTAGCCTGCGCTACGCATCGTAAAGAGTGTGACCGCATATGGTCTCGGAGGTGCAAGAGGAGACCATTTATCCTTGATGTAAGGGCGGGGTGACCCCGCCCCTCATCTTTGGAATCCAGAAGCTCTGCTTCTTGGGCGCAAGCAGAGCTTGCGCACTCCAAGCGCATCCTGAAGGGTGCGGTTACATTGGATATCACTTCCCAGATAAGACATTAGAAACCCAAGCTCATCGTAGAGTCACCCGTTCGACAAGCTCGTGTGCTCTCAGACTCAAATTCAGGTTAGTCATCCTGAGCTCTTCGACAACCCTTCGGCATGCTTAGGATATGGCTCGGGACCAAGCTAAAGTAAGGGCAATTCACCGTCCGTGCCGCGAACACCGGCCAGGGTGCGAGACGGCATGAATTGCCCCTACAACGTCGGTAAGGATGACCGCTCAGAATGACACTCTCTTTTTTGTCATCCTGAACGGAACCCTTCGGCTTTGCTCAGGCCAGGCTCCGTGAAGCGAAGGATCTCGTTTTCCAATTTGCAATACAGCTTTCTCCCAACAACGAGATTCTTCGGCGCTTCGCGCCTCAGAATGGCATTTATCATAGAATGTCATCCTGAACCTGCATTAACCTGCCTGTCCTGAGCTTTGCGAAGGATTGACTGGACTGGTGTTGAAAAACTCTCTCCCAAACCAGGTATATCGTCTCGAGATTTTTCTCTGCAATCTTGAATTGGGGGGATCAAGCTCCTGCATAGCCTTGAATGAAAAATGTCTAAAAATACCCCCAGAAATGTCACGCATTGACCTGGATTCAGCCAGAATGCTATAATCAACCCATGCCGGATCTAATTGGCAAGAAAAACATATTGCTCAATAATAATCCTATCGCTGATGGCGTGGACCATCGGGCGGAGGGCATGTCTGCCACATGAGCGATCTGCATTTGCATCTCATCGCCGCCCGCTGTCATCTTGACCGGGCGGCGAAATGTTTATCCATCCGGAGGCACGATGTATAAGACACACGCATGCGGATTATTGCGTCCTGATGATATCGGTCAGAGGGTATCCCTTGCTGGCTGGGTCAATCGACGACGAGATCATGGAGGTTTAACCTTCATAGATTTGCGTGATCGTTCAGGAATCATCCAAATCGTCGCGAACCCAGATACCTCCCCTGAAGCACATCGGGTTGTCGAAGATGTCCGCAACGAATGGGTGTTGCATGTGGAAGGGATTGTACAGCGGCGACCGAAGGATATGGAGAATCCAGCCTTGCCGACAGGAGCAGTGGAGGTTGAAGCGGATGGGATCCATGTGCTCAACCCAGCTCTGACCCCTCCTTTCCCGATCAATGAAGAGACCGAGGTCGATGAGATGGTGCGATTGAAGTATCGCTACCTAGATCTGAGGCGGCAGCGTTTGCAGTCCAATCTTGAACTACGCCACCAGGTCATTAAGTTCATCCGGGACTTCCTCGACGAACGCGGTTTCTGGGAGATCGAAACGCCGATCCTCTTCAAGACCACACCGGAGGGAGCACGGGACTACCTTGTCCCTTCTCGGGTACACCCTGGTGAGTTCTATGCACTTCCTCAATCCCCCCAGCAATTGAAGCAGCTTCTCATGGTGGCTGGCGTTGAACGATACTTCCAAATTGCGCGCTGCTTTCGTGACGAGGATCAGCGTGGAAATCGCCAGCCCGAGTTTACACAACTTGATTTGGAGATGTCCTTCGTAAACAAACGAGAGGACATCATGAACCTTATCGAACCGATGTATACGGAGATGGTGGAGACACTCGTGCCGCATAAGCAGATCCTTCAATCACCGTGGCCGCGGCTTACGTATGCTGAATCCATCGAACGTTTCGGTACGGACCGACCAGATTTACGTTTTAAACTTGAGCTGGCGGACGTGAGTGAGATTGTGCAAGCTTCGGATTTTAATGTCTTTAAAAAGGCGCTGAGTAAAGGGGGCACTGTGCGTGGGTTGAACGCCTCCGGGTGTGGAAGCTATAGCCGGAAGGACATCGATGAACTCACTGAATATGTCAAAGAATTTGATGCAAAAGGATTGGCCTACCTGATCCTGGACGAGGATGGTGGTGTCCGCTCTCCCATCGCAAAATTTTTAACAGAGGAGATAATCGCGAGCCTTAGGACACGACTGGCTGCAAAACCAGGAGATCTACTGCTGTTTGTGGCGGATCGTGAGGAAGTGGTGAACGAATCCTTGAGTCGTTTGAGGTTGCTGATGGGTGATCGTTTGGGATTACGCGATCCCGACATCTTGGCGTTCTGCTGGATTGTGGATTTCCCGTACGCCTTTTGGAATGAGGAAGAGGCTCGTTGGGAACCCAGTCAACACCTGTTCACTTCCCCGATGCTGGAAGATATCCAATTCTTGGATACCGATCCTGGCAAAATGCGTGGAACGCAATACGATGTTGTCCTGAACGGCGATGAAGTGAGTGGGGGATCCATACGGATCCACGATCGAGATCTGCAAGAGCGCATTTTCGAGTTGATCGGACTCGATCCAGAGGTCGCACGGGAGCGCTTTGGACACATGCTAGAAGCCTTCGAATTTGGGGCGCCACCGCATGGAGGTATTGCTGCTGGTCTTGACCGTTTGGTGATGATCATGGCGGGAGAACCCAACATTCGGGAGGTGATCGCCTTTCCTAAGAATCAGGCTGCGCGCGATGTGATGGCCGACTCCCCTTCTCCCGCAGAGGCCGAGCAACTGGAGGAATTACACCTCCGTCTTATCGACAAAAAATAGCCACAGAGGGCTGTGGACAAGGATGTGTGATCGTGGTATATATGGCTTGGACCCTGCTGTGTCCGTGATGTTGCAGAAGGTTTTGAGCCAACACTTTGAATAGGGGGTCTTGACTTCGTTGGGGGCCGCGATAGGCTACGGCCAAGGCGAAACCCGAGAGCGGGGCCCCACCTGCGAATGCAGGTTCAAAACGATGCGGCACACGGCATAGCGGGGTGTTCTTTTAAGATGGCGATAGGCTCAGCCCTATCGCTTGTTTTATTTCTGTTGAGCTTCGGCAAAATCCCACAACTGTTTCGGTGTGTTTTTTTGCCCTCCGTAGCATAGGGGCATTTCGCGAACTGCCCCCAGGCTATGATCATGGTCAGGCATTTAATCCCATCGTCGTTATGATCATTTGGAGTCTATCGGCTCTGTGAGCAGCAGAGCTGCTGGATTCCAAAGGTGATCTTAATGGCTAAAACATTCGTAAGGGCGACCGTTCGGCAAGCTCACGGCGAGGCCGACCCGTCGTCCCTATATAGACCAGATTCATGGTCAATCAAACTGTTGGTAGGGGCAATTCATGCCGTCTCGCACCCTGGCCGGTCTTCGCGGCACGAACGGTGAATTGCCCCTACACCTTAGTATCGTCTTCGTGGTCCTTGACCCTCTAGTTTTGTACTAGATATCTTTACCATAGAGATCAGCACTTGGTGAATCGGGGTCGATCGATCATCATACTTTATCCACTTTCAGCCTGAAAATTCATGGGAGGAATCAGGTTTCTTGCACTCTGTTCTGATCTCAGGTAGACTCATTTCATCATATGTGCGAAAGGTAGATGCATGGAAAGCGACCGCGAGAAAGCCCTTGAAGCGGCTGTAAATCAAATCACAAAACGCTACGGGGATGGTGCGGTGATGAGGTTGGGTGAGGCGAAGCACCTGATGGTGGAGGCGGTCCCGACGGGTTCACTGGCGTTGGATTTGGCGTTGGGGGTCGGA
>DUEZ01000076.1 GCA_011174825.1 Anaerolineae bacterium | reverse complement strand
TTTAAGCTCGCGGGGAGGTGATCAATGAACGCCCTTCGGAAATAAAGGGATTCTGTAGCCGCAGGCATTCCCACGCGCAGACACATGGATCCTTGTGGGTGTAGCTGAGAATTGGTATTGAATGGTTTTGTGCGCCCAATTCAACACATGCCTGCTCTTATTCTCCAGTAGGTCAGGCTCCCACGCCTGACCGTCGTCGGTAGAGGAGTCGCCTCGACTGGAATGGGTAGATAGGAATAATATCGATTAAGATGGGTTCGGATAAGTTATGATCAGTCGATCATCCTTATGGTTCTGCTATGCACTCATGTGCTATTGAGGCTCCGCGACATCCTGGCTAAAACTGAGCCTAGCAGGTATATTTGGCTTGTCTTGGAGCGGATCCTTTTCTTTTCCACTACTGGAAATTCAGAAAATTGTGATAGTAAAGCGTTCTAGTGCTTTGATCTTTTTCAGTTGATTAAAAGACTGCAGGAGAGTTCAGGTGCGGCAAGTTATTGGATCATTCATCACCATACTGATGTTGGGCCTATGTGTAGTTTCTCTGACTGCATGTGGTCAGGGACCTGCCGCCTCGGGTGAGACAACGGATCAATCCTTCGATAGATCCACGAGCCCCCCCACATCGATTCCTGCGACGGATGTTCCCTCAGGACCACTTGGTGGCGGTACAGGTCTCATCCTTTTTTCCTCTTACCGAGACGGGGAATCTGAAATCTATTCGATGTATGTCGACGGATCGGATGTATCTCGCCTGACAAATGATGATGCGCGTCTAAACCAACCCGTATGGTCACCGGATGGAAACCAAATCGCTTTCGTCCGCCGGAGAGGTGTTGAATACCGCGGGATCTATGTCATGAAGGCCGACGGTTCAGGACGGGTACGAGTCATGACGAATTACCAATCTCTTGACATAGAACCTGCCTGGTCGCCAGATGGATCGAAGATCGCCTTTACTTCTTCAAGGGATAGTTATTACGGCTCAGGAGATGAGAAAGTTACCGTGCTCAACATTTACATGGTTGACACGATAACACTACAGCAGATGCAGTTGACAGACACACAGGCATGGGATTCCTCACCATGCTGGTCCCCTGATGGAGAAAGGATCGTATTTCAGTCCTCCCGCGATGGGAATAATGAGATCTACATCATGGTCGCTGATGGATCGGGACAAGCGAACCTGACAAGGAACGCTGCCAGTGATGTAAGCCCCGCTTGGTCCCCCGACGGCAGCAAAATTGCATTCGTATCAGACCGAGATGGAGATGAAGACATCTTTATCATGGATGCTGATGGCCTGAACCAAACAAAGCTGGTGGATCTTTCCGGCGAGGACAAATCACCCGCTTGGTCACCTGATGGTCAATACATTGCATTCCACTCCGATGAGGACGGGGACTTCGAGATCTTTGTGGTGAAGATCGATGGTACCGAATTGATGCAGCTGACCGATCATCATGACTTTGATGGATTCCCCTCATGGCAACCTTCTCCCTCGGTGTTAGCCGCTGGTTCGGTCCCCGCCGAATTAGATCCAACGAATATTCGTCAGATGCTTGATTTCAACCTAATGGACTGGCTCAGTGCGAATGCCGTCCCGATGACCACAACTGAACCCGGACACAGCCTTGGTGATCTCGCCCCTTTAGGCGAGTTGATTGGTGATGCCCACGTTGTCAATCTCGGCGGTTTGACCTTCGGGACAAACGAATCCTTCACTATTCGGCACCGCATCCTGCAGTATTTAGTCACGGAATTAGGCTTCGACACCTTGGTCTTTGAGGTCAGCCAGGATGATGCAGTACAGATCAATCATTATCTTCAAACGGGGGAGGGGAACCCGCACCAATTGTTGGCAGAGCTCGATGATCCACGGTGGAATACCCAAGAAATGCTTGATTTGCTCTTGTGGATGCGGTTCCATAACCGACAACCAGGTAATGCACCGACGATAAGATTTTATGGGTTTGAAGTGGATGCACCATTTCTGCCCATGGATTTGGTTATGGCAAATCTGATGTATTTTGACCTCGGGGAAACTGGGCGGAGAGAACTTGTCTATGATTACTTAGGGGAAAGAAGCAGCCAAGTGGTTGAAAACGTTGATCGATTGCTCGCTCAAGCTGGATATAACGGCAAGTTCATCCTTTGGGAGTACAACTACGATTTTGCTGGAGCTATTCAGGCGGATTACTTAGTAAATACGGCGTTCCATCCTTCAGTTGGTTCCATGTTAAGCGAGATCTATGAAGAGGATCCGTTCACGATCGGCTTTGCCTTTGGCAGAGGGAGAATGACTGCCTTTGATTCCCTCCTCGAAGATAGGACATTAACTACCGTTCAAGTTTCACCGGCGCCATCGGGTAGTTTTGAATGGTTTGCTCGAAGCACTGCCTTGTCCGTATTTTTCATCCCCATCAGGCAGATTATCGATGAGGAAACCCCCCAAACACTATGGCTTGATCAACCACTATTATCACGACTGAGTGTTGGAGTATATCAACCTGATGATCCTAATAGTGGATTTCATCGGATTCGACTTGCACGTGTCTATGATGCCTTGGTGTACGTTGATCAAGTGTCCCCCATCCAATTACTCACACCGTATTCGGAATCAGAAATTGAAAGCGTCGAACCTTTTTGTTCCGATACGGGTGTGTGCACCCAGTGATGGTTTATATAAAGAATTTATGCATGCGTTTTGTCACTGAAATACAAATGAACCCTCTTCTGCTAGAGGGGTTATTAATCAATGGTATCAGTTAATGAGCGTTGGAGATAATAGCCGCGAACTATGGGAGATGAGCGGCAATTTCAGCTGCAGGGATCTGGAAGGTGGCAAAATTACTTCCGGGACCTGAGATCTCATCCCATCGGAAAGTTTCGATTAAGATCGGCTCTTCTCCCAAATAATTAAACAATTCAACTTCTGTCCAGCCTAAATGGCCGCGTTCAATCCTAAGGGTTAGTGTGCCGTTCGGATCCATCTTTGTGAAGAGGATTTCAATGACAAGCTCTACCGCATCTCCCCCCTCAGCTCTCTCAATTGGCTGCTGGAGGAGAATATTCCCCTCGAACATCCCAGCAACTTCAACTTCATTGCTCGCCATGACAATACTCGGGCTGATCCATGACGCGCCACTGACGATTTTGAATGCGGTCCAATCTGAGGTGGTCACCATACGAACTTGGGCTCGGTAGCGTGGTGGCCATTCGGTTTCGAGAAAGCCATGGACCAATTCTCGTGTGAGATTCATATACCCCTCTGGACCAAGATCGCCATAATCTGTATATTCGTAGCCCTGGTCATTGGCCATTCCCATATTCGCTGGTTCGATCTGCGTCCCCTCATGCCACTCATTAAACGAAGTGATCGTGATCATTTGAGGTTCCACCCCGAAAGCAAGTGCAGCTTGCCATTGCTCTTCGTAGGTTACGCCGCCTCGACGATCCAAAAAATCGCCCGATGGATAACCTATTCGCTTAGCGGAGAAACCAGGAAGGACACTCGGGACGTACCAGGCGGCCTGAGGGACATCGCGAGCCCAACTAAAACTCTCTCTTGGTATGGGGTTCAAAGTTGCGTAGTTATACATGCCGTCAAAATGTCCACGATCAATCCAACCGGCATCTGTTGTGTTGGCGATCACTAAACCACCTTCAGGTGAAGCATGGATCGCCTCTATCGCGTCTAGCCAGAATTCTGGTTCGACAGGTTCACCTTCAGGATCGGGATGGTAAATAGCCCAGATGAAGAATAAGCCCTTCGGTCGTTCATCCTGGCTCCAGCGGCTTTGAACAGGCGTGCGGAAAAAGGCTGGATGTTCCCCATATCGATGATAGAGGTATTGGATATCATCGACGACACGATCAGCTGAACGGCCTCCGTAGGGTTCGATGTGAAAGGCCACTTTGAGGCCATATCGTTCTGCCATTTCAAGCAGGAGAGGTACGGCCTCATCTTCGATCGAACCTTGTCCCCACCACGAGCTGATGACTACTCCGACACCCGCAGCCCGAAGCCAAGCGAAGTGGTGCGCTACTGCAAGTGGATCAAATGAGCTGTAAGGGCCTAAGACCGGGTAATAATCGCTGCTGATGTCGAGCGGTGGATTAAAGTCTGGTTCATTCCAGTGGACCCAATGCTCATGATACTCTGGATTGCTGTACCATGGGTAATAGAATACACCGATCCGGTAGGAGGGATTGGCGCCTTCAACTGGTGGAAAGGCTTCAATCGGTTCCGGTGTTGGTTCTTCTGGTGGGCGTGGTGTAGCGGGTGGAATTGTAGGGCGGGGGGTTACCGAAGGTGGCGATTCGGGTAGGGTGGTGAACAGTTCTCTCCCCGCGGTGAGCAAACCGACAACGACTATCCCGATGATGATCACGCCACCGGCAGCCCAACCCCAGATGGGAACTTTAATCCGCTTCTTTTTGGCAACAGGGATGGGTTCTGGGCGGACATCCACCGCTGGCATCTCTGGCTCGCGAATTTTCGCTTCATCAGGAATGTGGACCTCTGGTTCTGCGATCTCAGGTTCGACCACCGTTTCTTCGATTTCAGGCTCGGAGACCTCCAGATCCAGATCGATTGGAGCTTCTGGTACGGGCTCTACCTTCTCTTCTGCTTCAACTTCCTTGGGTTCAATGACATCTTTTTCCTCAACGATCACCTCTTCTGCGGGAACCGTCATTTTTTCTTTAACCAGGATCTCTTCGAAGGCAAGGACCTCTTCCTCAACAAAGTCAATTTCCTCCGGTGTTACAACATCTTCCTCCACCGCAGCGATTTCATCTGCCGTTGGTATCGGCTTATCGATCGCTATGGTTCTTTTGAGTTCCACGGCTAATTCACCTGCCGTTGCTTGTCTTCCCTCTCGCTCCTTGCATAGCACACGCTCGAAAAGTGTTACGAAGTTAGGTTGCAGATCCGGCCTGGTGTCGAGGATATTCGGTATGGGTTCTGTGATGTGTTTAATCGCCACGCCTATCGGCGTGTCGGCATCGTAAGGTGGGTTCCCGGCGAGCATTTCAAAGAGGACCACACCGAGTGCGTAGATGTCGCTACGCTGATCGAGCGTGCGATCACCTCGCGCTTGTTCGGGACTCATATACGCTGGGGTGCCAATAATACCGCCCCCGGTGTAGGTGGTAGTCTCTTGCGTTAGTTTTACAATACCAAAGTCGGTGAGGAAAGCATTACCCCGGTGGTCAAACAATATATTCCCAGGCTTAATGTCGCGATGGATAATCCCTCGCTCATGTGCTTCGTCGAGGGCGGAGGCAAGTCGGGAGATGATGCCCGATATCTCCTTCAGTGGAAGTGGACCGTCCTCCATTCTATCGATCAAGGATCCCCCGATCATGTGGCGCATAACCAGGTAGGGTTGACCGTCTTCCTCTCCAAAGTCATAGACGGGGACGATCGCTGCGTGCTCGAGTGACGCGATGGTCTTCGCCTCACGGGAAAAGCGCGCAATGAAAGTCGGGTCGTGAAGGAATGCTCGGGGAAGTAATTTCACCGCCACGTCGCGCTCGAATCTCGGGTCATGTGCGAGGAAAACCGTCGACATCCCGCCTCGACCGAGCTCGGAGAGGATTTCATAGCGGCCGATCTTACGGAGGGTCACTTTCTAGTCTCTCTGAAGTAGCGATACCTTACGAATAACAACTTACAGTGGATAGTACCATTATATCGCGATGAGGGGCAGATGATTTGAGCGTTAGACAAAGGATGTACGAAGAGAGAGGGCGACCTTCCGGTCGCCCTACGTGTTCTTCGTATCATTTACGCTAAATAGCTGAACGAATGACGCTGATGGGAAAAGCCTGAGCCCTCAGCCCTTACGGCCAGGCAAGTATAGATGGTGCACCATACCCCAATTTGTTAAATGCACGGACCTGACCATAAGAATCCCCTGAACAGCCTCCCTTATCGCTAAGCGTATAGGATGTATTGGCCGTGCTATACACCACATCCAGGAGGTAGGTGCCGTTGCATATTCTCGCTTCGATCAAATAACCCAAACCCACAGATGGCGGCGCGGGATTCCAACTGATTGTTACACTGGAACCACTCCTGTTCGCCTTCACACCGGTTAGCGACGGCACGGATGGGTTTATGTAGATCGGTGGGTAGACCACAGGAATGGTCATGATGTCGACGGAGGCTGTGACAAATGCCGAAGAAACCCAACAATGCCAATCTGTGTCGTGGGGTAATACCCAAAGCCATGTCCCCGCGTAGTTACGACCGTCAAGCATTGCCGTATCCCCATCTGACAGCGCCCATGCGTACATATATACCGGATCAGGACCATAACGACAATTAACATTCCCATCGGCGGTGATGGTAGCCGGTTCTTCTGTCGGTGTCTCGGTTGGGGTCGGAGTATCCGATGGAGTCGGCGTTTCTGTCTCGGTTGGTGTGATAGTAGCTGTTGGGGTCTCAGTTGAGGTCGAAGTCATACTAGGGGTTAAGGTAAACGTCGGTGTAAAAGTAGACGTATACGTAGCGGTCAATGTAGAGGTCTCGGTTGGAGGGGGCGAGGTTGGTGTGTGGGTAGGAGTAAGGGGTGTTTCAGTCGCGCAACCGGTGAGTAGAACGATTGTCAATATCGTAATCAGAAGCAGCTTTCTCACTTGTTACCTCCCAGAGTATTGTCCTCTCCGAAGAGGTTAAAATCACTAGGTAAATCTGGCTAAAAGGGGGGATTTCAATCTAATGCACTGTCATTCAAGATTCGATGCATAATAGCGGAAAAGCACCCTGAGCATATCGAAGGGTGCGTACCACAGCAATACATCATCCTCCGATAGGCTCAGGATGACTTTTATCTTAGGGATCAATCATTTGTATCTTGATAGAGCACTAGGTACTAAGTTACAAAGGGAAGCTGTACCTGAGGGCAAGAAAAACCATTCGTTCAGCGTTTTGCTATAGGCCTTGAATTTGTAGAAATTGTGACAAACCCGCCAGAACAGCATCAATGTCTTCCTCGTTTGCCATCGGTACCATGTGACCTACGCGGAAGACTCGATCATGGAGACCTTCTCCTAAACCTCCGGAAACCATGATTCCGTGTTCTTCTATTAAATATTGGACAATCTCTCCCGTAGGTACGCCTTCTGGACCATATATCGCCGTAACTACGGGAGCGAGCTGGTCATCAGGCGTAAAAGGTTGAAGACCTAATTTTCGAACCCCATCCCTTAGCCGCAACGCTAGCTTAGTATAGCGTTCTATTCGCTCTTCAATGCCATCCGCTAATAAGCTTCGTAGCCCAGTTTTTAATGCAAGGACGTTATTAGTCGGCATGGTTACGGGGTAGGGATGCCATTCACTCCATTCATCAGCATATTGACGCCATGTTTGAAGGTTAAGATACCAACCATGATGTCTTTGTGGTTTTGTGTCCATGATTTCCCACGCACGTTGGCTGATTGCGATGGGTGCTAAACCAGGTGGTGCGCCGAGGCATTTCTGTGAGGCGCTCACGCAGATGTCAATCCCCCAATCATCCATCGCCAAAGGGATGCCACCAAGAGAAGCTACCGCATCGATAATTGTTGGAATATTGTTGACATTGGCTTCTGCAGCAATTTCGGCAACAGGATTCACGACAGTTGTCGAAGTTTCTAGATGAACCAGTGACACTGCCGCAGCATCAGGATGGAGAGAGAGCGCTTCCTTGAAATCTGATGGGTTTAGAGGTTCACCTAGGGCTGCATGGACTGGGATTACTTCAAGACCATATCCGCCGCATATATGGCGCAGTCGTTCACCAAAGAAACCATTTGTCCCAACAATAACCTTCTCGCCAGACGCAGTCAGGCTCCCTATGGCGGCATCCAATCCTGATGACCCGGAACCCACAAGGATATAGACATCCCCCTGGGTTTTGAACACCAGCTTTAGGAGTTCTACCGTCTTTTTATAGATCGCTACCCATTCCGCACCGTAATGCGCTCTTACCTGACTTCCCATTTCACGTAATACGCTCTCTTGGACAGGTACTGGTCCGGGAATCATCATTTTCTCGGGCATAGTTGGGATCCTTTTAATGTCTCCACTGAGAAAAATCAACTGCGAGAGGATGATCGGGATATGTGGGTGTGTGGCCTACGCCCACACACCCACATATCCCCTTCCTTACTCTTCGAGGGTGATTTTTTCAGTGCACGTTTTAAATCGAACGAAGTATACAACGTGATTGACCTCGCGCGCAGTTCTTGTTGCTGGTCGAAGTTCAAGGAACATGATTTATGAACGTGTCGTCCTCTGGTTCATTGGTATACCAATTTAGCCAAAGGCTCAAGTGTGGAAGGGTGGTCTGGAATATCGTATCCTTGACCATGCAAGATCCATTCACCCTTCAATTCCAGCGCGTTCAGCGCAAGCTTTATATTTGCCAAGCAGATTCCACCGTCGTAGTAGCGGTAAGCCTGGCCTGGACCGAGGCCATATTTTTGATTGTACCGTTTCACGAAGATATGCAATTCACCTTCATGCCATAAGAATCTCCAAGGTTGTGCGTTGACCGCGGAGGGGGAGAAGCGAGCGGCGGATAGAATTGGGAAGAGATCATCGGGTGGATGAGTGGGATGATCGAAAGTTCCCTGATAGAAGAGCAGATTCATTGGCAATCGGGTGTTCCCTCTTGGCACAGAGCGCATCAAGGAGTTTAAAGCGCGTCCAGTGTTAGAACTGGCTGGGTGTCCAAATGCCAGCAATGCACCACAGCGAGAATCTACCGGAAGGTCTAGACGGGCGCGATTGGCTTCCTCTCGATACAGGGTTCCAATGTAGCATGTTCCGATGCCGAGGCCTGCAAGCCGGACGACGATTTGTTCGACACGATAACCTAAGTCAACCAGCGGATAATGATTACCGATAATGTATGGTGCTAAAGCATGGGGTGGTGTAACGATGTATCCGTATGCGCCCATGCTGGAGATGAAATCCTTGTCGATCAACATACCATCGTGGTAACGAACATCGAAGTGATTTTCAGGGATTAATGGCTCAGTACTTTCGATCAGGTGTTGAACTCGGCCGATCATCCCCGTGTCCAACGTGGTTCGGTCATAGCGACGCACGGAGCGTCGGTTAAGAATCGCATGATATAGGTCAGGTGGATTATTAAAAGTCTTCATCGATGGCGTACAATGCCTCCAAGTTATCGATATTTAGGCTGCTCAAGTTACGTCGACTAGCTGTAATGTCAACTTCTTTGATGTACCATGTCGTCATAAGGCAATGCCGTAAAATCTGCGCGATAATGGTTTGCGATGCGCTCTATTACGCAATTGTATGCTCCTTTGCATTATATTACCTCCTTAGTTACCCCCGGGTGAAAGAGAAGCAAGGCGATGGAAGACCTCACTGGAAAACAACTCGGTCAGTATCGGGTCGTCGAACCGTTGGGGGAGGGCGGTATGGCGGCTGTGTACAAGGCCTATCAGCCTGCAATGGATCGCTATGTAGCTCTAAAGATCCTTCCGCGACATTTTGCCAGTGATCCGGAATTTGTGGGCCGATTTGAACAAGAAGCCAAAGTCATCGCGAAACTACAACATGTCTATATCCTTCCAGTTCACGATTTCGGTGAGGCCGAGGGATACACCTACATCGTGATGCCATATGTAGAAACAGGCACGCTTGCGGACATGTTGGAAGGCAAGCCGCTCCCATTACCAAAAATACGGAAATTCACCTCACAAGTTGGAGCCGCATTGGGATACGCTCACTCAAGAGATATCGTCCATCGCGATGTTAAACCGAGCAACATACTGATCGACGAGCAGGAGAATTGCCTGCTGACAGATTTTGGGATCGCGAAGATTGTTGAGGGGACATCACAGTTCACGCAAACAGGGGCGACGATTGGGACACCAGCGTATATGGCTCCAGAACAAATCCTCGGGGAAAAGCTTGACGGACGGAGTGACATTTATTCGTTGGGTATCGTGTTATTTGAGATGGCGACTGGTCGGCAACCCTATCGAGCCGAGACGCCGCCAGCGATTTTCGTCAAGCACCTACATGATCCACTGCCTCTCCCTCGGATGGAGAACCCCGATCTGCCTGAATCTATCGAACGAGTGATCCTCAAATCTCTTGCTAAGGATCGGGAAGATCGATATCCATCAGCCTCTGACTTTGTGCAAGCGGTTCAGGCAGCAATCTCCGAAAAACCGCGCGAGCAAGTCGCCGTTGTAGAGCCGGATGTGCTACCGGTTCCCACCATTGTTGAGGAAGAATTTCCCGAGGTCAAACCGCCCACACTCTTACCGAGAGAACCGATCACTCCCGAGGTTGAACGGGTAGAAGCCCTCCCACAACGCAAAGTGCCTCGCTGGATCTACGGGCTTGCTGCTTTAGCTTTTATCGTGCTTATCGGCGTGTTCTTAGGACCAAGGATCTTCCCAAGTGGGGTTGAGATCACACCCGTGCCTACAGAAGCTCCCGCGACTTCTGAGCCTCTTACACCTGTGCCGACTTTGGAGCCGGAGGAGCTCGGGGTTTCAGTTAAATGGACCTTCAACGCCCAAAGCGTCATCCATTATCTTGATTCATGGGGCGATGACTTGGCATCAGGTGATTTAAATTTAGATGGTGTTCCTGATGTGGCATTTGGGACCAAAAGCGGTGATGTGATCGTCGTGAACGGTTCTACTGGAAGTGAGCTATGGTCCTATCGTGCCACAACCCAGATGGACGCAGCCGTCAATGTGGATATCGTGGATGTGAATGATGACGGTATTCTCGAAGTGATCGCAGCTGGGAAAGGGGACAATACGACGAGTCAGCAGGCGATCATCACTGCTTTAGATATTTCGGGCAATAAACTCTGGCAAGCTCAGGGCATATACGAGGAAGTAACAGATTTAGCTTACGGAGATATGGACAACGATGGTGACACCGATGTCATCGCTGCTTTGGGCACTTATCCATGGGGTGGTGGGGAGCTGATGATCATGGATGGCGCTACAGGTTCCCACTTGTGGTCGGAGGGATTAGGGAGTGGTACTCCACAGGGTCTTGATATCGGGGATGTGGATGGTGATGGTTTTTTGGATGTGGTGGTTGAGAACTACGATAACATGGTCTTCCTTCTGGATGGGTTTTCAGGGGAGTTATTGTGGGAGCGAGAGAAGAGTTGGTATGGGAGGGATGTCGTGATTGCTGATGTAGATGATGATGGTGCTCAGGAAATCATCTCGGGCGCTGGTCAAGTTGTTGTTTTTGATCCCAATGGCAACCAGGAATGGATAGCCGGCGTAGAAGAGGAGGGGATGGATATCTCCGTTGGAGACATCAATGGCGATGATCGAATCGAGGTCGTTCTCAGCTCAGGTTTTTCGGGTGTGTCTGCTGTGTTCGATGGAGAGGGCCAAACGCTCTGGGAAAGAGATCGCAGCGGTGTTCACGTCATCGGTGATGTCAATGGTGACGGGACGGATGACATCGTATTTGCCACGATCAGCTATTACGGGATTGAGGTTCCATATTCGATTGAAGCAGTAGACGGAGCGAACAATACCCTCTGGAGCTACCCGCTGGATTCAATCTTCAACGAGCAAGGTTTCGCGATGATCACCGTAGACCTCGATGGTGATCCGGCCCAGGAGGTACTGGTGGCAAACGGGCCGCAGCTGCTGGCGCTTGATGTCATCCGAGCCAGCAGGGAAATTGAAGAAGCTGTAATCCCTACCCAGGTTCCCAGATCGGCCTATGACTTTGCTTTCGTGTCCATCCAGGATGATGAATACAAGCTATACATCTCATCATCTTCAGATATGAGCTTAGCGCGTGAGATCCCACTGCCTTCTGGCTACGAGTTTGTCCGCTGGCCAAGCTGGTGTGGGGATCGTCTCTATATCGAGGTGGCCGATGCTGAAAGGATAGAGCCACAAAGGATTTTTATCGTTGACCCATTCATGGGCACTCAAGAGATGTGGCAGCCTACGGATCCAGGATTTGGAAACTTAGCTACGCCGGGTTGCACCTCGGATGGGAAATCGCTCGCATACGCGGTATATCGGGATGGACGCTATCAGTTGGAGGTTTCAGATCTCCTCAACAACCGACGAACATTTACAACAGCTTCAATAGCAGATGTGCATTTTGGTAACCCAACTTGGTCGTCTAACACGGGGGAGCTGTTATTTATGGGCTTCTATGATAATGTCTACCGTCTCTGGCGAGTATCTGCTGAATTGGGTCGTGAGTCTAATGAGTTATCTTTGAGGAATGCGGTAGACGGTGGGACGATCTACGAAAGTCTCTACCCCACGTTATCCCCTGACGGACTCAGGGTGGCTTTCATCTGCTCGATGGACGATTGGAGGTTGTGCGTCCACGATCTCACTACATGGCAGACGCAGTGGCTCCACAAGATCACGGCCTCCAATATTGAAGCGACGCTGTCCGCGCCGGGTACACCATCCTGGTCGCCAGACGGGGAATGGATTCTCTTCGCTACCGAGGATGATGGTGACCGCGATATTTATCGAATACGACCGGATGGGAGCGGTTTAGAAAATCTAACCCCGGATTGGCCCGGGATAGAGTTGATGCCCGCTTGGCGGAGGTGAACGTGCCAGGTTCGAGGCCATCGAGACCGTCACGGCGTCTTCTTATAACTATCCTTACCCTCGCCGCCATAGGTATCCCGCTTTGCTGTGTCACCCTATGGATCTGCATAAGATTATGGAAGGATCTTACCTTTATCAGTAGGGATATCTTGGGCTTGAGTTCCACACAACCTTCCGTGACTCGAACGCCAAGCTTGATCCCAACCTCGAGCTCGACCTCAACCTCAACCTTAACCCCAACACCCAGCCGGACACCGACACCAACTCCGACCTACACACCGACTCCTGACCCTCGGGTTCTAACTTTACTCTCCCAAATGACCCTGAGGCAGATGGTAGGGCAGCTTATTATGACGGGCGTCAATGGCCAGGAGGTGACGGCTGCCACGTGCCAATTCATACAGCAGCTCGCGCCAGGTGCGGTAGTTTACCGGACGGGCAATGTGGTCTCACCTCAACAGCTCCGGCAATCCTCATCCAATTTGCAGGGGTGTGCGTATGTAGGAGGTGTACCTTTATTCTTAGCCGTGGATCATGAAGGTCAATATGTCACGCGTTTTGAGGGCGGGGTGACCATTTACCCTCCCGCTATGGCACAGGGAGCTACTCAGAATCCCGAGCTTGCTTATCAAGTCGCACTATCAGCAGGCAGGGAACTTTCCTTCAGTGGCGTAAATATGGTACTGGGCCCGGTAGCGGACGTTCTTATCGAATATAACAACACTGTAATTTCCCAACGATCTTTTGGGGGCGATCCGGATCACGTGAGTGCCTTCGTTGCGGAAGCTTCTAAAGGTTACCTCGAAGCCGGATTGATCCCCGTGCTCAAACACTTCCCAGGTCATGGAGGCGTCGCTGGCGACTCACATTACACGCTACCGACGGATGACGTCGATTGCCAAAGTTTGCGTTCGGCTTACCTGCCTCCGTTTCAAGCGGGTTTGGATGCCAGAGTCCCAGTGGTGATGACGAGTCATGTGGCGTTCCCATGTCTTGATGAGGCTAACCGACCGGCCACGCTTTCGGATGAAGTCTTGCGTGTATTGCTTGAGGTGATGGAATTTCATGGTGTAGTCCTCACCGATTCGATGAGCATGGGTGCGATTACAAGCGATGGACGCACGATCCCTGAGGCTTCCGTGCAGGCGGTGAGAGCGGGTGTCGATATGCTTCTCATCACCTCGCCGGAACAAGCCCTCGCGACCCGGAATCGATTGGAATTGGCTGTGCAGCAAGGTGAAATCCCGTTGGAACGAATCCATGATGCCGTGGAACGAATCCTTCGCGTAAAAGCTGCTTCGGGTCTGATTTCATTCCCTGTCCTTGAACCCTCTGCACCAGACTGGCAAGCAAACTACGAATTTGCACTTGACGTGGGTCGTCAAGCATTAGCATTGCTCAAGGACCAAGCGAATCTTGTTCCTATCCCGCCTGAGCTGCATAGGATTCTCGTGATTGGTCCAACAGATGGATGGGGGCTTTATCCCTTATTGACGACCGATCTTCACGCGAGCGGATTTGAAACGTATGTCGTTCGCTACTCAAATCCATGGAGCGGACCGGTCCCAGAGGTCGGCTACCTGGAGAGCTTACCCAACCAGGCTATAGAATATGACCTCATCCTCATGCTGACCTGGGAGTCACATCTAAACCAATTTCGGTACGACGATGTATGGCAAATGAGACTTGTAGAAGCCTTGATCGCGACAGGGAAACCCTTGATCGTTGTTGCCTTGAAATCTCCTACGGATATCTTAGATTTCCCCGAGATTACCACCTATATCACCACATTTGGTACCACGCGTGGGCAACTACAAGCTTTGGCGGATGCTTTGGTTGGGGACTATACACCGAGTGCACAAAGCCCATTGCCTGGTATTCCTTAGGGCCCAAAACCAACTATGGATTAAGCTGGCACAGGTGAAATCTTTTTGTTTTGTTCAAGGATATGGATACCATGATGGCCAATGGTGAGTGTGAGATGGCGGTCATTAATCCTGATCTTCGTGCTGATTGACGGCTTCCCTCGCCGGATCCCCTCCAATCGAGAACCGCGAGTTCAAAACTTCGTGAAAGCGATCCGTGTATTGGTTTAAAGATATATGTTGATCATCGTTGCCAGGTCTTTTCTTGCTGTGCAAGAAACGCATCCACTTCCTGACGAGTAGGCATGACAGTCATGGTTCCTAAACGTGTGACGGTCAGAGCACCAGCGGCGTTGGCTCGCCAAACAGCTTCTTCTAAAGAAAGGCCATCTGCGACCGCCACACTGAGCGTTCCAGAGAAGGCATCCCCCGCACCGGTTGTATCAACGACATCAACGGGAAAAGCTGATAGGATCGCCTCATGTTCTTCTGATAGGATCATCGCCCCACGGGAGCCTAGTTTAAGAACCACTGCTTGAGGGCCGGCAGCAAGCAGCTCATGCGCGACAAATTCAACATTGGTCTCGTCCTCGACCGGATGACCTGCCAAGGTCGCAGCTTCCAGAGCGTTTGGGGATAATATCGTGCAATTCGCCCAGGTTTGAGGGGCATATGCGCGCGGTGGTCCTGCATCTACAATGACCGGAATCCTGAAATCCACCCCAGCTTGCACAGCGGCTGCCACGACAGTTTCTGGAATTTCAAAATTTACCAAGATCCCATCGAGTGAGTTTCTGTGAGAGTTGAGGATATTCACCACCGCATCCTTACTCAGGTGATCGTTCGCGCCATTAACAACGAGGATGGTATTTTCACCCTCAACATCGATCATGATAATGGCCGCACCGGTAGCGGCTTCAGGGTGAATTGTTACCCCGCTCAGGTCCACACCTTCTTGGTTTAAATGGGCCATTTCCATGCGTCCGAATTCATCGTCACCGATACAGCCGATTAACATCGCCTCAGCCCCCGCTCGAGCGACAGCAACTGCAGCGTTTGCGCCTTTCCCTCCCGGACCAATTTGAAGACTTTCCGCAGGGAGGTTCTCGCCAACCATTGGCACACGAGAGGTCTGGATAGCTAGATCGGTGATGATGCTTCCAATAACAGCGATCTTAGGCATGACTTATCCCCTTTTGTTGGTGAAGTTGCGCAGCTTGAAGCTATAAACTTTATCCGAACTTTACGACCAACTTTCCTATCATCGGTCTGTAACAATCGTGTCAAATGGTCAACAGTACAAAGTAGTATAACCCCAAGATTTGATAGCCCTAAATTAGGCCAATAGTTTTTTTTCGAATGCCGGAGGGCAATGTGATCTATTTAGCATGTCGACTCCTTCGACAAACTCCCTTCGGTGAGCTCAAGCCAAGGTATATCGAAGGGGTCAGAATGATACTCTCCTTGTGTCATCCTGAGCGAAGCGAAGGATCCCTATGATGATGCTTTTTGATTCGACAGATTACAGGGATTCTCACCCTTCGGGTACGATACCGTCGCGCTTATCAGCGCTCAGAATGACAAACTTCTTACATCCCCTGAGCCCTTCAGCGAGTTCAGGAAAGGCAGGACAGGGTTCAGGATTAGCAGAGCACGATTCAAGACGGGATTTGAGGTAATCGAAGATTTGCTCGGGCTATCGCGATTCGTTCAGCTACGCCCTCATCAGAAATCAATCTCAATTCATCGTGCAGCAATTCACAAACTGAGGCCCTCAGCGTATAATCTAAGTATCTAAACGAACATCTTGATAAGGAGCGAACTCATGAAAGGCGACGAGAAACTCATTGAGGTCTTGAATCAACTCTTGGCGGATGAGCTTACTGCTATCAGCCAGTACATGGTGCATTCTGAGATGTGCGACCATTGGGGATTTGATGGCCTTCACGGGGCCATTGAAGAGCGGGCTATCGAAGAGATGCGTCATGCTGAGTGGCTTATTGGACGTATTCTTTTTCTTGAAGGCATTCCCATCGTTTCGAAGCTTAACCCCATGGAAATTGGGAAGACAGTCCCTGAGATGATCGCGAACGACATCAAGGCAGAACATATGGCAGTAAAAGCCTACAACGAAGGCATCGCGCTCGCAAGCGATGTCGGTGATGAGGGTACTGGTGATCTGCTGACGAAGATTCTTGGGGATGAAGAGAACCACATCGATCAGGGTGAAAAGCAGCAAGCACAAATTGCACAGATGGGGCTCGAGAATTACCTCGTAATGCAAATCGGAGACGAGAAATAAGAGCGAACAGAATTCCTTGGCACTCTTGGGGCCGGACATCCGTCCGGCCCTTTCTTGTGAATAGTGGGTGAAGGGGTAAATTATGGAAAAGGAGAGTTATACCTTGTCGGAATTATTTGATGGATTTCCAAATGGACGTACAATGAGAAGATCAGAAATAGGGAGGATGCAATGGCGCGTTCGAAGAAGAAGACCAAGAAGAGTACGCCCAAAGTAACACTTACTATTGATGAGCTCGACTTGGAGGCTCTGCATCGCGCTTGCGATCCAAGTTCTCTTGGATTCAAAACCACTGATGAGCTGCCGGTATTGACAGAGGTCATCGGCCAGCCGCGTGCATTTCGTGCAATGGAACTTGGTACAGAAGTCTTGGGACCAGGTTTTAATATTTTTGTACTTGGGTCGCCCGGTTCAGGCAAAACAACTTTGATCCATCAATATCTCGAACGAAAGGCTTCCTCAGAACCGATATCAGATGATTGGTGTTACGTGAATAATTTTGCCAATCCTCATGAGCCAAAAGCCTTGAGATTACCAGCAGGACGAGCTGTCGAGCTGCGGAAGGACATTCAATCGCTTCTAACGGTATGTAAGCAGGAAATCACACGGGTTTTTGAGAGCAAAGAATACAACGAGGAATTTAACCGGCTCAAAGAGGGTCAGGAGAAACGTGCGGAGGGTGAGCTCAAGAAGCTTAATGATAAAGCTGCAAAGTACAATTTTCTTCTGGCAAGGACACCTTTTGGCTTCATGCTGGTTCCAGCAATTGAGGGGAAACCGCTCACACCAGAGGATTTAGAAAAGCTTTCGCCAAAACAGCGTGAGAAGTTCAAGGGTCTTGAGGACAAGCTGCAAGGTGAGGTGAAAGCCAGCTTAGCAGCGATTCGAAAGGGAGAAAGGGAGACCCAAGACAAAATCCAAGAGCTCGATGCTCGAACAGCGCTCTATGCTGTAGGGCATTTGATCGATGAGTTGAAAGGGAAATATGAAGGTTTAGATCAGGTCATCGCGCATCTTGAGTATGTGCAAGCGGATATGATTTCTAATATCGATCGACTGCGTTCGTCTGAAGAAGACACAAAAAGCCCTCTTGCACAACTAGCCGGCCCTGATTTACTCCAGCGTTATGACGTTAACGTTATCGTGGATAACTCGGAACGGGAAAGCGCACCAGTTGTAGTGGAGAATCACCCCTCCTATCAGAATCTGATTGGGCGAATCGAGCATGAGGTCGTGATGGGCGCTTCCCGCACAAACTTCGGGATGATCCAACCAGGTGCGTTGCACAGGGCAAATGGAGGTTACCTGATACTTCCGGCTCGTGATGTACTCCTCAACAATTACGCCTGGGAAGGTCTAAAACGAGCGTTACGTGAGCAATCGATAAGGATCATAAATCTTGGAACCCAATTGGGTCTTCAGAGTACAGTATCACTCGAACCTGAACCGATACCACTTGATGTGAAGATTGTGCTCATCGGAACACCGATGCTTTTCTACATGCTTCGAGCTTACGATGAGGATTTTCCTAAGCTGTTCAAGGTAAAAGCTGAGTTTGCGACCATCATGGATCGCACACAAGAGACCGAGCACGAATACGCACTTTTTGTTAAGGCCGTTGTCGATGCTAATCAGTTGCCAGCATATGATTCAACCGCCGTAGCGGAGGTGATTGAGTACGGTTCTCGTCTTGCTGAAAACAAAGACAAGCTCTCCACACGTTTTGGCGAGATCGCGGATTTAATTCGTGAGTCCGCGTATTGGTCGAAAAAATTGGAGCAGGAGATCGTCTCCGGTCCAGCGGTCAAGAAGGCGATCAAAGAAAGCATCTATCGTAGCAATTTAATTGAGGAACGGCTTCAGGAGATGATCTCCAACGAGACGCTCCTCATCGATGTCACTGGCGAAACCGTAGGACAGGTTAACGCACTTTCCGTTTTGCAGATGGGAGATTACGCATTTGGTCGACCGACCCGTGTAACCGCTACGGTTCATCCAGGGCAGGGCGGTGTTGTGGATATCGAGCGGGAAGCAAAGCTTGGTGGGCGGATTCACACCAAAGGGGTGCTCATCATTAGCGGTTACTTGGGAGAGCGATACGGGCAGAAACAACCCCTCAACCTCTCTGCTGCGCTCACCTTCGAGCAATCCTATGAAGATATCGAGGGTGATAGTGCTTCAGCGGCTGAGCTATTTGTTCTCCTCTCGGCAATATCTGAAATCCCACTGCGTCAGGATCTAGCGATCACCGGTTCAGTAAATCAACATGGTCAGATTCAAGCGGTGGGTGGGATCAATGAAAAGATAGAGGGGTTCTTTAAGATATGCAAAGTGAAGGGCATTTCGGGCTCTCAAGGCGTGATCATCCCTATGGGGAACGTCCCTCACTTAATGCTGGACGATGAGGTCATCCAGTCCGTGGCAGAAAACAAGTTTCATATTTGGCCCATTACAATTGTTGATGAAGGTCTGAGGTTGCTCACGGGAATCGAAGCGGGTGTTTTAGGGGAAGATGGAGCGTACCCGGAGGGTTCCTTCAACCATAGGGCAAGTGAGCGATTAGCGGAATTTGCCGAGGTGGTACGTGCATCAGCGGACGAAAATTCAAAGAGTCCAAAGGAAGGTGAAGATAATAAGACGGATTAAATTTTTGCCTGTGGGATAACAATATCTACAGGCTTTGGAGTGATACATGAAAGTTTTTTTAATTCGTTTCATGTTCGTGATTTTCCTGGTTGCTTTATGTGTGGGGTGTGGTCCAGGATCGACGCCCGCAGCATCTCCCCCTACAACCACACCACAACCCCCCACACAGTTAGAAAACACAGCAGTGTCGAGCATTGAACCCGAACCTACTATTAAACTTGAGGAAGGAGATCAGGCGATGGGATTCATGTTATCAAGCACCTCCTTTACTGAAGGAGATCCGATTCCCCAGAGATACTCTTGCGACGGTGAGGATATTTCACCGCCGATGCAGTGGACTGATCCGCCTGAGGACACTGTGTCCTTTGCCCTCATCGTGGATGATCCTGACGCACCGGTTGGTACTTGGGTGCATTGGGTGCTCTACAACCTTCCAGCCGATACACGTTCTTTAACCGAGGCGTTTCCCTCCGATGCAGATCTACCTGATGGCAGCAAGAATGGTGAAAATAGCTGGGGGCGACTTGGCTATGGGGGTCCCTGCCCACCAGGCGGTACCCATCGCTATTTCTTCAAGCTCTACGCCTTAGACCTGATGCTCGATATAGCCGCTGGAGCTACAAAAGATCAGCTGCTGCAAGCGATGGAGGGCCATATCTTAGCCGAGAGCGATTTAATGGGAACGTATACGCGTTAGGATGTACAACACAAAACACCCAATTAGATAATCAAATGTCACGAATAACATGAACGATGAAATATTTGTGGGCTTCTCGAATCGTCACTCGAAGGTCACAACTACACATTGATGAGCAGCCTGCCGTAAGATGCGAATCTGCGACAGTATAAGAACCATAATTTGATGACGGAGGAGACTGAGAACATGAGTAGCCCGAATGTGTTCGACCCAAAGCATTATCCAGAATTGGATAGCGGCCCTCGAGTCCTGCTCGGCCCTGGTCCTAGTATGGTACATCCGAGGGTTCTTCGAGCTATGGCGGCTCCAGTTATTGGGCATCTGGATCCATATTTTCTGCAGCTTATGGACAGGACCCAGGATTTGTTACGCTATGTATTCCAAACGAAGAATCAACTAACCATCCCGATCTCCGGAACAGGAAGCGCGGCGATGGAAGCTGCGGTGGCTAATTTTATAGAACCCGGGGATCCAGTCCTGGTGTGTATTAATGGCTATTTTGGACATCGTTTAACGGACATGATACAACGCTATGGCGGGGAGATTTCTACGATCCATCGATCGTGGGGGGAGGTTTTTACTCCAAAGGAGGTTAAGGAGGCTCTCACCGCTCATCAAGCAAAGGTAGTAGCGATAGTTCACGCGGAGACATCAACTGGGGCCAAGCAACCGTTAGGCGATATCGCTAAAGTTGTTCACGATCAGGGAGGGATTCTGATCGTCGATGCGGTGACTTCACTCGGAGGTATTCCGGTAAGTGTCGACGAGGTAGGGATCGATGTTTGCTATAGTGGGACGCAAAAGTGTCTCAGTGTTCCGCCAGGGCTTGGACCGATCACGGTAAGTCCAAAGGCTGAAGAGAAACTGAGCGAGCGTAAAACAATCGTAGCTAATTGGTATCTCGATCTAAGTATGGTGCAGAAGTATTGGGGAACCGAGCGGACGTATCATCATACCGCCCCAATCTCTGCCAACTATGCACTCTACGAAGGGTTACGTGTGATTGCAGAGGAGGGATTGGAGAACCGTTGGCAAAGACATCGGCAAAATGCTGAGCTCTTGTGGGAGGGACTTGAGGATTTGGACTTAAGTCTTCATGTTCCAATGAAATTCCGTCTAGAACCGCTGACAACAGTGAGAATCCCAGATGGGGTCGATGATCTCAAGGTCCGCAAACAACTCCTTAATGACTACAATATCGAAATCGCTGGGGGGTTAGGTGAATTGAAAGGAAAGGTATGGCGGATTGGGTTGATGGGATATTCTTCGAGAGCCGAAAATGTCCTACTTTTGTTAACAGCGTTGGAGCGGATATTGAGCAAGCAGTAGCGACACAGTTTCGTAATTTACATGGTTACGGTGCAAGTACAAGATCATGATGAAAACGAAGATTCCTATAAACGAAAGTCATCCTGTGTCTTTCGACAGGCTCAGGACGAAACCAGACGAAGGATGACACATAAATGTAGCACGCACTCTTCGATCCTTCGACATGCTTCCTTCGGCGAGCTCAGGACAGGCAGGACAATGCCGGCTCAGGGTGCATTTTTGTTATGATTTATCAAATCTTGGCTGACATAGCATGTGCGTTGATTTCGATTGTCTGAGTATGAAAAAAAACCAGCCCTTGGGCTGGTTCCATTCAGAATTTACTTCCAAGTTATCCTTGGTCTTCGTCTTGCTTTGTTTCCTCAGGTTGGGGAGAATCCTCTTCCTCCATCTCTTGGATTCCGGATCGGAACTCGCGAATACTTTTTCCGATCTCCCCCGCGATCTTGCTTAAGCGGCCAGGGCCGAAGAGCAAGATCATGATAATTAAGATGATGATCCATTCCCATCCACCTGGCAATCGCATGATCACCTCCGCAGAAAATAATTCAGCGTGTTTCCCATTATAACACTCTACAATGTTGAATGTGGATAAACGATTCTCGTTGAGCCCACAAAGAATGAATCCACTAAAAAAAGGTCAAGTAGGACTGGGACTGTCTCAAAAGTGGTACCCAAGCAGGGCAGTGTAGTGCTTGTAGCATCGATTGCGAACCGAAGGCGAAGCAATCTCCCTGTTGTGGCTTGGAGATTGCTTCGTCGCGGAGCCGAATGTCCTGAGCCCCTCGACTTTGCTCGGGATAAACTCCGCCGAAGGTCTCCTCGCAATGGCATCACGCCGTAAAGGTATTCTTGCTGTCCATGAGCATGGCTTTTGAGACAGCCCCTCTCCTTACTGCTCGCGGTTTTCTTCAGTGCATCCATCGGATGTTATAGCTGTCATTCGAGCGAAGGCTTCTATTTGTGCTAACATTTACATTGTCTGAAATAGGTAGCATATGACTACTGAGAATATCTTCTCCATTCCCCGTCGATCACAGGTGGCAAGGCAATTCAAGCAGCATGGTGGACTGGTCGCTGCAGTTCTACCAATCCATTACCCTCGTGCTCTCTTACGTGCGTTCAACATCCTCCCGATGGAGGTATGGGGACCTCCTCAAGTCGATGTCAGCTATGGGGCTGCTCATGTGCAACCCTATGTTTGTTCCATCGTCCGCAACGCGCTTTCTTTCATACTAACGGGAGGGTTAGATGTTGCGGATCTCATCATGATCCCGCATGCTTGTGATTCCCTCCAAGGTTTGGGAAGTATTTTGTTGGACTTCCTCCCTCCTAAGCAACCAGCCATACCCATTTATGTGCCAAGGAACGATCGTAAGGAAGGGGAGATTTTCTTTGCTGAAGAACTGCAGTTACTCTACGCGCGCTTAGAGGAAATCACCCAGAAATCGCCATCGGATGAAGTCCTCGTAGAGAGCATCCGGCGCGAGGAGATTGCAGATGAGCTGCTAGCACGCCTTCACAAACAGCGAGGGAGCCTTCAACTTACAGATTATGATTTTTACCTTAATATTCGGGCACGTGAATATCTACCGGCTGAGGACTTCATTGAGCTTGCTCAATCCATCCTCGTTGGTCCGTTTGATGGCCAACAAGATGGTATCCCCATCATCCTGTCTGGGATCGTCCCTGAGCCGATGGGATTGCTTAAAACCATCTCCCAATTCGGTGGGCGAGTCGCTGCGGATGACTTGGCATGTTGTGGCCGTCGCTTGTACCCACCTGGAAGTAATCAGGATCCTTTCTTACGCATGGCTGAGAGTATTCTGGGTGTGTCACCTGATTGGTGCCGAGGTAGTCCCATTCAGGATCGTCTTGATCATCTTCAGCGGATGATTGATTCCACGGGTGCGCAAGGAGCTATCTTCTATAATGTCAAGTTCTGCGAACCGGAGTTGTTCGATCTTCCAGACCTGCGAAGAGGACTGGGTGAGATTGGTATTCCAACGACAACGATCGAGATTGATATCAGCGATCCCATCTCCAGCCAAGCGATGACGAGGATTGAAGCTTTCTTCGAGATGATCCAATGAACCTTGTCGACTCCCTTCGCTATCATTGGAATGTAAATATCCTCGGCCCATCAATCTTGAGGTTTAGTATCTGGTTGAGGGAGCAAACGGCGCGGAGAGGCTGGAAAAGTGGAAACTTAGCCCCGCCCCTTAAAGTCTCATGGCGGAACAAGGATCTCGTCACACGACATTGGCTACGAGGCCATTATGCAAACCAGCGATCCAAAGTTGCCTGGGTGACCTCGGGCGCTCCGGTCGAGCTGCTTAAGGCACTTGACTATTACATCGTCTATCCAGAGAACCACGCCGCGATCTGTGGCACTGCGCGGGTTGCAGTAGACATCATGTCGGAAGCGGAAGAAGCCGGATACTCGCAGGATATTTGTTCCTATGCTCGTACTGATTTTGGGACACTGTTTTCTGGTATGACACCAGTTGGCAAACTTCCCAGGCCAGACCTTCTCCTCGCATGTACAAATATCTGCCAGACGGTTCTCTTCTGGTACCGGGTACTGGCCCGACATTTCAACATCCCCCTGATCGTCATTGATACCCCCTTTGTATATCAATCTGAAGCTAGCGAACACGCTGTGCAATTTGTCCTGCGTCAACTTGAAGAAGCCATTCCAGTGGCAGAGCGCGTCGCGGGCAAATCGCTGGAAGAGCGTAGACTAGAAGAAGTCGGTCGCTTAAGTAAACTGGCTACCGAGTTGTGGTTGGAAATTATAGAACGCAACCAGCATAGACCTGCACCGATCTCGGTTATCGATCAGTTCATCCAGATGGCGCCTATCGTGGAAATGCGTGGGGATGCAGCCACAGTAGATTTCTATGCTGCGATGTTAAAGGAGGTAGATGAACGCATCGCAAAGGGGATCGGAGCGGTGAAGGGGGAGAGGAAGCGTTTGCTTTGGGACAACCTGCCCATATGGTACAGGTTAAGGTATATTGCCGAATTCTTGGGGGAACACGGTATCGCCATCGTGGCCTCAACCTACACCAACGCTTGGGGTGAGTTGGCTCCGTTTTATAAGGTTGAGAGAGGACTAGAGTCTTTCGCCCTTGCGTGTACCTATGTCATCCTCAACCGTGGCACAGGACATAAACTAAAAACCATGCAACGGATGATCGAAGAATATCGACTCGATGGTGTAATCCTTCACTCCGATCGGTCATGCAAACCTTACTCCATCGGCCAGATGGATCAGCGTGATCGACTGATCCGAGAGCACGAGAAACCAGCGCTGTTGCTAGAGGCGGATCACAATGATTTCCGTTGTTTTGCTGAAGAACAAGTCGCCAATCGGTTAGCGGCGTTTGTGGAAATGCTGGAGAGATAGCGATGGCTGAGGTATGTGCATTGGGAATCGACGTAGGTTCAACAACCGCCAAGATCGTTGGGATTGACGATAAGGGCCATATCGTGTGGCATCTATTGGAGCAGGCAGATCCTCAAGTTGGAAAACAGGTTGAGAGGTTTCTAGAATTGGCACGTGAAGTCACAACCACACCCTCTGATCCCAAAGATGGTGGGCAGAAAAATGGTGTCCCTCTCATTGCGACAGGTTATGGACGCAAGCTTGTTCTGCAAGCGACACGTAAGGTTACCGAGATCACCTGCCACGCGAGGGGGATCTATCGAGAGCTCGGTCATGGGGGCACTTTGGTTGATATTGGCGGTCAGGACAGCAAAGTCATCGGCATCAGTCCAAAGGGTGAGGTGATTGATTTCTCGATGAATGACAAGTGCGCAGCCGGTACGGGAAGATTTCTCGAGAACACCGCCAGTCGATTAGGGGTGGCTTTAGATCGATTAGGGGAAGTGACCCTCTCCACCGAAGAGGAGGTGCCGATCTCAAGTACCTGCACGGTCTTCGCCGAGTCGGAAGTCATATCTCTGATAGCTCATGGCGTTGCCACAGAGCCTATCCTTAGGGGGTTACATCGGTCGTTGGTTAAACGTGTTGTGGCCATGATTCGAAGCGTCGGTCTCAGACCCCCTCTCATGCTTTCTGGGGGTGTGGTCCTGAATCCAGCGATTCCGCACTTACTGCAAGAGGAGACTGGTGAGCAGGTGATCATCCCACATCACCCTCAGTTGATAGGGGCCTTAGGTGCAGCGCTCATTGGGTTAGATCTCCTTCCAAAAGAAATCTAGTTCACGGTGACTACGCCAACACCAAGATTTCTCTCCCTCTCCCTTTTAGGGAGAGGGAGGGGTGAGGGTGAATGTAACAACTCAAGCTCCCCTCACCCTAACCCTCTCCCCACAGGGGAGAGGGGATTCAGCCGCTGGCTTCAGCCCGCGCTATTCACCCTAAAAGTTGTGGCTGCAACAAATATCAACTCCTCGCAAGGGCGCTTGTACCCCAAAATCATCGTAGGGGCGCACGGCCTTGCGCCCCTACAGTGTAAATTGAGGTATCACGAAAGGAGAGTATGTTTCCTCTCATCGTCCGGGGTTGATATTCTGTAACCGCAAGCTTCAGCCTACGCTGCGCACCCTAAAACATGTGACTACATTTTTCCATTGAATAAGGCAAGGAACCCAGCCAGTGCGCTTGCTCCCGAGGAGTGTCCAAGGGAAATTAATTGTTTGCTCGCTTCTCGGATTTTGTTTTCGCTTCCCGTTGACAAGCAATCAAAGAAGTTGTGCCAGGGCTCAGCACACTCGCCTCGGCTTGCGGCGCCGATCCATGCGGCAGAAATCGGTGTCGATAAAGGCATAGCCGCTTCAGCGATTGCCGTGCTGAGGCGTTTTGCTTCTTGGCTAGGTTTCGATATCCAGGCTGCGAGTAAGCTGCCCAGTATCCAATCATCCCCATCGGGTGTGTATCCAACACCTAAACCTGCTAATCCGCTTGCACCTCGAGCACACTGATTTGCATCGTCCGTTTGAAGCCCCCTGATCAATTGATTCGCAGGCTCGCGGGCCAATGCCAGGATCTTCTCCTCTATAGGTGATTGGGCTCTAGGTAGATGTGCAACAAGCCCTGCAAGACTTTCTGGGGGAGCAAATTGTGTCAGGATCTCGATCACGATATGCAGACCATCTTTACAAAGCGCATTCCTCTCTTTTAAGGAGAACCATGGCGGTTCTGGATCCCAGAGCTGAGCAAACCTGGTGTCGATCTCTAGGGTCCCTACCTGAAGCCCATTTGGGATTATGCTCACGTTTACCTTTGAGTTGACATAGAGAGAGAGATCGATCGGGGGGATCATCACGCTGAAAGGTCCATGATGAACACAAGGCGTGGTGATCGAGATCACACCCTCATGCGTATTGATGAGGTTGCATACCTTATCGGAACAGTACATCACCTTGGCCTCGGTCGTCTCCAACAACCAGTCCTGGATCCGAGGAGTGATGGATAGGGCTTCCACGATCGGTGCTATGTCGCCCCTCCTTTTTCTTGGAGTGCAAAGAACACTTTCTCTGCGGTCAGCGGTAGATCGAGAATTCGGAGACCTAACGCGTCAGCAAGGGCGTTGGCGATAGCTGGAGCCGTTGGGACCATGGAGTGTTCGCCGATACCACGTGCGCCCCAAGGACCGTCATCTTGCGGTACCTCAACGATGATCGTTATGATCTCCTCGGGTGCATCGACCGTTGAAGCGATTCGATAGTCCACAAAGCTTGGGTTAATCGGTACACCATCTACAAGCTGTAGACGCTCAAGAATTGTCGTGCTTGCTCCCTGTACAACGCCTCCTTCCATTTGAGCTCGTACTTGATCTGGGTTGATCGCTCTACCCACATCGAAGGCAGAGGCTACGCGCAGGAGCCTTATTTGACCTGTCTCTGTATCCACTTCTAGATCGACCGCCTGACAACCGGTTGTGAAGTGTACAACGGCCCGTTCGCCCTGCCCGGTCTCAACATCGAGGGACGTTACATAGGTCGGCATAAAATTTCCATGCCCGATGATCGGACCGCCTCTCCAGCCAGAGCCATCAGGTTTGGGTAAACCATAAACCACAAGGTTCTGCAGTGGAAGGACCTGTTCAGATCTGTAGGATAGTACCAGCCCATCCTTAATATCGAGGTTTTGGGGATCTTCACCCCACTGTTGTGCTACGAGATCGAGGATTTGCTCCCGAGCATCTTGGGCGGCCTCGACGATAGCGTTGCCCATCGACCACGTTAATCGGCTGGCGACAGTCTGCCACTCATAAGGGCTGTACTCGGTGTCGAGAGGTCCGCTGATGTGGATCCAGTCCATTGGAACACCCAAGGTGGCGGCTGCCATCTGCGCTGCAACGGTATGTGAGCCTTGCCCAAGCTCCTGTCCTCCGATACCAAGTGATATGGTAGCGTCTTCATTAAACCGGACCCAGGCAGAAGAGCCTGCGTTGGGCGGCATCGCTGGAGCCTTCCACATAATCGCAACACCTTTGCCTCGGCGTTTATGAGGCGCACTGGCGGTTTCTTCTGTACCCCATTGGATCGCCTGCGCTGACTTGGTAATGCATTCTTTTAAACCTGTTGGATGCATCTCCGAACCTGTGGCCGTGCTCGATCCTGCACGCAGACAATTCTTCAAACGGAATTCCACCTTGTCCATCTGAAGTTCCTCGGCAACGATATCCATGACCTGTTCGATGCCCCAATGGATTTCAGGCATGCCAAATCCACGCATTGGACCACCAACAGGGTGGTTGGTGTAAACACAATAGGAATCACACCAAACGTTTGGGACCTCATAAGGGCCTGTTGACGAGTAACCGGCAGCACGGGTGATGTTGACACCGTACTCGGTGTATGCTCCAGCGTCCCAGTAATACTCGGTCTTCATTGCCAACAGTTTCCCATTGTTCGCTGCACCAACCTTGATCTTCGCCACTAAGCCTTGACGCACAAAGGCGCAGAAGAACTCCTCCTCTCGAGTAAGACGCAGCTTGACAGGATGTCCCGGTACAGCTTGGGCCATCACTACAGCCAAGGCCTCCATGGAGACACCCGCCTTGGATCCGAACCCACCTCCTACATAAGGGGAAATCACGCGTACTTCGCGTTGTGATATCCCTAATGATTCAGCGATCAAGTTGCGTTGTGCGAATGGTGATTGGCTGCTTCCCCACAATGTGATCCGACCTGTATGATCGACTTGAGCAATTGCCACATGAGGTTCGATCGGCGCGTGCTGAATGTGTGGTACACGGAAGCTACGTTCGACGATTACTTCGCAATCGGACCAGGTACCTTCCACATCGCCTTTGCGTACTTTAAAGTGGTTTGAAATGTTGGTCCCAGGTTTAGGGAAGATGAAATCCGCGACAGGATACTCTCCGAGTTCAGGATGGATCAGTGGTGCGTCCTCTTGTATACCCTGCAGGGGGTCAAGGACGGGCTCTAACATCTGATACTCGATCTCGATGAGCTTACATCCAGCTTCAGCGATGTCTACGCTGGTCGCTATAACCCCTGCCACTGGATCGCCAACATAACGGACGCGGTCTCGGCAAAATGTATAGCGATCTTTTAGATACAAACCGATTCGGTTTGTCGTATCTTCTCCGGTGACCACCGCTTTAACACCTGGGAGCGCCAGTGCTTTGCCTGCGTCGATTCTCTCTATCAATGCATGTGGGTGTGGGCTTCTGACAATTCGGCCGTATAACAGGTCCGATCCGAACTTAAAATCGTCTGCAAATTTGGCTTCACCTGTAACTTTAACCAACGCATCAACCCGGGTGACTTTCTCACCAATGGGAGCCGGCAATTTATAAGCTTCTGTCATCGGACCCTCCCGATGCAGCTTCTTGGATAGCACGGATGATCCTCACGTATCCAGTGCAACGACATAAATTTCCGCGCAAGGCGTCCTTGATTTCCCACTCGCTTGGAGAGGGATTTCGATCGAGCAAGGCTCGCGCCGAGAGTAAGATCCCTGGAGTGCAGAAACCGCATTGAGTAGCGCCATGGTCGATGATGGCTTTCTGTACAGGGTCAAGCCGATTATCTTGAGCAAGGCCTTCTACGGTCAAGATAACGGCATCTTCGGCTTCGACCGCTAGCGTTAGGCAGGCATTAACTGGTTCGAAGTTCATCAGCACTGTACATGCTCCGCACTCGCCAGCGGAACAACCATCCTTGATGCCTGTCAAACCAAGTCGCTCCCGTAAAAGCGCGAGTAAGGTCATGTTAGAGGGCACTTCGACATACTCACGGACGCCGTTGACTGTGAGCGATATGAAATGCTTAGCCATCTAGCCTCCCTTTTGAACAGCAGCCCAAACTTCTCCCAGGGCACGCCGCGTTAGCACCTTTACCATTTCCTTGCGGTAATTCCCAGAAGCGCGCACATCATCGATTGGTTGACATGTATCTTGGGCGGCGATCGCTGCCGCCTCGATTCTTTCTCCAGTAATTGGACCTCGGGAGAGAACCTCTTCAGCTTTAAAAGCCCGAATTGGTGTGGGTGCGACGGAGGAGAGGGCGATGCGAAACCTATAGCCTGACTCGCTTGTACGGTCAGGAAAACCTATAACGGCAACACCAGCGATCGCCAGATCTCCTGCGGCATTTCGCCCCAATTTTAGATATTTTCCTTTCCAACTTTGCGGAGGGGTCGGGATCTCAATCCGCTTAAGTAATTCACCAGGTTCTAATGCATTCACTCCTGGAGCAAGGAAGAAATCGTTAGCTGGGGTTACCCGCTCACCATTTAAACCGACGACGATCAGATTGGCATCGAGGATAAGAAGAGTTGGTGCCATGTCGGCGGCCGGTGAGGCATTACAGATGTTACCGCCGATTGTTGCACGATTACGAAGCTGGTAAGAAGCTACACTATTTGCAGCCTCGACGATCAACGGAAAATATTTAATTACCTCGGGATGCTTTGTGACCGCATTCATATTTACTGCAGCACCTAGGCGAAGACCGATAAAGTGATCGTATTCAATTGAAGTCATCCCTGGAAGATGCTTAACATCGATCAGGATCTTAGGTGCTACGGTGCGATCTCTCATCTGAACGAAGAGATCTGTTCCACCCATAAAAGGACGGGCATCTTCTGGTTGTTGATGAAGCAACTCTGAAACCTGCTGATAGGATTTAGGGCGGAGGTAATCAAAGTTTGGCAATTCCGGGAGGGGTAGGATCATGTTTAACTCCTACACGCTAGATATTGAGGAACATCGTGGCGATTAATTCCTTTGGTGAGGCATTTGAATTCCTTGCATCGCAGGGATTCTCACCCTACGGGTACGATATCGTCGCGCCTAGCGCTTGTCCTGAGCTTGTCGAAGGGGCGCTCAGAATGACACCTTTATTTGTCATTTCGAGGAACATAGCGACGAGAAATCCCTGAGTTGAGGCGAGTTATTCGATACATCACAGGGATTCCTCGCGCCTTAAGGCGCTCGGAATGACACTTACATTAATGTCATCCTGAGCCCCTCGGCAATGCTCGGGACCTTTGGCTCCGCGAAGGATCTCGTTTTCCGAATCCATATGGTCCTCTGTCCCAACAACGAGATTCTTCGTCGCTGCGCTCCTCAGAATGACGTTAAGTACGAAAGGTTTCTGCTCTGTTCTCTTTCGCATGTCGATAGGATTCGGACTGTGTCTTACGTTCGTTCTGAGCATGGCGACGGAGAGCTCAGAACGACATCCATCTAACAACTTCATCAATGACGTAGATTTATATCTGAGGTCGTTGACAGACACAATCTCCAAATTTCGTCAACGAAAACCCCTTCTTCTTCTCCATGAGCTCGGCGTATCGGTCATCGTCCACGAAAGCGACGATGCGGGAGATGCAGGATTCGCCATCCACAAAGCGCCAAGGGAAGCAACCGATCTCTACTCGCTCATTCAGTAGGAGATCAATGTCACCTCCTAAACACTCAGCGTGGATGATGCCATAGGGGAACAACTCAATATGCATGAGTTGGTATTTATCCTCGGTGAAGATATCAGCTAACGGCTTCCCATAATTGTTTTCGAAATGTACCTCAGCTTCCTTGGCCTGCCGAGGCATCCATGTGCGGACGATGGTATTCATCGGATGATCGGCGCTACCGCAATCTACGCCTAACCACTTGAGTTTTTTAGCCTTACACCACTCGGCAAACTCACGATCCGGACCAGGGTGCTTGACCATATAACGGATTTCATCCGCAGCCGGTTGATCCCAACCGTATCGATGGTAGCCAGTATGGATGATCAGGATGTCTCCTTCTCGCACATCCACCCGCTCCTCAACCATTTCTGAGGTGTAGATATCGTAATCACCGGCTGCATCCGAGAGATCCACAATCACAGCTGGACCATATAGAAAATCAAAGTCCAGGGATGCGATGTCCTTGCCGGGGGTGTAAAAGTGAATCTCGCCATCCAAATGGGTGCCCAAGTGATTCGAATGGGTGACGATCTGACCATTCGCACCGTTTGGGGCGAGTCGTTTGAAATATTTAACCTGTAATGGCTCGTAGGTCGGCCAAGGTGGAGTGCCGATCCCGAGAGGTATGGTGAGATCGATGATTTTCATGATATGCAACCCTCCAAATGTTGATCAAGTTAATAATGATTAACCAAATTCCGATTGAGTTACCAGTCTCTAATTACCTCAAATGCGTCCGTGAAGCATTCTTTTGGTGCGCGTAAAACGCCTGCCCCGACCATGCCGATACCGGGGTTCTTGTGAGCGATACCTGTGTTGAGTTTAGGAAGAATCCCGGTCTCCATGACGAGCCGAACGTCGATTCCTAGCGGTGTGCCGCGGAAGTCGAGCGCCGGGATGGTGAAGTGGTCATGTTCGGTGAAGCAGATCTCGTACATCTCATTGGTTGAGTTGATGGCATCTTGAGCGGTACCACCGACGAAGCTGGCGATCGCCGGTGCGGCTGCCATGGCAAAACCGCCGAAACCGGCGGTCTCGGTGATCGTGCTGTCTCCGATATCCGGGTTGGCGTCCTTGGCGCTGAAACCGGGCAAGAACAGGCCTTCAACGATCCCAGCAGGTGCAATGAACCAGCGATTCGGATCTCCTGCCTGTTTAATGCCAAAATCTGTTCCGTTGCGAGCCATCACGGTCAAAATGGTCGATCCTTCTATTCCCTCCGCTGGTTCGAGCATGGCCTTTGCTGCCGGCATCGAGAGATTGAGGAAGAAATGGTCGTTCCCGTTAATGAATTCAATGACCTGCGCTAAACGCTCACCGTCTTCACATGTTCGAGTCAACCAGGGAGTAATTGTCCGAAGGAAGAGGGACGTCCCTGCGCGATTGCGGTTATGACACTCGTCCCCCATGTGGAGGGCTTGGGCGATCATCGCTCTTAAATCTATCGGATCAGATCGCTCTAACGCATCCGCCAAGGTCGGATAAAGCACATCGGCCATCCAGTGTAACCGTCTGTAAACATCCTCGCCGAAAGCACCGTAGCGAAGAACTTTGCCCAGCCCCTCATTCAATGTGCAATAAGTACGGTTGCCGAACTCGGTATTCTCGATAATCCAAACTGGCATGGACGGGGATATAACTCCCGCCATCGGCCCAACAGCGTGATGATGATGGCAAGGGTCGAAGGAAATCTCACCGCTTGCGGCAAGATTGGCCGCATCCTCAGGGGATGCAGCTAGCCCCTCGTAGACCAACGCGCCCATCACTGCACCTCGGGTCGGACCGCACATTCGCTCCCAATGGATCGGAGGACCCGCATGTAGGATGGTTCGTTCTGTTATGCCCGGGATCACACGCTTCGCGAGATCTAAACCGAGGATCACAGGGCGGCCTGCCATGATGCGTCTCACCGCCTCTGCGTTCGCTTCATCGATCGAGACACCCGATTTGGTGTGGGTTAAACGCGGGATACCCTCGGGTGGGGGATGCCAGTCTACATCGATTAGCTGAACGCCTTGCTGACGTAGGCTTTCAGCAAATCCGGCCAGACCGATATTGATTACCGCGATCGGTTGACCAAAGATTTCACTTCGTCTTGTGGAATGTGAGGCCATATACTTTATCACCACCGATTATTCGGACCGGTTTCCATCCGGCTCTGAGCCTCATCCCGATTCTAGGGTTTGCCGTCTTGATTACACCTAAAGCCTTCACACCGTTGTCGAACTCGACAACACCCAATACGCGCCCACGTTCGTCGATACCCCATGGAAGTTGGTCGACAATTGTGAAGGTCAATAATCTGCCTTTGGTTGTAGGTTTGATCTTCTTGAATTCACGTCCATTGCAGTTCAAGCAGCGGTAGTGATGAGGGTACATCACATGACCGCACGCATTGCATTTAAATGCTGTTATTGTACTCATGCTTCTCTCCTCAGCACGAAAGCGAGCACGTTGTTGCCAAACCCACCGAAATTCACCGAGAAGCCATTGGAGGCATCCTTAACCTGCCGCTCACCTGCCTCACCACGAAGTTGCCAGACCAGTTCAACAATTTGAGCGACGCCGGTGGCACCCACTGGATGGCCACGGGCTTTCAGCCCACCTGAAGGATTGATGGGAAGCTTTCCACCGATACGGGTCTCTCCATCCGCCAACGCTTTGGCACCCTTTCCCATAGGGAAGAAGCCCGCATGTTCGCTTTCAGCGATCTCAAGAATAGTGAAAGCATCATGCAGCTCAGCAACATGGATGTCCTTGGGCTTGAGCCCGGCCATCTTAAAAGCCTGTTGTGAAGCAATCCTCACTGCCTTCAAGTCTGTGGGGTCGCTTCGTTCTTGGAGTGTGTGTGTGTCGGTGGCTTGTCCCACACCAGCGATTTTCACAAGAGGTTTTTTGAGTTTTTGTGCGATCTCCTCCGTGGTTAATAGGACCGCCGCAGCGCCGTCGCTGACTGGACAGCAGTCGTAAAGCCGCAACGGATCTGCGACGATCGGACTGTTAATGTGGGCTTGGGGGTGGGTGAGGATGCCCTCCATGGTGATCTTCATCTGGATGTGAGCATAGGGATTGAGCAGACCGTTCTCTTGGTTCTTGATCGCGACCATAGCCAAATGCTCTTGTGTGATGTTGTACTTATCCATGTAGAGACGAGCGAACATCCCCGCCAAAGCTGGAAGCGTAACCCCGTAAATGTACTCGGCCTCCGGGTGAGTCATACAAGCGACGACATCTGTCGCTTTTGGGCCGATGACCTCCCTCATCTTTTCACCGCCGACGACCAATACGATATCGTAATACCCTGAAGCCACACCAAGAAAACCATTCTTTACTGCGGAGCCGCCGGATGCGGGACCGTTTTCAATCCGTTCTGCCGCGGCGGGCATCAGGCTGAGGCGATCGACCAGGGCGCTTGCTACAGATTCTTGATGGTTGAAGAGGCCCGAGGCCATATTTCCAACATACACGGCATCCACCGATCGGTCACCGAGATTGGCGTCCTCTATGGCATTCCAACTTGCCATGGCAAGCATATCGACCAAACTATCCTCATCCCGCCGCTCAAACGGGATCATGCCCACGCCTGCTACAACGACGGGTCTCATTGGGTCACCCTCCTCTTTGCGCCTAATATTTTCTCAAGGATGTCATCTTCACTGGCAACGATGATCTCCCTCTCAGCAACCTCCATCAATTCGGGAGGTACGGGTCGTTCACCAGCTACCAACCGGTCCTTGTTACGGAAATACAATGCTCGTGTCAGAGCATAGGGAGTAGCACCGCCTAGTTCATGTTGGCCATCTCGCTTTTCTAGTCCGTATTCAATCATCCAACGCCGGAAACCGATCGGGCTTTCAGCTGTGATGAGAACCTCATCACGCCCCAAGTACTCGATAGAGTATTCCATCTTGGCAGCAAATAGATGAGCTCCGATACGTAATCCCCTTTCAATGGCTAAGGTATGTAAACTGACATCGACAGTTGGAGAATAACTGCGGGTATTCACAATACCTACAAGTAGTCCATCAATTTGACCGATGAGGCAGAACTCGTCTCGAACACGATATCGATACCAACCGAGCAATTCTGCGTACACCCGTGCACCGACAATGTCATAATAATCGCGCTCAATGTCGAGCGTTGGTTTTACCGCGTTTAGTAAGATGGGAACCGCATCACGGTCTACCTGACGAACGACCATTGGCTTACCTGTGGCCAATGTGATCACTTTGGGTGGGTAAGGTGGTGTTTCCATTTCCGGGGGTCTCAGATAGATTTCGATATCCATGTCCATGCTTTGTCCTCCTGAGCTTTAGATGGAGTATCTGATTCTGTCAACGATTTCTCCACGCACAGCGTAGCTTCGAGATAATCGACCATCACTAGGAAAAGATCGACACTTTTTTTTGATCCGTTACTTCTTTCCTGCGTTTTTCTTGTCGTAGGATGCACCTCCCTCGGAGAGATGAACTAATCGGGTGGCTTTATTACGACGATCATGGCGGCTAACCATGAGGCCGCAGCGTTGCTTTCCAACACGGTCGCGCCTGCGCGCTCAAAGGCATCCTGCTGGTGATTTAAATTTTGGGGATCATCATCCGTTCCGGTGATCGATAGTAGGATGATCAAAGATCGCTCATTCTGATCAGCGATTCTTTTTGCCTTCTCGATCGCAGGGCCTAGTTCACTGGCTGGATTAGGGTGTGCCCCATAACCGAGTACGACATCCATCTGAATCACTGCAACAGAATGATCGTTCGCCTCTTCTAAAAGGCGCGAAATTCGTAGGTCATGATCAATCATAGGGTGGGGGCGACCCAAGGTGAACTCTTCCGCTCCTAGATCCCATGCACAATGTTCATGACTCCTTTTCGAATCATGTAATTTCCATTCATCCTTTAGTGGGACATTGGACCACACAGGTTGTATCCTATCAAACCATATCCGCATTGCCTCCTCACAGAGAGTGCCACCACTGAATAAGCCCCGCAGATATCTCTGCCCAGGTTTGAGTAAGGAGGCCAGCTTATATGCCTGACTCTGTAGATCAATCAATTGTTGATCTAATTGCTCATCTACAACAGTGAGATCGCCTCCCGTGGCTAACGTTGCGGCCTTCATAGCAGCTTCCTGCAAAGTATTCGCAAAGATAATCATCCCTCTACCGAGATGTTGATTGGGAATTGGGGCAATGCTCTCCCCCATGAAGATCACAACGGATGGTTTTGTGCCTGCCTCTAGTTTCGAAAATACCTTCTTCGTCACATTTGATGAAGGGTATTTCGAGATGGCTACGATAACTTCAGTCCCCTGATCCACTTGCAATGCTTCTATTGCCTGGATCATCATCATCGCATCGACCTCATCGGAGAGATCACGTCCACCAACACCGATGCCATGCGAGATCCCTACCCCTTGTTTGGCGAGCAGTGTGCTCACTTCCTGTAAACCGGTACCTGCAGCGGAGACGACACCTACCGGTCCGCGAGGTAGAGCGTTCCCGAAACCGAGCGCCACGCCATTGATGATGGCCGTGCCGGCCCCCGGACCCATCATGAGTAAGTTGTGATCGACAGCGTAGCGTTTCAAGGCGATTTCGTCAGCAAGCGGTATATTGTTGCTGAAGAGGAGAACATGTAATCCGTAATGGAGCGCATCCCACGCTTCAGCCACTGCATATTGCCCGGGGAGCGAGATCAATGCGAGATTTGATTCTTGTCCCATTCGTACCGCACTACGCAAAGTCCTGGGTTGGTGTTCTCCGAACGGTTTGGCTTGGATTGTCCTTCGGGTCAGGAAATCCTCGGCCTGGACAATCGCCTTACTCGCATTTGGCTCATCGCCCATGACAACAATAATGAGGTCATTCGAGGTCGCCTCTTCCAATTCAGGCGAGAACAATTTTGCTTCTTTTAGCAGATCCTTATTGGCTTTGGTGCCCATGACGAGCGCGGCATCTTCTATCCCTGAGATAGACTTTATTTTCCTGGCCACGGTCATTAATGTTACAGAGTCGTAGTACTGACTTTCCTTCCTTCGGCAAAGAATGGCCATGGATATCACCCCAGGTCCTGTGAGTAACCTTCAAGAACGGAGCACCGTGTGGTAAGGGAAATTCTTTTCTCTTAATGAACAGTAAGTGTAAAGGAGCGCTTGCGCCAAATGTAGCACACTTTACTGCTCTTTAATACCAGCAATGGTTGCCGCTAATCCTTCCTTATGCTCCATGTCGGTCAAACGGGAGAGCATGATCCGCTGAGCCATAGGCGATCCAGCGCCATGCATCGACTCAGTTAAATATCCCACCGCACCTAGCCCAAGCGTTAGGTTTTCAATCAAACGCAGGATACGTTGACGCCATTCTGTGGGGTATGGTTCTGCTCCAGCCAAATACTTTTGTAGCAAGGGTCCTACTTCGGGATGAGAAAAGTCCTTCTCAGAGGGCATTGTTACAAGCAACCCTCCAGCAATATCCTGAGCGATGCTGGCGATCTGATAGGGAAAACGGGTAACGTTCAACTTGCAGATATTCGCTAGGACCATGTCGACGAGGTAAGTTCCGGAGGACGTCTTCACGCCCTCAGTGGAACATGCCAACCCACACGCATAGAGTGTTTCATTAAGGTGGATCATCTCAACAAGCTTGTCCTTGATATGGGAAGCGTCCTCAACGCCTTGATACGTGGCGATGAGTTTTGTCGCGCCAATGAGAACATCACCCACGCCAACCTTGCACCCCCCATAACTCGATCTGTGATAAGCAGCGAAGGTCTCAACCATCTCACCAGCGAATTGAAATTCACCGCACATGAATACCCGTTTCCATGGAACGAACACGTTATTGAAGATTACGACCGCTTCGTGTCCTCCAAAGCGGACATTCCCGACGTCGATATCGCCCCCTTCAAGTTTTCTTGTGTCGCTTGCCTGCCGACCGTAAACGTAGAGGACTCCTTCATCATCTGCGGGAATCGCACAGGCGACTGCGTAGTCTTCATCGGCTTCTTTAAGGGACCGTGTGGGCATCGCCAGTATTTCATGGGAATTGATGGCACCTGTCTGATGGACTTTCGCGCCGCGGATTGTGATCCCGTCTTTATTCTCATCAATGACACGAAGGAATAAATCTGGATCTGATTGCTCCCCTGGTGGAAGCCCTCGATTTCCTTTGGGATCTGTCATACAGCCATCAACCACCAAGTCTTCATCTTGCACATGTTGCAGGTATTCTCTAAATCTTAGGTTGTATTCAGTGCCTAGTGCTTGATCCATCTTGTCCGTGACGATATCGATTGCATTAAAGCTGTCCATCCCGACGCACCGTTGGAAGCAGCATCCAGTGCATTGCCCTAAAAGACGCAACATCTTGACCTTCTTGACCAGATCGTCCGTGCTCTGGTGGAGGTGGGTGAAGCGGTTGATTCTCTTTCCTGTAAGACTCGATTCAGTAGTTAGAAGTGCCTCATGATCTGGGTGGTGGCTTAATTCATACGTCATGGCCACAGCATTCACCGACGGCCGTATCATTGGGTGATCTGTAGGGTCTTCGATCTCCTCACCAAACATAAAAACACGTTTGTGCATCCGCCTCAGGCTATCCAAATACGCATCTGCCGTCATCAAAGTCATGACATCTACTCCTGATCAAGTCGAATGGGATAAAAACAACTCAACCTTGTGCCTCTCTTCATCGATGATGTAATGGCAAAGACCTCCGATGCTTTGCTACATGCTTTCGTGTTTGAGCAGATGACAGATAACCACAGAGCTCATGAAGCTATGATCAAAGACCTCGGAGGTCAGATTCTCTCAATGTCGATACCCACGATTTCTCAATGGTTTCACTCGGTGGTTTGTCTCTTCGTCTCCTCTTCAACCAGCGCGCGACGTAGCACCTTTCCGGTTAATGTCTTTGGCAGTTCATCGCGGAATTCAACATACTTAGGTACTTTGTAGGGAGCCACTTTTTCCCGTAGGAAAGCCAAGATCTCTTCCTCGGTTGCGGTCTCACCGGGCTTTAGAACGACGAAAGCCTTTACACGTTCACCCTTACCCGGCACCGGAACTCCTGCGACTCCGGCTTCAAGGATCTTCGGATTTTCAAAGAGAACATCCTCGATCTCCCGAGGGTAGATATTATAACCACCTGCGCCCAGGATCATGTCCTTTTTTCGATCTACGATTTGACTGTACCCATCTTTATCCATAACAGCGATGTCGCCGGTGTGAAGCCAGGGTTCGCCACCTTCTGGGCCGGTCCGAAGGGTATTAGCCGTTTCGGTCGGCATGTTCCAGTACCCCTTCATCACTTGCGGACCCCGGATACAGAGTTCGCCTATCTCGCCAATGCCGAGCACTCTCTCACCGGTATCAGCGTCGACGATCTTGACCTCAGTGTCGGGGTATGGCAGACCGATGGTACCGAGGCGGCACTCGCCATATATGGGGTTGGCGTGCGTTACAGGTGAAGCCTCGCTGAGACCATAACCTTCCACCAAACGAGCGCCTGTGATCTTTTGGAATTGTTGTTGTACCTCCACGGGAAGCGGAGCAGCACCACTGTTGCATGCCTTAAGTGAGGTAAGGTCATACTTTTTTACATCCGGATGGTTATTAATCGAGATGTACAAGGCCGGCACGCCAGGGTATAAATCCGGTCGGTATTTGTGGATACTCTTCAAAACGTCTTCTACGTCGCGTGGATCGGGTACCAGGATTGTGGTGCCGGGGGTGATGGCGCCTGGGTTCATACAGCAGGTCATGCCGTAGCTGTGATACAGCGGAATAGCCGTCAGCACTGTGTTTTTTGCATCCATTCCATTAACCCAAGTGATCACCTGGTAAGCGTTGACAAAGATATTCTTGTGTGTGAGTTGGGCGCCCTTGGAGACGCCAGTGGTGCCGCCCGTGTACATCAGCACCGCGGTGTCATCCCACGAGATATCAACCGGTTGGGGTTTCTCTGGTGCCTCAGCCAAGAGATCCGAAAACCAATAAGTGTTCTCATCGCCTGAGATGTCTGCCTTATGGCCAGATTTCTTCTCCAACAGCAGTGTGAAGAGCAATTTCGTGAGGGTTGGGAAGAACGTTTTGATCTTGGCGACGACGACATGACGCAACTTGGTTTCGCTACGGATATGTTTGATGATGGGATACATCGCGCTGAGAGTTACGATGACCTCTGCACCAGAGTCGTTAAGTTGATGGTTTAGCTCACGGGCCGTGTAGACCGGATTGCAAGGAACGACGATCCCTCCGATCTTCAGGGTAGCTGCATAAGAGATTGGGAACTGTGGGCAGTTGGGTAGGTGGATCGCGACCCGGTCACCCTTTTTTACGCCCAACCCTTGCAAAGCAGCAGCGAACCTGTTTACCGCCTCTATGTGTTCTCGATAGGTTATCTTGCTGTCTTTGAATATGTGGGCCACATGATCCGGATGTTTGCGCGCAGTCTCTTCTAAAGCTTCGGGTAGTGTCATTTCGGGATAATCAATGTGCTCCGGTACATGGGGCTCATAGAATTTGAGCCAGGGTTTTTCTTGATTCATCGCAGGCCTCCTCCATTGCTTGAGCTGCTGTGGAGAGAACTTCATGATGCGCTTATCGATGGTGAGATCCTTGATTGATCCTTAGGGGTGCTTGATCGATGCGCGTCTAGAATCTCATTCGCGTTCTCTTGTGCAGCTTATGCGGTTATCTCGGAGATACATCATAATCAATGGTTTAATCGATCGCCGAGGTCACCTCCTCGTTGAACCTAATGAATCTCTTCATCTCTCGTTTGACAATCTATCATGCAGTCGATATTGAGCAATATCACGGTAATCTTTTTCTACTCAAGTTTGAAAAATCGCAACCTAACTGAGAATCTGCCGAGCGATCACCAAACGTTGGATCTGGTTTGTGCCCTCATAGATCTGGTGTAGTTTAGCGTCGCGCATGTATTTCTCAACCGGGTATTCCTTCATATACCCGTAGCCCCCGAGAACCTGGACGGCGTCCGTGGTCACCGCCATGGCCGTGTCTCCAGCAAAGCATTTGGCGATAGCTGATTCCAATGTATTACGTTGTCCGTTATCATGCAACCAGGCAGCATGCCAGCAGAGTAATCGAGCGGCGTTGACCTTCATCGCCATATCAGCCAACATGAACTGGATGCCTTGTTGAGCAGCGATGGGTTTCCCAAATTGCACCCGCTCTTTAGCATAATCCCTCGCGGCCTCCAGAGCTGCGCGTGCGATACCAACCGCTGCTGCGCCTACTCCTGCACGGGAATCATCCAAGGTCTTCATCGCAATCTTGAAGCCATCAAGCCCTTCGCCCAGTCGATATCGGGCGGGAATGTGAACATCGCTAAAGATCACTTCTCGGGTATCGGTAGCCCGCTGGCCCATCTTGTCCTCTTTCTTACCACTGGAGACACCGGGTGTATCGGCAGGGACCATGAAAGCCGAGATCCCTTTGTGTCTTAATTCAGCGTTTTCGGTAGCAAAGACCGAATAGAGGCTTGCCACACCGCCATTAGTGATGAAGCGTTTAGAACCATTTATGATGTATTCGTCTCCTTCGAGAACGGCAGTCGTCCGTAGCGCTGCGACATCTGAACCAGCATCTGGTTCGGTTAAACAAAATGCGCCCAGATTTGGCCCTGAGGTATGCTTCGTGAGCAGCTCTTCTTTAAGCTCTGGGCTACCAGCGATAAGAAACGGGGTGAGGCCTAAAATGCTGCCTCCAAGGCTCGCAGCAACCCCCGCACAGGCCGCGCCCAATTCCTCACCGAAGATGCAGCCTTCTAATGAGCCCAATCCGGCTCCACCATATTCCTCTGGTACCGCGTAATGTAGTAATCCGATCTCGTGGTACTTTTCCACGATTTCAGGGCTGTGACGTTGTTCTTCATCCAACTCATGAGCTACAGGTACGATCTCTTTAAGAGCAAAGTCGCGAACCAGCTTTTGGCAGGCTTTTTGTTCCTCGGTGAGAGCAAAGTCGATCACATTATCCTCCTTGTGGCTCGATCGATCTCATGTTTTATTTTGCCCAGATCATTATCGTTGATTAATCGTATCCTTACGCTTTACCCTTATCGGTCAGCTTCTCATGAGGACATTTACATGCAATTCCTTCCCCTACGGTTTCAGGCCAACAATTGTTTGATGACAGACATCTTGATTTTTCCTGCAAGCCTAAACGCAAGCGATTTGGTAGATCAGGTTCAGATATCAGCGGTCGGCTGAGTGAGATGAGGTCGGCGTGTCCATCGATCAGTACTTGCTCCATCACGGATCGTGAGCGTAAACCCCCAACCAAGATGACAGGCAGTGGGGTGACTTTGCGGGCTCTTTGTGCCAAGTGAAGGAAGTAGGCTTCATCAGTTTGTGATCGAATTCCCTTTCTGATGTTTAGGCTTCGACCCCCACTAAAACCACCGCTAATCTCCAAAGCATCTATGCCCATGTCTTCCAACGCGGCGACAACCTCTAGACTCTCCTCGGGTGTTAGTCCGCCTTGTATGCCATCTATCATGCCTAGCTTGATCAAGACAGGATAGTCAGATCCGACTTGATCTCTCACAGCCTTGCTGATTTCTTTGAGGAAACGCATTCTCTCCGTTATCCCTCCTCCCCATTCATCGTTGCGATGATTGATGAGTGGAGACAAGAATTGACTGATCAAGTAGCCATGTGCAGCATGAATCTGAACCCCATCGAAGCCCGCATCTTGCACCCTTCGAGCAGCATTAGCGTATGCTTGGATGATATTATCGATCTCTTTACGTGTGATTTCTCGAGCAGGTCTGCTCACATATGGCTGATCAACTGCTGAAGGAGCGAAATTTTCATCAACCGTCTCCCGACTGCAATTCATGCCACCGTGGTTGATCTGGACGATGATCCGACCGTTTTCATCATGAACTGCGTTGGCTAATTGTGAGAGGTCGGGGAGCAGGTCATCGCTATAGACACCTGTCATCTCTACGTGAGCCTTACCTGAAGGATGTATGTACATATGACCTGTGATGATCAGGCCAACCCCACCTTTCGCTAATTCAGTATGTAGATTCTTCAGTGGGGGTAAAGGTCGACCGTCTCCATCAGCCATTCGTTCGGCTGTGGCGGACCTGACCAATCGGTTTGGTAAATCAAGTGGACCAATGTTGAATGGGGAAAAGAGTATGCTCATGATTTGGTTATGGTCGTTTGCGAATCCCTTGGATGAGGTCATTAAAAGTTATCGAATGGACCTATGCTCAATGGTACATGACGGGGAGCATGTCTTGGATGGTTCCTCGATTAATTATCCTTCAGCTCATATCGAAAATCCTTTCATGAATTATGACTAAGAGTAGTTTACATTATAAGATCTCTATTGTGGATGTATGGTACACGATTGCGTCGATCAGTTGAGGCCATAGCTCAATGGGTAAATAATGCCCCATACCTTCCACGATGATCAGCTTAGCCTCTGAGATCGCATCCGCGGTGTCCACTCCACCTTCGACGGGCACGAGTGGATCGGCATCCCCATGAATTACGAGGGTTGGGGTGGTAACAGATTTCAGTGCTTCCCTCCTCCCACCGGAGGCCAATATGGCGGCCATTTGCCTCGCAATACCAGCTGGGTGAATCCCTCGATCGAACTTCAAGCCCGCATGCTCACGGGTTAGTTTCTCATCGGGTGGAAACTTCGGACCGCTTAGAACCCGCCAATTCTCGATCGAGCTTTCAATGTAGCCTTCACGGTCGGCAGGTGCGGGAGTGGTGAGGACCGCGAGCGCCTCGGGTGTTGGAGGAGGGAGGTCCGGCTCACCGGTTGAGGACATGATCGAGATTAAGGAGGCGAGTCGGGCAGGATGGTGAATGGCCATCGACTGAGCGATCATGCCTCCCATCGATACGCCAACCACATGGGCTTTCTCGATCTTAAGGGCATCAAGTAGACCGACAGCATCGTCCGCCATGTGCTTCAACGTATAGGGTGATTCCAATGTTTCACCCCCGCTCGATGCGATGAGCATTTGCATCATATTTGGTACGCCAGAATCGTCCAATTTGGTTGAGAGGCCGACATCACGGTTATCGTACCTGATGACCCAATAGCCGCGGGAGGCCAGTCTCTCGCAGAAATCATCTCTCCAATCGATCATTTGGCAGCCAATTCCCATGATGAGCAGAATAGGAGAACCGCTCGGATCACCAAATGTATCGAAGACGATTTCAATGTCCTTCACTTTTGCTATAGCTGGTTCAGTATGTTGAACTTGTGGCATCATCCTTCATCCTTTAAACGTATTAAACGCACTCTCATCAGCCTACGAGCGATTTTGTTAATGATGCGGCTCGACTGGCATCCGGTGCGTAACCGTCGGCACCGATATCATCAGCATAGGATTGGGTCACCGGTGCACCCCCTATGATAACTTTAACCTGGTCGCGTAACTGAGCATCAACCAATGCGTCGATCGTGGCTTTCATCAGGGGCATTGTGGTTGTAAGGAGGGCCGACATACCGAGGACATCGATCCCGCCAGATCGTATCGCCTCGACGAACTTGTCAGGCGGGATATCAACCCCTAAATCCACGATCTCGAACCCGGCGCCCTCCAACATCATGCTGACCAGGTTCTTGCCGATATCATGTAAATCACCCTTAACCGTACCGAGGACAATCTTTCCGAGAGGTTGGACATCTGATGCAGCGAGGAGCGGCTTGAGGATCGTTAATCCCCCTTTCATCGCTCTGGCAGCGATAAGCATCTCGGGAACGTAATAGTCTCCGGCTTCGAACCGCCTACCTACTTCTGTCATAGCCGAGATCAGTCCCTCCTGCAAGATATCGGCTGGAGTCAAGCCGATTTTTATCGCTTCTTCGACTTGTTCCTGGGTCGTAGTCATGTCGCCTGTTAATACTGCGGCGTAGATGGATTTTAATATTTCGTTCATACATTGGCTCCTAGCGGTTAAAAATCTGCATCGGTCATGATCTATGCATGACCCTTATATCGGATGGCTCTCAATTCTCTCCGCAATGTATCTTACTCGATCGAGGTCGTTGTTGCTCATGACAGCGTCACCTACACCTAGGATGATAGGACGGTCGCCGATGAGTTGCAATAGATGTTCGATGTGCTCACGGAATTCGACCTCGCTGACCCTTTCTTCAAGATAATAGGATGCGATCCCGCCCCATATGAGAGGACCCTCTTTCCATAACGTCCAGGCCTCTTCGAAGGTACAACTGGTCGTCGGAGCTGGCGTGAAAGATTCACATACATCCAGATCCGTCTCTGGTATCAGATTTACAATCGCCTTCAGATCCCCATCCGTATGATCTCCCACTTTTTTACCTTGACCATGCAGGATTTCACAATAGCATTGAAATGCTGGGAGTACATACTCTCGGAAGAGTAGGGGATTGGTCATGAAACCATCAAGATTGTCAGTGAATTCAACATAAGGCGCAGAAAAGTCAGCCAATCTCTTGAGTTTATCCGTAACTTGCTCGTCGATGACGCTGAGTAGTCGTTTAAATTCCTTCGGGTTGTCATGGAGCATGTAGAAGGTTTCGAGCTCACCAATTGTGTCGATGAGTAAGTGTTGAAACGGGATACGTTCAATGATCGGGACGAGGTACCCATGATCACCAACTTCTGCTTCTCGGTGAGCAAAAGCATCGTAGCGGGGAACGAATTCTGTATGCTCGATGATGTATTCGTATGTTTTGAAATCATCAAGATCTTTTATCGGATGGGAGATCATTTGAGGGCGTGTGGTGCCTGTAGAGATGCTCTCCTCTAGCAATCGGTGTTGAAAGAATAGTTTGCCCACAGGTGTGATCAGTTCAGTCGTTGTGACGCCAGCTTTATCAATTGGGATCCATCCCCAAAGGGTAGGGAAATTGGTGATCTCGGGATCGATCTCTTGGAAAATCCTCTCCCCCTCAAAGGTAAGGATGATCTCAACATTTCTGTATTTGATGGCATAGGGATAATCCCAATCTTGGTGCCCCATACCGATCGCTTGATGGACTGCGGGCAAGGTCTTCCCGTGAAACTCTGCAGGCAATTTTCCTTGCTGCGTTCGACCTTTGTACCAAAAATCGATCCGGTCAATGAAGGGAATGCGATCGGGTTTCCTCCCCTGGAGAACGGCTAGGACACGCTGACGCATGGTTAATTTCTTGTTTGAGGCGGACATTAATCCCGATGGTCCCTATTATGATAACCAAAAGATGATGTGCAAGGCGAGAAAGCTTAATCTACGATCAATGCATCGGCAAACACCTCGATAGGATGCATCGCCCGGCGGCCGGTTGTATGTTCGATCTGATCCCTACACGAGGTTCCGCTGGCGCAAATAATCGTTTCTTCTGAAGCACCACGTACGGCTGGGGCGAGGGACATTTCGGCCAGCTTGATCGATAACTCGTAGTGCTCTTTCTCGTAACCGAATGACCCTGCCATACCGCAACAACCCGATTCGATCTCTTCGATCGTGCAATCTGGAATGAGTTGCAACAGCTTGTGCGTATTTTCAGTACCGAAGACCGCCTTCTGCTGGCAGTGACCGTGGAACAGCACCTGGCGGGGGCTATCTATAAAACGTAGCTTATGATTCCCTGCTTCTCCCGCTTGTACGATCAGTGTTTCGATTGTCGTCGTGACCTCCGCCACAGCGTTCGCATCGTCCCCGGGCACAAGATCAAGATACTCGTTACGCAGCATTGACATGCAGCTTGGTTCGATTCCGACGATTGGAACGCCCTCCCTTGCGTAGGGTGCGAGCAATCCTATGTTGTGACGCGCTAAGCGTGCGGCTTCATCGAGAAGACCCTTCGACACCGCGGGCCGACCACAGCAGGCTTTGTTGGGTAACAGGAGGGGCTCAAATCCTACGGCTTTCAGGGCTTTAATCGCGGCTCGTCCGATGTGAGGGTGGTTGTGTTCGGTGAAGGTATCGTGGAAAAAGATGACCGTCTTTTCCCCGATTTTTAGGCTATTCGCATAGCCATTATTCTGTCCAAACCAATTGCTGAAGCTCTGTGAGGATAATCTTGGTATGGATCGCTTAGGATGAACACCCAAGAACGGTATGAGCCATTTCGCTGGTCCATTCAGCAGCAGGTTGACAAAAGATGCAAGGGGCTGGGAGATTGAATACATCTTGGCGATATTTCCAAAGATTTGTGCTCGAAGAGGGGTGCCATGATGCCGATAGTAATTGTGAAGAAACTCGGCTTTGATCTTTGCCATGTCCACGGCTGATGGACACTCAACTTTACATGCATGACACGATAAACATAGATCCAGTACATCATACAACTCTCGGGAAGTCATCCCCTCAGGACCGAGGAGACCCATCATCGCTACACGTAACGCATTTGCTCGACCGCGTGTGCTGTGAGCTTCATCCCGCATAGCTTGAAAGGAGGGGCACATCACCCCTAGTTCCAATTGTCGGCACACCCCAGCGCCGTTACACATTTCGACCGATCCGGCGAAGCCGCCATCGCTTGCGAAGCTGAAGACCGTTTCACTGAACTCGTGGGGAACGGCATAATTGGTCCCAAAGCGAAGCAGCGATTGGTCATCCATTCTGGGTACATCGACCACCTTGCCAGGATTCATGAGTCCGGCAGGATCAAATGCCTTCTTCACCTCACGGAATGCTTCGACAAGCTCCGTACCAAATAACCGCTCCGAGAACTCTCCTCGAGCTAGTCCTTCACCGTGTTCGCCGCTCGTTGTGCCACCGTACTGCGTCACGAGTTCCACAGACCTCTCAGCAATCTGCCGTAGTTGTTGCAGACCATCGGTTGTTTTTAGATTTACAAGAGGGCGGATGTGGATACAGCCAGCACTCGCATGGGCATACATTGCCACCTGTTCGACACCCACACTATTTGAATACTGGTAAATATTTGTGACGTAATCTGTGAGGCGTTCAACCGGTACCGCCGCATCTTCGATGAAAGGGATAGGTTTGGCATCACCTCGGACGCTCATCAGGATACCCAATCCTACCTTGCGTACAAACCAAACGTTGGCTTGTTCTGCTGGATCGACGATGATGATTACAGTATCGTGATGGTGCATCTGGCTCAGCTTATCTCGTAACCTTGCGATTCCCGCATCAAGTTCGGATTCGGTACCTCCTGAATACTCGACAAGCAGCACGACAGCCGGATCGCCCTCGATAAAAGTCAACAAGCGGTTGTATTCTTTTTTGTCCCTCGTTAGGTCGAGCAGCATCTTATCAAGCACTTCGATAGCCGAGGGATTGGTCTCGAGAATGATCGGCACCGCATCCATTGCAGCGGGTAGTTCAGCGTAGTGGATCATCACCAGTCGCTTGAGTTTGGGGACAGGAACGAGATTCAGGGTCATCTCAGTAATGATTCCAAGTGTCCCTTCTGACCCAACGATCAGTTTGGCGAGGTTGGGTGCTTCTACTCCTGTCAATTGATTGAGATTGTAGCCCGCAACGTGGCGAAACACCTTTGGATATCTTGACGTTATCTGATCTTTGTAGCGCTGCAGGATGTCAGGGATGGCACGATAAATCGATCCCTCGAGCCCGGGACGTTTGCTGCGGATCTTCCAATTCTTTGGATCGAGGGCTTCGAATCGTGCGCGTGTACCATCAGCTAGGATAACATCGGTCGTTAGGACATGATCGACGGTCATTCCATAGACGATGGAGTGAGCCCCTGTTGAGTTGTTTCCCAGGATGCCCCCCATTGTCGCCCGTTCGCCACTTGCTGGGTCTGGGCCATACATAAGATCGAAACGGCTGAGGGTTTTATTGAGTGCACTGAGGGTGATGCCTGGCTGCGTTCGAACGGTTTTCGCCTCAGGATTGACCTCGAGAATGCGATCATGATAGCGGGAAAAATCAAGTACTAACGCTTGTCCCACTGCTTGTCCAGCCAGGCTGCTTCCGCCACCACGAGGGAGGATTGGAACATTATGCCGAGCGGCGATCTCCATTACGGCAGTGATCTCATCTTCATCTCGAGGGATTGCGACTCCCACGGGTATGATCTGGTAGATGCTAGCGTCTGTGCTGTAGAGTAATCGTGTCAGTCTATCGAAATGAACTTCACCGATAGCACGACGCATTTCATGTATGAATTCTTGGCTTGCTTCTAACGTTTCTTTTTTGACCATAGGATGTAATGCTCGATGAATCCGTAAACAAATAAGAAACTTTCGATCATCGATTCCAGCACTAGGGGATCGAGGATTATTGTATTCGAGTTTATATAAGAATAATAACAAGTCATCATCCAAAATCATTAGGATAATGATCGTTTCTGCATCAGGAGATCATCATATATCTCAAGCTACAAGCTTCAAGCTGCAAGCCGCAAGCTGCAAGCCACAAACCGCAAGACGCAGGGCGACAACATCGACCTTCAGTTTGAAGCCTGTAGCCTGCAGCTTGAAGCCTGAAGCTTGCGACTTGTGACTCAATAATTCCAAGATATACCATTAGAAGGGCCAGCTTGGTCTGTTATAATCCAATATTTGACACTAAAAAAACCGATTGTTGAACGGTCCATTCCTCGTAGGATGGATCGAGGTAGGCTTATTCCTTATATAAGCAACATCAGCCGAGAGGAAATGAAATCTTATGTTTGATTTTTCAGACCAAGTGGTCTTGGTGACCGGTGCAGCAGGGAATTTGGGTAGTGCCGTAGCATACAGGTTCAATCGCGCGGGTGCTTATCTCACGTTGTTTGATCGTCACCCAGATCGTCTTGAAGAAGCTTGTGGCGATTTAGGCAAGTCTCCTAACCATCTTCTGGATGGGTCCGTTGACCTCACGGACCCCGATTCGGTTGAGAGCGCGATCAGCCGAGTGATTGATCATTATGGGCGTATCGATGTCTTGGTGAATATCGCTGGAGGTTACCGTGCTGGAACCCCCGTTCATGAAACTTCACTGGAAGCGTGGGATTTTATGCTCAATCTTAATGCGCGAACCGCTTTTATTACGTGCCGAGCTGTGGTCCCATTTATGATCCAGGCAGGTTCGGGTGCGATCATTAACATCGGTGCGCGGCCGGGTTTGAAAGGTGTTGCTAATGCAGCCGCCTACGGTGCTTCAAAGTGCGCAGTGATCCGTTTAACCGAGAGCTTATCTGCTGAACTTAAGATACATGGCATCAACGTTAATTGTGTTCTGCCCGGTACGATTGATACGGATGAGAATCGAAAATCGATGCCGGATGCTAATTATGATCGCTGGGTAAAACCTGAGGCCATCGCAGATGTCATCTTATTCCTGTCTTCGGATGCTGCGAGAGCAATCCATGGTGCAGCAATACCTGTCTATGGCACTAGCTAAGGGGACGAAGATAATCACCAACAAGCTCATGATGTAAGACCTATATCGCAGCATAAATGAAACCTTTTGGATTAAGTGGGCATCAGTACCATCTGTAGAGTGGGTCATCAGCGGGATTGTGCAACGACAGGTTAACGGTTTTTGCATGTTATCGCGACTTGATATTGCGATCTTGTTGGAGCGGCATTAGGTGGTGGTACGAGGGTTAAGATCCATGGGGAGAAATCATATAAAGATTGTGATGGTTTGGGTGTAACCAAGAATGATGAGCAATATGGGAATCCTCATCGGTTTTTACGCAAACCGAGAAGACGGCATCGAAGCTTATCGACAGCTTCGACGAAATCGATTCCTACGTGCGTGTCTTATGCACAAATCACCGAACAAGAACCACACCATAAGGATGTTTTCAAAAAGGCAATTTACTTATTGGGGTATTATCCTTGGATCGATTCTTGGTGTACTAGCGGGGGTGTTGTGGATTGTCGCAAAAGGAAACCCATGGATTTTGTCGGATTCCTTCATTCTGGCAATTACGGGTATTTTTGGGGGGGTGCCAGGTGGTTTGTCGGCGAGAGTTTTTTTTCGTGTATTTAGACTTGGGATCGATGAGAAGCTCGTCGAAAAGACGATGCGATTCTTGGTTTCTGGGGAAACGGTCGTTATTGCCCAAACTACCCTAGAGTCTATGGATGACGCATTCCATTTACTCCAAGATTACACCGAATCTCAACCTTCAATCTTTGTCATTCACCCCGAGCGAGAAATTGAAGCTGATCAGAACCCACTCCAAGCTGAACCGTTATCAACAGCTGAACTAAAGGATCATGCAGCTCAACTTGCTGCTAGCCATCTATTCCGACCCGATACGGCTCATGATGAAGTGCTTTATGAGCAGCTAAGGATTTGTGAAGACGTAATCGAGTCTATCCGTTCGGAATTGGTGGATGCATCCCATATGGAATTGCCGATCTCGACCTCAGCTGAATGGATTTTGGATAACGCATACATTGTACAAAGGCATATTAATGACGTTCGTCTTAACCTGTCGAAGAAGTTTTACGAGCAGCTTCCTGTGTTGGCAGCTGAAGGTCAGAAGGTTGAGCCAAGAGTTTATCAGCTATCAGTCGAGCTGATCAGGCATACGGATGGGAGGCTTGATCGTCATAATATAACGGATTTTCTTGAAGCCTATCAAGCCATCGCAACGCTGACAATAGGGGAATTATGGGCATTGCCTCTGATGTTGCGTATTGCCTTGATCGATAGCTTGCGACAGCTTGTTGAACAGGTGAGCAAGAGCCTGCGTGAAAATGAGGTCGCTGACTACTGGTCCAATCGACTACTCACTTTTTCGCGTCGAGATCCGGATCAGCTTTTTTCTATTTTTAATGAACTCATTGCTGAAGTTCCCGAACCGAGCATGTATTTCGCGGCTCAGCTCATGGGAAATTTATATGATGAGGAGACAGCTCTCCTCTTGGTTCAAAGTTGGCTTGAACGGAAGCTGAATACCGAACTGGATGAGATCATTCATCAAGAACAATCTCGACTAGCATCCGATCACACCTCGATCGGAAACGCGATTACCAGCCTACGGCAGTTAGCGCTCTTAGATTGGCGCGAGATTTTTGAGGATCAAAGTCGCGTCGATGTCGTGCTACGCTCGGATCCTGCAGGTATTTACTCCCACATGGATTTCGATACGCGCGATCGTTACCGTCGTGCGGTTGAGGAACTGGCAGTCTGTGCAGGTGTTGCAGAGGATCATGTGGCAAAGTTGTCAGTGGAGATGGCTTCCGACTATCCTGAGGACTCGTTGCACAACCACATCGGTTATTACTTAGTGGGCATGGGACGAAACCAATTGGTTGATCGACTTGCGTGTAGCGATATTCGTCGACATCGTACGCTACAGTGGATCTATCGATATCACTCCTTTTTATATATTTCTTCCATCAGCTTGTTGAGTGTTATCGCAGTTGGCTTTGTACTGGTATTGATGAACCTGGTAGGTGTTCGATCTCAACTGTTATTTGCAGGTGTTTCCCTGGTTTCCGTTTTCCCCGCCAGTCAATTTGCCGTTCTTCTCGTAAATTACCTCGTAACGCGGGTATTGCCACCACGAACCTTGCCGAAATTGTCCTTCGAGGAGGGAGGAATTCCTGAGGAGTACCGCACACTGGTTGTGGTACCGATTATATTGATCGATCGAGAGACGATTCTCGATGAAGTATCTAAGCTGGAGATACGCTATTTAGCAAACCCAGATCCAAACCTGGTGTATGCATTATTTAGTGACTTCGCAGATGCCGATGCTCAGCGGATGGATGGTGATGAAGAGTTGCTCGGTTTAACTGTCGAGCGCATTGAGAACCTCAATCAATTCTATGGCGAAGCTCGTTTTTATCTCTTCCATCGGGAACGTGAGTGGTCTGAATCGGAAGATCGTTTTATCGGTTGGGAGCGTAAACGGGGTAAGTTAGAAGATCTTAATCGATTGCTCATTGGTGAGTCACCACTCACCGATGAAGGGATCCTCCATGCTGGACGCGCAGACCACTTGGGTGACATCCGTTTTGTGATTACGTTAGACAGCGACACCCAACTCCCCGTTGATGGTGCTCGACGAATGATCGAGACTCTGGCCCACCCCTTGAACCAACCAAAACTCTCGGCGGAGGGGAATGCCATCCGCGAGGGTTATGCCATTATTCAGCCCCGAGTTAGTACTTCCTTGCCAAGCGCCAACGCAACACGATTTAGCCGTCTCTTCACAGATCCCATCGGAGCAGATCCGTACACCAAAGCGGTTTCGGATGTCTATCAAGATTTATCGGGAGAAGGCTCTTACCACGGCAAGGGTATTTATGATCCCAAGGTTTTCCATCGCGTTCTAGGAGGTCGATTCCCGGAGGGGAGAATCCTTAGCCATGATCTGATCGAAGGCGCACACATGAGGGTCGGGCTTGCTAGCGACATTGAGTTGTTTGATGATTTTCCGACCCATTATCAAGCCTACTCTATTCGGCAACATAGGTGGATCAGGGGAGATTGGCAGATCGCTGATTGGGTCACGCCTTGGGTGCCAGGACCGGATGGTCGGGTACCGAACCAGCTAAGTGCGCTTAACCGATGGAAGATATTCGATAACCTGCGACGAAGTTTGGTTTCGCCTGCTACTGTTCTCATGCTCATAACAACCTGGCTAATATCACCCGTTATTGGGGCCATCGCTGGCTTGCTTGCTGGTTTTTTAGCTCTCTTCCGACCGATATCAAAACTTGTGACCTGGATGACCTTGCCATCAGGATCAGTTGATATCTCATGGCGAGAGTTAGGTCATGATCTTATTCACGTTTTAATCGAACTCTCGTTTCTGCCTCATCAAGCCGGTCTGTCCATCGATGCGATGTTTAGGGTTTGGTATCGACGATTAATCAGCCATCGTAAACTCCTCGAATGGACGCCAGCCCAAATGGCACAATGGGATGTTTCCGGCCACGATCGAGCTTTTTATCTCCATATGGGAATGGTCAGCGTTCTTTCTATTGGCCTAACGGGATTGCTTTTTTGGGTTGAACCCTTCAGTTTGATTTTTGCAGGGTTCTTCTTACTTCTTTGGTTTATCAGTCCATTTGTTGCAATGTGGCTTGCTGTCAAGCCTGACCGAACGCCGCGTCAGGTACAAATCTCGGATAGAGATTCGCAGATGCTGAGGCGAATTGCACGAGAAACATGGCGCTTCTACGATGACTTTGTGCGCTCTGATACGAAATGGCTGCCGCCAGATAATTATCAGATCTCGCATCGTAAAGAGCTGGCGATGAGAACCAGCCCAACAAACATTGGGCTTTGGCTGTTGAGTGCGTTGGGAGCTTACGATTTCGGTTACGTGACAGGTGATCAATTCGTTAACTTGATGACTCAGACCTTCAATACGATTGATAATCTCGAACGGTTTGAAGGGCATCTACTTAATTGGTATGAACTTCAGAACCTTCGCCCGTTGATGCCGCGCTATGTTTCTACTGTCGATAGTGGAAATCTCTTAGGAAGTCTCTGGGCACTCGATCAAGGAATTCAGGAGGTAATCGACTCGCCACTCTTTGGTGAACAAGCTTCTCGGGGAGTGATTGATACGCTACGAATCCTTCGTGAAGTGCTCAACAGGATTGATCATCGCGGAAGACACAATGAAATCTTCGTGAAACTTGAAGAAATGTTCTTAACGAAACCCAAGAATCTCGAAGAATTTATTTTACACATTTGGTTCGCAGTCAATTCTGTTGATGACCTTGTCCTTCTCTTAAAGCAGGATTCTCAGTTGGACAGTGAAGCGGTTTATTGGTCTGAAAAGGTACAACAGCAATTGATGGCTTGGGTGGAATTAATTGATCGTTATCTTCCCTGGGTTGAATTTATTTTACGGGAATCAAAGGACAACATAGATCTTTTCAACAGTAGGGTAAAGGATGCCTACCGAAATTTCTTGAAATCGCCCCTATCGTTAAAAGATATTGCTTCTGGAGACATTCATTTCATCGAGGTCTTAGAATCTGAGTATAAACAATTGTCCGATCCCCCGGAGCAGCTCGAAGTATGGGTAAATCGTATCAGGAAAGATTATTCTCGATCGAAATGGTTTGCTGGGGAGATGCTTTCCAACGTAGCGGATCTTATCCATCGGATACGGGACCTCGGCGATAGTATGAATATGCGGTTCCTCTATGACACAAACCGCCGACTATTTTCTATCGGGTATAACCTCAACGAGCAGCATTTAGATCCATCCTATTACGATCTGTTAGCAAGTGAAGCTCGTTTAGCCAGCTTCGTCGCTATCGCTAGAGGTGACGTTCCAAGCGATCACTGGCTAGCGCTATCACGTCCGTTCGCTAGAGTAGGCAATCGCCATCTTCTACTCAGTTGGACTGGGACGATGTTCGAGTACTTGATGCCACTGCTGCTTCAAAAGGGATTTGAAAATTCACTGCTCGATATGGCTGCGCGTGAGGCAGTGGCGCAACAAATCGATTACGCACGCCAACGAGGTGTTCCGTGGGGGATTTCCGAATCGGCCTTCAGTGATCTGGATAATAATAGGATCTATCAGTATAAGGCCTTCGGAGTACCTGGTTTGGGTCTCAAACGAGGGCTTGGGGAAGAATTAGTCGTCGCGCCATACGCCACACTGTTAGCCCTCATGATAGATCCGGCAGCAGCGATTCGTAATCTGAAAAGATTAGATCAGATCGGACTCCATGATAGCTACGGTTACTATGACGCCATTGATTTCAGCCGACATCGTAGTCGTGATGGGAAACGCGGCGTACCTGCCCGAACCTACATGGCTCATCACCAGGCGATGGGATTTCTCGCGATCAACAGCCTTTTAAACGATCAGCCATTGCAGAGACGATTTCATTCCGATGCGCGAGTTAGGGCAACGGAGCCTCTCTTGTATGAGCGGATTCCGATTGCACCACCATTGAATGAGTTTCCTAGGCGAGAGCATGCTGGTTCACTTGCATCAAGCGCCGAGGTAGCGCCCTCGGTAAGCAAATTCGATACCCCACATACGCCGACACCCGTTACACAACTCATAAGTAACGGAGAATATAGCTTGCTGATAAGTGGCGCCGGTGGGGGCTATAGCCGCTGGCGCGATATTGATATCACTCGCTGGAGGGCGGACACCACCCGTGATAACTGGGGAACCTTCTGTTACTTCCGCGATACGGAGACGGACAGGGTTTGGAGCAACACTTTCCAACCAGTTGGCGGGAAGATGGACAATTACGCCGTGAGCTTCACCATTGATCGAGCTGAGATCCGCCGTTCCGATGACGGTATCGAAAGTGAGAGTGTGATCACCGTCTCGCCAGAGGATAACGTTGAGATCAGGCGTATCACGCTCATTAATCGCACGAACCGTCAGCGAGAGCTAGAGGTTACGAGCTATCTTGAGCTAGCCATGGCTCCTCATAACACCGATCGTCAACATCCAGCCTTCAATAAACTATTTATCCAAACAGAGTTTGTCCCTAATCTTGGGGCATTGATTGCTTCGCGTCGACCACGGAACGAAGATGACCCTCCCATCTGGGTTGGTCACTTGATTACCTATGATCCTACCTTGGAAGCGTCGATACAATTCGAGACCGATCGACGACGCTTCATCGGTCGTGGTCACACAACTGTTGCTCCGATTGCCTTAAACCAAGAGTTAACCAATACAGAGGGGGCGGTACTGGATCCGATTTTAAGTATTCGTCGTGAAGTGGTGTTGAAGCCTAGACAGAGGAAACGGTTTACTTTGATCCTATGCGTAGCTGAAACCCGCGAGAAGTTGCTGAACCTGCTGGACAGATATCGTGAATCTCAATCCGTTGATCGCGCACTTGACTTAGCTTGGGTCCAAGCTCAGGTTGAGTTACGTCAATTACGCATTCAACCGGACGATGCCCGTCGTTTTCAACAGCTAGCCAGTTATATGCTCTATCCCAGTGCTACATTTCGTCCACCCGGAGAGGTGCTTAGGCAAAACGAGCTTGATCAGTCACGCCTCTGGCCTTATGGCATTTCAGGAGATAAGCCCATTGCTGTCCTGAGTATCGCTGAAGGGGCTGATCTCAATTTCGCGCGACAAATGCTGCAAGCGCATTCGTACTGGCACCAGCATGGGTTGAACGCTGATCTGGTGATCCTGAATGAGGAATCGAGCAGTTATGAGCAGCCGTTGAACGAGGAACTTAAAAGGCTGATCCAAGCCCAATCTTCACTTACCGGCGTTAGTCAATCCGATGGCGTCTTCCTGCTCAATGTGGATCAGATCTCAGAGGAGGATCTGACCCTTATGTTGGCCGTCGCACGGGTATCTTTGGTGGCTTCTCGGGGCTCCTTACATCAACAGCTGGCTGGTCGTTCTAAGACAACGGAATATCCCTCCCCCTTGTCAATATCTTTCGTCCCCGAGGAGCCATCTGCGCCCCTGCCCTACATGGATCTTGCGTATTTCAACAGCTTAGGTGGATTTACCCACGACGGACGTGTTTATGCGATCTACCTTGGGCCTGAGGATCAAACACCGGCACCGTGGGTGAATGTCATTGCGAATCCGACTTTTGGCACTTTGATCAGCGAGTCCGGGTCGGGTTTTACTTGGTATGGGAATAGCCAACAGAATCGGCTAACCCGTTGGTCTAATGACCCAGTAAGCGATCCGCCACCCGACACGATCTTCATCCGCGATGAGGAGACAGGGAAATTCTGGACACCCACTCCCCTACCTATTCGAGAGTTGGATGCGTATCGAACAAGACATGGGGCTGGCTTTTCGGTCTTCGAACACAATAGCCACTCGATCGAGCAGGAGTTGGTCACCTTTGTGCCGATGGATGATCAGGGTGGGGAACCAATTCGCGTGCAACGATTGCGCCTTCGCAATGGCTCATCGAAGAAGCGGCGGTTGTCTGTCACGTTCTATCTAGAGTGGACGTTAGGTGATGATCGAGAAAAGACTCAACAACACGTCGAGACGAAGTGGGACGATACATCAAAAGTGATCTTGGCCAGAAACCGATACAACGCCGATTATAGAGATCGGATCGCATTTAGCGCGATAAATCCCGCCCCACATAGCATCACCGGTGACAATAACGAATTCATAGGGCGGAACGGCACTCTGGCTGATCCAGATGCCATGAAACGACTAAAGCTCTCCAACCGAACCGGAGCAGGATTGGATCCATGTTCAGCAATGCAGGTCAAGCTAGAGTTAGCCCCTGGTGAGAGCACAGATGTGATTTGCCTTCTCGGCCAAGCCGGCTCCGTAGAAGAAGTTCGACGGTTGGTAGGTAAGTATCGAGAAGATCTCGGAGTGGAAGAAGCGCTGCTTCGAACCACAAGATGGTGGGACAACCTTTTAGGAAACATTCAGGTGGAGACCCCAGAACTTTCAGCGAACTTTCTCATCAATCATTGGCTTCTCTACCAGACATTGAGTTGCCGTGTCTGGGGTCGATCTGCGTTCTATCAATCCAGCGGCGCGTTCGGATTTCGTGATCAACTTCAGGATGTCATGGCGTTGATCTACTCAGCCCCGAAGATCGCCCGGGACCACATCTTGTTAGCAGCGAGCAGGCAATTCCGAGAAGGTGATGTCCAACATTGGTGGCATCAACCAGGCGGGGGTGGAATCCGCTCTCGCTTTTCAGACGATCTGCTTTGGCTACCCTATGTTGTGGTTCATTATGTGAACTCAACTGGTGATGAGGCTATCCTTGACGAGGAGATCTCATTTTTAGAGGGTCCAGCATTAGAAGAGGACGAGAACGAAGTTTTCATGACGCCAGTCATAACACTCGAGTCTGCTACACTTTTCGAGCACTGTCGTCGAGCGATCGATCGTGGTCTTACATCCGGTGTTCATGGATTGCCACTGATCGGTATCGGTGACTGGAACGATGGTATGAATCGGGTTGGAGATGGGGGAAGAGGTGAAAGTGTCTGGCTCGCTTGGTTCTTGATCGATGTGCTCCATGGGTTTGCCGAGTTAGCGGATCTGAAAGGGGAAAGCGACCTCGCGGAGAAATATCGGAAGGAAACGCGTAGTTTAGCGCGGGCTGTCGAGGGTGAAGCATGGGATGGAGATTGGTATCGGCGAGCTTATTTCGATGATGGAACCCCGCTCGGATCGATCACGAATCAAGAAGCCCGTATTGGTTCGCTGCCCCAGTCGTGGGCGATCATCAGCGGAGCGGCTGATCAACAGCGAGCAAAGCGAGCGGTGGATGCAGCGGTCGATCAACTCGTCCGAGAGGAAGATAAGCTGGTGCTTCTCTTTACACCGCCATTTGACAAGTCGAAGCCAAACCCAGGTTATATTATGGGATATCCACCGGGCGTCCGTGAGAATGGCGGTCAATATACGCACGGTTCGTTATGGTTAGCCATGGCATTGGCTCAACAAGGGGATGGAGATCGGGCAGCGTGGTTGCTCCGGATCATGAATCCAATTGAGCATGCTAAAGAACCTGAAGAAGCAGAACGTTACATGGTAGAACCGTATGTCGTTGCTGCGGATGTATATAACCTACTTGGAAAGATTGGTCAGGGTGGGTGGACCTGGTATACCGGGTCAGCTGGTTGGATGTACCGCGTTTGGATTGAGGAAGTTCTAGGGTTTAAGCTGCGTGGGGAAACGCTTCGAATCGAGCCTGCTATCCCCTCATACTGGGACCAATTTACAATGCGTTACCGGAGAGGTGATTCACATTACGAAATTATTTTCGAGAACCCGGATCATGTGTCCAGTGATGTGGCGTGGGTTGAGTTGGATGGCCAGCGACTTACACAGCTTGAGATTCCATTAGATGGCGAACCGGGGCACCACATCGTACGGGTTCGGATGGGGAGGGGAATCTAAAAGTGCGGATTAGAAAGAAATCATCTACGATCCTGCGAAATTCTGAATGTGCGTTCCCATCATATATACAACCTCGAGCTAACACCAATTCCATCCCATACCGGCAATAGATTCCCCGCAAGCGTAACAACGGCCATTCTCCATCAAGTTTTGCTTCATGAAGAAGCCTCGTCGTTCAATCAACGTTGCCCCGCATCGCGGGCAATAGGTGTTGTCCTTATGATGCCCGGGGACATTACCCAGGTAGACGAACTTCAAACCTGCGTCCATCCCAATCGCCCAAGCCAGCTCGAGGGTCGAGATTGGTGTAGACGGTGAAACAAATCTATAGGCCGGGTGGTATCCACTTACGTGCCACGGCGTTTCACATCCTAGCTCATCAGCAATACGGTTCGCGATTTCGACACAACTCTCGACATCGTCATTTACTCCGGGGATGATCAAGGTTGTGATCTCGATATGCAGCCCGAGTTCTCTCGCTTGTTGGCAGCGAGCCCAAACTCGATCGACATCAATTCCCTGGCAATATTTTCTGACCTCTCCCTTTTTCCCTTTGATGTCTACATTCATCGCATCCAAACCTGCACCATGGAGCAGATCGAGCGCTGTGGCTGTCATATACCCATTTGTGACGAAGGTGTTATAGAGACCACGCTCGTGGGCTAGCTGGAAAACCTCCAACGACCAATCAAAAGAGAGCGTCGGTTCGTTGAAGCTGATCGACGTCCCTTGACAGGACAGACGGATGGTCTCTTCGATAAAAGCCTTTGGCGACATAAAGCGGCACCGCGCAGGAGGCGGTGTTTTGCTTATGTCCCAATTTTGGCACCAAGGGCAGCCAAAATTGCAGCTCCAACTGCCAGCCGTCAAAGCTCGGCTTCCTGGATAGAAGTGGTACAAGGGTTTTTTCTCAATGGGATTGGCCGAAAGGGAGGAAACGGCACCATAGATTGAGGTAAACAAGATGCCATTCTGATTGTATCTTGTCTGACACCATCCTTTTCCCCCCTCAATGATCAGACAACGTCTTTCACAGAGAAGACAACGTACCTTACCCTGAGCCACTTCTTGAAGGCGAGCCTCCCTATGGCTGGAAAGAGGGGCTTTCATATCTCACTCCTCACCAAACACCAGCGCCGTGAAGGTGTACATGATCGGATTTTTCCTGCCAGCAATTGCGGGGAAGTCCTGCTTTGAGGCATACATTTTCGATGAAAGCCTGACGATCCCAGCCCTGCTCAATGGCAACTTGTGGTAGGAGTACGCCTTGCATCCCTGCCTGATGGAATACAAGCCCGTGCGTCCCAACCTCGATCATGTTGATGTCCGTGATCCGTTTTAAAGGCGATAGCACAGAGATCTCAATGCTTATCAGATCGAATTCCTCCAAGGTTAACTGTGGGAAACGAGGGTCTGATGTAGCTGCGGAAACAGTCATCTCTTGCACGACCTGATAGAGGGGTAAGTTGTTTCGTAGGCTTCCGATGCAGCTTCATAGTTCCGCGTCTTTCTTCAGGGTAACAAAAGCACCTAAACGGCGCGAGAGTACGGGATCGTCTGTCTCATAGTCAGGTAAGGTGCCGGTCTTCAAATACTCTGCGAGGGTTGTTCGGGCTAATGAAAACAATTCCACCCGCTGAGCGGATGTTAGCTCAAGCGGGTCATATTTCCAGAACATCACGGCACTAATGTGCTCAGGTCAGTTTCGATCTTGGAGGGGAGTTGGGTGAACAATGACCCTGGTGCAGCAAGACTTAACAGAAGGACGATGAGGATAGACACCACATCCATACGAACGATAAAACGCCACAACCGTTTTAAGATCAACATATCCATCGGGCTCATGATTCCAATGGAGTTCTCTTTTCATATTCTATGATAGTACCATTTCGAAGGGGCCGCAAACTCTTCCATCAATCCGCAGAGTGGGATTTTCAAAGCAACCAGTTGTGGGACCACTTCATGCGTATAAATTGCGTGTAGCCAACATTGCTTCAAATAATCCTGCGAAATAAATCAGATTACTCGATAGGGAGATCAGGGCGGAGGCTCTTAATCACATTGAGAGAATCCAGCGCTTCGTACAATTGGAGCTCAAAGATCACTGGCCCATTGAAATCTGCAGCTATGAGGTGATCAAGGATAAATCCAAGGTTGAGATCACCGGTTCCCAGTGGACGATGATCCAGTCCATAGACGATCTCCTGCTCGGGGTTGTGTTGGGGTCCATCGTGCAGGTGGACTTCAGCTAAACGTGGCAAGCTGGCTTCCAATGCATCTTCAACCGTCACATTACCTGAGAAACCAGAAAGAACGTGGCCGGTATCGAGGCAGATGGACAAGTCAAGCTCTTCAGCAAGGTCAAGTGTTAAGTCGAGGGGGAATTCGATGGTCTCGATGGCTATTTCGCGAGAGGGGATACCGGTTTCGGTGAGGATCCAGCGCAGGCTTTCGGCAGCCTTGGTTTGGAATTGTTGGAGGATGACGATCTTAGCAATCTTGGGAAGGTTCATGCGGTAGAACTCCGCGGCCAATGCTCCGGTCGCGTGAAAAACGTACACTTCAGGGTTAAGCGGCAGGACAGAATGGATGAAATCGACAATCGCATCCGCTGACCCTTTCCGTACAGGTTCAAGGGGCGTCGATGGTTCTACAGACCATAGAGGTAAGTGCACCGTGTACGTTAGATCGAGTTCCTCTTTAACTTCAGATAACCTTTCGATAGAGTTCTGATCGAAGATCATGGGCAAGAAAAGTGCTAGATCGCCTCCAAGCTCGATGGTTCGAAATCCAGATTCGACCATCCTGCGGACAAGTTGCGCATAGTCAAAGCCCGCGACGTGAGCCAACATCTGATCGACTGGTAAGCCGGAAGGGATGAGAGTGTCGACTTGCATCGTCATGATACCGAAACGCATATGGAAGTCTCCTTTTCCAAATAGTAGGTAAAAGCCTACTACAACAAATGTAATTGAACGAGATGAAGCTTTAGAAAACTATACGGATGAATCAACAATATTGTTGAATTTCCGATTTTTTCCCTCGATATGTGTGTGTAACCCATAAGCATTGGATCTCATAATAAAACGTTCACCATACTCATCTTTTCCCCCTTTAGTGAGTATGTATAGGATCCACGATTATTCAGATTGGTATTCTTCTTCGGATATGAATTGACCACCTTGGATCCTTTTATCGATCAACTTGCGCTGTTCATCAAAGGTCAATTCGACTTCGATGGGGCGGAAGCATTGTTCACTGCCAATGAGGGTTTTACGACAGAAGTATGTGGTCTTATCCTCTGTATCGTCGTACTGAACACTCAGGTCGTTGTACAGATTTATCCTTGTCTGGAGTTTCTCACTACAATCGTCACACCTCACAAAAACCCAGTAGACCGACTTATCATCAGCCGCTGAGTTGAAGAGATCTTGTATTCTCCCAAGGATGTTCATGATGATATTCCTCCCCAGGGTCTCGATGCTTCAAAGGAAGTGTACGGCCATGGCTGGCTTAAGGTCTTTTGATATGGAAGCTATTTCGTAACATTACCGTGAGTTTCATGTTCTGGAAAGATACCACACTTTAATCATAGCTCAACTTGTCCTTAAACCATCCAGCCCTTTACCGAGGATCAAAGGGCTGAATATGGTTTAGATATATTTCGGGAAGTATTGGACCAAAACGGATGGTAATGAGGAGAGATCAAACTTAGAGATCTTGGTTTAAAAACTTGAGGGCATCACTACCCTCAATGAACCACAACCTTCTCGTCGATCTTTAAGAACTCCTCAACCTTCTTTCGAAGGAGTGGCTCTGGGAGAGCACCTATCTGTTCATGAACGAGCATTCCGTTATGGAAGAAAAGCATGGTTGGAATTCCTTGAACTCCAGACTTATCAGCCCATTCCCGGTGTTCATCGATATTGATCTTCGCAATTATCAATTCGCCGGCGTGGTCCGAAGCGATCTTTTCCAATAAGGGTGCGATCATATGACACGGACCACACCATGGTGCCCAGAAATCTACAATCACCGGGAGCACCGACTGCACTACTTTGTCTTCAAACTCAGCATCTGTTAGATGGATAGGTTCATTGATCATTTTTATACTCCACTTCTTGCATCTGGCTTGAGCCCAACATTTGCTTGCCGCCACTCCATAGACGCTTTAATCCTGTCTAGTCTTACATCGTAAACTTAGTGACGGGGTGGTCGCGATCTCAGGGATGTGCTTCGCAGTTCAGCTTCCCCCTCTCACCGTCCAACAAAGACAAAACTCGCAATGATAAAGAGGTAAATGCTTGGCTTTCAATTTAGATTACGAAGCCCCGGAGTTTTATCTCCGGGGCTTCGGGAGGAGGAGAATTGAGAAGGTTTCTTCTCTTACTCTTCAGACGATCCCTTCCTTTCTCTTCTTACCTCTGTTTAAACATGCTCAATTCTCACGTGACTGTAATAAAGATTGACGAATGCCTCAGCTCGGTTGCTAAGCCCACGATGGTATCCACCAGTGAATTCGAGGCGCCAACGTTGAGTCGCTTTGCTCGTACCATATTCTTGAGTTGACAACGTGCGGAGGATGGAATCGCGATCGAAGGTTGGCTACCAATCCTGATCGCGTCGGTATCTCACTTTGATCTGTCGTGGTGGAGATTCAGACTCTATTCGAACCGGAATTCGAATGGCGCTACTTCCGACTTGCTTAGCTTTGTTGTATGCCAAGATAGAGAGAAAGAAGAGTGCACTGATCATAGGGATGATGACGGAAAGGTTTGTCATCGTAGCCTCCAAAATCGTTTGATGTTATGTCCACGAAGATGGGCATACTGATGTTCCATAACCAATAGACGACGCATTGAATGAAGTTATTACCTCGTCCTAAGAGATCTCTCGATGGATTCAAAAGAAGTGAGGGATAGAAGCGTGTTCACAAATTCTTCGTATCAAGTGAAATCATGGCATCCATCAGATGTCAAATCTGAAAGAGCCTGGCAGTGTCATATGCCAGGCTCTTGTTGACATTAATTATGCATATATCAGGTCAAATTCGTTAAGGTAAATCAGCCTCCAGGATACTCAAAAGCGCTTCGAGTTCCTCTCTGCAGCATGGACAAATCTCGAAGTGTTGTTGAACGAGTGGGAGTAATTCGCTGGGGTCTTCACCGCGAGTTTTGGCCTCCGCATAAACATCGAGCACATCGAAGACCGCATCGCAATCGATTTCTTCTTCCCGGGTCCGAGAAAGATCCTCGAATAAGGTCCGAACAAGTTTTATAGAGTCTTTCATATCCCACCGCTTTGGTATTTAGACGACCTAAGATGCCGCAGTCTTACCCGGCTTCGAAAGTTCTCAGGGCTTCTTCTGGTGATAACCCTTCTTCAGTCAATCGACGCTTGAGTCTTAGGCGTGCGTCGTGTAATAGCTTGTATAAGGCGTTACGGTTCATCCCCATCTTTCGGGCAACGCTGTCCATCGGCATGCCGTGTATGCGCGTAGCCATAAGGGCAGAGCGTTGTTTATCGGTCAATTCTTCGAGGATGATCCGTTCTACTCGAGTGAGGATATCAATTTGCTCGGTAGCTAATTCCGGTCCAACACCAGGATCAGCCATCAAACTTATACTCATCTGACCGTCCTCAGTCTCGACGAGGCTGTCCAATGATACATCCTGCCAGCGTTTACGCCGTAATTCCGTAAGTGCGATTCGTACGGCGATCTTGTGGACCCATGTCGTGAATTTGCTTCTTCCTTCAAAGGTGTCAAGGTTATCAAGCACCCTAAGTAATGTGTCTTGTGTGACCTCTTCCGCCAGATCATCGAATTGAGGATCGGAGGGGGAAAGATAATTTGAGAGCGCGTAAGGAAGACCGGATCGAATGATCGAACGTAAATCACTCAACGCGGTCTCTTGCGCAAGTCCCGGTGTTCTCAGATCAGAGAGCCACTCTTCGTTCTTCCGTTCAGCCAATTTTGGTGCCTCTTGAAGTAGATCCTGGTCAGCTGGGAAACGATTCTTTGGTGAAAGTCCTGCTTTTACCGTTGAAGTATACCGTACATGCTGAACACTTACATATGCTGTTATCGGAAGGGTACACTCCATGTGTGCTACTGAGTCTCTCGACTTGGCTTGGGAAAATTGCATGAAGCCTCCGCAGCTAAGAGTTACTTCGCAATAAGCAAGTCTCGGATTGACAAATATCATAAGGACCACCGATCGAAGATGCTGAGCGATTCCCCAATCCGGCTACCCATGTGCAGAGCTCGAGGTTATCCGTTGTATGTAGGGGCGCATGGCCATGCGCCCCTACATCTATCATCGATTTTTATTTGATAACAAGAAGAGATAAGGATTGTGTATATTTTTTTTGACCCATATTTCATCTAACCGGGGCATTCTTCGAGCCTCGACGCGGTCAAGATGACATTCCTGATGTGTGCGGGTTATATGAGTTGAAAGCCTACTCTACATTATCCTTACACAGTAAGATTATGATATCCGATAGCATCATGATGGTTGTGGCAATGGTGGGGGGAGGGCAAACGCGTCTTCTCTAGTTTTTGGTATATGTGTGATGACTTTGAGGGAGGGCATCGCATGATTCAAGCGATGATTTTTGATTGAGATGGAACCTTGGTTCAGACGGAGAAGCTAAAAGTGCTGTCCTATGCAAAGGCTGCTATAGAACTTTGTCCTCATGACATCCGTGAAGAAGATGTTCTAGCGGAATTCAAGAACGTTGTTGGACTATCACGACGTGAGGTATCAGAAACGTTAGTTAAAAACTTCAATCTCACAGAGAAGGCGGAAGAGAGGATGTCTGAATTTGGTGTCGGCTCGCCTTGGCAAACTTTCGTGCAGGTTCGATTGCATCATTACGAAGAGATGTTGGCAGATCCTGAGGTAATCCGAACTCATCAGTGGCTGCACAACCTCGCTATCCTTGAGGAAGCGCGCAGGTCGAATTGCCAGACGGGTCTGGCAACGATGTCACAATGTGCACAAACCACGCGGGTGTTGAATATTTTGGGTTTGCACAGTGCTTTCGATTTTATTGCCACCTGTTATGATGTTGAACATGGAAAACCGGACCCGGAGATCTATTATCTGGTATCCGATGAATTAGGTGTACCCCCGAAGGAATGCTTGGTCTTGGAAGACTCTCCCTCGGGCGTTAAAGCTGCGGTAGTAGCAGGAATGTGGTGTGTGGCCGTTACAACACCATTTACCCGTCAGGGGATTCACGATCTGGGTCTTCTAGAAGAACGCTGGATCGTCGATGATTCGGATCTTGTTGTAAAAGTAGTACGGGAGATGGTCGAAGAGCGTGGAAGTGATTGCTTCTGATAGATTGGGCATCTTTAGAACGGAAAGAGTTAGAATCACTCACATGGATTTTATATAACAGAGAAAGGATAACGAGAATGGAACTAGGGATGGTTGGTTTGGGGAAAATGGGGGCCAATATGACCACACGGCTTGTCAAGGATGGACATCGGATCGTGGTCTTCGATCGTAATCCACCCAAAGTCGAAGCAGCCGAAGCAGATGGTGCAGATGGTTCTGAGTCGCTTGAGGAGCTGGTTTCGAAATTATCGATGCCACGCGCAATCTGGCTTATGGTACAAGCTGGTGATGCTACCCAGACCGTCATCGATACCTTGGTTGAGCTGCTCTCGCCAGGCGACATATTAATCGATGGGGGAAATAGTAATTACAAGGACACTATGCGGAGGGCTTCTGAACTCAAAGAAAACGGTCTCGATCTGGTGGATGTAGGCACCAGCGGTGGTATATGGGGTTTGAGCGAGGGCTACAGCATGATGATCGGGGGGAGATCGGATATAGTCGAGCGTTTAAGGCCGATCTTCAAGACCCTGGCCCCCGGACCCGATCGTGGCTGGGGACATGTTGGCCCGAGTGGTGCTGGTCACTTCGTCAAGATGGTTCACAATGGTATTGAATATGGATTGATGCAAGCTTATGCTGAAGGTTTCGAAATCATGAAATCCAAGGAGGATTTCAACCTCGATTTACGTCAGATCGCAGAGATTTGGCGATATGGGAGTGTGGTTCGCTCCTGGTTGCTGGACCTGACCGCTAAGGCATTAAAGGATGATCAGGATTTGAGCGATATTAAGGGCTGGGTGGCTGATAGCGGTGAAGGACGATGGACGGTGAAGGATGCTATCGACTTAGATGTGCCAGCACCGGTGATTACCCTTTCGTTGCTCATGCGTTTTGTCAGCCGTCAGGAAGATAGCTACGCCGCGAAGATGCTAGCCGCGATGCGGCAACAATTCGGGGGGCACGCGGTAAAGCCTTCGATTTCGGAATCCCCATAAGCGTGTGCAGCTGAGACTATTTGGCAGCAATCACGTGTTCTGCGCCTTCACCTTCAAAGCCTTCACCTTCAAAGGAAGGAGAATGATTTAAATGGAAAGAAAATGTCCAACGAGCTTCGTTATCTTTGGCGCCTCGGGTGATTTGACGAGAAGGAAGCTGGTACCGGCATTGTTCAATCAATACATCAAAGGTCGGTTGACGGAAACGATTCATATCGTTGGCTTTTCCCGTCGTCCTTATTCTGATGACGAGTTTCGTCAATTGCTGCTTGAGGGGATGCAGGAGCTGACTGGTGTTGTCCCAGATATGACGGATTGGAAGGATTTTTCACAAAGAGTATGGTATGTGCGCGGAGATCTGAGTGAAACGAAAGATTATGAAAAGCTGCGTACTTTCCTGAATGAGAAGGAGGGCGGGTTCTGTAATCGCCTCTATTATCTTGCTACAGCTCCGGCTTTTTTTCCGCAGATCATCCATCATTTGGGGGATCTAGGGATGACGGAGGAAGTGGGAGGTTGGCGGCGGGTCATCGTAGAAAAGCCCTTTGGTCACGATTTAGCCTCAGCGACTGAATTAAACGCTTCTATTCATTCATTCTTTAAAGAACATCAGATTTACCGTATTGATCACTATCTTGGGAAGGATACAGCTCAAAACATACTCTATTTCCGTTTTCTCAACACGATCTTTGAACCGATTTGGAATCGGAATTTCATCGATCATGTACAGATCACTGTCGCGGAAGATCTCGACGTCGGACATCGTGCAGGTTATTACGATAAGGCTGGAATCGTTCGTGATATGTTCCAAAACCATTTGCTTCAACTTCTCACACTCGTGGCGATGGAACCACCAGCGACCTTTGATGCAGATGCTGTACGTAACGAAAAAGTGAAGGTGCTCCGTGCTGTACGACCGGTTGTTCTTGAGGACACCGTTCGCGCTCAATATGAAGGTTATTGTGAAACCGGAGGCGTTGCTTCCGGCTCTCAAACGCCGACATATGCAGCAATTAAGCTGTATATCGACAACTGGCGTTGGCAAGGTGTGCCTTTTTACTTGCGCTCAGGAAAGGCATTAGGGTCGAAAACGAGTGAGATTGTGATCGAATTCGAGGCACCACCACATGTGATGCTTGAATTGCCTGCGGATTACAAACTTACCCCTAATTACTTATCTTTGTGCATCCAGCCTGATGAGGGGATCCATCTTCGATTTGAAACCAAGGTCCCCGGCTCATCGCAGGAGACACGCTCCGTAGATATGGAATTCCACTACCGCACTACATTCGAAGGTGAGGTCCTGCCGGATGCTTACGAACGCCTGCTGCTCGATGCGCTAAATGGAGACGCCTCCTTGTTCACCCGCAGCGATGAGATCGAGCTTGCGTGGGGGCTTGTGGATCCTCTAATCACGGGTTGGGAGGATTCACCTGAAGTATCCCCACTCGTAGACTACGCTCCAGGTAGTTGGGGACCTCAAGAGGCACAATCGTTTATGACCCGAGAGGCCAGAATCTGGCGTTTGGGTTGCGGCGACCATAAAGATAGTTAGGCGAGGATCAAGAAAATGCCACGAGATCTACCACTTGGAAATGGCAGCCTATTGGTTGCCTTCGATAAGAAATACCAAATTCGAGATCTTTACTGGCCACACGTTGGTCAGGAGAATCACGCCGTGGGCCACCCATTCCGATTGGGTTTTTGGGCGGATGGAGAATATCGTTGGATTGACGATCATGGATGGGAAAGGGAAATCCGCTACCTCGACGAGAATCTGGTGGGAGATGTGAAATTATCCCACCCAGAACTTGAACTGGAGATCTGCGCAACGGATGTCGTAGATTTTCACGAGCATCTCATGGTTCGCAAATTTGAAATCACGGACCTCGCAGATCGTGATCGAGACATCCGGGTGTTCTTCCACCATGATTTTCACATCTCAGGTAACGAGATCGGGGACACGGCTTATTATGAACCCGAGCGACGGGCAATATTTCACTACAAAGGAGACCGTTGGTTCCTGTTGAACGGGGCAGTGAAGATGTCTGAGGACGCTGAGTCGCTGGGGGAAAGCTCGCCTGATACCCTGCCGGATTTAAGCGTAGGTGTCCATCAGTGGGCTTGCGGCCTGAAAGAAATTCATGATTTTGAAGGGACCTGGCGCGATGCAGAAGATGGGGTACTTTCGGCTGAAGCGGTTGCGCATGGCTCAGTTGACTCGTGTATCGGTTTTAATCTCCCCCTTGAAGCGGGCCAAACTCGCACCCTATATACCTGGCTTGCTGTGGGCTTTAACTTTGAGGAGACTGTTCGCCTCAATCGAATGGTTAGGCGTCGGGGACCGGAATCTTTCATCAAGCGCACGCGGGATTACTGGCATCTCTGGCTAACACGTCACTCACCTGATTTTGGTGAGTTGCCCCATGGAATTCGCGACCTTTATCTAACTAGCCTGCTCATCATTCGCACGCAAGTAGATGCCAATGGCGCGATCATCGCAGCCAACGATTCGGATATATCTTCTTCTGTTCGCGATACGTACAGCTACATGTGGCCACGCGACGGCGCGTTGGTTGCGGATGCTCTCATTCAAGCGGGATATATCGACCTGCCACGTGAATTCTTTCGTTTTTGTGACCGATCTTTAACCCGAGAAGGCTACCTGCTACACAAATTCAATCCTGATGGAACATTGGCTTCAAGTTGGCATCCGTGGTATCGAGAGGGGAAGAAGGATCTCCCAATTCAGGAGGACGAAACCGCGCTCGTCCTTTGGGCCTTGTGGGAGCACTTCGATCGCTTCAACGACGTTGAGTTCATCAAACCGCTCTATCGCTCGCTGATAACACCCGCGGCGGACTTCTTAGACCATTATCGTGATGAAAAAACAGGACTTCCATTGCCCAGCTACGATTTGTGGGAGGAGAGACACGGCATATTTGCATGGACCGTCGCGGCAGTGTGGGGTGGTCTTACGGCTGCAGTAAAATTCGCGCAATCCTTTGGTGACAAAGACCGTGCGCATCGATATCAAAACGCTGCCCATCAAGTCAAGATTGGGACAGAAAAGCATCTTTGGCGACCTGATTTGAATCGTTTTGTCCGTATGATCGATGGGAATCAAGACGGCGGCTATCAGGTTGATCATGTTATCGACGCATCCATGGTTGGGCTATGGAAGTTTGGGATGTACCCAGTCGACTCGCCACTGATCAAGACGACTATGGAAGCCATACGAGAACGCTTGTGGGTGAAGACGGAGGTTGGTGGGATCGCCCGTTATGAAAACGATCGCTATCATCAGGTAAGCGACGACATTCAAAATGTGCCCGGAAATCCTTGGTATATATGCACGCTTTGGCTTTCAGAGTGGTACGCTGCGTTGGCGCAGACTGATGAGGACTTGGATCGGTCGCGGGAGTTGATGCAGTGGACTGCAGAAAGAGCATTGCGGAGTGGTGTGCTCGCTGAGCAGGTAAACCCTTACACAAACGCTCCGCTATCTGTTAGCCCTCTTACCTGGAGCCATGCGACCTTTGTCACCACAGTCCAAGCCTACTTGAAGGCCAGGAAGCGGGTCTCAGGAGTGTAATGATTAGGTAATGTAAAAAAAAGCATGGAGATTGTCATTGGAGTAGGGGCGGGGTGACCCCGCCCTCCATTTGATAAGTCTCTAGATTATCAAAATTGTTCATTAATATTTATGATCCAATGTAATAAGTCAGGCGAACCTGCTCGGCTTGTTTTCTCCCAACGATTAGTATCCCCCTTCACACCCTCCATTCTTACCCAGGAAAATCATAGTAACAAATACATCACCGTAAGATTTTAGGCAATTGGATCGTCAATAATTATGGACAACAAGTAGTCATTTATTGGTCAAGAATGACCTAAATTAGATTAAATGTAAATCCTGAATTGATCAGGGAAAATGGAGGTAGGCTTTATCATGGAGCAATTAATTACGAAATCAAATGGGCGAGGTAACCTTCAAGAAGAGGGATATACATTAACAGATCTGCCTGAGAATCTGGTAGTCCACCCGAAAGCAGCCGTCGAGGATGCGGTCTATCAAATCCTTCTCAATGTAGGAGAAGATCCCGAGCGGGATGGTTTAATCCGCACCCCCCATCGCGTGGCTAAGATGTATGGCGAGTTGTTGGAAGGCTACAATCAGGATGTCGAGACCATTATCAATGGCGCGATGTTCGAAGTTGAGTACGGCGATAGCGAGATGGTTGTTGTCGCCAACATTGAGTACAACTCCATGTGTGAACATCATATGTTACCCTTCGTAGGAAAGGCTCACGTGGGATACATCCCGGGCGAGAAGGTTGTGGGTCTAAGCAAGATCCCGCGCATCGTCGATATGTTCGCTCGTCGCTTACAGGTACAGGAAAGACTTACAAATGAAATTGCAGATTCAATTGAGCAAGCAATTGATGCGGCGGGGGTGATGGTTGTGATCGAAGGGCAGCACAGTTGTGCTGCCTTGAGAGGGGTGAAAAAGCACGGAGTGAATATGACGACAACTGCAAAGCGAGGAGAGTTTCGTCATAACCTTGAGGCGAGGGAGGAGTTCTATCGGTTGATCGGGAAGTAGTGCGTACGATATCGCTCGGCTTCGTTATCCGTGTTTTCGTCAGAGAGGGTTAAGGGTCTGTCAGCAAGGCTGACAGACCCTTAATTTTAGGGTGACCCCCCTAGGAGACAGATTACGTTGATCGTTGGTAAGAAACGCACATTCTGATCCATCAAAAGGACAGAGCTACAGGTTCACCTTTTGATAAGCACTAAATATCGAAATTCGCATGTGAGGACACACTATGGACCCGAACAACATTACGATTGGCTTAGCGATGCTCGCTGGCTTGGCTTCCTTTCTCTCCCCGTGCGTGTTGGCATTGGTGCCTGCGTATGTGGGGTACTTAGGTGGGTGATCGGTATCATCAAGTGGAAGCACGGTCGCGAACCGATGGGTTACCTTCAGCCACGGCTTGGCATTCGTCCTAGGATTTAGCCTGGTTTTTGTGCTGCTGGGAGCAGCGGCTTCAGCGGTAGGAGTATTGCTTTTCGATCTTCGGGAATGGATATCTCGTATTGGCGGCATCGTGGTGATCATCTTCGGATTGCATACGATGGGCGTGATCAACATCCCATTTCTGGATTATGACACCCGTCGTCAGGCTCAACCAAAGAGGACTGGCTACATCTCTTCTGGCATGATGGGAGTATTTTTCTCTGCTGGTTGGGCGCCTTGCGTAGGCCCCGTGCTGGGAGCCGTTCTTACACTGGCTCTAAATGGTGCCCAGTTGGGCCAAGGTGTTCTCCTATTGAGCGCCTATTCGGTTGGGTTGGCTGTGCCGTTCCTCTTGGCTGCCCTCGGTGTCGGCAGGGTTACAGAGCTCATGCGCCGTCATAGTAAAGCGATCCATTACATGTCCATCGCAACAGGGGCATTCTTAGTTATCTTGGGTGTCATGTTGCTCACGGGAACCTTAGAGCAGCTGGCACGCTTCGGTTTCTTTGTGGATTTTGGATTGTGAGATGTTGATGAATTTCCAACCTAGAAGAGGAATCTTGCTCAATTGGAAAATCCTCATCGCGCTCGTGGCCCTAAGCACTTTAGGTTTTACGCTTGCCTACGCATCAGGGATGGGTGATAAGGAAGCCGTGCCCCTGTACGAAGTGCCGGCAGAAACGCAAGGGTTGGAAGTGGCTCCGATCAAGAGTTCTATCGCACCAGACTTCAAACTGCAAGACTTGGGTGGTGACGAGGTGCAGTTGAGCAATTTTCGAGGACATCCGGTCTTGATTAACCTTTGGGCTACCTGGTGTGGACCATGCAGGCTGGAGATGCCTGCCATTCAAGATCGGTTTGAGTTGTCCGAGGAGGACGGGTTTGTCGTTCTTGTAGTTGATTTTGACAAACCCGTCAGTGAGGTTAAAGACTTTCGCGATACGTTAGGTCTGACATTCCAAATACTCCTCGATCCGGGAGCGAATGTCCAGAAACTCTACCGCAATCGGACTTACCCCACCAGCTTCTTCGTTGATGAGTCGGGAGTGATTCAAGTTCATCACATCGGCTTAATGACGGACCGTCAACTTGACGATAACCTGGCAGAGATCGGGGTAGGTCCATAATTAAATTTTGATCCTCTGTTGGGTCGGAAAGTGGAACAGGTTACATCTAGGAGCCTTCTGGGTTTTGGTTGGTATAGCGATATTTGAGAATCCCCCACACTATTTTGATGGAGATTTTGTTAGGCATAACTAATTGAAAGTGAGGTGGAAGAGAATGATACGTAATTTTCATCTTCGACCGTATCTTATTATCGTTGGATTCAGCCTTTTGTTAGCAGCATGTGCGACCGCGGTTGCTCCAGGAGCGGTCTCGGGTATTGGAACGCAAAATGCTACTGCAGAACCGATGCCGCAGGCTATCGATCCTAGTCAAACAGCGGTGGATCAACAGGAGGAACTGTTGGTAGACAAAGACCCCTTTGCAGGGATAAGACTGCGTTTCAACACTGCATACTGGCCGGATACCGATTTTACAATCCATAGCGTCGACTATGGTGAAATCATATCGGGAGGACCGCCTCCGGATGGAATACCCTCAATCGATGATCCTGTCTTCGAGAGCGTGGGTGAAGCTGACGAGTGGTTAGGTGAAGATTGGCCAATTATGCTTTTTAAGTTGGACGATGACACAAGAGCTTATCCGTTAACGATCCTGATCTATCACGAGACACAGGTTTTAACCGATCCTACGGACGAAATCCGTATTTGGGTTATGACAGCATCAATAACTACCCATACTTATATGAGGGCGCCCTGGATGGACGTCTTCCACCTGTAGAAAGGGTGGTCGCAATTCAACTGGAAGGGATCGACGTGGCTTATCCCTTCATTGTGCTTCGTGAAATCCTGGTCGTGAATGATGAAGTCGCTGGATTGCCACCAGTCGTTTTTTGGAAGGAAGGAACCAGAACCACATTCGGGAATTCAGATTTAGATGTAGGTTCAACGAGCGTGTTTCTGCGCCAGCTTGACGATCAGGTTCTAACCTTCCGGGCGGAGGACGATGGTTTTCGAGACGATCAAACCGGAAGTCTGTGGAACATCATCGGTGAGGCGATTGATGGACCATTGACCGGGCAGAGACTCGAATCGATTGTTGCTGGCGAGCATTTCTGGTTCGCTTGGGTGGCTTTCAGGCCCGACACGATCATTTGGTCGGCAGTTGAATAAATGGTTTTTAGGAAGGATCCTTGGGGGGATTTATGCAAGTCCAACTCGAGCGATGTGAATAGTAGCAAGATAGCCCCTTCAAGATTACTTGATTGAGGATCAGTCGTTACAATCTTGAAGGGGCTTTGTTATGATGAACGGTTCATCGATATCGAGATATAGGGTTAATCTTCGTAATCTGACCAACAATTCCATTTCTAGTATACTCACCCTTACCTGATCGATCACCTTCGCGTTCAGAATCCTGAATTCAACGGAAAAATGTATGCGACTTAATGATCTTATTGAACCAGGAGATCCGGAACGAATTGCCTCAGGTTTTGAATTCACTGAGGGACCAGTCTGGATTCCTGAAGGCGCGTTGCTTTTCTCAGATATCCCAGCTAACCGGATTTATCGCTGGACCTCGGATGATGGGGTTGTGGTTTGGCGGGAACCGAGCGGCCATGCCAACGGGTTAACACTCGATACTCAAAACCGCCTGGTCATTTGTGAACATGGCAATCGTCGAGTTTCGCGTATTGAGGCTGATGGTAGCGTAAGTACGCTTGCTGATCGATTTAACGAAAAGCGATTGAACAGCCCAAATGACGTTGTCGTTAGATCAGATGGCACGATTTATTTTACCGATCCACCTTACGGGATCAAGCCTGAAGAGCAAGAACAACCTCACAACGGGCTCTACCGGATCTTACTGGATGGTAGCGTTGAGCTACTCCGGGATGATTTCATCCGCCCTAACGGCTTGGCATTCTCAAGTGGTGAAAGTATTCTCTATGTTGACGATTCTGGGCGTCGCCACGTGAGGGGATTTGATATGGAATCGGACGGAGGTTTATTAAAATCACGTATTGTTGCGGATATGGATCACCCTCAACCAGGTTCCCCTGACGGGATGAAAATCGATGTCGAAGGACATCTATATGTAGCTGGTGCAACAGGGATCTGGATATTTGAACCTGATGGCACACTCTTGGGGGTGATCGTCACACCGGAACGTCCTGCGAACTGCGCTTGGGGTGATGAGGATTGGAAGTCACTCTACATCACAGCTCGGACCTCCTTGTATCGAATCCGTGTCAAGATTCCTGGGATACAAGTTGGCGTTATGGCATGAGGATGAGAAAATAGAAAAACCTCCCAGCAAGCTTATCTCGCTAGGAGGTCTTGTAGCAGTCTAGTAGAATGCGATCTCGACCAAGCAGAAGCCAGTATTTAGAACTGAGATACGATCGTTGAAACCTTTCGGTAGCAGTCTTGCTTAGCATGATCTTCAGTAACACAACATGCCATCCAAAGCCATGCCGTTGTGTTATTGGGTTCTTGTTCGAGAATCCAATTCAAAGCAGCTTTTCCCTTTCCCAATTCTCCACGATTTACCGCTTCAACTGCAATGTCAAGGGCTTCTTCGATCGTTGATTTTCGATGTGGTGCGGTCCTAGTTGCCATATCTCTTCACCTAAAATCGGGTTCAAAGTTAGCACCCGTTTGATGCATTCATCCTAACATACTATGGCCTCCAGACACGTTACACAGGACTTACAACAAAGTTACATACACCTTACAAAGTCTGCTCTCAGGATCCTTTGACTGTCAAACAGAGAAGTGTAGACTTATCCTTGTAGCTTGTTCTTGACGGAGATATCCTTGAAGATCCTTCTCCAACTTTACGTGGTCCTTTTATTGCTTGCCGGGGCTCCTTTGGATACACTCGTTGACTCTGAGTACGGTTTACCCGCTTGGTACGACCCCGGTATGCAAGAAACGACGCTGACAGCGTGGGATGCATTGCAGACCGAAGCTAGCAAGGATGGTATAAAAATGACGATCTTCTCCGGATATCGATCTTATGAGTATCAAGCGCAGGTGTATGCTCGTGAGATTGCGGAGCGGAGAGGTCAGGCACCGCTCTATTCAACTCGTCCTGGGCATAGCGAACATCAATTGGGTACTACGATTGATGTCGCTTGGCCTGGTTTGCCATTAGGGTTCAATGATGCACGAAATGATCGACTTTACACATGGTTACGTGATAACGCACACCTTTTTGGATTTGTCATCAGTTATCCATACAAAACTTCCGATACCTGGCCATACCATAATCGCTGGCTGCCCGTGGTGACGGAATTTATCTATGAACCATGGCATATACGGTATATTGGAATAACTCTAGCTCAGGCGATTTATAATGCTGGTTACCTGGATCCTGGTAGCGATATCACGCCACAGGATTTCTATCGTGCTTGGCCCTAAGGGTTAATCCATGGCTAAGCTCGCGATTGGAGCATTGTGTACCGCCATACTAGCCACATTGGCAGCCAAATTTCCTCTTATAGTAGGAAATGAGGTTCGTTGCACCCCCATGGGGTTGTGATAAACTACGGGAAGAACGGCTTCGTCTTGGGGGAGGCCTTATGGCAACTGAACAAAAACGTGTAGTTTGCATTGAAGATGAACCGGAGATGATCGACCTGGTTCGGCTGATTCTGGGTCGAAAGGGCTTTGATGTCATCGGGGCCAATGGTGGGATAGAGGGGTTGGAAACAGTTCGGCGTGAGAAGCCGGATTTAATCCTGCTAGACTTGATGATGCCTGATATGGATGGTTGGGAGGTTTACCAGCAAATTAAAGCCGATGCTGAATTACGTGTGATCCCTGTCATTGTCGTAACAGCCAAGGCTCAATCGATAGATAAGGTGTTGGGTCTCCATATCGCGAAAGTGGATGATTACATCACAAAGCCTTTTGGTCCACAAGAACTACTAGAGAGTGTGGAAAAGATCATAGGACCTGTGGATTAAATTGCTGCACAAGGACATAAACTGGGTGACCGAAGTCACCCGGTTTTGTGTTTAATTAAAAGCAGGTAGCCGTATGATGTTTTGGTTGATTGGAGTCCCATCCAACCGAAGATCATAGATTGAACATACCTTATAAAATTTTGGATCAGCCCTCTTACTTCTCCACCTTCCGATAAAAGTTGGTCAGGATCTTAGGCCAATCAGATATCATTCTCTCCCTTGGCAGGAGCGTGACCAAATCGTACCGGCGTTGGCTAGCCGTCATCCTTCGACAGGCTCAGGATGACTTTCCTACGTAAAAGTAGAGAGTGCCCTGAGCTTGCATTGTCCTGCCTGTCCTGAGCTCGCCGAAGGAAGCCTGTCGAAGGATCGAAGGGTGCGTAATTGGAATTCCACAATGGAAAATTTTCGACCAGACAATATTACAAAATACTTGAGAAGGATTTGGAATGTATAATTACACGATCGCTGAAGTGATTTGAATATTCAATCATCACATCAGTCGCCTCGATCAATCGGATAAAGAGACACACTTCGTCATGGAGATCGTAGATGAAACTTGGGACTAGGATCATCCTTATATCACTTATCTTTGTTCTTGCGATCCCAATCTCTTCCGGCCTTGCTCAGGAATCTGGACCGATCTACATCGTACAACCTGGGGACACATTGACCTACATTGCGGCGGTCTTTGGCACCACCGTTGAGGCTTTAGCAGTCGCAAATAATATCGATGACCCCTCTCTCCTAATTCCAGGGACGGAACTGGTCATTCCCGGTTTTGGGGACATCTCGGGGGTGTTAACTTTTCGCGCGGTAGATTTTGGTGAGAATCTCCTAAGCTTGAGTTTGCGCTATGGGGTTTCGATCGATGGGCTTGCTCGGCTCAACCGTTTGGTTAGCCCCGGTCAATTGTATGCTGGTCAACCATTGATTGTCCCAGAAATGGACGAAGCTGCCTTCGATATACCTCAGGTCTCGTTGCTTCTCCCCAAGCTTGGGGAAAGTAAATTGGAGATGGCGGTACGTGTTGGTATCAACCCCTGGTCCTTAGACACTCTCGGCAAAAACGGAATCAAGCTTTGGATTGTCCCGGATGCGCCGGTGGTGTCCCCAGGAGGTGATGGATGGTCCGGGGCTCTGCCAGCTCCTTATGTTGAAGTAACCGTAGATCCTTTGTTGACGGCGCAAGGCCGGACAACTGTTTTTCGTGTTGGGCTAAACGGAGCGGGTTGGGTAAGCGGTATGCTTGGCGATCGGCGGCTAAACTTCTTCTCTCAAGATGATCGGAATTATGTCGCGCTTCAAGGCATCCACGCCATGGAGAATCCAGGTTTGTACACTTGTGAGCTAAATTTATATTCCACTGAGGGAGGAGAGTTGATTTACGCCTTTTCACAACCCATACGGGTACTTGATGGTGGGTATGGATTTGAGAACATCAATGGGGTTCCAGCAGAGACGATCGATCCTGAGGTCACGGGTCCGGAACGGGCTATGGTCGAGGGTATGCTGGCTGAGGCGACGCAGGAAAAGTATTGGGAAGGTCCTTTTCAGTTTCCATCGAACTATTACACCGAGAGTTTTGTTTCAATCTTTGGAACTCGCCGGAGTTATAATTGGGGTGCTTTTGATTACTATCACACGGGTCTCGATCTGTATGGCAGCGTCGGTTTGTCAATCCTGGCTCCCGCGCCTGGTAGGATTGTGTTTGCCGGTCCGTTAATCGTTCGGGGGAATGCGACCTATATTGACCATGGTTGGGGTGTGTATAGTGGATATTTTCATCAATCGAAGATATTCGTTTCAGTCGGAGACTTGGTCGAAACAGGGCAGGTGATCGGTGAAGTCGGTAATACGGGTCGATCAACAGGAGCCCATTTGCATTGGGAGATCTGGGTGGGAGGTGTACCGGTTGACCCTTTGGAATGGGTGGAGAAAGGATTACCATAACCTACCCCCCGTTGAACTCTGACTATTCATCATATTCACAAACTACAGGCTAGCAACGATAAGGGATGCTTTTTGCGGGAAGGGGGGGAAAAAAGTTTCTTCAACTCATGTGGTTTGAGCTTTACCCGAAATGATTATTCTGGTGGCAGTTCGTCATGATCCATAAGTCGTCCAGCGTGATAGTCATCTAAAATCTTCTTGGCATCTTCGGCTTGATACGCCGGAACCATCAAATCGACTTGCCCGAGGGGTCCAACGCTAAGACCGATCACCTTGCCGGCTGACTCGTGCGAAAGCCAGACATTGATATCGTTGGCCTCTAATAGGCCACGCAGGATCTCGGCTTCAATCAAACCAGAGGTGGTCTCAACGACGACAATTTCTTCATCCATGATGCCTCCTTGGCTGTGCTTATAGTATAATGGCGAAGTATTTCCCCAAAATAGGCTGATCAATCGCGATGATTTCCGTTCCCACCTTTTCCTATGAGGCTTACTGGACGGATTTTGATGTCTCCGATGAGGATCTCGATTTTATCTATAATTTGTTGCTGGAGCGCGAGGTCCCTCTAACCACAGAAGAGATGTCATCAGCCATAATCGAGTACCGTCTTGAGCGTCTTGAAAAAGAAGCACAAGAGGCGGTTGAGATCGATTATACAGTTTACCTGCCGGTTTCTGAATACGAAGTTGGTCAACGTGTCCTCTTCCCTGCGTTAGGCAACCTCATTGGTTCTGTTGTAGGAGTTCGAGACGGAGAGAACCCAGAGATCAGCTCCTTTGATGTGATAAAAGTTAAATTTGACGAAACTGGCTTACAGAAAGAATTCGCCGCACGCCTCGAGGATCACATCCTCAACAACCCTCCTGAACCCGAATTGGATGAGGACGAGCTTAGCAGCGCAGACGGGGTTATGAGGTTATATGGGCGTCTGATAGAGGAACGGCTGATCCGCAGCCTCGAAAGCGAGGAAGGTATAGTTTGGATCGCTGGCTCGTGGTTTCCCAAGGCACTCCTTGCTGATATTCATGAAGGACATTTGAACCTCGCAGAAGCCGTCTTGGACGTTGCGAGCGGAGGTCCACTCCCAACCTCAAATTTGCTCGAACATATAGAAATGCCATCTGGAATCGATCCGTTATTAATGGCATTCTCGTTGGATTACGCTCTTCAAGAGGACGATCGGTTTGATGAGGTCGGTCCAGCAGGGCAAGTACTTTGGTATCTGAAGCGCCTCGAGCCGCCGGAAGTGCTTTTCTCTCCTCCACGATTGGAGCCCGTTGCCAAAAACGTTAATCGCAATGTACTGACAGAGGATTTAATTGCCCTTGAACGGTCACTTGATGATGAGCTCAGCCCCTTAGAACCATTGGACGAGGCGCTCGATGATGTGACCATTTCCTTGCTCTTTCCTCATTGGCGTGTGGGGGCGCTTCCGCTCTCTCATCGCTTGAAACCCATGTTCCCTACGGCGTATGAAGCGCCACGCATCCGTTTCATCTTGATTGACGCACATAGCGGAGATGAATTCCCAGGCTGGGTCGTTCGGCAGGCCGGTTACGTCATGGGCCTGGAACAGTGGTATAAACGATACGATGTGCCCACAGGAGGTCTGGTCAGGATTCGTCGAAGTGATGAAGAAGGGAAAGTGATCGTAGAGACAATCGACCGCAGCCGACGGAACGATTGGATCAGAACGGTAACGATAAGCGAGGAAGGGGTCATCGGGTTTACCATGCTTAAACAATCGATCGGTACCGCATATGATGATCGCATGGTTATCGGCCTGATAGACCCAGTTACCTTGGATGAGGCATGGTTGCGAGGTAAACAACGGCAGATGCCTGTGGATCGGCTTGTGGCGCAGATCTTTCGTGAACTTGCGAAGCTCACACCTCAAAGTGCAGTCCATGCCCAGTCTTTATACTCTGGACTGAATGTGATTCAACGCCTTCCTCCAGCTACTGTTTTCGCCGAACTGGTGACTCAACCCTACTATGTTCACGTTGGTGATCTGTATTGGCGTTTTGAGTCATCCGCTTGGAGTTCAACATGAGCACAGTGGAAACGAAGCGGGTGGGACTTCTCGTACGACCAACCCTTGAGACTAAATTCCATATCGATTACGGCTGGTGGGACAGGGCTGATCGGGACCTGGAGGTTTACCTTCGAAGTCATCTCTGTTCGGAGCATCAACTTGCCTATGCTGACCTCGATGCTGACGTGATGGTTGATTCTGTGGATCCTGGAACCGCAGAGGTTACCAGGGTCGCCGGAGTGCAACACATCTTGATCTCACATTGTGCGCGTCAACCGGACTATCTAACTCCGCAAACCAGTTTGGTGAACGCAGTTTTTAGAGTCTTTTTGGCGAACAGTAATACACCGTTATCGCCTATCGAATTATCGGAACGTTTGGGAAAGCCACCTCAAATGATCTTGCGAACCTTTTCTGGGAGCAGGGTGTACAAAGGTATCAGACCGTATACCAAATCCTGATTTTCTTCTCCTCATAAACCATGTCACAAATTTCGATAAGGTACCTCTTGAGGCCATGCTTTTCTATTCTCTTCAAGGTTGAATTTCAAGAATCGTTAAGAAACACTCGCTTCTGATGGAAACCTCTGATGCCATACCGATTGATCGCAAGCGTTTCACGAGTATAATGAGCAAAGCTAAGCCCCTGTAGCTCAATGGATAGAGCACCGGACTTCTAATCCGACGGTTACAGGTTCGAGTCCTGTCAGGGGCATTCTACTTTCCCTCGTTCTTACCCAATATTGATAAACACCTAAAGGCTCCACCTCATATCTTCAATGATCTGTAGTATCCATGCTAAGAGTAGAGTCCAATGTAAGATCTGAGCGAGGAATATTGAATAATCCCCCGTGGGGTGGGTTTTCAATCGATGGATGTGGATCGAGATCTACCCTGCTGAGAACGAATTGATGTTGTCATTATGTTAAGTCGTGTTTTATAATGCTTGGACTTAACTCATCGATGACGGATCTCCTCTCTTTTGCAGATACAGTCATTAAACTTGCTTTTTCAGTATCAATACTTCATGGAGGAAAACATGGCTGATATTAAAACTTCATTTATGGGCTTGGAACTGAAAAACCCGATTGTACCCTCTGCTTCACCATTATCCCGTGAAATAAGCGGTATAAAAAAGATGGAGGATGCGGGTGCAGCTGCCGTGGTCTTGTACTCACTCTTTGAGGAACAAATTGCTATGGAGACAGGTGAGTTCTCGAACTTGCTGAGCAGTGGCGCCCTGAGCCTTGCGGACGCGAGTGTTTATTTCCCTCACCGACATGAGTATCCTCGAGATCCCGAAGCCTACGTAGATCATATTCGGAAGGCGAAAGAAGCCGTCGATATCCCGATCATCGCCAGTATGAACGGAACGAGTAAAGGCGGTTGGCTTGAATTTGCCAAGCAAATCGAGCAGGCAGGTGCCGATGGTTTGGAATTAAACTTTTATTTCATTCCCACATCGGACACCCTTCTTGGCTTGGATATCGAGACCATCTATCTTGATATCCTGAAGTCAGTAAAGAAGATAGTGAGCATTCCAATAGCGGTAAAGCTCAGCCCGTTCTTCACGGCTCTTCCAAACTTTGCTGTTCGTTTAGATGAAACAGGGGCAGATGCGCTTGTGTTATTCAATCGTTTTTACCAGCCGGATATTAATGTCGAGCGAAAGGAAGTCCAGCCAAGCATCAGCTTAAGCAAACCTGAGGATATCCTCCTTCCGCTGCGTTGGATCGCCATCCTTTATGGCCAGGTAGATTGCTCCTTTGCCTTAACCAGTGGTGTACACTCAGTAGATGCTGTTCTCAAGGCGGTCATGGCTGGAGCAGATATCGCCAATGTATGTTCCTTTTTGCTGGCAGAGGGTGTTGAGAAGATCACTGAGCTTATAGAGAATACAGAATCGCGAATGGATGAGCTAGAGATTGACTCCCTTGCAAGTATAAAGGGTGCGTTGAGTCTAGAGAGCTATGTCGAACCGACGGCGTTTGAGAGATCAAGTTACATTAAACTGCTTCAAAGTTATGGCCGGATATAAATCCCTGCGCCAATTAGTTGCTAAGACGTGAAATCAGGAATGTAGATGTACATTGGAAGGGCGAGTAAGATAGGTTGTCCTAGAGATTAGTGTTGACTCGATGTAAACCGAAAATCAAATAGACAGATAGAAGAACTGTCTAACAGAATTGCTTCTAATGATAGTCCTTTGGTTATGACTCTGTCCGAATCTCGGATGTAATTCTAATCCGACGGTTATAGGTTCGTATCCTGTCAGGGGCACCAAAGAATCACGTTGTTTCATTTTGTAGGACATATAAAGGCGATTTCCGTCCAGCAAAGGTCTGTCAGATGCGACAGGCCGCTCTTTTCTTTTCACTGCAATTGAACTCTGACTTACCGTCCTCCTGTGGAACAGCGGAGGTAGCCTATTTTTGATCGGTACAGAAATGAGAATGTGCGTTTGGATATAATTTAAGTAGATTTCCAGGGTCATTTCTTGAAGATGAGAATGATTCAGCGGTGAACGTCGGGAGTTTACACGAGGCATTTAGTCAAGATCATGACGACATGGGAGGCGACTCGATGAGATGATCTTTCTTTATTTTCATCCCACCGAATCCGTGAGGGGTGCTGCAAGAAACCTTTGCTGAAGCCCTGGTAGAGAATACAGCCGGAGACACCTTCAATCAACTCGAAGAATTCGATTGGACTTACTTGGATACATTATCAGACGTTGAGTCGATATCCCTTGTGCTTAGTGCGACCTGAGATTCGTTTACCCGTCCCAGAAATTGTAGCTGGCTTCACCCACGGCCGATCCGTCACTCTCAAGCATTTGAAACTAGAGTATATTCTCGGGTTTCTAAACATCAGCGACAGCGAGAAAATTCATGGTTGGTTATGAAATGCTCGCTGAAGCCCGACGTCATCTGGCATCACAAGAAGCAGCGAAAAGGCTGAGATAGGTAGTGTATCAGATCATGCAAATTGAAGAAGTGAGATATCTTATCTGGGATGAATGTATACGGTTAGCCAACGCAACCATTGAGTTGATCATCCCTAAGAGTTTCGGCATACGGATCCTTCATTTTGGTTTCGTCGGAAGTCATAATGAATTTGTTGTCTTTCCCCACGGCAGTGATGTGGATCACGATCAATGGAAGCTTTACGGTGGACATCGCCTTTGGATTGCACCAGAGAGCTCCGAGTCGACAAAACCGGATAACGATCCGGTCCAGATCAAAGAATTAGAGAACGGCATCCGGGTAACGCAGATGGTCGACTCGGCAAGTGATCTTCAAAAAGAGGTGGAGGTCATTTTACATCCTGAGAAACCACAAGTTAAGGTCACACATTGGATTCATAATCATGGACCGTCTATTCATATCTTAGCTCCGTGGGGTATCACAGCCTTTGTCCCCGGAGGTATTGGGATTCTCCCTCTTCCCAAGCCGATAAGTGAACACAATGGATTTACGGCGCACAGCAGAATTGCACTTTGGCCATATTCAGATATCGGGGATGATCATTTCGCGTTCGATGACCAATTTGTCCTTCTCAGATCGCCAACCGAACAGCAGCAAAAGATCGGTGTACCATGTTTGGACGGTTGGGGTGCTTATCTGCACGCTGGTCATTTATTTATCAAATTATTTCACCATGACCCAACAGCAGACTACCCGGACCAAGGAAGTTCCGCTGAACTCTATTGTGACCACCAATTGATCGAGGTTGAAAGCCTTGGACCCTTGGAGAATATTCCCATAAGTTCAGCATTGGAACATGTTGAGACGTGGATCCTCAACGACGATGTCACGATGGTAGAAGACCTAACAAGCTTTAGAGCATCCGTCTATCCCATTCTTCAACTAAGCCTTCGAGATCGTTTCCAGTTTGAATTAGGAGCCCATCAAACTAGCGCAGATCGACCAATTTGGTAATGAAAATCATTTGCTTGAGTGATTTGGGTATCATCCTGTGGCAAGATATTCTCCCTTTCTACGGAGATTGCCTGCCTTGTTCGAATGCAAATGTGGTTTCCTCGAAGTAAGGTGGACAGCCTTTGGAGTTGTGGATATAGTTACATGGTGGTTTACGGTTTTCAAAAGTCCCTCTACACATGTCAACTTTTCGAAAGTGATTTTATTAGGCACACTCTTCGAATCGATAGTGGAATGTGAGTGTTGCACTGGAATTCATAGCGTAAACAAATGACCAACGAATCTAGCGTATCAGTGAGGCTGCGCTCTCCAAGAGATCGACTTGTTGCGATATGTTTTCGAGTCTGGAACGTAGGCTCGGCTTATGCCATTCTTCATAACCGATCTTTTTTACAAACATTAAAGGAAAACAACACGCGATGAATGATAAATACTGCTACGATGAAATGACATGGCCAGAAATACGTGATGTCATCCGCAACCAACCCGTTCTGCTGCTCCCATTTGGCGCTGTGGAAGATCATGGACCTCATCTGCCGCTCAACACCGATAATATTATCGTTGTAGCGATATGTCAGGAAGCCGCACGACGCCTGAAGGGGGAGGTGTTGGTTATGCCGGCGATCGCTTACGGCTTGGATGAGCACCACATGGACTTCCCGGGGACAATCTCCGTCGATATGCAGACCTTGATACAGTTCGTGTCGGATGTGGTCATCAGTACCGCTCGCCACGGTTTCACCCATATTCTCATCGTGAATGGGCACGGCTCAAACGCATCGATTGCCGATCTCGCGGCGCGGCGGGTGGTTCTGGAAACGGGTGTCGTTTGCGCTGCCGTGAATCCCAACGCGGCAATTGATCCCACACTGGCCGAGCCCACACTCTCTAAAATGCGTAAATCTCAACCGGGGGGAATCGCACATGCCGGTGAGTATGAAACGGCCATGATGCTTCATTTGCGCCCCGAATTGGTTGATATGGACCGGGCACTCAAGGAACAAAGCCAATTGAAGATCGAGTATTTCAACTGGGATCATCCCGAACCCAGTGCAGTTGCCTGGCAGGATTGGTGGTCGCGCATGAGCGAAAGTGGTGTTTGTGGAGATCCCACGCTTGCGACGGTCGAGTTTGGAGAAGCGCTCTTCGAAACAACTGTGGAAAACTTTATACGCCTCCTGCGTGCTTTTCGAACCCTTCCAATTCGATCGCGTCAAGATATGCATGAAACGCCAAGCGATCAGAAAACCCAGGGAGGATGAGAGAATGGATTCGAAGGTTATGTCCATGCAAGAGGCGATCGCAAGACATGTTAACGATGGAGATATGGTCGCAATCGAGGGTTTTACTGCTTGCATCTGCTTCGCTGCTGGCCATGAGATCATCCGTCAGGGTCGCCGCGATTTGGTGCTGTGCCGAATGACGCCTGATCTCATCTACGATCAGATGATCGCCGCAGGTTGTGCCCGGAAGCTGATCTTTTCATACTTGGGTAATCCCGGTGTAGGTTCTCTACACGCGATCCGTAGGGCAGTAGAGAGAGATATCCCGACCCCATTGGAGATTGAGGAGTATTCCCATTTTGGTATGGTATCAAGATACACTGCAGGAGCCCATCGATTGCCTTTCTACCCGCTCCATTCCTATACTGGGAGCGATCTACCGCGTGTGAATCCTATGATCCGCTTTGTGGAGAGTCCGTATGACGGCAAGTCCATCGCAGTTGTCCCACCCCTGAATCCAGATGTAGTCATCATTCACGCCCAACGCGCAGATCGGGATGGCAACACACATTTGTGGGGCTTGTTGGGCGTTCAAAAGGAAGCTGCCTTTGCTGCTCGACACGTGATTGTCGTGGTCGAAGAACTTGTGCAGGAGCAGGTCATTCGATCCGATCCGAACCGAACGATCATTCCTGGCCTGATTGTCGATGCTGTTGTGCAGGAACCCTTCGGCGCCCATCCTTCCTATGTGCAAGGGTATTACGATCGAGATAATCAGTTCTATTTGCACTGGGATGAACTCAGCAGAGATGAGACTTCCACTCAAACCTGGCTTGAAGAATGGGTCATCGGAGTGAAGGATCGGGCTGAGTATCTGCAGAAGTTGGAGGTGAGTACTTTACAGCGCTTATCACCCGGTGTGGCACTTGCTGAACCGGTGAATTACGGGCAGTATGCATGACATTCATCAGTCGTTCTTATGGTTTGATAAGAACACAACTCACAAATAAATGGCACGCCTTCTGACCAAGGGAATACAAATGACCATCAAGAGACATATAGGATGACCAATTACACGCGCAATGAAATGATGATCGTCACCGCCTCTCGTGCGTTGGCCGGTACCCGGACCGTCTTCGTAGGTGTCGGGCTCCCCAATATCGCCTGCAACTTGGCACGCCGCACCGTGGCACCGGATCTGGAGCTTATCTATGAAAGTGGAGTCTACGGCGCTCGACCGGCACGCTTACCACTCTCCATTGGAGATCCTACGCTTGTGAGCGATGCATTATCCGTTTGCTCGATGCAAGACCTGTTTGGTCTCTATCTTCAAGGAGGTCGTGTACAAGTAGCTTTTCTTGGAGGCGCACAGATAGATCGTTATGGCAACCTGAACACCACAATGATCGCCGGGAACGAAGGTTCGCTCGAGGAGAATTATACGCGTCCCAAGGTGCGTCTTCCAGGAAGCGGCGGCGCTTGCGAAATTGCTATCCATGCCCAAAAAGTATTTATCATCATGCGCCTCTCGAAACGCGGTTTTGTCGATCGGTTGGATTTCCTCACGGGTCCAGGACATTTACATGGCGGTGATGCCCGTGATACTTCAGGACTGCCAGGCACGGGTCCCCAACTGGTGGTGACAGATAAATGTGTTTTCGTCTTCGATCATGAGAACAAAGAGATGCTGATCTCCAGCTTGCACCCCGATGTGGAGCTATCCGAGGTGCAGCAGGAAGTTGGATGGCAGATTCAGACAGCCAGTGATTTGAAGGAAACTGTAGCACCGACGGATGAAGAAATTCATCTCCTCCGGGAGGAGTTGGATCCCCAAGGGATGTATATCGGTTGAGGCCTCAGTTCGAGCTACCGGTTTCGTGTCTGAATAAATATTCCGGCAGCACACACGATCCTGCTCAATCAGAGCCCACCACATCCAAAAATAATTCTCAATCTCTCTTCAGCACACACATATACCGGTTCTCATCTCACAGTTGCCCTTTATGTGGATTCATATGCTGAATTCGAGAAAATCAACCGTATAATGTACGCAAAATGTGCGGGGATAAGCCCTTATCGAAGCCTCGAAATTCTGAAGACGATGTTGGCACGTTCTAATTATCGATGATTCTAAGGAAGCCATTCGATGACAACCTGGATGCTCAAATGAAAATCGTCTATACCGATCTGCACAAACGCCATGCTACAGATCACACCCTTTTTGAAGGCCATCCATACTCCGTCGAGGAGGTCCCTGCTCGTGCGGAGGTGCTTCTGTCCGCGATTCGAGAGGCGCAAATAGGAACATTGCTGACACCAGCCGACCACGGCATAGATCCAATCCTTCGTGTACATACGAAAGACTATGTCACTTTTTTAAGCTCGATCTATGAAGCTTACACCGCGTTATATCCACAGGAGACAGCCGTTTTTCCAGGCACTTTCGCCACGCGTTATACAGGCCAAAAGCCAAAGGCTATGCTCGGATTGCTTGGTTATTATGCTAGTGGTTGGGGCAGTCCCATCCTTGAGGGGACATGGGAAGCAGCTTACTGGAGTGCACAGTGTTCCCTTAGCGCTGCCGACGAAGTCTTAAAAGGTGGACAAACTGTATATGCGCTTACACGGCCTCCTGGTCATCATGCGAGCATCGATTTGTACGGTGGATTCTGTTATTTAAACAACGCCGCTATCACCACGCGTCATTTACAACACACCCAGCAAGGCACGAAGGTCGCCATCCTCGACATAGACTTTCATCACGGCAACGGCACGCAGATGATTTTTTATACGGATCCTTCGGTGCTCTACTGCTCGCTTCACGCTGATCCGAATTATGATTATCCCTACTACTGGGGTTTTGCCGACGAGCGAGGAATGGAAGAGGGGGAGGGCTTGAATTGCAATTGGCCACTCCCACGCGAGACATCCAACGCTGAGTATCTGCGCATATTAGATGAGGCTTTGAAAGGGATCCATGCCTACGACCCACACTTTCTGGTAGTTTCCTTAGGGATCGACATTCTGGAGGACGACCCTGTTGGAGGTTTCTTGTTGTCGGTGGAAGGATTGCGAGAAATCGCCAAACAAGTTGCCGGTCTTGGGTTACCAACTGTCCTCGTGCAGGAGGGCGGTTATTGCCTCGATCGACTCGGAGATGGCATTATCGCCTTCCTCGACGCCTTTATGTAAGGCATGCGAATCTCGGAGTGCAGACTTCGCATCACACGTATTGAATTAAGCTACATAAGGACCCCCCTTCGCCAGCATTTTGAAACAAGTTTTGTGGACGCGCTTATCAAGCCGATACCATTCTTAGGAACCTGTATGCGGATGGTATGGGGCGAGTGGGGGGCACCGGTTGAATAATAACCGCGGTGCTCAATCAAGATGATAGAAACCCCCTTGTGTATTCAATGCGATTTCGTAACCCCTAAATTGTTAGGGAAGTAAATTCAGTTTGATGCAGCAGAGAAAAAGCGTGCGTATGTTTCTCGAGGATTTATATTCTTTCAACGATCTTTTTGTATAGGTTTTGGAGGATGAAGGCGAAGGCGATAACAATGGGAATACTAACCAAATTTATTAAGACTTCAATTCTCTCAACACCTATTCCAGAGATGTCATACAGGATTCTCCACAGTGGTCGGTGATATAGATAGGTGAAATAGGAACTTGTTGCGATGTAAAGGATGAGATTTTGGACAAATCGGAAATGCGTTAACCGATGTGATGATCGAAAAATTATGACGATAGATGAAAGGATGAAAAGGTTCGACCAAAGTATGTGCAGTAGATCAAGATCGGGAATATAAGTAAGGTTGTTCTGCGAAAGCATGAAGATCCCGACAGAAAACCCAACAAGACTTCCGCCGAGAAGCGAATTCGATGTTTTCATCACCGGCAGCGCCTGTGCGACTCCGATCAAGCTTCCGATAGCAAAGGTTGGAAAGAAATAGAAGAAGCGGATATCGAGGAGTTCAATGCTATTGTGGATGAGAATTGTAATCATGAATATGGTGAGGTAAGCTGCGAACAGGCGCGCAATTCTTTTCAAAGAGAGAATGAGAGTAGGGGCGAAAGTGAAAAAGATAAGCAGCAGGCTGATGAACCAAAGTGTTCGTATAGGATCGGAATACTTGGGTGAGAGGAGAACTTGAAGTCCCATCAGGTGGATCAACATCTCCTGTGATGAAATCCGGATTCCCAGGAGGAAGACAAAGGACAAAAGTGCCACAAGATAAGGTGGGTATAACCTCAATAACCTTGATCGGTAGAAGGCAGATAAGTGGAAGATTTCCCGCCGGGAAAGTGTTCTCGCGGTTAGGTAACCGGAGATAAAAACGAAGGCGCCCAATAAAAGGTGGTTATTGTATTTAGATAAATTGCGAAGGGGGAACGAGCCGATTTGGTACTGGTATATACCCGAATGGTGGACCAGGAGCAAGAGAGTTGCAAGACTTCTGAGGAAATCGAGCTCTGCTATTCTATTCCTTTTCACCCGACCTGATCAACTTTCTCCCGCTAATACCCGTGCACGCTCCCATGGGGGTAAATCTTGCTTTTCAGCAAGGACCTCGCGCAGTTCGAAGATCTGGTCACGAAGGCTGGCGGCTTTTTCAAACTCGAGTGCTTCAGCAGCTGCTTTCATTTGTCGCTCGAGTTCCTTGATTAATCGCGATAATTCGTCTTTTGGCATTTGGGCAGGTGTGAAGGCTCGATATTCTGCCGATTCCTCTGCCATAGTATGAGCGGCTACTTGATCCGTGAGATCACGAATCTCCTTGATAATGCTCACCGGCTCTATACCATGGGCTTCGTTAAATGTGATTTGTTTAATCCTTCGCCTCTCGGTCTCATCGATCGCGCGACGCATCGAATCGGTGACCTTATCAGCATACATGATCACTTTACCATCGACGTGCCGAGCTGCCCGTCCGATCGTTTGGATCAAAGCAGTGTCTGAGCGAAGGAACCCTTCTTTGTCAGCGTCGAGGATCGCCACCAGGGAAACTTCTGGAAGATCAAGACCCTCGCGAAGGAGATTGATACCAACGACGACATCGAACACGCCTAACCGCAGATCACGTAGAATACCGACCCGATCGAGGGTGTCTATCTCTGAGTGGAGGTAGTGCACCTTGACCCCTAACTCGAGTAGATAGTCCGAAAGATCTTCCGCCATTCGCTTGGTGAGAGTGGTCACCAATACGCGCTGACCGTTATCCACTCGACGACGGATCTCAATGACCAAATCGTCAATCTGACCCTCGACAGGTCGTACCTCAACCTCGGGATCAACAAGGCCCGTTGGTCGGATGATTTGCTCGACAACTTGTGAGGCGATATTCATCTCATACGGTCCTGGTGTGGCAGAGGTATAGAGCACTTGACCTGTACGGGCATCAAACTCTTCAAAGGAGAGGGGGCGGTTGTCAAGTGCTGAAGGCAGTCGAAAACCGTACTCGACCAAGGTTTCCTTTCGCGAGCGATCACCAGCGTACATCCCTCGAACTTGGGGGATTGTCATGTGGCTCTCATCGACGACGAGAAGAAAATCAGGGGGGAAGTAGTCCATCAATGTCCAAGGTGGGGATCCGGTCGGTCGTTGATCTAGATGGCGCGAGTAGTTTTCGATGCCGGAGCAATATCCGACCTCCTGCATCATCTCCAGATCGTAGAGAGTTCGCTGTTCCAGCCGTTGTGCTTCAAGGTACTTCTCCTGAGATTTGAAATGCTCAAGACGTTCGGTCAATTCTGCGCGAATGTCGTTAAGGGCTAGCTTGAGTTTTTCCTCTTCAGTGATGAAGTGCTTAGCGGGGTAGATGCTCACACTTTCTCGTTCTGCTAAAAGCTCGCCGGTGAGCGAGTCAAACTCGACGATCCGCTCAATCTCATCATCGAATAAGCTGATCCGAAGGCCATGTTCGCCGTAAGCAGGTAAAACCTCGAGTGTATCGCCTCGGACGCGAAATGCACCAGGCTTCAGTTCTAAATCGTTGCGTTCATAGTGGCTCTCGACCAATTGGCGTAATACGGTTTCCCTCCGGTAGAGCCCCCCTACTTTGAGATCGATAACTACACGACCGTATGCCTCAGGGCTGCCGATGCCATAGATGCTGGATACAGATGCGACCACAATCACATCGCGTCGCGATATCACCGATGTTGTCGTTGATAAGCGTAATCGCTCGATCTCCTCATTAATGTCGGTCTCTTTCTCGATATAGAGATCATGGCGTGGGACATAAGCTTCTGGCTGGTAGTAATCATAGTAGGAGACAAAGTACTCAACTGCGTTTTCAGGGAAAAAGCTTTTAAATTCAGCGTAAAGTTGAGCAGCAAGAGTCTTATTGTGAGCCAAAACGAGCGTTGAGCGCTGAACGCGATCGATGACGGAAGCGATGGTGAAGGTCTTGCCTGTCCCGGTCGCGCCTAAAAGTACCTGATGCTTGTCTCCACGGCTGAGGCCGAGGATAAGCTGTTCTATCGCCTCAGGTTGATCACCTGTCGCCTTATATGGGGCATGTAATTTGAATTCAAGCATGAGGACCCCACGGTGTATTCGAACAAATGGGCTGATATTGTATCACGGAAAGCGCTGACCCTTTGTAGAGGTTCACTGTGAAGAAGAGGATTAGTACAGTATCGCCATGGATCCTATGAATCCCAAGATCGATAGTCATCCTCAGTCCTTCGACAGGCTCAAGACAAGGCGTGACTAAGGATGACGCTTAACTATAATTCGCACTCTTCGATCCTTCGACATGCTTCCTTCGGCGAGCTCAGGACAGGCAGGACAATGCATGCCCAGTGTGCTTTTTTGGGGGCGATCATGTATCAACCTTAGTTATCAAACCACGTTTTGCGGGGTAGATGAGCGAGGTAACGAATATCTTAGCTACTGAAGGATTCTTTAATTTCGTGTATACGGTCTCCAAATCTAAGTGGACACAAAAATGGGGTTGCTGAAGATCCAACCCCGGTTCTTGCCTTGAAAAGAACGGTAAACTTCGACACGGTATGCACCTGGCTCGATCACCGTATGTACCGCCGCTTCACAATCTTCCCACTGTCGAATTTGTACACCATTACGGAGGAGGTTAACATCTGCTCGGCTTGGTAATTTCACCTGAAGTGTGACGCCGAAACGTGCGGTAATTGTCTCGCCCATGATCGCCTGCGATCCGTCTCCTTGAGCGGTAAAGCGAAATCCCTTTGTTGGTGCTGGGAGATCATAGCCAACGAAGCAGTGACCACGTTCTAAGTCACTAAACAATCGCTTCCGATCGATCTCTGCGTCACCCGTGAGAGGTTCTTTTGTCAGAATGTGGGTATTAACGGTTCTGAAAAGCCATTCGTAAGGGAAAATAACTCTGAACAAAGGACCCTTTCTGATTGGCATGGCATGCGCATCGGTACCACCGATCGCAACCACACGCGTGCCAGCAGCTAAGAGTCGATCCCATCGCTCAAGAACTTCAGGAAAGGGTCCCATGGCGCTAAGCGTGGGATTGTATGCGTAAAAGATTGCCTTTGGGATGGATTTAATATGCGATTTGAACTCACTCATGAAGTTCCATATCTCGAGACCAGTGAAGCCGTGTACATCCCAATCCACCCATGAAAGATCAGGTTCGTTGATAGATGGAGCTGGAGGGTCGTGCGGATGAGCGAGATATGACTGACCTCCGACTTCCTTTACCTTATTAAGCAGCCTTTGAGGTTCGCGCGCATAAGGGGCAAGTTCTTGACGGGCCTCGAAAACGAGAAGGTGATTCTTTTGAGGTTCGCGAGCCTGATCGTGGATCTCCTCCCCGGTGAGGAGTAACACCCTGTGGTCGCCGAGGTAGCGGTAACCATCGTAACCACCTACCCAAATATTATGATCGGTAATGACAATGAAATCGAGCTTTGCTTTTAAAGCTGCGAGCGCAATCTGGTCATGGGTTGCATGACCGTCGGAATATGTCGAATGTATATGTAGATTGCCTACGTATTCATAAATCAATTGGCGTCTCCACGAGGAGGGGGGTGGAAACGTCTCAGATGATACGGCTTCGTTCTTCTCCGAGGCGGTTGCGTCCTGCATCACCAGGGGTGATCAGTTGGGCACCTGTTTGCGCGCAGACTCCGATTAACTGCTGGCGTTGAGCTGACGAGAGAGGAGCCAGGTGGGTAACGACCATCTGGATCTGTTCAGCGAGCAAGCCTTTTAATAACTGCTTCCATGCTGGACCGGCGGGGTGTTTATCGACAAGCAATGTCAAATCATTCTCGTCAAATGGCCCGATGAGTCCTTCCAATTCACGCTTAAAATCGTTATCGATCTTCAGCCATCGAAAAAGAGGACCTGTCTCGGGCATATCAAGTGGGTGCTGCTCGATGAGATAGACTACGATCGGCTGGGGTGAGGTTAATTCGGTCAATCGAATTGCCTTCAAATCCTTGACATGCATCAAAGCATAACATAACGGATAACACAGAGCAATGTAACTCGAGTAGGACTGCATCCAAGGAGGTGGTAAATCTGTACTAGGCATTTTCCCGTAGGCTAGATCAAATCGCTACATGTCATCCTGAGCCCCCCGACAGCCCTTCGACAGATGCTATTCGTCGAGTTCAGGAAAAGCAGGACAGGGCGAAGGATGCCAAATCTTCCCGCGAGCTTTAAGCTCGCGGGAAGATTTACGCTCGTACAGGCATATCATCCCATCATCCTAGAGATCATTTGGATTCCATCGACTCTGTGAGCAGCAGAGCTGCTGGATTCCAAAGAAGATCTTATATGCTTATAACGCTGTAGGGGTGACTGGCCAGTCGCTCCTAAAATGATATAAGGGGTCATTTTACACATTCCATCGCTGACCCTGCGGTTAATCATGATGTAAGCTTTGTCAAACCTTCGGGAGCAGCAGCACAAAACAGTATCAGGGTGGTTCAACTACAATGCTTGTACAATTCATCGTCGCGCTCGCACGAGTTCCAAGTTGCGATGAAAACGATTTATCGATCAAACGAAAGTCGTCCTGAGTCTATCGAAGGATCACGGAAAACAGCAGCACGCACCCTTCGACAGGCTTAGGACAATGCAGGATCAGGGTGCTTCGAGCACTATTGTGGACCAATTCATGATCGAGACTGCACTAGGTATAATCAGTTGAATTTGCTGATCCATATAATGTAGTCGAATCTGTATAAACCAAAGCATGCGAGAAGGTATTCATGCTGGATTTCTGGGAGGTATGGATGTGAACAACCGAGAGGTAGCCGAAGTTTTTCAACGCATCGCGGACCTGCTTGAGATCAAGGGTGAGGAGATCTATCGCGTTCTTGCCTACCGTCGAGCGAGCGATACTGTGCGGTCTCTCGGAGAAAGTATCGAAGCCGTGTGGAGGGACGGACGTCTTGAAGAGATACCTGGTGTGGGGAAGGCCATTTCAGGGAAAATCGATGAGCTGTTACGGACAGGGCGTTTGGAATTTTATGAGAAATTAACAACCGAAATCCCTCCTAGCCTGATCGACTTGCTACATGTCGGAGATGTCGGCCCCAAGAAAGCGGCGCGCTTCTGGAAGGAATTGGGGATCACTTCTCTCGACGATCTCGAAGCTGCAGCAAAGGCTGGAAGATTAAAATCCCTGCGCGGCATGGGTGAACGTTCGGAAAAACGGATCCTCGAAAGTCTAGAAGCCCTCAAACTCCGTCAAACGGATCGTATACTAATCAACCAGGCATGGGAGATCGCGGCGGATCTTGTCGCGAGTCTCGGAAAGCTACCGGGTGTCGAGAAAGCAGAGGTTGCAGGAAGCCTCAGGCGTTGGCGTGAGACAGTGGGAGATCTCGATCTTATCGCCGCCTCATCAGACGCAAGTTCTGTCATGAACGCTTTTCTCAGCCTTCCTCAAATCAGCAGGATTGTGGGTCGGGGCGAAACGAAACTCAGCGTTGAATTGCATAATGGGTTGAGGACGCAGTTGTGGGTACATCCGCCGTCTCACTTCGGTACTGCCCTGCAATACGCAACCGGTTCGCAAGCCCACAATGTACGATTGCGGGAGTTGGCAAAACGAAGCGGCCTTTCGCTCTCTGAACATGGTTTTATGAGGCAGGACGGTTCAGAAATCACTTGTGAGGATGAGGAAGAGGTGTATCGCATCCTTGGGTTGCCTTGGATACCAGCAGAGCTTCGAGAGGATCGCGGGGAGGTGGAAGCAGCGTTGGAAGATCGCCTTCCGAAGTTGATCACTCAAAATGATCTGGTTGGGGAATTACACTCTCATAGCGATTGGAGCGATGGTTCATGCACCTTGGAGGAGATGGTCAGGGCTGCTCAGGCGTTTGGACTTCAGTACCTTGCGATCACGGATCATTCGCAAAGCCTCGGGGTTGCCAGAGGCTTGGACGTTGATCGCCTGAGACAACAACGTGAGGCGATAAACGAGATCCAACAAGCGGTGGGAGATGATATCCGTGTCCTTCAGGGTATTGAAGTTGAGATCCTTGCGGATGGTCGTATGGATTACTCGGACGAAGTCCTAAGCGAGTTGGATCTGGTTATTGCTTCATTGCATACTTCTCTTCGTCAACCACGGCATATCATCACGGCCCGTTTGCTAAAAGCCATCCGCAATCCTCATGTGGACATGATCGCTCATCCAACGGGTCGATTGGTCGGTTCTCGTGACCCAGCCGATTTGGATATGGAGGCGATCTTTGAAACTGCTGCAGAACATCAGGTGGTTTTGAGCATTAACGCCTCTCCTGAACGGCTCGACTTATCTGATGTGCACGCCCGCAGGGCAATGGAATTAGGCTGTCTGCTTGCGGTGAATACCGACGCTCACCATCCAGAACACCTTGTATTGCAACAATACGGCGTAGGTGTAGCGAGACGAGCTTGGGTTGAATCAGGATCGGTGATTAATTGCTGGCCTTATGATCGCGTGCATCAGTGGCTGCGTGCGCGAGGTTAAATCCCATCTCAAGCAACTTCTGATTTGGCATGGTGTTCAATCTTATTGGATAGTCTGTCGCATTACATGAGAAGAGGAGGGAGGGGAAATGTCCAGAATCGCAATCGTCACAGATAGTTTAGCTTCGTTACCGGAAGAACTTATCAACCAATATGATATTAAAGTCGCTCCGCAGGTTCTGGTTTGGGGGGATGAGTCTTACCTCGATGGTGTGGATATCACGCCGCATGAATTCTATGTTCGCTTACAGTCATCTAAAGAGATGCCTACGACTTCCCAAGCAACTTTAGCAAGTTTCAAAGAAATATTTGAAACTCTAGTGCCTGAAGGCCGTCCTATTGTCGCAATTGTGGGATCGAGCAAACTCACCGCGACGATAAATTCAGCGGAGCAGGCGAAATCTCTTTTCCCCGATGCCACCATTGAGGTGATCGATTCGCTGGACGTGGCCATGTCAATGGGATTCCAGGTGTTAGCAGCTGCGAGGGCGGTCGAAGCAGGAAAATCCTTTGAGGAAGTTGTCTCTCTAGCCCGCGGGGCTCACAAACACACAGGGGTGATGTTCGTCGTTGATACGCTTGAATTCTTGCATCGCGGTGGTCGAATAGGGGGTGCTAAGCGGTTATTTGGCACTGCCCTCAGCCTTAAACCTCTGCTTGAATTACAAGAGGGGCGGGTTGAAGCTGTTGAAAACATCCGAACGAAGACCAAAGCCTTTAAACGTCTATTGGAAGTCGTCGAAGAGCGTCTAGCTGGCCAATCTAATGTACGGATAGCTGGGTTACATGCGGCCGCGGAACAAGACGCGCGTGCTGTACTCGATGAAGCGAAGAATCGGTGTAATCCGATGGAAACGATCTGGTCAGAGGTCACCCCGGTGATTGGGACCCATGCTGGACCAGGTACAGTTGGCTTGGCCTACTGCACTGATCTTTAGCCTCGCATGTTCTTACCAAAGAAACATGGGGCATCGTCGTAATCTGTGATCAGTATTCATGTTAGCTCTAATAGCTATATGTTATTTCTATTTAATTCGGTTTATAGAGATCAACACAAGATCGACAGAGAATCCGCAGATCGATTTATTAGTCAGCGATCCATGATTTGATGGCTCGTTCTACAAGGAGAATTGAATGCATTATCGGAATCTAGGTGATACAGGTTTAAAAGTTTCAGAGTTATGTCTAGGGACGATGCAATTCGGTTGGACCGCCGATGAGGAGACCTCCTTCGAAGTGTTGACCGCTGCATATGAGAACGGGATAAACTTCATCGATACGGCTGACGTATACTCGAACTGGGCCGAGGGGAATCCCGGAGGAGTGGCTGAGACGATCATCGGTCGTTGGTTGAAAAATGGGGTTGCAAAGCGAGATCAGATTGTGATCGCGACCAAAGTGCGTGGYCGTATGGGGGAGGGTCCTAACGACGAGGGKCTTTCCCGAAGACACATCTTAGAAGCTGCGCAGGCTTCTCTGAAGCGTATGAATACGGATTATATCGACCTCTATCAGGTCCATTGGCTGGATGAATCAACTCCGATCGATGARACGCTCTCAGCRTTGGACGACTTGGTTCGTCGRGGGTTTGTYCGCTATATCGGATGCTCWAACTTCCCGGCATGGCGTTTGATGCAAGCSCTATGGAMTTCGGATCGACATGGTTTWCACCGCTTCAGCAGCCTSCARCCYCATTACAAYRTCCTTCATCGTGARGARTACGAGCGTGAATTRGAGGATGTCTGTCAAGCCTATGGSTTAGGTGTTTTRCCYTATAGTCCATTAGCTGGTGGCTTTCTCACGGGAAAGTACCTTCGAGATAAAGCCCCGCAACCTGGCACTCGTGGTGCGAGTAGTGAGCGTCTTAAGAGATATATGTCCGACGAACGAAGCTGGGAGACTTTGAGTGTCCTAAAAAGACTAGCTTCTGAGAGGGGTAAAACTATTTCACAAATGGCACTTGGGTGGTTGCTTTCAAGGTCTTCTATCACCAGCCCCATCATTGGTCCGCGAACGGTAGAGCAGTTGGAGGATAATTTAGGAGCGGTTGGTTTACGTTTGAGTGATCAGGAGTTAAGTGAGATTGATCAGAGGACCGCCTGGAGAACAAACTAAAACCAAATGTATCCATCCTTCGCGTCTTAGACGGATGATGGCGGAAATATTCGAGTAGTTCGAGATCATCAAAGATCGTTACCTGCGTATATCTGCACTTATGGTAAGTAAATGGACGCGAGTGGTATAATGACTTGAATGGTATTTTATGGGGTATGGTGAGATAGATGGAGAACGCCATCCTTCGCTTTCTCACCCACTTGGATGAAAAGCGGGGTTGTGCCGACAATACAATACAGGCTTATCGAGCTGATCTACAGCAATTCAGCCACGTGGTTCTAGTCAGCGAAGCGAGACCCGTCACACCTGACACGCTAAATCCTGACACTTTGGCGGTATATGTCAGGTGGCTGCTGGGACAAGGATATCAACCGGCGACCGTGTCTCGAAAAGTCGCGGCTGTCCGATCCTTTTTGAATTATCTCAGAGATACTGAAGGAATCAGCCCTCCTCAATACACGGAGGAGCTTACCTCTCCACCATCTCCAAGACAAGAACCTCGTGTGCTTTCACGGGAAGAAACGGAAGCCTTACTGAAAGCACCGACACGATTCGATAATCCACGCGCCATCCGCGATCGAGCTATCCTTGCATTCATCCTCGCAACAGGGTTTCGCGCTGCTGAAGTCATCCTATTGCGATTAGAGGACGTTGATCTAAGCCACAAGGAGGTCTACCGACCTCAATCTCGCGATGAGCCAACGCCACTGGGTTCCGCAGAGGAACCAATGCGGATATACATCACCAAGAGTCGCCCACATATGATACGTAATCCACGCGAAAGAGCCTTGTTCCTGAATCAAAGAGGCAAGCGCTTTACTCGCCAAGGTCTTTGGTTGGTTGTCAAGAGATGGGCTGAAATCGCAGGCCTTGGAAGTGATGTTTCTCCAAAAACACTCCGCCACACACTTACAAAGAACCTCTTCGATCTTGGAAAATCCAGACGCGAGGTGCAACGATTTCTAGGATTATCCAGCCCTAATGCGATCTGGATCGGGCATAAAAAATCGAAACGGGACGTATCGGAGTAAGGGGATGGCTTTTTTAACGCTGGAAGATATCGACACCGCTGTTCAGGTAATTCAGGAAAAGACACCCATCAAGCCTCGAATCGGCATGATCTTGGGCTCCGGGTTGGGACCATTAGCCGACTCTGTTGAATCAGCGGTTAAATTCTCATCACAAGATATCCCTGGCTGGCCTGCTTCAACTGTGGAAGGCCATGCGGGTCTTCTTGTATGTGGCGAGCTAGAAGGGCAATCGGTCTTCGTATTACAGGGACGAGCACATTACTATGAAGGTGTCAGCATGGCCCAGATCGGACTTCCGGTACGGGTCATGCAACGCATGGGTGTTGAGATTCTCATTGTCACCAACGCTGCAGGTGCTGTAAATCCGGATTTTATCCCAGGGGATTTGATGCTCATCACGGATCACATCAACCTCATCGGAATGGCTGGGCTTACGCCTTTACGAGGACCAAACTTAGCCGAGTATGGCCCTCGCTTCCCAGATATGAGCCAGGTATATGATCGTGATCTGAGTGCTCTCGCCCGAGAAATTGCCACGGAAGCAGAGATCCCTTTACGTGAAGGGGTCTATATTTGCTTGGGTGGTCCAGCGTTTGAAACACCAGCGGATTTACGATTCCTAAGAGGTATCGGTGTCGATGCAGTTGGGATGTCAACCGTAGCAGAAGCGATTGTCGCTCGTCACGGTGGGATGAGGGTTCTTGGGGTCTCGGGAATCAGCAATAAAGCAAATCTGGATGGTGAGACAATCACCACACATGAAGAGGTTTTGGAAGCAGGTAAGGTAATCACACCGAGGCTGTCGGTTTTGATTAGGGGGGTCCTCCGTCAGCTTTAAGCTGATGACGCATGGAAGAAATCCTGCTCTTCGTAGAAGAGCAACAGACCTGGATTTATATATTACTCGCGTTGGCTGGATTGATTTACCTTCGATCCATTTTTCGCTCCTATCGCGAGCTTCGAAGCGCCGTATTTGCCCTCGAACGAGAACGCGCAATGAGTATGTTGATCCGTTCGGGAGCGATGCTGGCTCTTGTGATCGCCGCACTAGCGGCGACTTTTGTGGTAGCGACTTTTGCAGGTCCAGCGCTGCCCCTTTCCAGTCGCCAGACACCATTGCCTACGGTTTCGCTGCTCGCGACACCGGAGACTGCAATAGAGACTTTGACGGAGGATTTTGTCACCGCAACACCGTTTGACCCGATGTCGGTTGATAGCGCAGGTTGTCAGAACCCCGCTGCGACGATTACAAGCCCAAACGATGGGGATTCAGTAAACGGTGTAGTACAGATTCTTGGAACAGCAAATATTGAGAATTTCGCATTTTATAAGCTCGAATACCGAAGGTTATCCCCTGATATCGAGTGGATTCCGGTTTCTGCGGGTACTCAGCTGGTGTGTGAATTGTGCGATATAACTGAAGAACTGGGCACTTGGAACACCAGCTTGGTAATACCGGGCGACTACGCCTTTCGCCTTGTTGTTACCGATGCGGCAGGAAATGCGCCACTTCCTTGCGAAATCCAGCTTCGCGTCCTGCCTTCACCCTGATGGATTGTATGAAGAACGGATGATCCAACGGGTGAGATTAAAAGCAATATATACTTTCGAGTGATGACCGAATTTTGTGGAGTGAGCTATTAGGAATGTGTGCACTGAACAAAAGCCCTCGAGCAAGTGGGAAGGTGGATTTGTAGGGGTGTGGTCGAAGCCCGCACTCCGACAGAAACTGATCCCCACTCGCGGTTGACTTTTTTTCAGTGGAGTCATAAATATGAATGCAGAGAATTATTTAATCCGACGTGCGAATTCAGGTGATATCCCAGCCTTGATGGCTCTCGATCATGGTTATAGCACGGACCATGTTTGGCAGATGTCCTCTGATCGTGGATCGGACGAAGTAGGGGTGACCTTCCGCGAAGTCCGGCTTCCTAGGCCAATGCGGGTTATCTACCCGCGCGAACCGGATCGACTAGCGGACGAATGGGTGCTGCGAGAAGCCCTCTTGATAGCCGAATTCGAAAGCGAACCCCTGGGATATGTCTCACTTGTTCAAGGACCCGCTGTTGACTCTGGGTGGATAATTGATCTGGTCGTTAGCTTACGCTGCCGTAGACAAGGGGTCGCTACTCGGTTGATCCAAGCGGCTCGAGATTGGTGTCGAGAGCATGGTTTGACGAAGATGTTTATCGAGATGCAGAGTAAAAATTACCCCGCCATAAGTCTGGTAAAAAAACTTGGTTTTGTCTTTGCAGGTTACAGTGATCATTACTATCCCGAGCAAGATATAGCGCTTTTCTTCTCACTTGAGTTGCATTGAACGCAGAAATTATCAATGTCTGAAACAATACTGGCCACCTTACTCGTATTCAATCAAATTTTAAATGCCGGAAATGCGATCACTGCTTTTTCCTTGCTCTTATATGCCCTTACTTTTAATGTAAGAGAACGCGTCGCAAGGTCACTCGCTCTCTTGTTATCATGTGTTGCTCTCGTTTATTTCGGTGATGTGTTGACGAGCCTGGCACAATCTAACAGCGAAATTGAACTTTGGTTGCGAGTGCAGTGGGTTGGCATTGCCTTTGTTCCAGCGACTTACCTCCATCTTTCAGATGCACTTCTAGAAGCCACAGGACGGCCCTCTCGGGGAAGACGGATCGTTGTCGTTTTCATAAGCTATCTTGGGGGCGCGCTTATATTAGCTGCCGCCGGCTTGAGCAAACTCGTTGCGGGTGAGTTAGCGTTCAGTGATTCAGTGGCATACTTACGTCCGGGGACTTTATTCCCACTTTTTTTGCTCTTCTCCCTCATCATCCTGATGTTTGCCACGGTAAATTTGTGGCGTTCCTATCAACGCTGTCTAACTCGCTCAAGTAGGCGGCGTATGCGATATCTAATGATAGGTTCCATTGGTCCTTTGCTGGGTGCATTCCCCTTTTTAATGATCGGAGGCCCTGGATTAGCTGCTCAACCGCTGATCTTTTGGGGCTTGCTTGTACTGATAAACATCAGTGTCGCCATCCAGATAGTGATGATCACCTATACGGTAGCTTATTTTGGGGTGAGTTTCCCGGACCGTGTTGTCAAGAGCCGTCTTTTCCAATGGATCTTAAGGGGCCCGGTAGTCGCCTCAACAGTTCTGGCAGTTACCGTGATCGTGAATCGGTTGAGTGCACGCTTGGGATTAGAAAACAGTCGGGCGGTTCCGTTCACCATGGTTGCTGTATTATTGCTCCTTCAATATGTTATTACCTTGATCCGCCCAACGATTGAGCGTTGGTTTTTTTACGGAGAAGATCGAGGCGATGTGGCACGACTTCAATTGCTTGAAGAGCGATTGCTCACCTCTGGTGATGTAAAACAATTTCTTGAATCGGTGCTTAACGCTGCTTGTGATGTAATGGGCGTAGGATCGGCTTTTGTAGCTGTTGTTGGCCAGGAAGGCTTAGAGCTGGAGGTCGCTGTAGGATCACATGATCCGCTCCGCGATGCGGAAGATCTACCCCCGTTACTTGTGACGGATGAGAAAGCGGATTTTGACCTTTTGGGCTCTGTGTTTACCTGGGATGTTTATTGGCTGATCCCGTTACGCCTGGCTGATCCTCCAGAAATCGTCGGATTGTTTGGATTGTATGCCCGCGCAGCAGAACCCAATTTCAGCCCCGAAGAAGAAGCACGGTTAAAGGTTCTGGTGGGGCGCGCGACCGTTGCCTTAGCGGATCGGATATTACAGCGGGAGGTTTTTAGTGCAGTTGACCGTTTGGTACCTGAGGTAGAGGATATTCAGCGATTGAGAGCGGCGGCCTTGTATGGAAAAGCGGGCTCTCTTACGGTAGCCATGGACGGCGTTCATACCCAGGACGAGGTCGCCAATCTCGTCAAAGAGGCTCTGGGTCATTATTGGGGTGGACCTCGTCTTACTCGTAGTCCGCTACTTGAATTACGGGTTGTGCGGAGGGCAGCTCAGGAGCACGACGGTAATCCGGTGAATGCTCTTCGTGCGATATTGAGGCAGGCCATTGAACGTGTTCGACCGGAAGGAGATCGACGCTTCACAGCGGAATGGATGCTGTACAATATCTTAGAGATGAAATTCCTTCAAGGTCGGAAGGTTCGTGACGTTGCTATGCGCTTGGCGATGTCTGAAGCAGATCTATACCGAAAGCAACGCGTAGCGATAGAGGAGGTGGCTCGGGCAGTCGCTGAAATGGAACGCGAAGTGGTCGCCTCGGAAACCACCGAGGGATCTTTATCTGAGGACAGGTAACGGCTTGCACTTTCTATAGATTTGGGTATCCTACGCCTGATTTAATCCAGGACCCAATCGTTATCGTATAGATGGAATGAGGTTTGACGATGGAGATGGAAGAAGGTTTGGGTTGGGAGGGGGATGATGCACCTGCACCAATGGATGAATCGTGGTGGGCAGCGGTGCTTCAGGATGAAGGCAGACAGAGAGCGATTGAACGACCTAAAATAAGTGGACCGCAGGGGGAGAAAAATGAAGTCCATGGATCACCAGAAGATTGGGCTTGGGCTAAGGAGCTCTATGAAGAGGATGACACGATTGAGCTCTCTGTAATTGGCTTTAACCGAGGGGGGTTGCTTGTGGAGGCAAAAAGCCTCCGGGGCTTTATCCCAGTTTCACACTTGGTCGCCGTTCAACCTCCCAATGACGATGAGACGAGGAATGAACAGCTTTCAGCTTTGGTTGGGCAGGAGTTGTGCCTGAAGGTGATTGAGTACGACCATGAACGTGGTCGTCTCGTGTTTTCAGAAAGAGCTGCCTTGGCTGGACCAGGCACACGAACGGAACTTCTGGCAAACCTCCAACCAGGAGTTCAGATCAGGGGTACGGTGACCAACATCACCCGTTTTGGCGTTTTCGTCGATCTAGGTGGTGTGGAAGGTTTGATCCATGTCTCCGAATTGTCTTGGGGAAGAGTGCGACATCCTGCAGACGTAGTATGTTGTAGCCAAGAACTGGATGTCCAAGTCCTCTCGATCGATCGGGATCAGGGAAGGGTCGCACTTAGTTTGAAAGAATTGTTACCTGATCCTTGGGCGACGGTCGAGGATCGCTTTGAAATCGATCAAATCGTAGAAGGTGTGGTGACGAATGTGGTTAAATTCGGCGCATTCGTCGGAATTGAGGATGGGTTGGAAGGATTGATTCATGTCTCAGAATTAGGGGATGGAAACCTTCTCCATCCTCGCAATGTCTTATGTGAGGGGGAACAGGTTCGAGTGAGAATCATCCACATCGACGCTGAGGAGCGTCGTTTGGGGTTAAGTCTACGGCAGGTACCGCAATCCGAGGAGGAGAGGACGGAAGCCGAAGCTGCCTCTGAACACCCCGAGGCTCCCATCCCCTTGTAGTGCTGCGCGATGGAAAATGAGTACCGGGCGATCCTATTCCGCCCGGTCTTTGTTTTTATCAACTGAGCTAACTCATGGCTAATAAAAACCCAAAGAAATCCACCTCTTCGCGAGGGGAGAGGCCGAAGCACAGTGGGGACGCGCAAGGACTGTGGTGGACCTTGTTGGAACGAGGAATCGACTACATAGATGACTTGGGTACCGTCACGCTAAGCGCAATGTCCATTGTAACGATTCTCGGTCTTTTTGGGTTGACACGTGGCACATTAATCGATCCCTGGATTTCACTCATACGCCGCTGGCTTGGCTTGGGGGCGGTACTCGTTCCGCTGGTCCTAGCTATTGGGGCAGTAGTGCTTGTACGCCACCGCCAGGGGATCCAATCCAGCATCAATTGGTCCCGTGTGATCGCAATTGAGGTATGTATTGCTGGGGCGTTGGGATTGCTTTCGGTGTTGGATGGCATGAGGTTGCCACGCGCAGAACTTGGTTACGGAGGCGGCTTAGTTGGGTGGGGCGTCTCAATCGTACTCGAGGATCTTCTAGGTTCGATCCTGAGAACCATGATACTTGCCACGATGGTGCTTCTATTTGGCGTATATGGCTTTAGCGGTATGTGGACCGGTTTTTGGAAGTGGATTGAGAATCTGCGTCAGAGAAGACCAAAGATCGAAGAACACACTGTGAAGGGTGACCAGTCAATCTCAGTTGTCGTTCGTCCTGAACCAACCACCACCGCGATGCCCAAACCAGCCCCTCGATTGCCGCGTGTGTATCGTAAGAATTTCAAGGTAGTAGAATTACCAAACGAAAAGCCAGTGCGAGGTATGCTTCGAGAGGAAAGACTGCCTCCGTTAGCATTGCTTCACGAAGGTAAGTTAAGCCGCGTGACTTCGAAGGAGATCAATCTTACAGCTGGACTGATCGAGAAAACGCTGGCGGATTTCGGTCTCCCAGTGAGGGTCGTTGATTTCCGTACCGGTCCAGCTGTGACACAATTCGCCGTTGAACCGGGATATATCGAACATACAAATGCTGAAGGGGAGATACGTAAGCAGAAAGTACGTGTGTCCCAAATATCAGGGTTGGCGAACGATCTCGCTCTTTCACTGTCAGCTCCGACTCTCCGTGTTGAAGCGCCTGTTCCAGGAAGATCGTTTGTTGGGATTGAGGTTCCTAATCGGCGACCGGCGTTGGTCCGCCTAAGACCGATCCTGGAGTCGGAGGTCTTCCAGTCAATCTCGTCCCCATTGGCGATCGCATTGGGTCGAGATGTGTCGGGTGCGGCTGTGGCAGCAGATTTGGCTGCCATGCCACACTTACTTATTGCCGGAACGACGGGATCAGGAAAATCGGTTTGTATTACAGCGCTCGCGGCCTGTCTAGCGTTTGAGAATGCACCAGAAGATCTGCGATTGGTTATGATCGATCCGAAGATGGTGGAATTACTGCGATTTAACGGGCTGCCCCATCTGATCGGGAAAGTTGAGACTGAACTGGAGCGGATTATTGTGGTCTTGCGCTGGTGTATGGCGGAGATGGATCGCCGCTATCGGTTACTTGAGGAGGCCAAGGCGAGAGACATTGGGGCCTATAACCGGAAAACCCGCCGTAGAAAAGATGCTGAACGTTTACCGCGCATTGTCGTGATGATTGACGAGTTGGCGGACCTGATGATGATGGCTCCTGATCAGACTGAGAGCACACTGGTTCGATTAGCGCAAATGGCACGGGCGACTGGGATTCATCTCGTCCTCGCAACTCAACGCCCCAGCACCGATATCCTCACAGGATTGATCAAGGCTAACTTCCCTGCTCGTATTTCCTTTGCCGTTGCCTCAGGCGTGGACTCGCGGGTAATCCTCGACACCGTGGGGGCAGAGACGTTACTTGGTCGAGGAGATATGCTCTTTCTCTCACCGGAGGCAGGGGCTCCAATACGTCTTCAAGGTGTAAGCGTCGATGACCGAGAGATCGAACAACTGATCGATTACTGGCGCAATGAAATCGTTGATACTCCCGATGATCAGCAACCTGTTCCGTGGGAGGAGATGATCGCCAAACAAGCTGCCATGGAAGATCGCGATGAAATCCTTGAGCAAGCGATCGAACTCGTAAAACAAAGGGGAGAAGCAAGTGCCTCGTTATTACAGCGAGGACTAAGGATTGGTTACCCTCGTGCAGCGCGCTTGATGGATGAACTGGAAGAGATAGGCGTTATTGGTAGACCCCAAAGTGGTGGCCGCACTCGCGAGGTACTGATCGGTGACGATGAAGATCCATTATCCTCCTCCGGTGAAGAGAACGTGGAATCTTGACGCAATCATTCTCACGCGATAGCATTTCATCGGGCTATATCTTGAGGAGAATTTAATGCGTGCAGATGATCCAGCACAGCAGACACAACTTACCTTAACCGAGTTTCTCCGAATAAGATTCAAGGGCTTAGTCGATCCCATCGGCGCCTTTTTAAATCGTCTCGGTATTGCTCCGAACACGCTAACGTTCGCTGGGTTGATCGGGAATCTCGTCGGCGCGATGTTCCTTTCTCAGGGCAGTTTCCTTGTTGGTGGATTAATCGTCCTCGCCATGGGCCCTCTTGATGCGTTGGATGGCACGATGGCGCGTTTACGTGGGGAGGCCTCAGATTTTGGAGCCTTCGTCGATTCGGTAACCGACCGCTACATAGAGCTCTTCGTCTTTGGCGGGTTGCTGATCCATTATCTGCAACAGAATGAACTTGTATGGGCTTGGATTGTATTTGGTGCTGCTGCCGGATCTGTCTTGGTCTCCTATGTTAAAGCAAGAGCGGAGTCCCTAAATTTTGAAGCCAAGGGAGGAATCCTCACTCGTGCCGAACGGTACATTGTTCTGGCGCCCAGCTTGGTGCTAGGCATACCCAAAGTGGGTATCGCCATCGTGGCCGTCCTGGCCAACATCACCGCATTACAGCGAATCTATATCGTTCGACGACAGGCACGAAAGTAGTAAAGGTGAAATCAGATGAGTGTTGATGCTTATGGTATTCATATTGGTTTTCTCTATTTCCGTTTCTACGGCATGATCATTATGTTTGGTGCGATCGTCGCCACCCTCTTGGCGCGGCGATTGTTGCGCGAGAGAGGTGAGGATACCGACCTGGTTTGGGACGGTTTGATTTGGTTATTGATCTTTGGTCTGATCGGAGCCCGTATTTGGCATATCTTCACCCCCTCACAAAGCCTTCTTGATCAGGGTATTGACACAAAATTTTATTTAACACATCCATTAGCAATCTTGACTACATGGGAAGGCGGGTTGGGTATGCCTGGTGCGATTGCTGGTGGGATCGTTGGTCTTTATCTATTCGCTCGACGGCGGAATCTGAATATCAGTCTGATTTTAGATGTTGCCGCGCCAGGAGTGGCCTTGGCCCAGGCAATCGGTCGGTGGGGAAACTTCATCAACCAGGAGCTTTATGGTCCTCCAACGGATTTGCCGTGGAGGATCTTCATCAGGCCAGAGAATCGTCTTGATGGATATAAAAATTATGAATATTTTCACCCCCTCTTCTTATATGAGTCCCTGTGGAACTTGGGTAATGCGATCTTGTTATTGTGGTTATGGCGAAAGTATCCTCAGCGTTTGAAACAGGGTGACCTCTTTCTCGTTTATCTCATCACCTATCCCTTGGGACGATTTTTACTTGAGTTCATGCGATTGGATTATGTGCCAATGTGGGGGATTAATTTCAATCAAAGCTTTATGCTGCTCGTCGCAATTGCCAGTGGCGTCGCGCTCGCCCTCCGTCACAAATCAACAAGACAGCCTGCGTAATTGTCGTGATCCCATTCGCAACATCGTGATCGTCCGCGCAATCGGATATGGTTGTGCTTGTATGAAAGATCGGCCATGGGAATGGTGGTTGATTGTCCCATCATTTTATGGTTGCTATAATTCACCGTGATACTCATGTGCTTGATTGAAACGTTCGATTTGACCAAACAATTCGGCGAACTGGTGGCCGTCGATAATGTGTCCCTGCGAGTGGGGGCAGGGGAGGTCCTCGCGCTTCTTGGCCCCAATGGTGCTGGGAAAACCACCACCATTCGGATGCTAGCTTCAATTCTCCGCCCAACTCACGGCAGAGCGCTGATTAAAGGTTTCGACACGGTTGAAGACCCCATAGAAGTTCGCCGATCAATAGGATTCCTCACCGAACATCACGGGCTTTACACCCGAATGCGTTCGCAGGAATACCTGGAATTTTTCGGTAAGACACATAATCTTGCCGCCTCGACAATTGAGCAAAGATCAAACGATTTGCTCGACCGCTATGGGTTGAGCGATGCAAGGGATTTGCGATTAGGGCAGTTCTCGAAAGGGATGCGGCAGAAACTCGCCTTGGTGCGAGCGTTGTTGCACGATCCTGCGGTCCTGCTGTTGGATGAGCCAACCTCGGCCATGGATCCAGCGAGTGCACATTTGGTCCGAGAGAGTATTCGAAATTTACGCTCCTCGAAACGAGCGATTGTGGTATGTACCCATAATCTATATGAAGCAGAAGAGCTGGCAGATTCGATTGCTATCATCCGAAAAGGTCAAATCATCGCCCATGACACACCTACGATGCTGAAACGAAGGTTGCTCGGAGAACCCGTGATGGAGCTTCGAATAGTGGATCGTCTAGATGGTGTGTTGAAGTATTTGCCCTCAGAGCTAGAGCCGATTGAGATGGGTGAGAATTGGCTGCGTTACCGAGCTTCTGATCCTGATCGTGTTAATCCATCAGTGTTGCATGCAATGACTCAGGCAGGTGTTCAAGTCATCACCCTCTCTGAGGTAGAACGCAGCTTGGAGGATGTTTACCTCCAAGTAGTGGGAGGGAACGTCGGCTCGGAGGGTGAGCTGTGATCGTGGCCATTGATAAAACACTGGGAACCTTAAATGGAACGATGATCGTCGCAAGGAGGGAGATTCGTGATCATTTGCGAGATTGGCGGATTCTCACTCCAATAATCATCCTGACGCTTTTCTTCCCTATGTTGATGAACTTCACCGCTCAGCAGGCAATGGACTTCGTCACACGATATGGTGCGCCTATCATCGGAGAACGGTTGGTTCCCTTCCTGTTGATGATCGTCGGTTTCTTCCCGATCTCTATCTCCTTGGTTATCGCGCTAGAAAGTTTTGCCGGAGAGCGAGAACGATTATCGCTGGAGCCTCTCTTAGCTACCCCCCTTACAGATGGTCAATTGTATCTGGGTAAGATGATCGCCTCTCTCGTTCCGCCTCTCAGCGCGGCCTATCTCGGTATATTCGTCTACTTGGTTGGATTGATACTAAAAACCGGTTGGCGACCGGAACCGCAATTGTTATTTCAGATCCTGGCCTTGACAACAGTACAGGCGATCGTGATGGTCAGTGGTGCAGTCGTTATCTCCTCACAGACGACCTCAGTCCGTGCGGCCAACCTCTTGGCTTCCTTTATCATCGTTCCAGTAGCAGAGCTGATCATTCTCGAAAGTATGGTCATGTTCTGGGGGAGATACCATGTCTTGTGGTGGATTGTTTTGGTGTTGGTGTTAATTGCGTTGGCTCTGAGCAGGATGGGTTTGCGTTTGTTTAACAGAGAAGAATTGTTGGGTAACGAATTCGACACGATCGATCTTCGTTGGGCGTTGAGAAAATTCATAGTAACGTTCACAGGAGGCGCTACAACTCTGATTGAGTGGTATCGAGATCTCTTTACACGTTCTCTGCCCCTCATCAAGGTAGCTGCGCTCCTCACATTTGGGTTGTTCTACTTAGCATATTCAGTGGGGTATCGATCTGCAGGGACTTTTACTCTTCCAGCAGAGTTTGTGGATATTGAACAGTATGGTAAAGGGCTAGAATCTCAGTTCAGATATTTTGGTTTATTCACGGGTCAGACATGGCGTTGGATTGTATTCAACAATGTACGCGCACTCGCGCTAGCAACACTTTTAGGAGCCTTTACTCTCGGAGTGCTGGCTGAAATACTCTTGATGGTGCCGATTGGGATCATTGGGTATTTTGCTGGTAATGTTGCCCTCGCAGGTGGTGATAAGATAAAATTCTTAACTGCTCTCGTGCTTCCGCACGCTGTGCTTGAAATTCCGATGGCTGTCTTATCTTGTGCGACCATCCTTCGATTGGGTTTGGCTGTCCTCAGCGTACCCAAGGGTGAATCCCTGAGCGAAGGTTGGATAAAAGCACTAGGGGAGTGGGCGAGGATAGGTCTTGGCCTTGTCTTGCCCTTGCTTCTCGCCGCTGCAGCGATCGAGGTATTCATTACTCCGAGGGTCGCTATGTCCCTCCTTGGTGGGTGAACATCGAATGGCGAAATTGGTTATCCTTGGATCCGCAGGTTCCGTACCTGATATCGAGCATGATAACACCCATATGGCCATCGTTGATACTGAGGGTGTTATTCTGATCGATTGTCCAGGAACACCGATCGTGCGACTTGCGCGTGCGAACATACCCTTTGAAGCGATCTCCGATCTTATCATCACCCATTTTCATCCTGATCATGTCAGTGGTGTGCCATTATTATTAATGAATATGTGGCAATTGGGCCGTAAAGACCCATTGCGGATTTATGGGCTGCATCACTGCCTTGAGCGAATAGAAGACATGATGGGCTTCTATCATTGGGATAATTGGCCTCAGTTTTTCCCTGTTGCATTCCATCGTTTACCGGAGAGCGAACGCGTCCTGGTGCTGGAGAAAGAGGGATTGATCATTTACTCTTCTCCCGTTAGGCATCTTGTTCCTACAATCGGTCTGCGTATCGAGGCGAGGGATGGCGGACAGACGATCGCCTATTCGTGTGATACAGAACCTTGTCCTTCGGTTGTCCGACTTGCCAGCGGTGCGGATATCCTCATCCATGAAGCGACCGGTGCAATTGTTGGGCACTCCTCTGCATCACAAGCTGGTGCGATTGCGCGCGAAGCTGAAGTAGATCGTTTGTTGTTGATCCATTATCATTTGGGAAAACAACAGCCGGTAAACTTGGTGGCTCAGGCTCGAGAAACATACCCGGGTGAGGTTGAATTGGCTCACGATCTAATGGAGATCGATCTCTAGAACCTCTTCTTATCCCCGTTACATTTCTACAAACTGGTTCAATCCTCAGTCTGTTGTACCGTGACGTGGAGGTAATGGAAGTCACCACGGGGAGGAATTAGGTCGATCACCTCGAGAACAGTAAACTCACGCTCCCCCAACATGACACGATCTCCGACCAAAGGTCGTTGATCGGTATTGACGATGGCTCCCGGGTGATCTTCTCCTCTTACGACGTAACTGACTTTGAAATTTGCAGGCACAAGAAAACCCTCACTGGCTGGTCAGGTGTTGATGCCGCAACTTAAACGATAGGTCAGCAGCGATGTTTCGCATGACAATATATCCAAGGTGGTGATTCTCTTCGCAAAGTTCTTCGAAGTCATCGCGTTTGATAACCTGAACGATGGTTTCTTTCGAAATTGCACGCACAGTTGCTGAGCGGGGGCCTCGATCGACAAGCGCCATTTCTCCAAAGATCTGTCCTTGACCCAGGTTGACTACCGCTCTCGGAGAAGGATCAGATGGCGAGTCGCTGTGAAGTACCTCAACAAATCCATCACATATCACGAAAAGCTCGTTGCCAACATCACCTTGTGCAGCGATCACATCACCAGCATTGTAGGTTCGCTGTTGACAAATTTTGGTGAGTGCATCGAGTTCGTATGGTGTGACACCCTCGAAGAGCTCAGCGTTCTTTAGAACGGATAGTAGATCCATCCAGACGACTCCTAACCTTCATCGTGGCTGATCACCCATTCCACGTTATCAGAATTCTACCGCAGGTTTAACTTTGGTCCAACTGCCAATCTGTCTCTGGGCGTAGCTTAACGTTTTTTGTCCCGCCTCACATACCTCTGTATAGGGAGAAATTCCATGTCAACATTGTCATAATATAAATACCATCTCGTCAAATGACGAGGCGGTGGAATATATGGTTAGATCTTGGTGGTCGCCTTTCTGTCCTGGAGATAACCCTGTGGTAGAATGAGACGCTTTCAATTTAAGGTAATCCTCTGAATCAAGGTTTGAAATCCGATGAGCGAAAAGGAACCCAATGATCTCAGCGTGAAGTTAAAGTTACTCGCTGAGGACGACCCATGGCCTGCAGAACCAACCAGGATATCCGGTTGGCGCCTCGTAAGAAGAACTCATGCGTGGCGCCCACCTACGGACGTCTTAGAGACGGACGAAGCTTATGTTGTGATAGTGGAAGTAGCAGGTATGCGTGGGGCGGATATTTCTGTCACGTACAATCAACGCGTCCTTTCAATCCAAGGTATGAGAACAGATATGAGCCCTCGAAAAGCCTACCATCAGATGGAGATTGCATACGGCGAATTCGCAAGCGAGATACGTATCCCGGTTCCGATTGAAACCTCAGAGATTGAAGCCACCTACAATGATGGTTTCCTGCGGGTGATACTCCCCAAAGCTCAATCTAAAGAGGTTCCAATCAGCGATTAATGGAAGATCACATATACATAGGAACGGATTGTTTTGATGGCGAGCAAATTCAATGACCCAATAAAGAACCTGATTTCCCAGATCCATATCGATTTGGATTGGCAGTCATTTGAAGAAGAGGGGGAAGAACCCTCCTCAATTATTCAGGTTCAGAAGGAAACTGAGGATGTAATCCAAGCTTCTCTGGAGAGGGAAACGTCTACAATCCCTGAGCAGCTGCCGATTCTTCCATTACGCGGGGTGGTTGTATACCCTCTTACAGCCGTCCCGTTAACCATCGGGCAACCACGATCGATCCGATTGGTCGATGACGTGGTCGCGGGTGAACGTTTAATCGGCCTCGTAGCCTCGCGAAAACCAGAGTTAGAACTTCCTCAGCCTGAGGATTTATACCGCTATGGAACCGTGGCAGCGATTCAGAGGTTGTTTCGCGCACCAGATGAGACAATCCGGCTGATCGTGCGAGGATTGGCACGATTTGAGCTAGGAGAATTCACCGAGCTCGAGCCTTACCTGGTGGCTAAGATCCAATTGAAACCGGAAACGATTGAAGTGGGAGTCGAAATCGAAGCCCAGGTCCGAGCTGCTAGAGATCAATTCCAAAAAATCACCGAACTAGCTCCATCTTTGCAACAGGAAATTCTTGCCAGCGTTTTGTTGCTCGATGACCCACTCCATGTGGCGTACACGATTGCCAACTATCAACGGATGGAACTCCAAGAGGCCCAAGGGATGTTGGAGGAAGATTCTGCCATCGCCAAACTGCAACGCCTCAACAATATTTTAAGCCGTGAGGTGGAGGTTCTTTCTCTGGGTCAGCAAATACAGCAGGAAGCGCGTACAGAAATTGAGAAAGTCCAGCGGGAATATTTCTTGCGCGAGCAATTAAAGGCGATCCAACGTGAGCTCGGAGAGGAGGACGAGCAGGCGGCCGAGGTTGAGGAATTCCGTAAGCGGATGGAAGAAGCGAACATGCCCGAGGAGGCGGAGAAGCAAGCTCGCCGAGAGCTCGATCGCCTAGCTCGTTTACCAACCGCGGCAGCAGAATATGGTGTCATTCGAACCTACCTCGATTGGTTGGTATCTGTCCCGTGGGAGAAAGGGACGCAGGACAATCTCGACCTTGCGAATGCAAGAGCAGTGCTGGATGATGACCACTACGGATTGAAAGATGTCAAGGAGCGCATCCTTGAGTATCTTGCGATCCGCAAGTTGAAGATTGAGCGTAAAGACGAGTTAGAAGTGGTGCAAGAAGACGAGATCCGTCGTGAGAGAGAAGGAGTGATTTTGTGCTTCATCGGTCCTCCTGGCGTAGGGAAAACATCATTAGGACGCTCGATCGCACATGCCACAGGCCGGAAGTTCGTCCGAATATCTTTAGGTGGGGTGCACGACGAGGCCGAGATTCGAGGGCATCGTCGTACTTATATCGGCGCGATGCCCGGTCGTATCCTTCAAGCTTTACGGCGAGTAGAATCACGCAACCCGGTGTTTATGCTTGATGAGGTCGATAAGTTGGGACGGGATTTTCGCGGTGATCCGGCCTCGGCCCTCCTAGAGGTCCTCGACCCAGAGCAGAATCGTGAATTTAGGGATCACTATCTCGAGGTTTCCTACGACCTATCACAAGTCATGTTCATCACGACAGCCAACTGGGTGGAAACTATTCCCGCCCCGCTGCTTGATCGGATGGAGGTGATTCGATTATCTGGATACACCGATCGCGAGAAGGCAACCATCGCCCAAGGTTATTTACTTCCCCGCCAGATACGTGAGAATGGTTTAAAACCAGAAGAAGTCGAGTTTTCAGAAGAAGCTCTGCAAGAGATCATCCGCTCTTACACCAGAGAGGCGGGAGTCCGAAATCTGGAGCGCGAGATCGGCCGAATTTGTCGAAAAGTGGCCACGAAAATTGCGGAGGGGAAAACCGATACAATAGTCATCACCTCAGATTTGGTGCGCGAGTTCCTGGGTAAGCCTCGTTTCCTCGGAATCGAGGAGGTGTCTGAGAGGATTTCCTTGCCAGGCGTGGCTACCGGATTAGCCTATACACAAACAGGTGGCGATGTGCTGTTCATCGAAGCGACAGCGATGCCTGGCTCAAAACAGTTCCTGCTTACAGGGTCCTTGGGTCAGGTTATGAAGGAGTCGGCACAAGCAGCGCTGTCACACATTCGTTCGATGTCTGATGATCTTGCGATCCCCGACGAATTTTGGGACAAACACGATCTCCACCTTCATGTGCCTGCAGGCTCGCAACCGAAAGATGGCCCCTCAGCTGGTGTGACAATGGCTGTGGCGCTTGCCTCACTGGCCACCGGTCGCTATGTCCGTTCAGACATCGGGATGACAGGCGAGGTAACCTTGCGTGGCAAAGTCCTCCCGGTTGGGGGGATAAAAGAAAAGGTCTTAGCGGCGCATCGGGCATGTTTGACGACGGTCCTCCTTCCGCGCCGAAATGAAGTAGATCTAGAAGATGTTCCAGAAGAAGTCCGTAAAGAGATGAACTTCATCTTTATCGACACTGTTGCTGATGCGATCAGTGAAGCGTTGGATAGTAAGGCTGCGAAGAGGAGGGCGAAAAAGGTCTCCGTAACAGCCGCTAAAACCGATGGATCGAAACCCAAGCGAAAAAAAGCACAGCCTGAAAAGAAACGGAAAGCAAGCACGAGTAGGAGTAAGAAGAAACCGAATTAGTTTGTGTTGAATAGTGCTTTATCGACCAAGATTTGATGCATAATATCAAAAAAAGCACCCTGAGCCTGCATTGTCCTGAGCCTGTCGAAGGTTCGAAGGGTGCGTGCTATAGTTATCCGTCATCCTTCGACGGTCCTTCGGCTGGCTCAGGAAAAAGCTCAGGATGACTTTCATTCTTGGGGTTTCATCGTGATAATCATGTTATCGTACTAGTAGAAACGTTGGAGGAGTAATTGAAGTGCCCAAAGTATTCATCATCGACGATGATATAACCATGGTTTACCTGCTCAGGACATTGCTGGAAATGGATGGATATGAAGTTGCTGAGGTGCAGGATTGGCAAGCGATTATTGGGACTATCCAGGCCGAAAGCCCCGATCTTATTCTCATGGATTATTTCCTCCCCGACTTGGACGGCTTGGAATTGTTGGCTCAACTTCGGGCTGATCCCATGCTTACGGAGACACGGATTATTATGTCCTCAGGGATGGATGTGTCCGATCAATGTATGGCCGCAGGAGCTGACGCGTTCCTGCTCAAACCTTACACACCCGAGCAGTTGGTAGAGGTTATCAAAGAAACAGTTGGTGAGGATCGGGCAGGGTAGAATAAGGATAAATCCCTTTAGGGGGGAGATAATTATTGTGGCAAAGAGTAAGAATCGACCTAAATCACGCCAATGGCGTCTCATGGATTTACATTTACATACTCCGGCTTCAAGCGATTATCAGGAGCCGGATGTTTCCTGTTTGGATATCTTGTACAGAAGCGAAGCTAGAAACCTGGATATTATCGCCTTTACCGATCACAACACGGTCGCAGGTTATCGAATAATGCAGGAGGAGATCCAACAATTGGAATTCCTTGAGCGATCAGGTCGAATAACCGATGAAGAGAGAACGAGACTGAGTGAATACCGCCGTTTGTTAAAGAAGATACTCGTTTTGCCAGGATTTGAGTTTACCGCGACCCTTGGCTTTCATATCTTGGGAGTTTTCCCGCCCGAAACGCCCGTACGTGAAATTGAGCATATCCTTCTCAGCTTGAATATCCCTTCGGATCAATTGGACAATGGATCTATGACGGTCGGGGCGACGAGTGATGTGTTAACAGCGTACCGCCTAATTGATGAAGCAGGCGGTTTGGCCATCGCTGCTCACGCAAATTCAACCCATGGTGTCGCTATGCGGGGTTATGGTTTTGGCGGTCAGACGAAGATCGCTTACACACAGGATCCTCACCTTCACGCTTTGGAAGTCACCGATCTGGGCCAGAAAGGCCGGCGTTCAACGGCTAACTTCTTCAATGGTACGAAACCGGAATACCCACGAAGAATGCATTGTATTCAGGGTTCGGACGCACATCGGCTGCGAACGGATCCCAAAAATAAGAAGCAGTTAGGTGTGGGTGCTCGGGCAACAAAGGTCAATCTCCCAGTGATTTCCTTTGATGCGCTAAAGGAACTGTTCTTGGGGAATGATTTCGCCCGTACCAGACCGCATTGGCCCGCATCGGATGAGGAGTTCGATTTCATCCAGCAGGCGAGGGAGGAGGGTCCCAGTATTATCCAGGACTTCCATGAAAGTATGTCGGTTCGTGGAGGTCGTTTATATGCCATCATCGCTGATGTGTGTGCTTTCGCGAATAGAAACGGAGGCACGTTGTATATTGGTATCAGCAGTGATCCAAAGAAGGCGCCGATAGCGATCGCTAAACCATCCGTCTCAATTCGTCGACTGGAAGAGGAACTGAGCAAACGCATCAGCCCTCCGTTGGTTTGTCAAGTGGATGGTCAAGAAACGCAAGGTAAGAAGGTGATTCGGGTCCTCGTGCCTCGCGGAGAAGACCCGCCCTATGCTGTTGATGACAATAAAATCTATGTGCGTGATGAAGCCGACACGGGTCTCGCAGTGCGAGATGAGATCGTACAGCTTGTGCTTCGTGGGTCTCCAACGACTGTCAGCCAACTGGTTGTTGAGCCCAAAATTGAGGAGAGAGTGGACACAACCGAGGTCGGGATACACCCCCCTCGGACGGGAGTGGAGATCGTTGATGTTGAGAAGAGAAATGGTGTCTCTTACTACACAATGCGTGATCTGAGAAATGGGAATGTGGTTAAGAACGTCACTCGAACTTCAGCGCGACGACTTTGGCACTACGCCATCTCTCAGTACATTGCCTTGCCAAAAGAGATAAAGGAAGCACAAGTCTCGTGGCAAGGCGATCTGGGGGTCTTACGTGTTCAGAAGCGAGGGAAGGGGAAGCGCTACGACTTGGTACAGAAGTCGCCTCAAGGGATTCGATATTATTTTGGTGTGACGGAGGATGGTATTCATGGGGAGTGGAAGATTATGGTAGGAGGTGAAGCCGAATAACGGCTCGGATGAGGATGTGCAGTTAATCTTTGCCCTTAGCCGGTAGAAAGAACACAGACTCATGATATCGCGATCTGCAGTTCTGCAGGTCGCGCATCACAACAAGACGCCGGGAGCGAGGATGATTGTTCGGCAATTTAATTACGATCAAGACCTTGATTCTGTTCTCAATCTCTGGAGGAACAGCGCCCCGCAAATACGGATGTCGCCGTCAGACAACCCCAAAGAGATCCGCAAGAAGCTACAACGAGACGCGGATCTCTTTTTGGTCGCTGAAGAGGATGATCATATCATTGGAGCTGTATTGGGAGGCTTTGACGGACGAAGGGGGATGATTTACCACTTGGCCGTTGAGCCCTCGCGAAGACGTGAAGGTGTAGGGCGGGTTTTAATGGAACGGATTGAGGACCGCTTGCGAGGTAAAGGTTGCCTGAAGTACTATCTTTTGGTCACCAAAGATAACCGTGAAACGATCGGATTTTACGAGAGTCTAGGCTGCGAGGTGATGGATCTTTTTATCCTGGGGAAGGTGATCCAATGAGAGTCGGAATTCTCACGATCTCGGATCGGGCAGCTCGAGGTGAATATGAGGATCGTTCAGGTCCCTTGCTAAGAAAGTTGATCGAGGATCAAGGTTGGGACGTCATCCGTTTCGATGTGGTTTCCGATGATCAAGCAGAGATCGAGGAACACTTGAAGCGTTGGGTGGCCTCGGGTGATGTTGACCTGATCTTAACCACAGGAGGGACTGGTTTCTCGCCGCGTGATCGCGCACCCGAGGCGACACTGGCGGTGATCGACCGACTCGCCCCAGGATTGGTCGAAGCCATGCGAGCAGCGAGTTTGAAGGTGACGCCCCATGCGATGTTGTCACGGGCTGCTGCTGGAATCAGAGGGAAGACGCTGATCGTCAATTTGCCTGGCAGCCCTCGCGCTGTTGAAGAGAACCTCACAATCATACTGCCGGCTTTGCCTCATGGGGTGGACTTGTTGAAAGATCGTCCCTCGGCTGAAGGCGGACATGCTATTCACCAACCCCCAAATGAAGACTAAATCGCAAGAGGAGTAGCCGATGTCGTCGAAATCACGATACCGTTGGTTGGTCGTCTCGCTGTTCTTTGCATTCATACTACTGCATCAAGCCGATAAGCTGCTCATCAGTCCTTTGACCACACCGATCATGGAGACCTTCGGGATCAATGAGGCGCAGATGGGTGCGGTGTTCACAGGGGCGTTGCTTGTATCAGCTATCCTCTACCCCGTTTGGGGCTACTTGTACGATCGCTTTGCAAGACCGAAGCTGCTTGCCTTGGCCTCAGCGATTTGGGGTGCTACGACGTGGTTAAGCGCCATCGCTCCGACTTACCCTACATTCTTAATCAGTCGTGCCTCGACGGGTATCGATGACTCCAGCTACCCAGGCCTCTACAGCCTGATCGCCGACTACTTCGGTCCCTCCATGCGTGGAAAGGTCTATGGCTTGCTGCAACTGGGCATGCCGTTGGGTTACATGATCGGATTGTTCGCAGCCACGATGTTGAGCGGGCTCGTGGGCTGGCGAGGCGTGTTTTACATCACGGGGTCGCTCGGTTTACTGCTCGCGCTGCTGATCTACACCAAGGTGCGCGAAGCGCCACGAGGCAAGGCTGAACCAGAGCTTGAGGATCTAGACAAGATCGGGGTTTACCGCTTCGACAAAAACATTGCCGTAGGACTTTTCCGGAAGAGGAGCCTTTTACTTCTCTTCGCACAAGGCTTCTTCGGTGTCTTCCCTTGGAATGTGATCACCTACTGGTTCTTCCGCTACTTAGAGACAGAACGGAATTACACGGAAAATGCGGTCCTGATGACCATGGTCCCAGCCGTCTTGGTCCTGGCAGTGGGCTACTTTGTAGGTGGTTCTATAGGTGATTTCTTTTTCAAGCGGACGCCGCGAGGCCGTCTGTTGGTATCCACCGTTGCGGTGCTTCTCGGGGCGATCTTATTATTTGTAACCATGAACATCCCTGTAGAGAACCAAGCCCTGTTCCTGATCATGCTCTTAGCCACGGCGCTTTTTATCCCCTTTGCTTCACCCAATGTGATCTCATCGGTCTATGACATCACACTTCCAGAGGTACGAAGCACTGCCTTGGCGGTCCAATATTTCATCGAAAATGCAGGTGCGGCATTGGCCCCGTTCCTGGCAGGTTTGATCGCGGTACGATCGTCATTGCACAATGCGATCTTGATCATCTGTATTTCAGCCTGGATCGTAGATTCCATATTGTTTGCCGTTGCGGCCTATCTTGTGCCCGAGGACATTAAAACGTTGCGCCAGCAGCTTCGGGAACGGGCGGAGCAGGAGAGAGCAGCGCAAATGGGAACCTCTCCCCCTTAGGGAGAGGGCAGGGGTGAGGGTGGACGTCTCCCTCTCCCTTTTTGGGAGAGGGCAGGGGTGAGGGTGGAAATAAAAGTAGGTCGGGCTCCCATGCCCGACTTTTTTCTTCCTCTTCCATCCGGGGAGAGGGCAGGGGTGATGTTGCAATCGACCTAATCGGATTGACGTGCAAGAAGCAGCGGTAAATGTCGTAGGGGCGCACGGTCGAAGATGCAGGTGATCGTCCCTGCCCGTGCGCCATTACATCTGGAGATATGAACCTCCCCGCGAGCTTCAAGCTCGCGGGGAGGTTGGTTAATTTATAATCAATATGTAGACCTACAATCACACCATAGCCTCCAAGAACGAACGAGAAGACTCATTCTGTAATTGAGGTGCTCAATCATGGAGAAACGTTCTGTAATGCATCACCTCATTTGTGCATACATTCTATTGATGGCCGGTTGTACTACGTCTGATATCCAAGTTGGAACTTCCACTCCGGAACGCGCCATCAACACATGGACAGCGTTGCCAATCACAGCGTCATCTACCATCCGCGCGTCCACTCTAACCCCGACTCGAAGACCAACATGGACTCCGCGACCGACGCGTACACCCACCCTGACAATGATGCCAAAATTGTCCCCAGAAGAAGCCGAAGATGTGCTCCTCAGTCTATACCAGAACAATGGTGGGTGTGACTTGCCCTGTTGGTGGGGGATCACTCCTGGTGAGACTTCCTGGAAGGAGGTGAATAGTCTATTAACCCCATTGGGTAATTATGGTGTATATACACTTGGCAGAGGGGCGCGTTACACTTTCCAATTTGTGACTCCAGAATCAATGTGGGATTTTGGTATTGGCTACATAGAACCCGACATCATTGTTATCGAGGGGATCGTTGAGGACATAATTATCAGTAGCCGATGGGTGATGCCATCGTTTGACTATTCACTATCTGGGTCATTGGCGACATTTGGGCAGCCAACCGAGATCTGGTTATATGCTGAAGCAGAGTCGATCAGATATCTTCGTTTTGATCTTGTGCTGTTCTTTAAGGATATAGGTGTCACGGTATTCTCGGGTGGCAAACACGAAAGGGAAGATGACGCACTCATTATCTGTCCCCAAAATTATAAAGAGCCTTCCCCATCCCTGCACTTATGGTCGCCAGAAAAATACAAAACGGGCCTTGAAGCTGATCATGAATTCATTTCGGATCGCCTCCATCTGTTGGAGGATGTGAGCGATTTATCACCCGAAGATTTCTACGAAATCTATATTGATCCAAGCACCCAAGCATGTTTCGAAACGCCTGCAAAACTGTGGCGTTAACAAGGTGTCTAACACAAATAGGTAGATTCATTTATCAAAAATAAAATCCATTTTTCTAAGTTGGAGGGCATGAACCTCCCCGTGAGCTTCAAGCTCGCGGGGAGGTTGGTTAATCACGCTGAGTGTTTTGTTAGAAAGCTGATGAGGTATCGTTTTTCTCTCCATTTACGATCCCCATTTGACAATTCGGATAAATTAAGTTAGAATATGAATACCCGCCCCACCTGGGGGGGGGTATAAGTGAGGGATGAGATGGACAGGGAAGACACACTACGCAGACTGAAGAACGTCGAAGGTCATGTTCGCGGCATCCAGCGCATGGTCGAAAATGACGCTTATTGCATCGATCTCATTCGCCAGATACAAGCCGTTCAGGCCGCGTTAGGGGTGGTCAGCGAGAACATCCTTCACGATCACCTGCATTCCTGCTTGATCACGGCCGTGCGGGGCGAAGACCCTGAAGAGCGGGAACGCGTGCTGAAAGAGATCACAGAGGTCTACTCAATGGCTTCAAAGGTATAGCTAAATCATGATAAGGAGTTCAAAGAAATGACAACCGTAACCTATAACGTTCCGAACATCTCCTGTGGGCATTGTGTCCACACGATCCAGATGGAGTTGGGAGATCTACTCGGTGTCTCCAATGTAATCGCCTCCCAGGTGACTAGAGAAGTGACGGTAGAGTTTGAACCTCCAGCGTCGGAGGAACAAATAGAAGCGACGCTGACCGAGATCAACTATCCACCGGTGAAGTAAAACGTTTCTCAACCAAGCAGAAGGTTTGTTGTATGTCAGAGAAGACCGAACATCTTGTGCTGCCGATCACCGGTATGACCTGCGCCAACTGCGTCGCCACTGTCGAGAGAAACCTCAAGAAACTCGATGGTGTCCGTACAGCGAGTGTCAATCTGGCCTCTGAACGCGCCAGTATTGAGTTTGATCCTTCAACCATCGATCAAGCGAAAATTATTGAGCGTATCCAACGCGCAGGATATGGCGTGGCCACAGGCGAAGCCGACATCTTGCT